>JAUYAB010000068.1 GCA_030693705.1 Ignavibacteria bacterium | reverse complement strand
AAACATAACCCATCAACCATCATAGAAGTAATCTTTCCTTTTAAGCAAAATGATCTAACAAAAGATACGCTTAGCGCCTCCAATGTTGTAAGAGAATAGAATGCCCCAACAGGCTTTTTCCACACCTCAGGATTCTGCCAAAAGGTATACAAAGAAAAAACACCACAATTTCAGTTATCTAAATAAAAACAACCGGGAAAGATTCAACTATTCAAAGAACGATCTGCATCGGGTAGATTAATTAACCTTTGCTTCTGCAAACATAAACATGTAAATATATTTATCCAAGAAATATTTTCATTTTAGTGTAAAAAGAAAAACCTCCAGGGTCTTAAAAACCCTGGAGGTTCGAACATCAATTAACCTATGAGGAGGTGTCTTTGTTATCCTTCTAATTTGGACTTTTTATAATCTTCTACAATTTTGTTCTCAATTTCCTTTGGAACATCTTCGTAGTACGAGAACTTTCTTCTGTGATTTCCTCTACCTGCGGTTAAACTGCGCAGTGTTGAAGAGTATTTATAGAGTTCAGACAACGGTACATTGGCTTTGATAATCTGGAAATGCCCGTCGCTTTCCATTCCGAGAATTTTTCCTCTCCGGCTGGATATATCTCCCATTACGTTACCCATACATTCTTCAGGCATTTTAACTTCAAGTTCATAGATCGGTTCAAGCAATACCGGTTTTGATTCGGTAAAGCCTTTTCTAAAACACATCGAGCCTGCGATCTTGAAGGACATTTCATCAGAGTCAACATCATGGAAAGAACCAAAATGCAAAGTAACTCTTACGTCAACAACTTTGTTCCCGGAGATGACTCCCTTTTCCATCGTTTCAATTATTCCCTTTTCTACTGCGGGAATAAAACGTCCCGGAATAACTCCACCGACAATCGCATTTACAAACTCAAAACCTGCGCCTCTCGGCATCGGTTCCATTTTAAAATGAACGTGTCCGTACTGTCCTCTTCCGCCGGATTGTTTCTTATGTTTATATTCAACGTCATCAACTCTACCGCGAATAGTTTCACGGTAGGGAATTCTCGGCTCAACCAGATCAACATCAACGCCATAGCGTTCCTTTAATCGTTTAACGGCTAAATTTAGGTGGAGTTCACCTTGACCGGAGATGACGGTCTGAGCAATTTCGGGATCGTATTTTACGTTGAATGATGGATCTTCTTCATGCAGTGAGTGCAAACAAGTTGCAATCTTATCTTCTTCTCCCTTTGCTTTGGGAATAATTGCACCGCGAATAATTGCTTCCGGAAATATGATCGGATCAATGATAGCGGGTAAATTTTTTGATGAAAGCGTATTGCTTGAGTGGGAGTCTTTTAATTTTACAACTGCGCCAATATCACCTGCGCCTAAATAAGTTACTTCTTTTCGTGTTCTTCCATTGAGAACGGAAAGCTGACTTAAACGTTCTCCCTTTCCATTCGCTTCATTTATAAGATCAAGACCGGCGTTTACTTTACCGGAATAAACTTTAAAAAGTGAAAGTTCGCCAACATGCGGCTCCGAGACAATCTTGAAAATGAACATTACCGGTTCCCCTTTCGGATCAACACGGAGAAAAACTTTTTCATTTTTATCTTTTAACTTAACTTCAAAATCACCGCGATCAGCCGGATTTGGAAAAAACTTTTCAACAAAATCTAAGAAGTTATTTACTCCAACTCCTTTTGCGGCAGAGGCAGCAAAAACCGGGGTAAGATTTCTTTTAACGATAGAAGTTTTAATTCCTACTTCCAGATCAGCATCGGAAAGCGTTCCGGCTTCGAAATATTTATTCATCAATTCTTCGCTTAGTTCAGCTACTTTTTCAATCAATTCGGTTCTTAATTGTTCTGCTTTGGCTTTTAATGCTTCGGGGATTTCCTCTTCGGTTACTTTCTTCGAACCAACTTCACCATAAGTGAACATTTTCATTTTAACAACGTCAACAACGGAAGAAAATCCCAATCCTTGTTTTGCGGGAAAAGTTACAACAACGGCTCCATCCGTAATTCTTTCTTTTGCTTGAGCAACGATCTCTTCAAAACGTGAATGTTCGTTATCGCATTTGTTAATAATAATTGCAGAAGGTATTTCATATTCCGTTACAAAGTGAGCTGCTGCTTCAGATCCGACTTCAACTCCTTCAACCGCTTTAAGCACTAATACGGCGGTATCGCAAACTTTTAATCCGGCTTTAACTTCACCGATAAAATCGGAATATCCGGGGGTATCTAAAATGTTGATTTTTGTGTTTTTCCAGTCGAGATGCATTAAGGAAAGAGAAATAGAGAATTGACGTTCAATTTCATTGGCGGAATAGTCTGAGATGGTGTTTCCTTCAGCAATACTACCAATTCGATTTGATTCACCGGCAGTAAATAAGAACAATTCGGACAGCGAAGTTTTGCCGGTTCCTCCGTGCCCGATTAATGCAATGTTGCGTAATGATTCTGGACCATATTCTTTCACGGTTTACTCCTTAGTTTTGGATTATAAATATCGAACCCCCCCGCGTAGCGGGGGGAAAAGTTAGAATTTTAGTCTTTGCACAAAAGTTGCAATTCCTTTTTTAACAGCATTTAAGTTGGTTGTTAAACTCAGTAGCGGAGCTTCAATTCCTTCTCTTATTTTTCGCTCAACTTCCAGTAAGTCCACTACGCGCGATTTTATCGAGTTAACGACCCATGAAACGGAAGCCATCTGTTCTTCCGCATGGGTTGTAATGTTCTTGATAGAAAGAGCTAAAGAGTCAAACGACTCAAGCAAAGGATGGATTTCGTCCGCGATGCGGCTAATATCGGTTTGCATCTTTTCAAATGATTTTGTGAGCCGGAAAATATAATAGACCAACGCAACACAAAGCACCGTAGCGGATGCCAACAGCAAGACTTGAAAAATTTGAATAATCATATTCTTTTTCGGTTACGAATTTTTTGCGTCTTTATAAGCATCGACGCCGGCTTTAAAAGCATTTTTTATCTTATCGGTTTCCGAAGCAACAACATCTTTACCTGTAGCAATTGCTTGTCCGGCTTTTTCTCTCGCATCAGAAAAAACTTTTTCAGCGTCTTTGATAAGAACATCTGCTTTAACTTTTGCTTCAGCAACTAATTGTTCTGATTTTTTTTTACCATCGTTATAAATAATCGATGCTTTTTCTTTTGCTACATCAAGATATTTTTCCGCTTCATCAAGAAGCTCATCAGCTTTTCCTTTAATATCCTGGCGTAATTCTTTGCCGCTTTTAGGGGCGTATAACAGTGCAACTGCCGCTCCTACAACGCTGCCGGTCAAAAAACCGATTAACAAACCTTTACTGATATTACTTTCTTTTGTTGACATAACTTTCTCCTTTTATTAGTTCTTATTTGTTCCATTCATTATGGAACAATAAATCTGTTATTTATAAATTCTTTACAATTTCTTCGGCAAAACGATAGCACCCAACTTCTGTCGCTCCTTTAGTTAGACGTGCGAAATCGTATGTTACTACTTTTGATTTGATAGTTTTTCTCATTGCTTTTTCGATCAACGCTGAAACTTTTGTCCATCCCATAAATTCAAACATCATCACACCGGAGAGAATAACTGAACCTGGATTAACTTTATCAAGTCCTGCGTATTTTGGAGCCGTTCCGTGCGTCGCTTCAAAGATTGCAGTCTCATAGCTCATGTTTGCACCGGGAGCAATTCCCAATCCGCCAACCTGTGCAGCGGCGGCATCGGATAAGTAATCGCCGTTCAAATTTGGAGTTGCTAAGACTTCATATTCGTTCGGGCGTAATAAAAGTTGTTGGAAGATACTGTCGGCGATCCTATCTTTTAATAAGATTTTGCCTTCAGGCATTTTTCCGTTAAAATTTTTCCAGAGTTCATCTTCGGTAACAACAAAATCAGCAAACTCTTCTTTGGCAACTTTGTAGCCCCATTCTTTAAATGAACCTTCGGTAAATTTCATTATGTTTCCCTTGTGAACGAGAGTAACACTCTTACGGTTTTTTGCAATTGCAAACTCAATGGCTTTCTTCACCAAACGTCTTGAACCGAATTCGCTTATCGGTTTAATACCGATACCGGAAAGTTTTCTAATATTCTTATCAAATTTTGTGTTGATATATTTTATCAAAGCTTCAGCTTCCGGTGATCCTGATTTAAATTCGATACCGGCATAAACATCTTCTGTATTTTCTCTAAAGATAACGATGTCCAAATCCTGCGGACGTTTCATCGGGCTTGGTGTTCCTTGATAATATTTTACCGGGCGAACGCAAGCAAAGAGATCGAGTAACTGGCGCAACGCAACATTCAAACTTCTTATTCCACCGCCAATTGGAGTGGTTAATGGACCTTTAATAGCAATAGAATATTCTTTTATTGCATCAACGGTTTCTTGCGGAAGCCATTTGTCTTTTCCATAAACCTTCAATGCTTTTTCACCGGCGTAGACTTCTACCCAGGCAATTTTCTTTTTGCCGCCATAAACTTTTTTTACAGCTTCATCAAAAACCAATTTAGAAGCGCGCCAAATATCGGGACCAATGCCGTCGCCCTCTATAAATAAAACTATGGGATTATCCGGTACGGTGATATTACCGTTTGCGAAGGTGATTTTTTCACCATCGGCTGGAAGAATAATTTTTTTGTATTTTTTCATTGAGAACTCCATTCACTATTTTATTGTTCAATCGTTATTTTCCCAAATCTTTTTTGATAAAGCAGGACACTGACAACACCTACAAGAACCGCGAACCATAAGGTAACAATCCTTATGATAAATGTGGAGGCAAAAGCAATATCAAGAGAATAATGCTTTTGTTGAAGTAATACCGTCAATGAACCTTCAGTAACTCCTAAACCGCCGGGCAGCATAGAGATTGCACCTACTATTGTTGCAAATGCATAACTGAACGAAGCCCAAAGCAAAGAAATTTCTACATGAAAATTAGTGAGAATTAGGTAATATCCCAAACATTCAAAAAACCAGGCAGCTAAACTTAATAACGACATTTGCAACAGAGGTTTTGGCTGAAGCATTTGATACGAACTTTCATACGCCTCTTTTGCATGTTCTGCATATTTTTTTATGATCTTGATCTTCGAAAAGAATCCGATTATCGCTTCACCTATGTTTCGGTTGGTTAACGCAATGGTGAGTAAAACAAAAAAGATTCCCACAGCAATGATTATTGCTCTTCCAAAATGATAAACGTATCCGCCGATAAGTCCGATAAAAATAAGTGAAAGAAAATCAGTAATTCTTTCTGCAAAAATAATCGGTGCGGTTTTGCTGATCGGCTCACCGGAAATTTGTTTTATTAAATAGACTTTTAACAACTCTCCCATTTTCCCTGGAGTTACGCTCATGATTAAGCCCGACATAAAAACAGAAAATGAATCGATCTTTTTTATATTGATTTTTAAGAGCCGTAAATAAAAATCCCACTTTAAAAACCGTGTAACGTAGTTGGAAAAGGATAAAAGCAAAAGCAAAGGAAGAAGGAACCAATTAAATATTGAAAAAGCTTTTAAGACTTTGTCAAAATCAGCATAAAGAGAAAAAATAAGATAAAGTAAACCGGCAGCGGCAAGTGAGATGAAAATATTTCTTTTAACTTTCGCAAACATCTCAGAGAACTTTCAATATCGCCTGATAAACTTTTGTCAGCGGTAGTCCTACGACATTATAATAGCAGCCGTTGATCTTTTCTATAAAGATTGCCCCGTAATCATCCTGGATTCCATAGGCTCCGGCTTTATCCATCGGGCTTCCGCCGGCGACATACTCTTTTATTTCAGCTTCTTTTAACTTTCTAAAAGTAACTTCGGTTTTTTCGTAATCGTTGATCATCTTTCCGTTTAGAGAATTGAAAACACAAAAACCGGTGTAAACAAAATGCTTTCTTCCGCCGAGACTTTTTAACATTGCGACTGCTTGCTTAACAGACTCCGGCTTACCGAGAATTTTTCCATCAATAACAACAATCGTATCGGCAGTAATTATAATGCCTTTTTTATTCTCATTTTTTGCTACTTCCATTTTTTGGAACGCAAGTGATTTAGCGATTGTTGGAACTCTTTTTTTTGAATCGAAGTATTCGTCAAAATGGCAATGTAAAATTTCCGGCTGCAGATTGATTTGTTCTAACAATTTTTTTCTTCGCGGAGATTTTGAAGCAAGAAATATTTTAAGATTAGATGGGATCATTCAATTTTTCCTATAGTACAACCGTGAAAATAAAAATCAAGGATTTCGTTATAACTTTTTCCTTGAGAAGAAAGATTCATTGCGCCCCATTGGCATAGACCAACACCATGCCCGCTGCCTCTGCCGTTGATAGTAATTTTTTTTAATCCACTTTTCGAAATTTCTTTTTCTAATGTGAAGAGCGATGAGCGTAATATTCCTTTGGTATCTTTTCTAATAAAAAAACTTCTTATCTCCGGACCATGCAAAGTAACATCATCAGCTTTGTCAAAAATAATTCGGAGTTCTTTTGCTCTTCCCGAAGAGAACACATCCGAGATCTCAATATCTTTTATGGTTTTCTGTTTTTTATTAACCAGATTTTTTGTCTTTAATAAATTCATCAGTTCGGATTGAGAATAAGATTCTTTCCAATAAAACGTAGGAGAAATTTCGCAATTCGGTTTTTCATCTCCATCTTTTTTGGAAGACAAATATCCATCAACTTTACCGGAAAAGACATTCGCGGGGTCTTCCAACATTCCGCCGCAAGCAGAGTGATAAAATACCTCTGCAAGTTTTTCGTTGTACTTTAAAATCTCATTTGAAGTAACGGTAACAGCCTGTTTATCAAGTTCGGTATAACTTCCACAGCCGTCAAAAACTTGATCGCGGACATCATCGGTAATATCGTAGTAAGTGTTCCCTTTTAACCTTTTCGTTTCCGCAAAAGTTCTAGCGCAGACTGCGAATGCTTTCAGCGCTTCGTACCTTTCAGGTTGGTTTGACTTTACCGCCATTTCAGGATGCAAAACTCCCGGGAGATAATCATCCATTGGTAAACGGTTAATGATCAAAATTTTGCTATTGTCGCTAAACACAACGAGGAAATCCCCGCTATATTTTTTGCCGGAAAAGAGAATTTCACTTGTTGAGTCTATCGGTTGAAATAAAAAAGTTATCCCATCAACTTCTCGCGAATTGATTTTTACATTTAATCCCCCACCATTGAGTTTGAAATTTAGTTTATCACCTTGCTTCAATTGTCCTATTTCTTCGTTATCTGAAATTAAACGGTACAAGCCTTTAATGGTAAGTAACGCCGGATTTTGCTGTTCGGCAAGCAGCACGCGAATTTGATTTTTCTCACTCGCTACTATTTTATACCCCTTCTTAATAACAACTGTCCTGGATTGCTCAGTACTTCTAACGGTTGAGGAACAACTTAAACTATTTACAATAGTAAGAAAGATGAATGAAAAAATAAATAAGGACTTAAAAAATTGGAGGAGGAATTTTAGGAGTGAAAAGGGAGTAGGCACAAAAACTATCTGAACATCGCTTTTATGCTTCCCCACGTTCTTTTAACGCCGGAAATATTATGTGAAACACTAACTTCTTTTGTAAAGGAAACAGTATTATCGAAATCGACAATTTTAATTCGATAAATAAAAATTACATCGGTAACCTTATATGCATTTTGATCGAGGAAAGAATAATACGAATTAGGTCCTTGGGGTTTAACGGTTTCTAAAGTAGTAAATTCTCCCTGGTAGGTTTTTCTTTCAACTAAAAATTCTTTAACATTTTTTTCGTCGGAAGTTTTCCATTCCACACGAACATTTTCGCCTTCGTTCTTTGCATTAATGAAATCTAAAAAGACTCCGCCAAGCAACGAAGAAATAGAAATAATTGTTAAAAAGATAAATAGTCGCTTTTTCATGGGTGAAATATATTACCCTTGAGACTCTTTGTCAAGAAATAAATTCAACAACCTCTATTTTTTTTGAACATCCTGCCAAAGAAGTAAAATAATCTTTTTCATTTCTAAGGAAAATCTTTATATTTAGGGCAAATGGAGAATTAATTATAGCCTTATGATATTATCGAGTATTCACCTCTTCAAGAGAATAAACGAGTTGCAAAATTCTGTGTTGAAAAATACATCGGAATTTCCCAACAAACTTTGCGAATTTATTGCAAGTGAGTTTCAACTTCAGTCTGCAATCCTTTTTAAAGTTAACAGCCATAACCAACTCATCTTTCAGGGAAAATCGGAATCTGCACGGAAGTCGTTTCTGCCAAATGCCTTATATGAATGTGCTTTTTGCAAGGTTCATCAAAGCAATTTTGAAAAAGTATTATTTGATTCTGATGCAAAATGTGAAATACAATCAACCGATTTTGTTATCTATGAAAGCTGCATTCTTATAAATGCCTCTTCTCAAAAATTCGTTCTGAAAGTTTCTCAGAAAACTCCATTTACACAGGGAGATAAAGAATTTTTAGAACAATTTGGTGAATTTCTTATTCCTTATCTCAGCACGGTTTCAGGAGCCGCCCTTGAGCCTGAGTTAAATGTGGGTAAAGTTGTAGCTGAATTAGCTAATGAATTCCGTACTCCAACCAACAGCATAATTGGGTTCGCTTCATTACTTAACGATGACCGATTAACGTCCAATCAAGCCGATTACGTTTTAACCATCAGAGACAATGCACAAAAACTCCTTTCCCTGCTTAACGATTTAATTGATTTTGCCCGGGTAGACGGCGGCGGCGTAACAGAAAATCAAGCTGACGTAAATCTTAAAAATGTTCTCGATGACATTGTTAGCCAGCAATCTGAAAAATTTAAGGTTAACGGTTTTTCATTCATTTCTTCAATCGGGAATGAATTACCTCAAAATATTAAAATTGATCATCAGAAATTGAGATTGGTTTTCTCAAACTTTTTATCCTATTTACTTTATCATTCCACAAACGGAGAAGTGGCTATCTCGGCAACGCTTGCTGATAAACATCATGTAACAATAAGTATTTCAAATAAAAACGCTTCCATGCCGGACAGAAGCTTTCTCCCTAAAGCTTTAGATATTACAGCCCAAAAAAAATATAGTTTTACGTCGTTAAGCTATCTGCTCGCTAAAAAATATGTTGAACTTATAAACGGCTCGGTAGAAACGCCATCGAACAGGGAACGAGGCACTACAATTCGTTTTACTCTACCGATTGATATAGTTGCCGATGAAATCGAAACGAAGATTTTGACTCTTCCCAAAGCTACCGACGGGAAAAACAAAGTACTTGTTATCGAAGATGATTATGCTACTTCTAAACTTCTAAGCAACTACTTAAATAAATGGGGATATGAACCAATTATTGTTAATGCCGGTTTAAAAGCCCTTGAGTATCTTGAGCGTGAACACGTTCTTGCAATCATTACCGATATTGTTCTGCCTGATATAAACGGATTGGAATTATTAAAAAAGATTCGTGAAAATAAAGCTACCAAATTTATTCCGATCATCGTTTGCTCGGTTGAAGCTGAACAGCAAAAAGCATTCTTGATGGGAGCGGTTGAATATTTTGTTAAGCCGATAAAATACAAAGATCTGGTTGAAGTTTTAACAAGTTATAAACTGAAAAAAGATTCGAACATTCTTTGCGTTGATGACGACGTTCCCACCTTAAATTTAGTTAGAGAAGCTATCGCTTCAGTTGGTTATAATCCGGTTGCACTCTCTCATTCTTCAAAAGTGATGGAAACGATAAAAGATATCCACCTTGATCTAGCGATCATTGATCTTGATATGCCCGAGATCAACGGATTTGATTTGATCAAACTTATAAAATCAGAGCAAAAGTTTACAAATCTTCCCATTATCATTTATACCGGTAAAGAAAATTTTGAAGAAGATTTAAAGAAAATCGATGGATTATTTACCGATCTTTTAGACAAACGAAGCACAAACATCGAGGATCTTGCAAGTACAGTTAACGCGATGATCAACCGGTATGATGAACCAACTACTCCGGAAGAAGCGGCAAAGCAAACTGATGTTCCAAAAATTCTTTTAGTTGAAGATTACAAACACTCACAAATTATTGTAACACGGTTGTTAAAGAAAAATAATTTTACTTCTGTTGTAGTTGTTGAAAACGGCGCCGAAGCAGTTGACCAGGTAGGGAAACAAAAATTCGATCTTATTTTAATGGATATGCAGATGCCTGTTATGAACGGATTTGAAGCCACCGAAAAAATTCGCATGATGCCGGAATATAAAGACATTCCGATAATCGCTCTAACCGCTTTTGCCATGAAAGGCGATAAAGAGAAATGTTTGGAATCTGGAGCTACTGATTATATCCCCAAACCAATCGATAGTACGGAATTTGTTGAGAAAGTTAAGTTTTATACTTCTGATAAGTTTATTAAAAAATAATAACGCGGCAAGTTTCAAGTAAAAAGAAGAAAGCAAAAAGTCCACGAGATAACTTGCTATGATATCCGGTAAGTTAGGAACGGTATTAATAAAAGAATGCGGACGGAGTTGTAAATGAAATTGTCTTTTGAATGGCATGAAGAAAAAGCTAAAGAAAATTTCAAAAAACATAAAATCAATTTTGAGGAAGCAAAAACGGTTTTCAATGATCCGTTATTAATGACGTATCCCGACCCGGAACATTCCGAAAACGAACAACGATACCTCAGTATTGGCAGTTCTTCAAGGGGACGAGTTTTGGTTGCCATTCACACCGAACGAGAGGCAAATATTCGAATTATTAGTTGCCGCAAAGCAACCACAAATGAAAGAAGAGTATATGAAGAAGGAAAATTCTAAACAATCAGCTTTAGAGGACGGCAATATTCAGCCCGAATATAATTTTACAAAAATTGCTGGTGGCATTAAAGGCAAATATTATCAAGCTTATCGCGCAGGACATACGGTAAAGATTCATCAGGAAGACGGAACAACCCTTGTTCAACATTTCAAACTTGAAGATGGGGCGGTAATGCTTGAACCGGATATACGGAAGTATTTTCCCGATTCGGAAACCGTAAATAAGGCTTTACGTTGTTTAATTCCATTACTCCCCCAAAAACGTGGAAGTGCAGCAAGAAATAGAGTATGATAATTTAATAGCAAAGAAGAATACTAACCATGAAGTTTTAAGTAGAATAAAACTTGCTCTATGTGTGGTAGTATAATCAATTGTAATCCAATAAAATCGTCACATTTATTACATAGCGCATGAAATGATACTGTTATTAATTCAACAGTATCATTACGCGATACCGCTATCCATGCTGCAACAATCAGATTTGGAGATTTAATAATTGGAGGTGATTTTGTGTTTGTAACGAATGGAAATAATTTAACATTAGCGCAGAAAAACGAAACAGCTAACAGATCAATTAAATTTGAGTTGATAAAAAATTAAAATCTGTTAGCTAACTTTAATTGGACTTTTATAAACGTCTTAATCTTCGTTTAATTTTGAGATTAAAGAAGTTTAATTAAATGTTCTAAAAAGTTTTTTTAAGTTTAGTGTTCTATTTGTAAGTAATACACCGAACTAGAAGGATTGTTAAATGCCGATAATTTCAATGTTTTATGGAATACTGGTTTCAATGTACTATGAAGATACTGGTCGTCATAACAAACCACACATCCATGTTCGTTATCAAGGGAAGAAATGCTCAGTTTCTATTGAAGATGGAGTTATTCTTGCCGGAGATTTCCCGGCAAAACAATTAAGATTAGTTGTTGCTTGGATTGACATTCACAAAGATGAATTAATGGCTGACTGGGAATTAGCAGTCGCTGGAGAAGAACTTTTCCGCATTAATCCTTTACAATAATAATGAGGAGTTTATGGAAAAATTATTAGATGTTATCAATGTTGAACCGCGAAAAGATAATACACTTTTACTTGTTTTCGAAAATCAAGAGACGCGGCTGTTTGATATGGCTCCATATTTAGATAAGAAGCCATTTACGAAATTAAAAGATTCACCATTGTTTATGCAAGCAATGGTTGCCTATGGAACAGTAGTATGGCCGGGGAATATTGATATTGCCCCCGAAACTCTGTGGGAGTATTCAAAACGTACTACATGAGAGCAATCTATTTCGTGACAAAATAGTTCGGAAATCTTGAATCAAAACAAAATAATCTTACAAAAAAGTTTAAAAATGATTAGTGAAAATCCTAGAGTCAGATTTGCGCCGAGTCCAACCGGATACTTGCATGTTGGCGGACTAAGAACAGCGCTTTATAATTATCTTTTCGCAAAAAAGAATAACGGCGCTTTTATTCTTCGCATAGAAGATACAGACAGGACCAGACTTGTTGAAGGAGCGGTTGAAAATCTAATTACAACTTTAAAGTGGGCTGGACTTGATTACGACGAAGGTCCCGGCAAAGACGGCGGATTGGGTCCGTATGTGCAATCCGAACGGCTAACGATTTATAAAAAGTATACCGATGAACTCGTACAACAAAAAAAAGCTTATTACTGTTTTTGTACATCTGATAGACTAAAGCAGTTGCGCGAAGACCAACAAAAAACCGGACTTCAATCAAAATACGATAAGCATTGTCTTCATCTAACTGAAAATGAAATAAGTGAAAAACTTAAAAACAATGAGCCGTTCGTTATACGCTTAAACGTTCAACCGGATGAACTCATCCATATTGATGATATCATCCGCGGAGAAGTTACGTTTAACAGCAACGTGGTTGACGATCAAATTTTGTTGAAAAGTGATGGTTACCCAACTTATCATCTTGCGAACGTTGTTGATGACCATTTGATGAAAATTACGCATGTAATACGCGGTGAAGAGTGGCTTTCTTCAACTCCAAAACATATTTTACTTTATCAATATTTCGGATGGGAAATTCCAAAATTTGCTCACCTCCCTCTTTTGTTAAATCCGGACAAATCAAAGTTAAGTAAACGCCAAGGCGATGTGGCGGTAGAAGATTACCGCGCGAAAGGTTATTTAAAAGAAGCGTTGGTTAATTTCGTCGCGCTGCTTGGTTGGAGCGCAGGAGATGATCGGGAGTTCTATTATCTTGATGAGTTGTGTCGATCATTTGCTTTGGAGCGTGTAAATAAAGCCGGAGCGGTTTTTAATATTGAAAAACTTCAATCGATGAACTTTGCTCACCTTCAAAAAAAGTCAGATGAAGAATTGTTAATTTTATTAAAAGAAGAACTTGCATCGTCTGATTTTAAGTCTCATTCCTTATCTGATGAAAAATTATTGCTCGTCATCCAAGCCATGAAAGAGCGAATAAATTTTGTAAAAGAAATTATCCTCAACGCCGGTTACTTTTTTACCATCCCACAATCTTACGATCAAGATGCGGTTAAAAAAAGATGGACGTTAGAAAGTCCGCAGCTTCTTCAAAAATTTATTGAAGCAATTCAGAAAACAGATAATCCACTAAAAGAAGATTACGAAAATGCTTTGCACAAAGTTGCGGAGGAAGTTGCAGTAAAAAATGCAGCCATCATTCATCCTCTGCGTTTAGCAGTTTCGGGTGTTAGCGGAGGTCCCGGTTTGTTCGACATTTTCTTCATTCTTGGGAAAGAGGAAACGATAAAAAGAATAAATATCGCTTTAGAAAAGATAAAAACTTGATTTTCAGCCCGTTTCGACCTCTTCACTATTATGAAATGACAAAGAATTCGGTTATTTTAGCACACGGAATTATTTCTACTTATTAGGATTTGTCTATTATCTACTTTTTCTCCTCCCCTTTTTCGTCTCAAGAGAACGCGAGAACTATTCTTCATAGGTTGAAATTTAATTCAAGGCATAATATCAACCAGATGAAAGTACACACTACATGACCACATCCTTTAATGAATTAGGACTCTCCACCGAAATGCTTCAAGCGATTAAGATGAAGGGATTCGAAGAACCAACAGAAATTCAAAGCAAAATAATCCCGCTCATCCTTCAATCAACGAATGACTTAATCGGGCAAGCACAAACCGGCACCGGAAAAACCGCCGCATTCGCATTACCTATTATTGATCAATTAGCTACAAAATCAAGCCATCTTCAGGTTTTAGTTCTCGTTCCCACACGCGAACTTGCTATCCAGGTGGCGGAAGAATTTAATTCACTTCGCGGACATAAAAATATTCACGTCGCCCCAATTTATGGCGGTCAATCTTACGATATTCAATTAAGAAGATTGAAAAAAGGAGTGGATGTTATTGTCGGAACTCCCGGCAGAGTAATGGATTTATTGAAACGAAAGATTTTTTCTCTCGGTAAAGTTTCGTTCGTGGTTTTAGATGAAGCCGATGAAATGCTGAATATGGGATTCATCGACGATATCGAAGAAATTTTGAGCGGGGCAAATTCGGATCGCAGAACACTATTATTTTCAGCCACCATGCCGGACCGAATTTCAAACCTTGCCAAAAAATATATGAAAGAGCGCGTAGTAGTAAAGGCGAAAAATGCCGGACAAACTTTAACCTTAACTGATCAAATTTATTTTGAAGTTCGTGAAGCCGACAAACTTGAAGCTCTCTGCCGCATCATTGATACTACTGCTGAATTTTATGGCATTGTCTTTTGCAGAACAAAAAATGATGTGGATTATATTACTTCCAAACTACACGACCGTGATTATGACACCGAAGGTTTACACGGAGATATTTCCCAGGCTCAACGTGAAAAAATCTTAAATAAATTTAAAAAAAGAAAAGTAAATGTGCTTGTTGCAACCGATGTTGCCGCGCGAGGCTTGGATATTGACGATCTTACGCATGTAATTAATTTTGCGCTGCCGCAAGATCCCGAAGCATATCTTCACAGAATCGGAAGAACCGGGAGAGCCGGAAAAGAAGGCACCGCGTTAACATTTGTTTCGCCGGAAGAATATAGAAAATTGATGTTCATAAAAAACATTACTAAGACAGATATCAGGAAGGGACGTATCCCGCAGGTTCACGAAGTCATCAATTTTAAAAAAGAAAAAATTGCCGGAGACATTAAAAATCTTATCACCAAAGGCGTCGCGGCAAACTATGTTCAATTAGCAAAAGAACTACTTGAACAAAATTCACCTGAAGAAATTACTTCTGCATTAATTCAATATGCTTTCCAAAATTCTCTTGAAGAGGGAAGTTATGCAAACGTTCAAGATTATTTTGAATCGAAAAGGCAATCAGGAAATTTCGAATCGAAAGGAAGAGGTTCTCGCGGAAGACAGGAATCTCGCGGCGGTAGAGATAGGGATGAACGCCCGAGAGACGGAAGAAGAAGAGATGAGAGCCGGAGTAGTGAAAGACGCGGAGCAGGTGATGGATTCAGAAATGCCGATAGAGACCGTGGCGGTAAAGGACAAGAAAGATTATTTATCGCCGTTGGTAAAAAAGACGGCTTAAATCCTAAAAAATTAGTTGATATGTTAATGCAAAAAACGAAACTTGAATCGCGTAGAATTGATGCGGTACAGGTGATGGACAGTTATTCATTCTTTTCTGTCTCCCCTCGTGATGCTGAGGTGGTTTTAGAAAAATTAAATTCTAAAAAGAAAGGCGAACGAACGGTTGTTGAGCGCGCCAAACCTTCAAAATAAAAATTAATTAATTTTAATCAGCCCGGAAGTTATGTTTCGGGCTTTTTTATTTTAAATTTCTGTAAATTTACAACAAAAAATATAGAAGACTTATGAGCGAACAACACAGCACCGAACTACCATCTGAATCAATCAAGAAAAAGAATTTCATTTATGAAATTATTGATGACGATTTAAAATCGAATAAATGGAACGGAAACGTTAACACCCGCTTCCCACCGGAACCAAACGGTTATCTGCATATTGGACATGCAAAATCGATTTGTCTTAACTATGGAATTGTGAGAGATTTCAACGGTAAATTCAATCTCCGATTCGACGACACAAATCCAAGCAAAGAAGAACAGGAATATGTTGATTCAATTATTGAAGATGTTAAATGGCTTGGCGCTGAGTTTGAAGGTCGGCTTTTCTTTGCCTCCGATTATTTTGAACAAATGTATCAGTTTGCAGTTGAGCTTATCAAAAAAGGAAAAGCATACGTTTGCGATTTGAATGCCGACGAAATTCGCGCAACACGCGGAACCTTGACAGAACCGGGGAAAGACAGCATTTATCGAAACCGAAGTATTGAAGAAAATCTCGATTTATTTGAACGGATGCGTAAAGGTGAATTCAAAAATGGAGAGAAAACACTTCGCGCAAAAATTGATATGGCTTCACCCAACATCAATTTACGCGACCCGATCATGTACCGCATCGTTCACGAAGATCATCAGCGGCAAGGAAACAAGTGGTGCATCTACCCTACGTATGATTGGGCACACGGACTTGAAGATTCGCTAGAAAAGATCACACATTCAATCTGCACTTTGGAATTTGAAAACCACCGCCCACTTTACGATTGGTTTTTGAACGAACTTGGGGTTTATCATCCGCAGCAAATTGAGTTTGCAAGACTTAATTTGAATTATACAGTTATGAGTAAACGAAAACTTCTCCAACTTGTAAAAGAAAATTTTGTTGATGATTGGGATGATCCGCGCATGCCGACAATTTCCGGCTTGCGTAGAAGAGGTTATACTCCCGAAGCATTGCGAGATTTTGCCGAAAATGTCGGCGTTGCAAAGAGAGATGCACAGACAGATATTTCTTTGCTGGAATTTTCAATTAGAAATGATCTGAATAAACGCGCTCAACGGGCGATGGCTGTGCTGCGACCTCTAAAAATTGTTTTAACAAATTATGCTGAAAATCAAGTAGAGGAGTTAGAAGCGGTTAACAATCCCGAAGATGCTTCGATGGGAAAAAGAAATCTTCCTTTTTCGCGTGAACTGTTCATCGAACAATCTGACTTTATGGAGATTCCTCCAAAAGGATTTCACCGCCTTGTTCCCGGCGGCGAGGTACGTTTGCGTTACGCTTATATAATTAAGTGCGATGAAGTTATAAAAAATGAAACCGGCGAAGTTATTGAATTGCGCTGTTCATTTGATCCCGAAACAAAAAGCGGAACCGGAACAAGTACGAAAAAAGTTAAAGGAACAATTCATTGGGTTTCAGCAAAACAAGCTGTTCCGGTTGAAGTAAGATTGTACGATAGGCTTTTTACAATTGAAAATCCGGCTTCGGATGAGAATTGGTTAAAATTTCTAAATCCTCATTCTCTTGAAATTATTTCTGATGCTCTAGTTGAGCCTTCTTTACGGAACGCAAAAATCGGCGAACATATTCAGTTTGAAAGGAATGGTTACTTTTGTGTTGATTCGAAAATTTCAACTCCCGATAAATTAGTCTTTAACCGAACGGTTACTTTAAAAGATAGCTGGACTTCAAAAAAATAAAATTACACGCTTAGCCGAACACTCGCGAGCGTTCCCTACGACATAATAATATTTCAAAAATGTAAAGAACGTTCAGAGTCCTAATGAACGGATTTCCTTAAAATCACTTTTTTCTTTCACTTTTCGGCTTACCAATAAATGGTCCGTTATTTATTGTTTCAAAGGTTACTTGAACTTCATCCATTGTTTCGACAAGTTGTTTCAGAATGCTAAGGAATTGTCCCTGTTGTGTTACAAGAAAATCGGAGAACTTTTCCAACTTTGGAAGCACCTCATTTAGATTGGTAATTGTTTTCTTTAGCGGTTCAATAATTTGCTTTCCATCAGGGTCAATCATTTTAACAACAAGCCCTTCAGGTTTACTGTAGGCGGTTAAAACTGTATCCAACCGGTGTAATGAATGGTTCACTAATCCTGTCATAACTCGCAGTGAATCAGAGATATGCGCCGCATTTAAAACTAATGATGCAAACGGACGCCTTCCGGATTTATCAGGCGCTGAGATACTTTCAAAATCAGTATTCAAATTATCAGTAATTTTTTTCATCCCTTCGGCGGCATCTGCCATGTTTACCAGAGCGCGGAAAAAAGCTCCTTTATCAACGTTGTTGTCTTTATTAATATTTTCTGAGAATGCGGCAAGGTTATAAATAACCGTGTTAAGCGGATCGCCCGTTTTTTTCACCATGTTTTTCGCAAGTAATTTTTCACCTTCGGGAATATCGATGGCGGGGACTAAACCTCCATCAGGCAAAAGTGATAAATTTTCCGGTCCTTGCAGAAACTCAATCGTACTTGTTGAAGTTATAGGATTGATACTTTTAAATAACGCGGAATTGCGAACAATTTTGTTTCTGAATTCTTCATAAACCTTAAAATCAGCGAGGATATAATTGTCGTCAGTTAAAATAAAATCTGTGATCACTCCAATCTTAAATCCTTTGAAATAAACCGGCGTAGAGGCAGATAATCCCACAGCGTCACCAAATTTTGCTTTGAACAAATGTTTTTCTTCAAATGATTTACTGTGCAAGATCAAATACCCTGTTGAAGCAGTAATAACAACCAACGCGAAGATCAAAAATGAACCTACAATCTTTTCCGAATAACGCATTTTAAATTTCATAAATCACTCAGCAAATAATTTCAAAATTAAACCGGTTACAAAATCTGAGTTGGAATTTTTCAACTCATCAAAGGAAGATGATGAATAAAGTTCGCCCTCATTAAAAAGAATAACCTCCTCAGCTAACTTGTACATTTGTGCATCAACCGTTTCACAAAATATCTGGATAGTTTTTTCTTCTTTCAACTTTAAAATCATTTCAAAAATAGATCTTTGAACCTGCTGGCTGCAATTCATCAACGGATCATCATAAAAAATAATTTTGGGATCCACAATGTATGTCCGAATAAACAAAAGCGCTTTCCTTACGGAAATTGTTAATTTAGCAGGTCTTTCGCTTAAAATAGATTCTGACAGTCCAAAGCCATTAAGATAAATTAATATCTTCTCCAATTTCTCTTCACGAGAAACATCGGGGAAATGGAAATCATAAGGAACCAATAGATTTTCAAGAACATTTAAGTTTGAAAGCAATCCACCGGACTGAAAAACAAATCCAATCTGTTTGCGAATCACTCGTTCTCTTTTTTGGAATGAGGTAAATACATTTCTTCCATCAAGTAGAACCGAACCGCTATCCGGATTAAGTAATCCAGCTAAAATTTTTAATATGTTTGAATTTTCTTCATTCCGGTTAGAAATAATTCCGTAAAGAGGTTTTTCAAAGGTAAAGGAAAAATCGCTCAGAATCGGATTTTCTTTTTTATAACAAACATGCTGTGCTTCTAATTTTTGCATCATACTAAATATACTATGGCTGTAATAATAATATCAAAAATAATTACCCAAGTAAGAGAAAGAACAACTCCTTTGATAGTGCGCTGCGGAACCTCCGTTGAGGCAAAGTTCACTTGCAGCCCCTGGTAACTTGAAACTACAGCAACCACAAATCCAAAAAAAAGTGACTTAACAAAACTTGAGAGGATATCTCGCATTGCAATTTCCGAAAATAATTTGTAGAGAAATTCCGAAACCGGTATGGAAGTAAAAAGATTTGCCATCATCCAGGTGCCTGCCAAAGCAGCCGCATTAAAGTAAATATTCAACGCAACCATAGAGAGGACAACTCCCAACACCCTTGGAACAACTAAGTAAAGAACAGGCGAGATCCCAAATGAAACCAGTGATTCGACTTCATGGTTCACTACCATATTTCCAAGTTCGGCGGCTATGGCTGTTCCGGAGCGAGCGATAATAATAAATGCGGTGAGTAATCCTCCAAGTTCCCGGATAATTACAATAACAATGATCGTGTAAAGAAATTTACTTCTGCCAAAATCGGGGAGGATAACATTTCCTTCAAGGATAATTATTCCTCCAACGGCAACAGCCATAAAAACTATCAGCGTCAAGGCTTCAAAACCGGTAAAGAGAATTTGTCTGATTAAAATAAGGCGGGTGATTTTTCGTTGAAGTACAAAGTGTTTCAGTTCGTAGATAATTTCAAAGACAAAGGAGAGTACCGCTATCGTTTTTGCGAATAGCATAAAGGCTTGTCGTCCTACCGCAAAAGCTATTTTTTGCACATTCTCCTCATTACTTAGGCGAAACTTAAATCAGCATTCATTTAATTAGTTCAAAGTTCTGAGATTTTCCGGTAATTTTCTTCAACCGGAATTAAAACAATTTTACTTGCCTAAATCTATTAAAATAAAATTTGTTTTTCACTCGAAACAAAAATTATTTTTTAATCACTTTTATTGCTTTGCCCGCAGCGCCGAGTAAAAATTTCTCACTTACCGGTTCACCGGTCGCATGTTTCATCCAAACATCTGGCGAAACGCTTCCGAATGTTGCCATTCTTTCAAATTCTTTTCCAAGATTTCCCGTTTGCTTTATATGCTCATCTATTTGAAAAGAAATTATATGACCGAGAGGATAATCCGGTAAATAGAGAAAGGAATCGATCATGTGAGAATAAATACCGAGCAGCGCCACATCTTTTATTTTAAAAACGGGAGCGTAAAATCTATTCCAAATATTTTTTGAGATAGTGAGAACAGCTTCTTTCAATTGCTCAGCGTTTGCGTTTGGATGTTCATACATCCAATGCCATACTTCGATATCAACAATCGCCACACCGGCAATTTCATAAGTTGCCCAAAAATCCTGCAGAGCTTTTAAAGCTTCTCCATCTTGATCTTCGGATTGCAAATCTAACAAAGCTAAATCTCTACTTTGAAAAAGAAAAGCAAACGCTTCGGTAAAAGCGGTGTTCGGAACTCCTTGAAGCATAAAATGATCTATTGAATTTAGCGAAAAAGTCTGTTCAACATTATGCCCCAATTCATGAACCGCGATGTTATAGCCTTTATAATTCATTCCGGATTTATCAACGCGAGTGCGAAGATGCGCTTTCTCAGATCGCATTCCGGCTCCCCATGCATGACCTGAACCTCTTGCCGGATCGACTTCAATATTGCTTGCCAAGAATTTCGCTTTTTCTTTTGCAAAGCCAAGTTTAACTAAAAGATTAGGAATATCTTTTTGAAACGCTTGTGGAGTTGGATATCTTTTCGCAACAATTTTATCTAAATCGGCTTCGGAATATTTGCTCTTTGGTTTGAAACCATTGTACCAAATATCAAACGGTTCGAGCGGTCTGCCTAATCTTTTTTCAATCAGTTGAGCTGTTTCTTTAACAAGCGGAGAAGACAAAACCGATTCAAGAATTTCTTTTACACGAACTTCCGGTATTTCACGGTTTTCGTTAAATTTTCTTTCGATCATTGTTTTTGCTGTTGGCGAATAAGGATCAGCTTGTTTTGAAGCCTTGAAATCATCCAACAGCATTTGGTAGCGAGTATTCGGTTCGGCTTTTTCCGAAAAACTTTTGCCGGCTTTTGCATTTTCAGAATAATCTTTCACGGAAGATAATTTTACTTCATTGGTGAACGGATTCCAATCAACCGCAGGATTATCGATTACAATTTCCGGAATTGTCTGCGTAACAATTCGCTCCATCACTTTCTGAATAATTCTTTGTTTCTCTAATCCAACTTTTTCTGAAGGATAATTTGCTTTCAATTCATCGCGCAAATTCCAGTGAGAAAGTAAACGCATTTTTTCGGGAAAAAGCCGTTCTCCTTTTTCATTTAATACGTGATGCATCCAAACGTTATAACCGGCAATATATGCAGATGATTTTGCCGAAGCTTCACCAATAGCCAAATTAACTTCAGCGGGAATTCTTTTTGCAAAGCGATGAGCCAACCGCGTTTCCGCCCAGTCTTTGCGCGTCCAAGTTTCACCTTTCGCTAAACGATCTTCTAAAGTTGTCAAGGGGAAATTGAGAAGAACAACAAAAGCAATTTTGTTTTGAAAGAAATCATCATTGATGTGAGCGGAAGGATCGTAGCCGGAAAATATTTCATCAACTGGAAGAATAGGACCTAATTCCAAATCAGCTTGACGACGGTAATCTAAATTCAATTTATTAAAATGACCGTCTGTTTGTTCTAAAAGATATTCAAATCTATCAAAAAGTTGGTCATGCGTTTCAGCAGTACCGGCATAATTATCTAGAATAAAATCTTCAAAATCTTTTTGGCTGCCGTCGCTTTCGCGCCAGAATTCTGCAACTTGAGTAACTCCCTTTTCAATTTTTAACTTTTGGGTTTCACCATACTTTTGAATTAATTGCTGTTTCAACTTTTGCGTTGATTTGTCAATCCAACTTGGTTTTAATGATTGAGCTTTCATAAAAGTTATTCCAGTCAAAATAAAAAAAAGAATTATTGCTGATAGAAAATTTTTCATAAGTAACCTTCTTATTTCTCATCAAGAAATTTTTGAATTTCGGATCTACACAAATCCATCTCGCATCCAACCGCTAAATGACCACAGTCGTTCTTTAATACAAGTATTTTTGCTTTTGAGGATGCAGCAAAGTCTTTAGCCGGTTGCGGATTTAATAACAAATCCGATTCCGAAACGATGATGAAAAGTTTCGCTTTAATTTGTTTCGCTGCCTCTTCAAATAACGAATTAAAGTTACGCGTTATATCATGACCAAACATAGCATCGAGTTGAGTGAGATAACATGCAGAAGTGAAAATTGGAGATGTTCTCTCAAACTTCTTTTCTATTTCAGAAAACTTATCAGTGGGATAATTTCTGTTGATGTTTGCCGGGGTCCTTGCCAAAAGTTGAATTACAATATTTAACTTCTTCACAATTTCGTTTTCATCTTCTCCGTTCTTCTTTCCGGAAGTGATTATTTCTTTCATCAATGAAAAAATAATTTTCTCGTTCGAAGTTATTTTGGGAGAAGCCGAATAAGGAATGGCTTTATCCATAAAATCAGGATACGCAACCGCAAACTCAAATGCCTGCATACTTCCCATTGAGCCGCCAATAATAGCAAATAAGTGGTTTATCTTCAGAATTTTTTTTATCAATATATATTCCGATTCCACCATATCGCGAATTGTAATTTCCGGGAACGGAATTTCGTGCGTATAATTAGTTGGAGATGTTGAAACGCCGTTTCCAAGTGCGTCAACAACTATGATGAAGTATCGCGTAGTGTCTATCAACTTATCTGCGCCCAACAATCCGATAACATCTTTGCTTACGCCGGCAAACCAAGTTGGATAAAGAATGGCATTTGATCTTTCTGTATTGAGAGAACCAAATGTGCGGTAACCGATTTGACAGTCCCGAAGAATTTTTCCACTTTGTAATTTCAAATCTCCGATATTGCCGAATTGTTGAACGCTTTCGGCAAAAACCTGTTGAAGGAAAATGAAAATGAAAAGGAGAAATAATTTTCGTCTCAACTTATTAACCTTTCACAACTTCCCGTCCGATACTGTAGTATGTGTAGTGGATTTCTTTCATTCTTGAGGGGTCAAAAATATTTCGTCCATCGAAGATTACTTTATTTTTTAATTTAGACGAGACAACACTGAAATCCGGATTTCTAAATTCATTCCACTCAGTAAAAATGAGAAGGGCATCCGCATTATTAAGCGCGTCGTATTCATTCTCGGCATAAGTAATTCTCTCCTGCAAATAAAATTTGGCCGATTCAACAGAAACCGGATCGTGCGCTGAAACAGTGGCGCCGTGTTTTAAAAGTTCATTAATAATTACAACCGAAGGAGCCTCGCGCATGTCGTCAGTATTTGGTTTGAACGCCAATCCCCAAACAGCAAAATGTTTTCCCTTAATATCATTATTAAAATGAGTAAGCACTTTATTAACCAGTACAAGTTTCTGTGCTTTATTTACTTTATCAACAGCTTCTAATATTTTTAACGGCGATTCATTTTCAGAAGAAGTTTTTATTAACGCATTAACATCTTTCGGGAAACATGAGCCGCCGTATCCGATTCCCGGGAATAAAAATCTTTTCCCGATCCGGTTATCCGTTCCCATGCCGCGCCGAATCATATCAATGTTGGCGCCGACTTTTTCGCAAAAGTTTGCGAGTTCGTTCATGAACGTAATACGCATTGCCAAATATGAATTTGCGGCATATTTTGTTACTTCAGCGCTTGCAGTATCCATCGCTAAAATTGGATTCCCCTGGCGGACAAACGGTTCGTACAATTCTTTCATTCTTTGCATCGAATGCTCGTTGTTCGTTCCGATAACGATTCGATCCGGTTTTAAAAAATCATCTACGGCAAAACCTTCGCGTAAAAATTCCGGATTCGATACAACATCAAAATTATTAACACCCGCTTTTGCAATTTTATCGGTAACTCTTTTCGCCGTTCCAACAGGAACAGTGCTTTTGTTCACTACAATTTTAAAAACTTTGTCGTCATTTTCTTTTAATATTTTGCCGATACTTTCAGCAACTCCCAATACATATTGCAAGTCGGCGGAACCATCGTCATCCTGTGGTGTAGGGAGACACAAAAAAATAATTTCTGAATTTAAGACAGCTTCTCTCAGATTATCTGTAAAAGTTAATCTCTTCTTCGCAATATTTCGATAAAAAAGGAGATCCAAACCAGGTTCATAAATGGTTACTTCGGCATTTTTTAATTTTTTAAGTTTTTCTTGATGGTTATCAACACAAATGACATTGTTCCCCATCTCAGCAAAACAAGTACCGGAAACAAGTCCAACATAACCTGTTCCAACAACAGCAAGATTCATCTAAACTCCAAGTATTTTGTAATGATTTTAACTGAACTAACTAAAATTAACTATTTTTTGTTGGATAAGAAAAGGAGTGGACAGTTTGCAAAAATATTTATCGGATATAAAACTTGACGAGATGGATGAATGAATGGATGAATGGTTGAATGATTTTATCACTGAGTGATCCAAGATCAAAATTAATTAAAGTTTAATTGATTTCCATTCAATCATTCATTAATCCTAACTTATTATTGTCGGCTTTATAATGTATTAGATTCTGAAATCATTTTTAAAATCGTGAATGTTTTTTCGTGCAAATTCAGTAATTTTGACAAAAGAAAATCGTAATCTTAGCTAACAAAGGAAATAATCATGAGCATTCTTGTTGATAAAAAAACGCGTTTGGTGGTTCAAGGAATTACCGGCAGCGAAGGTTCTTTTCACGCAAAACAAATGATCGAATACAAAACCAAAGTTGTTGCCGGCGTTACACCTGGCAAAGGCGGAACAAAGTTTGACGACACCGATATTCCGATTTTTAATACCGTTGCCGAAGCGGTAAAAATTGCAAAAGCAAATACGTCGGTTATTTTTGTTCCCCCTGCGTTTGCCGCAGATGCTATTTTAGAGGCTGCAAACAGCGGAATAAAAGTTATTATTTGTATTACGGAAGGAATTCCCGCAAAAGATATGACGATGGCTTACAACGCAATAAAAAATAAAGATGTTGTTTTAATTGGTCCAAATTGTCCGGGTGTAATTTCTCCCGGACAAGCAAAAGTTGGCATCATGCCGGGCTTTATCCACAAGCAAGGAAAGATCGGCGTAGTCTCACGCAGTGGAACTTTAACCTACGAAGCAGTAAAACAATTAACTGATTTGAAGATCGGGCAATCTACATGCGTTGGTATTGGCGGCGATCCGATCATCGGCTCACAATTTATAAACATCATCAAAATGTTTAACGATGATCCGGGAACTGAAGGAATTGTAATGATCGGTGAAATTGGCGGAAGCGCTGAAGAAGACGCTGCTGCTTTCATCAAAAAGAATGTGCAGAAACCCGTAGTAGGATTTATTGCCGGAAGAACCGCTCCTGCCGGAAGAAGAATGGGACATGCGGGCGCAATTATTTCAGGCGGCAAAGGAACTGCTGCTGAAAAAATGGCTGCGATGAAAAAAGCGGGAATTAAAGTTGTCGAAAGTCCGGCAGAAATTGGCATCACGATGAAAAAAGCTTTGGAAGAAGTTTACGGTGCGAAGAAACCGGTTAAGAAGATCGCAACAAAAACAACGGCGAAGAAAAAAGTGGTTGTGAAGAGATCAACTAAAAAATAGTTTTTGAAAATTTCTTTTACCTCAAAGCGTCATCCGGTAAAAACGGATGACGCAATTTTTATGTTTAATTATTGGAGATTAAATGACAAATAGAACCTTCGCGATGATAAAACCCGACGCAGTAAAAAAAAATCTTGTTGGACAAATAATAACTAAATTCACGGAAGCCGGATTCAAAATTAAGGCGATGAAAATGACGCGGCTTACAAAAGAATCAGCTCAAGGATTTTACGAAGTTCATAAAGAAAGACCATTTTACAATGACCTTGTTGAGTTTATGATTTCCGGTCCGGTGGTAGCTTTAGTATTGGAAAAAGAAAATGCCGTTGCTGATTACCGAAAACTCATCGGATCAACTGATCCGGCTGAAGCGGAAGAAGGCACTGTTCGGAAGTTATATGCCGACAGCAAAAGCGAAAATGCTGTGCACGGTTCAGACTCCGATGAAAACGCCGCAATTGAAATTGCTCATTTTTTTTCGAGACACGAATTACTTAATAATTACACAGATTAAAATTGCTTCACTGGCAAAAAATCTCTTCACTGACCAAATTCCAAAATGATCATTGGAGCTACCGGGTAGATGAATTTCAGTTAGAGAATGGTGAACGTGGCATCTATCATTACGTTCACACCTCCGGTTCTTCGATGATTATTCCGATTACTTCCGATGGAAAAATTTTAATGGTTAAGCAATACCGCTATTTAAATGAACGTGAAAGTATTGAGTTTCCATGCGGTGGAATGAAGGAAGGAATTTCTTACCAAGAAAACGCATTAAAAGAACTTCGCGAAGAGACGGGTTTTTCTGCCGATTCGCTTTTGGAGATTGGTGAGTTCGCTCCATTTACCGGAGCGGCGGATGAAATTTCAAAAGTTTTTCTTGCAAAAGATTTGCTCCCGTCTCCCCTTCCAAAAGATGCTACGGAAGAATTTGAATTGCTGGAAAAAACTCCAAAAGAAATTGAGGAACTCATAAGCAAAAATATTATTTGGGATGGACTAACGTTAGCCGCCTGGTCGCTGGCAAGGAGACATTTTCAAAATGAATTATAAATTATTTCTCATCACGTTTCTTTTTCTTCAAACAATTTTCTGTCAATCTAACAAAGTAAAGATAGCAACGGGAGCCGACTTGCTTCTTTCAGAAAATATTGATTTAATCGAAGGAAGAAATATTGGAATAGTCACCAATCACACGGCTGTTTTAGATGATGGAACTCATCTTGTTGATGCACTATTTTCATCGGAGTATAGAATCAAAATTGTCGCGTTGTTTGGTCCCGAGCACGGAATACGCGGTATGGGAAAAGCCGGAGAAGTTATTGAAAATGAAATTGATGAAAAGACGCAAGCTCCGATATATTCTCTTTACGGAAAAAATAAAAAACCTACTAAAGAAATGTTGAAAGGTGTTGATGTTTTAATTTTTGATATGCAGGATGTAGGCGCCCGTTTTTACACCTATCTTTCGACCCTTTATTATTCAATGCAGGCTGCGGCAGAAAATAAAATTCCGATCATCGTTCTTGATCGACCAAATCCAATCGGCGGTAATTATGTTGATGGACCAATCCGGCAGGATTCTCTAAGTTCGTTTGTTGGAATTGCTCCAATACCGGTTGCACATGGAATGACCTTTGGCGAGTTGGCGAATTATTTTAACGAAGAAAATCTTTTGGGAAATAATCTGCATGCGATGCTTGAGGTTTTGAGAATGAGAAACTGGAAGCGAAATTATTTCTTCGACGATCTGAATCGTCAATGGATAAAACCATCACCTAACATCACTGATTTAGAAACAGCCATCGTTTATCCGGGAACTTGTTTGATCGAAGGAACAAATATTTCCGAAGGAAGAGGAACCGAAAAACCTTTCTTAACAATCGGAGCACCGTTTATTAAAGCAAAACAATTGTTTAATGAACTTCGCAAATTCAAAATTAAAGGTTTGACTTTTTCTGAAATTTCTTTTACACCAAAAGATATTCCTAATGCTGCGACAAACCCGAAGTACAATGAAAAAATTTGTCACGGCATTTCGATAAACGTAATCGATAAAGCGAAAGTTGAATCTGTAAAATTTGGAATTATTCTGCTTTACACTTTACACAAATTGTATCCCAAAAAATATTCGTTTAAAGAGAAATCGATCGATTTACTTTCGGGAGATTCAAAGATCAGGAAACAACTTTTAAAGAATATTTCACCGGATCATATTTTCAAATCATATCAAAAAGAACTATCTCATTTCAAAGAAATAAGAAAAAAATATTTACTTTATTAAAGGATAAAAATGAAAAAACTACTTGTGCTAACATTACTAATACTTCCCTTTTTTATCGGATGCGGTAAAAAAGAAGAACCAAAGAAAGAAGAAAAAACTTTTTCTACCGCTTTTGATTCTTCCGATATAAAAGCTGTTCCGATTACAGATGGTTCTTTTTCAACTGTCGAACTGAAATATGCTTTTACAAAAGGTTCGGAGTATAACTATCGTTTAACGAGCATAACCGATGATGATCAATCAATTAAAGCTGATACTTTTGTTGTGCAAAATATCAGGCAAGCGCTAACCTATCTATTAAAGCTTTCCGTTAAGGACGTTGATCAAGACGGTGTAATGGAAATTGAGTTTACGTTTACTTCTGTTAAACTCGAGGCGACAGGAAACGGGAAAACTTTTTCTTATCAGTCAGGCAACAAACTTTCCGGTGAAGATAAAAAAAATTACGCCAACTATGAAGCCGTTATAAATAATCCTTTCACCGCAAGAGTAACACCTAAAGGAGAGATCCTCGAGTTTTTCAGAACTGACAGAATTGCGAATAAAATTATCGAATTAGGGGGATTAAAAGATTCAGTCTCTCTGGAAGAAAAGAAAATGCTTCAGCAACAAATAACCGAAGGAGCGCTTCGTCCTTTACTTTCACAAGTTTTTAGAAAATTGCCGGATAATCAGGTCAAAAAAGATTCAATATGGACGATGACAAATCCTCCGGCTCAACTTCCGTTTTTTGAAATGATAAATACTTTGAATTTCAAAATAACCGGTTTTGAAAAATATAAAGAGAGTAACCTTGCCGTAATTGATGCCGGATTAAATTCACAGTATAAAATCTCCGAAAGAGCAAAACAAGCAAAAGTTACTGTCAAGTCGCCCTCATACAAAGGTGAGGGGAAAATTTATTTTAACTTGTCAAAAGGTTTGGTAGAAAAATCAAAGACTAATTTGTATTTAACGATTGAGATGAGTATGATGGCTCCGGCACGCACCGGTGGCATGCAGAAAGTAACTCAACGACAGTATACCAAAACTACAAACATATTAGAACTATTGTAATTATAGTATGAATACGATATTAGAACTTCCATTTTTAGTGCATTGAAACCACTAAATAGAAAAATGAATAATGAATAATGAATATCGATTAAGGAATTTCGAATGCTGATCCGCCGCGGCGGATGAAATACAAATTACACTAACTTCAAAATTCATTATTCCTTGTTCATCATTCGCTATTTAATAACCGTTTACATATTATTACTAACAGTTCAAAAGAAGTCTAATCTTATATTAAAAAACCTAAGCAATTTTTCACTTAGGCTTTTTTAATTTTTAGTGGTTGACCAATTCTTTAATTTAATCCCCGTTTCAGCAACAAAGCATCAATCTTCGGTTCTCTTCCTCTAAACTGTTTATAAAGAACCATCGGATCGTCACTGCCAGCATTCTTTAAGAGATTTCTAAACGCTTTTGCCGTTGATGGATCAAACACATCGTTTTTTTCTTTGAATGCCGCAAAGGCATCGGCATCTAAAACCGCCGCCCAAACATAACCGTAATACCCGGCTGCATAACCATCATCAGCAAAAATATGCTGAAAATTTGTACTTTGATAACGAGATTCAATTTCCGGTATCAAAGCATGTTTTGCTAAAGATTCTTTTTCAAATTTTAGAACGTCCTTTTCATTCGTATCAACAATCGAATGCCAATCCATATCCAGAAGTGACGCGGCTAAGTATTCAACCGTTTCAAATCCTTGATTAAAATGTCCCGCATTTACAATTTTGTTGATCAATTCATCCGGCATTACTTTTCCGGTTTTGTAATGCTTCGCGTACATTTTTAAAACTACCGGATCGGAAGCCCAATTCTCCATTACCTGTGAAGGCAATTCAACAAAATCAACCGGAACTCTTTTACCGGAAGGATATACAGAAGTAGCAATCAAATAATGTAGCGCATGACCGAATTCATGGAACAGCGTGTTCACGTCATCAAAGCTCAAGAGCGCAGGTTTATCTTTTGTAGGTTTAGTAAAATTACCAACGTTGTAAAGCACCGGTGAAATGAATTTTCCGCCCATATTGGATTGACTTGTGAATTCACTCATCCATGCGCCGCTGCGTTTGCTGTCGCGCGGGAAATAATCGGTAAACAAAACTCCAAGATGTTTTCCGTTTGCTTCGAGCACTTCAAAAACTTTTACATCATGGTGATAAACGGGAATATCTTTTCGCTGAACAAATTTCAAACCGTAAAGTTTGGTTGCAACTCCAAATGCCCCGTCAATAACATTTTCAAGTTTGAAATACGGACGTAGCATCTCTTCATCGAGTGCATACTTTTCAGTTCTAACTTTTTCTGCATAATACCACCAATCCCAGGGTTGCAGTTTGAAGTTTCCGCCTTCAGCATCAATGATCTTCTGCATATCGGCTACTTCTTCTTTCGCTTTTTGCTCTGAGGGTGTCCAGAGTTCATTTAAAAACTTGTAAACGGTTTCTGGATTCTTCGACATATTGATTTCAAGTTTAAAATCAGCATATGTTTTATAGCCCAATAAATTAGCCTTCTCAACGCGAAGAGCAGCCATCTTGGTTAGAATCTTTTTTGTATCCAATTCATTGTTGTTGTTTCCCCGGTTAGTGTAGGCTTTAAACAATTTTTCTCTTAGCTCTCTTTTAGGAGAATATTTAATGAATGGCGTCCAGCTTGGTCGTTGAAGAGTAAAAGCCCACTTCCCTTCAAGACCCTTTCCTTTTGCGGTTTCGGCAGCGCCTTGAATAACACCTTCCGGCAATCCTACAAGATCCTCTTTATTATCGACAACCAATCCAATTGCATTCGTTTCTTTCAAAATATTTTCCGCAAATTTTACACCGAGTAGAGAGAGTTCTTCGTTTATTTTTTTAAACTTTTCTTTCTCTTCTTTATTTAAGTTGGCGCCGCCGCGAACAAAATCCTTGTAATAATTTTCAAGAACTACTTTTTGTTCAGTGGTAAGATTGAGTTTGTCTTTTTCTTGATAAATGCTTTTCACACGAGTAAAGAATTTTTCATTGAGATAAATCTCGTCAAAATGTTTCGAGATCATAGGCGCTGTTTTTTGAGCGATTTCTTGTAACCGAGCATTTGTGTTTGCACCATTGAGTCCGTTGAAAACATTGTTCACTTTGGTGAAAAGTTTTCCGCTTTGTTCAAACGCTGCAATTGTGTTTTCGAAAGTTGATTTTTCTTTATTATTAACAATAGCTTCAACTTCCGCTGCTTGTTGTTTCATTCCCTCTTCATAAGCGGGCATGAAATGTTCGTTTTTAATTTGGTCGAAGGGTGGTGTTCCGAATGGAGTTTTCCATTCTTTTAAAAAAGGATTATTCATTTTGTTATCTTCCGATTGAATAGTAAATGTGCATATTCCCAAAAACAAGATTAACAATAAAAATTTTGATCGCATATTCCAACTCCAATTTTGTTAGTTATAAATTTGTTGTTCATTTGAAACCTCTTTCTTCTTATCTAACGGCTAATTCAGCCCACGTTTTTTTAATAGCGCGTTAACATTCGGTTCTCTTCCTTTAAATTTTTTGTAAAGAACCATAAGATCTTCACTTCCCCCTTTTTCAAGAACATTTTTTCTAAATGATTCTGCTGTTGCTTTATCAAATAACCCTCTTTCCATAAAAGATTCAAAGGCATCCGAGTCAAGAACTGCAGCCCAAAGATAACTGTAGTAGCCGGATTCATATCCCCAAGTAGCTATGTGAATAAAATTTGTACTTAGATAACGCGGAAGTATTTGCGGAATCAATCCCATTTTTGCAATTGATTCTTTATCGAATTGAGCTACATCTCTTTCATTTGTATCTGTGATTACATGCCAGTCCATATCTATTATTGAAGCGGCAATATATTCTAAAGTCTCAAACCCCTGGTTGAAAAATCTTGCATTATCAATTTTATCAATTAGTTCTTGCGGAATCATTTCGCCGGTTTTATAATGCTTGGCATACATCTTCAAAACTTCAGGCTGCATAGACCAATTTTCCATTATCTGGGATGGAAGTTCTGCAAAATCCGATGGGACATTGCTTGCACTCGGGTAAGTAATGTTTTGAAGGAGGTTGGCTAAACCATGACCAAATTCATGGAACAAGGTCCTTACTTCCTCTAAGCTGATCAAAGCAGGTTGATCTGCGGTTGGCTTTGAAAAATTCCCGACGTTATAAACAAGCGGGAAAACGTAGTTGTTAGCCATATTAGTCTGATCTCTGAATCCGCCACACCATGCACCATTTGTTTTACTGTCTCGAGGGAAATAATCTGTGTAGAGAATACCGACATGCTTTCCATTCGCCTCTTTAACTTCGTATACTTTCATATCGGAGTGATAAACCTGAATATCCTTCCGCTCTGAAAATTGCAAATCCCAAAGTTTACCGGCTACAGTAAAAGCTCCGTTAACTACATTATCTAGTTGGAAGTAAGGACGGAGCATTTCTTCATCAAGATCATACTTTTCTTTTTTCACTTTCTCGGCATAATACCACCAATCCCATGGCTCTAATTTGAATCCTCCATTTCCTTTATCAATTATTTTCTGCATTTCAACAACTTCGGATTTCGATTTTTCAGTAGTTGGCTTGAACATATCATATAAGAATTTATAAACGTTTTCCGGGGTTTTTGCCATCTTCTTTTGAAGCACAAAATCTGAATATCGTTTATATCCCAACAAATTTGCTTTTTCAACTCTTAAAGAAATAGTTTTAGAGAGAGTCGATTTGTTATCTAACTCGTCATTATTATTTCCGCGATTCATGTATGCTTTATACATTTTCTCTCGTAAAGAACGATTTTCTGCAAATTGTAAAAAAGGAATTAATGTCGGTTTATCAATTGTAAATTTCCATTTCCCATCCAAACCTTTTGCATCTGCTTTTTCTGCTGCTGCTTGAATTGAGGCAGCCGGAAGTCCGGAGAGATCTTTTTTGTTATCTACCATCAACTCGAACTTTGCGTTTTCTTTACGAACGTTGTCTCCGAATTTCAATACGAGTTGAGAAAGATCATCATTAATTTTTCTAAGTTTCTCTTTACCTTTGGTATTTAAATTTGCTCCGCCTCTAATAAAATCCAGATAATAGTTCTCAAGAACTGTCTTTTGTTCCGTAGTGAGATTAAACTTTTCTTTTTCATCATATACAGATTTTACTTTTGCGAACAATTTTTCATTAAGAAAAATATCATCATTGTGTTTTGATAACATTGACGTAGTGGTTTCGGCGATTTTTTGCATCTCATCGTTTGTATTTGCCGCGTTAACCTGGCTGAAAATCCTATTCACTTTGGTAAGCAACTGCCCGCTTAGTTCTAAAGCATCAATTGTATTTACAAATGTCGGTTTTTCCTTCGAGTTTAAAATTGCATCAATTTCATTTTTCTGCTGAAGAATACCTTCTTCAAAAGCAGGTAAGTAATGTTCCAATTTAATTTCATCAAACGGAGGTGTTTGGAAGGGTGTTTTCCATTCCTTAAAAAAAGGATTATCTGTTTTTTTTTCATCTGATTGAAAAGTGAATCCACACAAAGTAATAGCAAATAATAAAAGAAATAATTTTGTTTTCATGTTTGTCTCGTCTTTAGTTTAAACAATATTAATTTACACCTAACTTTTTCAATAATGCGTCAACTTTTGGTTCTCTTCCTCTATATAGTTTATAGAGCACCAAAGGATCATCACTGTTACCTTTTTCTAAAATATTTTTCTTAAAGGAATAAGCCACATCTTTGTTGAAAAGACCTTTTTCTTGAAAAAGTTCAAACGCATCAGCATCAAGCACCGCAGCCCAAATGTAACTATAATAACCGGCCGCATATCCGCCGGTTTCAGGCATAATGTGCCCATTTTGAGTAGATGGATAAGGAGAACCTAATTCCTGAACTAAATTGTATTTACTAAAAGTTTTTTCTTCGAATGCTCTTATATCAAATAGGGAATCATCCGTTCGGGTATGATAATCCATGTCGATTAAAGCAGGAAACAATAAAGAGGAAGTAGTTGCTATACCGATATTGTACAGTTCGGCATCCTTTATTTTTTTTATTAGTTCATCAGGAATAGCCTCTCCTGTTTGATAATGTTTAGCATACATTCTTAATACTTCGGGGTCCGTAGCCCAGTTTTCCATTATTTGAGAAGGCAGTTCAATAAAATCCCATGCAACATTTGCGCCTGTAAGACGGGGATAAGTAACATTAGAGAATAAGTTGTTCAGCGCATGACCAAATTCGTGATATAAAGTTTCAACTTCACGCAAAGTTAGAAGCGAAGGTTTATCAGAAGTTGGTTTGGAAAGACTGCCAACATTAAAAGTAACAGGAGAAGTTATTATACCATTCAGGTTGTTCTGATCCCGTAGTACTCCGCACCATGCCCCACCCTGTTTATTATCGCGAGGGAAATAATCGGCATACAAGAGTCCTAAGTGCCTTCCTTCACTATCTTTTACCTCAAAGACTTTTACGTCTTCGTTATACACCGGAATATCTTTTCTTTCAACAAGTTGAATACCGTATAATTTATTCACTATTGCAAATAGACCGGTAAACACATTCTCAAGTTTGAAATATGGACGCAGCATCTCGTCATCCAAATTATATTTTGCTTTCTTTAATTTCTGTGCGTAATAAGAAAGATCCCAGGGTTCAAACTTTGAAGTATTCCCCTCGCTTACAGCAAATTCTTTTAAATCTTGAATTTCTCTTCCGGCTTTAATAATTACAGGTTCCCACAATTTTAATAAGAAGTCATAGACTCTTTGTGGATTTTTCGCCATATAGTCATCGAGTACATAGTCTGCAAAAGTTTTAAAACCTAATAGCTTAGCTTTTTGAGATCGTAGAGATATTATTTTTTGCACAATAGTTTTATTGTCGTATTCGTTATCGTTATTGGCAATCTGATTAGAAGCTTTATAAATTTTTTCTCGAAGGCTACGATTATTGGCATATCTTATAAATGATCGGTAACTAGGTCCTTGAAGTGTAAACACCCATTTGTTTTCATACCCCTTAGCAACTGCTTCTTCTTTTGCAGCATTAATTGCTGACGCCGGAAGTCCAGAGAGGTCATTTTCATCATCAATAATGAGCATAAAAGAGTTGGTTTCTTTTAAAACGTTCTCATTAAACTTCAAGGAAAGCGCAGAAAGCTCTTCATTTATCTTTCGAAACTTATCTTTCTCTTCGGCATTAAGGTTAGCACCGCGTCTGGTAAAATCCTTAAAGTATCTTTCCAACAATCTTTTTTGTTCTGAATTTAGGGTCAGAGTATTTTTTTTATCATATAATGTTTTTATTCGACTAAATAGTTTCTCGTTGAGGTTGATATCATCATAATGTTTGGATAAAAGCGGTGATGATTCTTGAGAAATATTTTGCAATTCGTTATTCGTGTTGGCACTTAAAAGATTACTGAAAACATTGTTCACTTTCGTTAGCAGTTCACCGCTCTTTTCTAATGCTTCAATAGTATTTTCGAAAGTAGGTTCCACCGGATTATTAATGATTCCGTCAACTTCTGCTTTTTGTTTCCGCATTCCTTCAATCAAAGCCGGAAGGAAATGCTCATTTTTTATTTCATTATAAGGTGGTGTTTGGTAAGGTGTCTTCCATTCTTGAAAGAACGGATTGTTCGCTGTATTGTTGTTGTCCAGCGGTAGTGTAAATGCGCACAGAATAGTGATTAATAAAACGCTGAAGACTAGTTTCATGGCATAGCTCCTTATGTATTACTGCATGAATGATGTAAAAGATGATACTTTGTGTACTTTAATTATAAAGGGCAACACAATTTTTTTTAACTTAAATTTTTTGAACAATAATTCGCATGCCTTCAACTTTAATAACTCTTATTTGTGATCCTCTTTCAATAAAATCTCCTGCTGTAACCACATCATAACGGATATCGTTAATTATCGCGGTTCCCGCCGGTCTAAGCGTGGTAAATGCTTCTCCCGTTTCATTTAAAAGTTTTTCATAAGAAGGATGAGAACTAAATCCCTTTTCCGCAGCGTTCTCATCGGATAAGATCAATCTGTTAAAAGTTGTTGTTTTGGGAAGATATTTTACAAGCATGAACATGATAACAACAGATGCAAAAACTGTTGTGCCAAGTTGAATTATTGCTGTGTAAAGAATATTTGAGTCGAAATAAAATTCCGCATTAAAAAGTGAAAAGAAAATGGAACCAATTACAAGAATAATTCCCATTATGCCGGTGATGCCAAAACCCGGGATAACAAATATTTCTAAAATGAGCAAGATTATTCCAGCCACAAAAAGTAATATTTGAAAAATGGAAGCGATCTGCAAAATGAATGACGAACCAAAGAAGAGCGCCAATGCAATAAGCGAAATTGTTCCGGCAAAACCCCAGCCGGGAGTTTTGATTTCAGTATAAAGTCCAACCAAACCTATCATGATCAATAAAGAAGAGACGATAGGATTATTTAAAAAGCTGACAAATTCTTCTGCCCAATTTGATTTCTCTTCTACTATCAATGCATTATGAATATCAAACGCCGCCAACACTTTTGCGAGACTTTCAACAGTTGTATCGGAAATCTGATACTTGAATGCTTCGGCTGAAGTTAAGGTTACCAATGTTGTACTATCATCAAGACCAGCAATAACAACCCGTTCATCAACCATTGCTTCGGCAATATCGGTTCTTCTACCGTTTTTTTCTGCAGTCGAACGCATTTCTGAACGCATGTAAGATTGATATTTCTCCGATTGTTTTTGTCCCGACTGATCAACTACGGTTGTAGCGCCAATCGAACTTCCGGGAGCCATTGCAATTTTTTTACACGAAAGAGTGATTAATGCGCCGGCGGAGATCGCGCGGTTTTTTACAAAGGCGATGGTTAAAACTTTACTTTCGAGGATTGCATCTTTTATTTGGGTTGCGGCATCAACTCTACCGCCAAAAGTGTTGATCTCGAAAACAATCGCTTGTGCATTTTGCGACTCGGCATCTGAAATCACACGTCTTACAAAAGGTGCTAAACCAAGATCAATTTCCCCCTCAATTTTTGCATGAAAAACTTTTTGAGCACTGTTATTTGGCGACAGCGTAAGAAACAGTAAACAAAAGGCAAACAAGATTCTTTTCATTTTCAACCTGACTCATATTCAAAGTTATTTTCACATGAAATATACAAAGACTTCCTTACATTAAGATTTCAGCAATTACCGCTTATGTAAAAATCGAAAGGCAACCCCCGAAATACTATTTTCTCAAACATTTCAACTGTAAATAGAATTTTCTCTTATAAATTGTGGCAAATAATACATGATTCACTTGACATTAAGCTTTTCATCGCTTAGTTTTACAACCAAAATTATGAAAAACATCATAGGAACATATTACCGCACAAATTTTACAGCCAATAGCTATTTTGGTTGGTGGTTTAGTACGCTCGGTTGTACCTCCCAGTGATTTTTGAGAAATAATAAAAATTTAAAAAGCCCTTCTCAGAACCAACTGGGAAGGGTTTTTTGTTTTTACTAAATGATAAAAGAATATGACAATAGAAAAATTTTCCAAATTAGCAGAAGAATTCAATCTGATTCCCGTATACGAAATTATTACGGCGGATCTTTTGACTCCCGTTCTCGCCTATCTGAAAATCCGCGAAAACGGCAAGCAAAGTTTTTTACTGGAATCGGTTGAAGGTTCGCTCAATCTTGCACGCTATTCTTTCATTGGCAAAAATCCGGAGAAGATATTTTTCAACAACCATCTTTCGCTTTCGGAAAAAACTTTAGGCGGAGAAAAATCATTTAATAAAAACATCTTCGCGTATATCAAAGAGGAATTAAAAAAATATAAACACCCGAAAATTGACGAACTCCCCGATTTTACCGGAGGAATTGTAGGCTTTCTCGGTTATGAAACTATTTCACTAATTGAAAAAGTTGTTCCTCATCACGAAAACGGATTTGAAAATTATGATTCCATTTTCGGAATATATAAAACTATCCTTGCGTTCGATCATTACAAACATCAGATCATTTTAATTTCTAATGTGGATGTGAACACCTTTTCATCAATTGAGGAGGCTTTTCAATCTGGGAAAAATGAACTCGCAAAACTCCGTGCGGAATTAATAAAGCCGCTTGAGTTTTCGTCCAATTTTTCTTTTGCGAAAGAATATTCTGCAAATTTCTCAAACGAAGAATTTTTCAAAATGGTTGAAGCCGGCAAGCAGAACATAGTTGAAGGAGATATTTTTCAAATCGTTTTATCAAAAAGATTTTCCACAACTTACACAGGCGATCTCTTCAATGTTTACCGGGCGCTCCGCATTATTAATCCTTCGCCGTATATGTATCATCTTGAATTTGAAAATGATTTTACCGTCATCGGAACTTCGCCCGAAGATTTATTAAAAGTGAAAAACAGAAAAGCTCAGCTCCTCCCTATTGCCGGAACGCGCGGAAGAGGAAAAACAGCAGATGAAGATAAACGTCTCGAAGAAAATTTATTGAATGATCCGAAGGAGTTGGCGGAACATACCATGTTGGTTGATCTTGGACGGAATGATCTTGGTAGAGTTTGCAAATATGATTCCGTTAAAGTTTCCGAGTTGATGAAGATACAGCGTTACTCGCACGTAATGCATATCGTATCAAAAGTTGAAGGAGAACTTGCAGAAGGCAAAGATGCGATCGATGCTTTGCAAGCTTGTTTTCCGGCAGGAACCGTAGCGGGTGCGCCAAAAATCCGTGCGATGCAATTGATCTACAAATACGAACAACTTCGCCGAAATGTTTACGCAGGAGCAGTCGGGTATTTTGATTTTTCGGGCAACCTCGATATGTGCATCGCTATCAGAACCTTATTTGCGAAAGGAAAAACATTGTACTGGCAAGCAGGCGCCGGAGTTGTTGCAGACAGCACTCCCGAACTTGAAACAAAAGAAATTAAAAACAAAGCCGCAGTATTGCTTAACGCATTACAATATGCAGAGGTGATTGATGAAAATATTAGTAATTGATAATTACGATTCGTTTACTTATAACCTTGTGCAGCTTGTAGGAAGATTCGCAAAAAATATTCTGGTAAAAAGGAATGATGAAATTACCGGACAAGAAATTGAGAAAATGAATCCAGATAAAATTATTGTTTCTCCGGGACCTGGCAGACCGGAAGACTCGAACATTTCGCTTACGGCGATTCATAAATTCGGGAAAAAGATTCCGGTACTTGGCGTTTGTCTTGGTCATCAGGCGATCGGAATTTCATTTGGCGCTAAAGTTATAAAAGCCAACCAATTGATGCATGGAAAAACTTCACTCATTCAGCACGACAATAAAACTATTTTCAAAAACGTTCCGAAAGATTTTGAAGCTACGCGGTATCATTCTCTCATTATTGAAAAAGAAACACTCCCCTCTTCGCTGGAGATTACCGCACAAACAGAGGATGGAGTCATTATGGGTGTGCGCCATAAAACTTTTCCGATTGAAGGAATTCAATTTCATCCGGAGTCTATTTTAACTGTTGAAGGAAAAACAATTATTAAAAATTGGTTGTCGTTATGATAAAAGATATTCTGGAAAAAGTGATCGCCAAACAACATCTTTCGTTTGAAGAATCGTTCAAAGCAATGAACAGCATAATGAACGGTGAAGTAAATAATTCACAACTTGCCGGATTACTTATCGGTTTGAAATCTAAAGGAAAATCGGCTGAAGAAATAGCAGGATTTGCCTCAGCGATGAGAGAGAATAGCATCAAAATAAAAACAAACAATGTTTTAACAATTGATGTGTGTGGAACCGGCGGAGATAATTCCGGAACATTTAACATTTCAACTGCGGTAGCGTTTGTAGTTGCAGGAGTCGGTGTAAGCGTTGCCAAACATGGTAATCGTTCTATTTCAAGTCTTTGCGGCAGCGCTGATGTTTTGCAGGAACTTGGAATCAATATTAATTTATCTCCCGAACAATCGGAGAAAGCGTTACACCAAATCGGGATAACCTTTTTATTTGCACCTAACTTTCATCCGGCGATGAAGCATGCCGCCCCGGTCCGAAAAGAACTCGGGATGAAAACAATCTTCAATATGCTGGGACCGTTGACAAATCCGGCTGGTGTAAAACATCAACTCATTGGAACATTCAATAACCAAGCCGCAGAATTGATGTGCTCTGCTGCGGAGTATTTGGGATTTGAAAAAGTCTGTTTCGTTTGCACCGATAACCGCTTTGATGAGATTTTGTTAAACGGTGAAACCAATGTTTATGAGTACGATAAAACCAACGGCACGAAGAATTATAAAATTACAAATGAAACTTTTTCTTATCCCAAAGTTACCCTGGAGGAAATTGCCGGAGCCGATGCAAAAACAAACGCTGATATCATATTGAATGTTCTAAGAGATAAAAAGTCCAACGGAGCTTTTTACACCGTCTGTGCCAATGCAGCAATGGCTTTGTATGCAGCAAATTTTTCAAGCGATCTTGAGGTCTGTAAACTTGCAGCCGAAGAATCGATCCTTTCGGGAACGGCTTACGATAAACTTGTCGCATTAAAGGATTTTGTTTAATGAATTTTCTTGAAACTATTATCGCTGTAAAAGAACAAGAAGTTGAAGAATTGAACCAACTGTTTTCTGTTGCTTCATTTAATGATTTTGAGTTTTATAAGCAAGCGCCTCTCTCCTTCTCTTCTGCATTGATAAAAGCAGATGCTATCGCCGTAATCGCTGAAATAAAAAAGGCATCTCCTTCTAAAGGAGTGTTGAGAGAAGACTTTAATCATTTGAAGATTGCTAAAACTTATTTTGAAAACCGCGTGGATGCGATCTCAATTTTAACGGATGAGATATTTTTTCAAGGAAGTATTAATTTCTTAAAAGATATTGCAGGAATAAAAACAGCGCCTCTCCTACGAAAAGATTTTATCATTGATGAGATGCAAATACACCAGGCGAAGGCGTTCGGCGCGGACGCTATTTTATTGATCTGCGAAGCGCTTGATAAAACCGCGATAACTGAATTAACTTTATGCGCAAACGAAATAGGATTGGACGTTTTGCTGGAAATGCATTCTGCAAAGCAGCTTGAAAAGATTGACCAAAGCATAAATAAAATTATCGGAGTGAACAACCGAAACCTTGAAACTTTTGAAGTCAATTTGAATACTTCAATCAATTTACGGCAAAACTTTAATGAAGAGACGATTTTTGTTTCCGAAAGTGGAATAACCACACAAAGAGATATTTTGGAATTGAAACAGATAAACGTAAATGCGGTTTTAGCCGGTGAACATTTTATGAAACAAGAAAATATTAGCTCTGCAATTCATGAATTTCAAAACTGGTGCCGGTATGAAAATTAAGATTTGCGGTGTAACCAATATTGAAGACGCTTTGCTTGCTGAACAACTCGGCGCAGACGCAATCGGTTTTATCTTTTACAAACCAAGCAAGCGTTATGTTTCTCCCGAAACCGCAAAAGCAATTACACAAAAGCTTTCCGCTTTTATTCCGAGAGTGGGAGTTTTTGTTGATGAATCGGAAGAAGAAATTAACCGAATAAGTTCGGCAGCGAAAATAAATATTATTCAATTACACGGTAGTGAAAAACCGGAGATGATTTCTAAACTTGCTCTTCCCGTTATTAAAAGCTTTAGAATAAATGAAACATTTGACTTTTCAATGCTTGAAGAATATCCGTCTGCTACTTTTTTATTGGATACTTTTTCGCAAAACGAATTCGGCGGAACGGGGAAAACATTCGACTGGAATGTGATTCCTTATTCAATTAGAGAGAGAGTAATTATAGCCGGCGGAGTTTCCGAAAAGAATGTTGAAGAGATTTATAGAACGATTAAACCATACGCCGTAGATGTTTCTTCATCACTTGAAGAATCTCCTGGCAAAAAAGATCATAACAAGATGAAAAGTTTTTTTCAAATAATAAATCAATTAAGGAGTTAATAAATGTTAATTGTAATGAACCTCAGCGCAACTGAAGAACAAGTTGCAAACGTGCGCGAAAAAGCAAAAGAGAATAAATGCAACTCGCACATAATTTATGGGGAATCCAAAATAGCGATTGGAATCACCGGGGAGACCCGCACACTTTCTGTTGACGATTTTATTTTAATGGAGGGTGTTGTAGACGCTATGCGCGTTTCCAAAAATTATAAACTCGTCAGCCGCGAAATGAAAGCGGAAGATACCATAATTGATTTCAATGGTGATAAAATTGGTAACGGCTTTTTACAAATTATCGCCGGACCCTGTTCGGTTGAAAGTCGCGATCAAATATTTGACATCGCAGGACAATTAAAAGAAATGGGTATAAAATTTTTCCGCGCCGGAGCGTACAAACCCCGCTCAAGTCCTTATGCATTTCAAGGTTTGAAAGAAAAAGGATTAGAACTACTCGCCGAAGTTAAAAAAGAATTCGGACTTCACATCGTTACCGAAGCGAAAGATACCGAAACACTTCCGCAGGTAATTGAAGTTGCCGACATCATTCAAATCGGTGCGCGGAATATGCAGAATTATTCTTTACTCGAAAGAGTCGGACAAACACAAACGCCGATTTTTCTCAAACGCGGAATGGCGGCTTCCATCGAGGATTTATTAATGAGCGCGGAATATATTTTATCGCAAGGAAATTTTAACGTCATCCTGTGCGAACGCGGTATTAAAACGTTTGAAACTGCAACCCGCAATACACTTGACTTAAACGCAATACCTGTTATAAAAAAGAATACGCATCTTCCCATCTTCGTTGATCCTTCACACGGAATCGGCATACGGGATAAAGTTGCACCAATGGCAATGGCAGGTGTTGCGTGTGGCGCGGATGGTTTAATGATCGAAGTCCATCATAATCCAGACAAAGCGCTTTCAGATGGTGTACAATCATTAACTCCGCAACAATTTAAAACATTATTAAACAAAATTAAATTGTTAGCGCCAATAGTAGATAAAAAATTTTAATGGTTATGGAAAAGAAAAATTATTCATTCCCCGATGCGTCTGGACATTTCGGAAAATATGGCGGAAAATTTGTCCCAGAAACATTGATCGCACCGCTTCATGAACTGGAAGAAATGTATCATCAAGTAAAAGACGATCCTCTTTTTCAAAATGAATTGATGCAGCTTCATAAGGATTATAGCGGAAGACCAACCCCCTTAACTTTTGCCAATCGTTTGACAAAACATTTCGGTAAAGCAAAAATTTATTTGAAACGGGAAGATTTGTGCCATACCGGTGCGCATAAAATTAACAATGCGCTTGGACAAATTTTACTTGCAATGAAATTAGGAAAGAAACGAATCATTGCGGAGACCGGCGCCGGACAACATGGTGTAGCAGTTGCGACAGTCTGCGCAAAATTCGGATTAAAGTGCGTTGTTTATATGGGTGAAGTTGATACACACAGGCAAAGCTTAAACGTCTTCAGAATGAGGCTGCTTCGCGCAGAAGTTATTCCGGTTACATCAGGAAGTAAAACTTTGAAGGACGCTACCAACGAAGCTATTCGTGATTGGGTGACAAACGTAAAAGATACTCATTATATCATAGGCTCTGTTGTTGGTCCGCATCCCTATCCGATGATCGTGCGGGATTTTCAGTCGATTATCGGACGTGAGGCAAAAAAGCAAATTCAAGAAAAAGAAAATCGTTTACCCGATTATCTCGTTGCATGTGTGGGCGGTGGAAGTAATGCGATTGGAATCTTTTATCCATTCATCGATGATGAACAAGTTAAACTCATTGGCGTTGAAGCAGCCGGATACGGATTGCAGACGACAAAACATTCCGCAACGCTAACACTCGGACGCGAAGGAATATTTCATGGAATGAAAACTTACCTTCTGCAAAACAAGAACGGACAAGTTGAAGAAGTTCATTCAATCTCTGCCGGGCTTGATTATCCCGGCGTAGGTCCCGAACATAGTTTGCTAAAAGATATTTCACGTGTGGAATACGTTTCTGTTACCGATAATGAAGCGCTTGAAGCTACTAAATTACTGACTGAGCAGGAAGGAATCCTTCCTGCACTTGAAACAGCCCATGCGGTCGCTTATCTAAATTATTTAATGCCGCGTACTTCAAAAAATGAAATTGTCATAGTAAATATCAGCGGGCGCGGAGATAAAGATTTGAATACTATAATTGAAAATTTAGGAAAAACAAAATGATCGAAGAGTATATTGAAAAAGTAAACGCCGATAATGAAAAAGTACTTTCGATTTTTTTAACCACCGGTTTCCCGCGCAAAAAAGATTTCGTTCTTCTTGCAGAGAAAGTTTTGCACGCGGGAGCCGATATGCTTGAGATTGGAATTCCTTTCAGCGATCCGCTGGCAGATGGACAGGTCATTCAATACTCATCACAAGCGGCATTAGAAAGCGGTATTACTGTTCGGGATGCATTTTATTTCGCGGAAGAAATCAGAAAGAAAACCGATAAACCGCTTATCGCCATGACGTACGCAAATATCGTCTCAAATTATGGAATTGATAAATTTGTAAACGATGCTTCTGCTTCCGGATTAAACGGAGTTATTATTCCCGATTTGTCGCTCGACGAATATGACAGGTTCATCACTTTTCAAAAAGAAGATTTTGATATTGTGCTGTTAGCTACTCCAACATCTTCGGAGGAAAGATTAATTGCACTTGATACAAAAAGCAGCGGATTTGTTTATTACGTTAGCGTAACCGGAACAACCGGAACACGAAACGGATTTTCAGATGAAGACATTTCAGCAATGCAAAAAACACGAAAGTTAATTTTACAAAATAAGATGTTAGCCGGATTTGGAATTTCTTCACCGGAAAATATTTTGCAGATCAAAGATTTTTGCGACGGAGTGATTGTCGGCAGCGCAATAATTAAAAAACTTATGAACAATGAGAGTTACGATTCGATCGCCAATTTCGTTTCAGAATTAAAAAAGGGTTGTAAGATTACTTTGTAAATTCATAAAGACAAGTATCACCGATACGTTTGAACGGTTCTTTCCCAAAACCTTCAATATCTTTTTTCAAAGTTTGGATTGACCGTTCAATCATAAAATAGCCTTCGTCTGCAAGCAGATCATTTTCAAAAACATATTTGACGACATCGTAAATAGAATATTGAAAAAACGGAGGATCTGCAAGAATGAGATCGAAGCGTCTCCCGGTTGTGTGCTTCGCAAATTGCACGGCATCGCTTTTTGCAATTTCACAACTCTCTTCAGCATTGAGCGCCTTAATATTTTCAAAAAGATTTTTATAGATAGGAAAATTTTTTTCGACGAAAGTAACTTTTGCGGCACCACGGCTAAGGCTTTCAAAACCCAGAGCGCCGGAACCGGCAAAAAAATCAAGAACAGATATTCCATCAAAGTCAATTATATTGTTAAGAAGATTAAAAATCGTTTCGCGCACTCTATCCGTTGTTGGGCGAGTAAGATCGGAGTCGGGAGCTTTAATCATTCGTCCTTTTAGCGAACCGGAAATAATACGCAGTTTCATCTATTCTAACCGGAAAGCTATTCCCGCAGCAGCGGCAAAAGAATGCGCTTTCTCCCGAGTATATTTTTCATTTTTGAAACCTTTAGAAGTGTTGAATTGAATAAAGGGATTAACCGGGTAACAGGGAATCTGAAGCTGTTCTTCAATCTGTGTAACAAAGGAAGTAGTCACCTCATCTCCACCGAAATAGAATTTATCAATTTTATATTGGGCAAGATCAACTGGAATTTCTTTTGCAAGAATTGATCTTATTTGCTCCACAAAACGCGCTTTATCCTTTAAGGGAAAAACTTTCATAAAAATCGGTTTTTGTTCGAATAGAAGTTCAACGGAGATTAACGGATCATCAAGGTAAATGCTTCCAATGATACCTTGCTTCATGTTTTGATTTAATAATTGTATGCTCTTATCGAAGGCAAAGTGGTTGCAATCAACAGTCGAAAGGATTAAATTATTTCTATCACAAAATGTGTAAAGCAAATCGATCATTTTTTTCTTCATCGCTACAACAATCGCTTTGGGCTCCTGCACAAAAATTGATTTCTCCATTTCATAAAATTGGAATTGATAATCAGCTTCATTTTTATGCGGAAAGAGAATGGAAAATTCCCATTGAAATTGATCTTCCAGATCGTGTTGCAGCAGAGTGTTGTCATAAGGGACTTGAAAAAAGGTAAAACATTGCAGTGGAAGAGAAAATGAAATTTCAGAAGTCGAAACGCCACTCGTGATCAGAATTTCGTTAAACGCACTTTGAATTGTTAAAAATAATTTTGTCTCTTTGTCGGATTCAAAATTGAGCGGTTCATCAAAAAAAACTTCTTCAAGACCGTTCAACAAATATTCGCTCCCGGAAAAACTAAGTTCAACAAGTTGAAGTTTATTTTCGGAGAGGCTAAGCCCAAGTCTATTTGGCAAATTGTTCATCAGATTATCTCATTTTCTTATTTTAAATATAGTGCAACTATAAGAAACTTTCCAAAGAGGAGCGAACAAATTACTGTAGAGTGAGAAAAGCTTTAAGTTTAGAAATTTTCTTTTCTCCGATTCCTTTTACATTTAAAAGTTCATCCAAAGACTTTATAGTCCCTACTCGTTTCCGGTACTCAAATATCTGTTCTGCTGTTTTTGCGCCGATCCCCGGTAATTCAGTCAGTTGTTCAACTGAAGCCATGTTCAGGTTTAATTTACCTGAAAAAGCTTTTTTTACATAAGATTGTTGTTCTTGATTTTTTGCGATGAAAGGTTTCTTACTAATAAGAAGTGGATCGTATTCTGTTGATAAAGTATCAAAATCTAAGTTGTTGAAGTAAGCGAAAAGACTATCCTCTTTTGCATAAGAAAATCTCATGGTTTTATACTCCGGCATCGATTTATAGAACTTGATCCCGAAACCGATCGAGAGCATACCAATAACAAAAATAAAGATTTTTACTTCTGTTTCAGTTAAGGAAGTCAAGCGGGAAATTCTTTTTATCAAAACAGATTTCCCGGCTTGGTTAATTCCTCAGAACAAGAACTACAATCCGAACCTCTTAAAGAAATTTTTATCATCACCACTCCCGGAACTTATTTTTATGTTAGGCATATCTAAAAGCTCTTTTAACAATTCTCTCTCTTTTACCGAAATTTTCTTCGGTACAAAAATATTTACACGAACGAGTTCATCACCGGCGCCATGCTGATTTAAATGTTGGATCCCTTTCTCGCGCATACGCAGTAGTTTGCCGGGTTGGGTTCCGCCGTCAATCTTCAATTTTGCTTTCCCATTTAAAGTGGGAACTTCAACTTCAGTTCCAAGTACAATCTCAGGAAAACTGATGAAGAGATCGTAGAGAATATCGTCTCCTTCCCTCTTGAAATAGTCGTGCGGAATTTCCTGAAAGACAACAATAATATCTCCGGCAGGTCCCCCACGTAAACCGGAATTTCCTTGTCCGCGCAGCGTCATATAATTTCCGTCTGAAACGCCTGCCGGAACATCAATTTTTACTGTTACTTCCTCCAGTTTTCTTCCATCGCCAACGCACGCTCTACACGGTTTATCAACAACGGTTCCTTCGCCGTTGCAATTGGAGCAAGGCTGAATGTTCACAAATTGTCCGAAGACCGAACGGGAAACATTTCTTATTTCTCCGGCGCCGTTACATACCGAACACGTTTTGGTAGAACTTCCGCCGTCTGAGCCGGTTCCTTTACACGATTCACAAGTTACATGTTTTTTGATCTTAATTTTTTTCGAAACACCGCTGGCAATTTCTTCAAGCGTTACTTTTAAAGTTACACGTAAATCGGAGCCCGGCGTACCGGTAGATCGCCTCCTTCCTCTTCCACGCGATGAGGTTTGACCAAAGAAATCATCAAAGATCGATGAACCGCCAAAAATATCTGAGAAGTGTGAGAAGATATCGTTTACGTTGGAGAATCCGTGGAAGTCCTGTCCGCCGTGTAATCCGCTGTGTCCAAACTGATCGTAGCGTTGCCTTTTTGTAGCATCGCTTAACACTTCGTATGCTTCCGTAGCTTCTTTAAATTTTTCTTCGGCTTCTTTATTGTCGGGATTTCTATCCGGGTGAAATTGCATCGCAATTTTTCGGTATGCTTTTTTTACCTCATCAGCGGAAGCTGTTTTAGCAACACCTAATATTTCATAATAATCTCGTTTACTCATACGTTCTCTTCTTTCGTCGTGTCATCAGATGCTGTTTCTTCAGTATGAAAATCTTCATTAACGATAACTTTTGCGTGGCGGATAACTTTATCCTGGTAAAGATATCCGGTTTCCAATTCATCAAGAACGGAATGCGGCGGCTGCGTTTCATCTTTTTTCTGAAGCAACGCTTCGTGAAAATGAACGTCAAACGGTTTCCCGACCGACTCCATTTTCTTCACTCCCTGGTCATCAAGAATTTTCACAAGTTTATCATAGATCATCTTGATTCCCTCGGTAACAGAAGAGTTATCCTCAGACTCAGCAAGATGCTTTAGTGATCTTTCAAAATCGTCAACCACCGGAAGAATTTTCTTTATAAAATTTTCGGCGGCATATTTAAAAAGATTTGAGAATTCGTTTTCAGTTCTTCTTTTATAGTTGTCGAACTCAGCAACTTTTCTTAAAAGTCTATCTTGTAATTCTTTTTTTTCCGTGTCGGCTTTAATAAAATTTAATTTCAATTCTTCCAATTCCTTTTCAATATTTTCAACGAGCGGATGGTTCTGTTGTTCAGTTATGGTTGTCTCGCTTTCCGCTTCCTTTGAAGAGGTGTTTTCTTCATTTTTTATTTGTTCGCTTTCTAAAGTATCAAATTCATTTACTTCTTCTGACATTCATGATCTCCGATTTATCGATGTGTAAAATAATCTGTTAAAATTGTAGATACATAATCTACAATTGCAATAATCTTTGCGTATTCCATCCGCTTTGGACCAACAATACCAAGGGTTCCAACGCTTTCCCCGAATTTGTATTCTTTCGTAATCACACTGTAATCTTCCATTTTCATGCTGGGGATTTCTCTTCCGATCGAGACCGAGACTTCTCCTCCTTTTCCTTCCGATGACTGTTCAAGAATGTGAACGATCACTTCTTTTTCCTCAATCAACTCGATAACACTTTGTATTCTTCCGGGGGTTTCAAACTCAGGTTGTTTGATTAAATTTCTTGTTCCGGAAAGAAAGAGCTTATCCTCTTTTTTGGTATCAAAAAAAATTTTGTCCACTGAATCGAGAAAGAGAGTCATAACCGGCTTTTCTTTTTGATCAACATCCCGGAATCTCTCCGGAAACGTTGCCCGAATCTCAGAAAATGAAAGTCCGCTCAATCTTTCATTTAACAACTGCTGAACGGACAGAATTTTACCTTCTTCAAATTCGGTATTATACTCAAGGGTTATCGTTTTAACCAAACCTGATTTTATTGAAACAACAACTAATAACCGGGTAGATGAAATTGGAACAAGCTGAATTTTTTCCAAAATTCCCGTTTCTAAACTCGGATACAAAACACAGGCAATTTGATTGGTAATGCTGGATAACAATTTTGAAGTCAACGTAAGGAGTTCTTCCGCTTCACTAAATGGCTGGTCAAACGAATGTTTAATTTTTCTTTGATCAATTTTGTTTAAATGCTCCAATTCCATGAGGGAATCAACATAAACCCGGTAACCTTTATCCGTTGGCATTCTTCCGGCGGAGGTGTGCGGATGGTTGATAAATCCGCTCTCTTCCAAATCGGACATAATATTCCGCACCGTCGCCGGGGACAACCCGACTTGAAATCTCTTAGAGATATTTCTTGAGCCGACCGGTGACGCCGTTAAAATAAATTGTTGAATTATGAGCCGGAGAATGTTTTTCTCCCTCTCGTTTAAGAGTGTTTCCAAAAAAATTTTCTTGATTGTTTACGCAAATATAATGATTTAGCATGGATTTTTGAAGGTATTCTAAAATCCCGCTTTTGCTTATCTAATTTAGCAATCATTACGAAAATTAGATGCAAAAATCTTATTTTAGGTTTAGAAATTCAAATTTTTACGTAAGCGATCATTAAGGACAAAGATTGGAACAAACATATAAAAACGCCGGTGTTGATATTAGAGCCGGTGAAGAAACAGTAAAAAAGATTAAAGGATTTGCGAAATCAACTTTTAACGAAAACGTCTTGAGCGATTTGGGTTTATTTGGCGGTTTTTTCGAACTAAAAAAGGATAATTATTCTGAACCGGTTCTTGTTTCCAGTGTGGATGGCGTTGGAACGAAATTAAAAGTTGCCATCGCAATGGAACTTCATTCAACTATTGGGCAAGATTTAGTTAACCACTGCGTTAATGATATTGCGGTTTGCGGCGCAAAACCTCTTTTCTTTTTGGATTATTTGGCATTTGGGAAATTAAATCCGGAAACCGCTTCTTCAATTGTAGAGGGATTTTCCATTGCATGTAAGCAAAACGGCTGCGCATTGATCGGTGGCGAGACTGCAGAAATGCCAGGTGTTTACCAAAAGGATGATTATGACCTTTCAGGAACGATAGTGGGAGTTGTAGAAAAGAAAGAAGTAATAGACGGCAAAAAAATCGCCAAAGGTGATGTGCTGATTGGTTTCCAGTCGAATGGATTACACACAAACGGATATTCACTCGCAAGAAAAGTTCTTGAAAATTTTTCGTTCGAACAAAAATTTGATGAATTGGAATTGTCTTTGGGAAATGAACTTCTGCGCGTTCATAAATCATATTTAAACTTAATATCTCACTTAAAAAAAGATGTTGAGATTCACGGACTTTCACATATTACCGGCGGTGGAATTATCGGGAATACGAAACGGATTATTCCGGAAGGATTGTCTCTTAAAATTAATTGGGATGCGTGGAAAGTTCCGAATCTCTTCAAACTGATCCAAAAAACCGGGAATATTTCCGACGAAGAAATGAGAGAGGTTTTTAACATTGGCATCGGACTTATCGCAGTGGTTTCCAAAAGTGAAATTGACAAAGTGATAGAGACCGCAAAAACATTGGGCGAAACCGCCATCCTCCTCGGCGAAGTTATTTAAGAATTATTGAAAAGATTTTAATGTTTATAGACACTCACGCTCATCTTTTTTATCCGAACTATCAGGATGATTTGGAAAGCGTCCTCCACAATGCGAAAAAAGAAAAGATCGATTACATTTTAGTCCCCGCCACCGATCTGCCAACCTCAGCTAAAGTAATTGAGCTGATCGATAAATATGATATGTTGTACGGAGCCGTTGGCATTCATCCACACGACACAAAAGATTGGAATGATGATTATCTAATTCAACTAAAGGAATTAGCATCACACAAAAAAGTTGTTGCAATCGGAGAAATTGGGCTCGATTATTTTTATGATTTTTCTCCAAAAGAAAAACAGATCGAAGCATTCCGCAAACAACTTGAACTTGCGATAACGCTTGATTTGCCGGTTATCATCCACAACCGTGAAGCGGATGAAGACGTTTTATCGATCATTTCCGAATTTTCAAAACACGGTTTACGCGGGCAATTTCACTGCTTCAGCGGAAGTTTGAACGATGCTCTCAAAATTATTGAAATGAATTTTTATCTTTCTTTTACCGGTAATATTACTTTTAAAAAGACAGATGACCTTCGTGCAATCGCTTCACAAATTCAACTGCATCATTTGCTTTTGGAAACCGATTCACCATTCATGACTCCCGTTCCGCACCGCGGAAAAAGAAACGAACCGGCAAACATTCCATTGATCGCACAAAAACTTGCAGAACTGCATAATGTTTCCGTTGAAGACGTCGGGCGCATAACTTCTTTTAATACATTTAAACTTTTTGGCATCGGTAAAAAATCGGAAACAAGTTTTACTTACAGACTTGGAAATTCTCTTTACATCAACGTAACAAACCGGTGTAATGCAAGTTGCTATTTTTGCGATAAAGACGGCGATGCAGTGATAAACGGTTACAATTTAAGAATGAAAAAAAGCGAAGAACCGCCTGCAGAAGTTTATATCAACGAAATCGGCGACCCGAAGCAATTTGATGAAATCGTATTTTGCGGTTATGGCGAACCGACTATCCGGTTTGAAGTGGTGGAGCAAATTGCAAAGTATGTGAAAGAACACGGCGGCAGAACACGGCTGAATACCAACGGTCACGGAAATATTATTAACAAGAGAAATATTGTTCCGGAACTTGCGAACCTTATTGATATTGTTTCCATCAGCTTGAATTCATCGGATGAAAAACAATATGCCGAAATGATGAAAATTGAAAAAAGCCATTTTACCGAGATGAAAAATTTTGCTTCTCAAGCGAAAGATTTTGTTGAGAAAGTTGTGCTCACTGTTGTTTCTATCGATGAAGTTGAAATTGAAAAGGCGAGAAAATTAGTCGAAGAAGATATTGGAGTTGAATTTAGAATAAGGAAATATTTTTAATGAAAAATAAAATATTGTTCGCCGTTTTTTTTGTTAATCTCTTCCTTTTCGCTCAAGTAACTACCGATAATTTAAAAGATAAATTAGACAGTTTAACATCCTCCTCCTTTTTTGATACTGCCGCTGTTTCAATCGATGTTTTTGATCTCACTTCAAACAAAATTCTTTACCAAAAGAATAACAAACTGCTTCTCCATCCCGCTTCAAATATGAAAGTTCTAACGACTGCGACCGCTTTGTTTTTTCTAGGAAAAGATTTTGCATTTGAGACTTCTCTTTACTATGATGGATTCATAATCGATTCAACTTTGTATGGCAATTTGTATTTTGTCGGTGGCTGCGATCCCGATTTTACAACAACTGATTTAAGAATTTTTGTTTCTTCAATTAAGTATATGGGAATAAACCGTATCCAAGGAAATATTTACGGTGATGTTTCCATGCTCGATTCACTTTTCTGGGGAGACGGCTGGATGTGGAACGATGATCCTTCTACTGATTTTCCATATCTAACACCGCTAACAATCAATGATAACGCGGTTAAAGTTCATGTCTTAGCATGTGAAATTGACAGCACACCAAAAGTAGTTGTTGAACCGGCAACAAATTTTTTCAAGATTGAAAATTTTGCAAGGACTGTTATTGGATTACGAACTTCACTTGAAATTACAAGAGATTTTGTTCACCGAAAAAACGATATAATTGTAAAAGGTACTATTAATCAAAGTGATTCGATTTATTCGGATGAAATTAATGTGGTTTATCCCGAAAAATATTTTTTAACTCTTGCGAAAGAAGAAATAGAAAAATTTGGAATTTCATTTGTTGGAACAACCGATATTTCTCCTTTGCCGGATGATGCAAAACACCTTTTTACATTTAAAAGAAAATTTACTGATGTAATTACCAACCTAAATAAGCAAAGTGATAACCTAAGCGCCGAAATGACGTTTCGCGCTTTGGCGTTCAAGTTTTATGGCAAACCGGCAACCGCCGAAAATGGCGTACATCTGATTGATAGTTTGATTACAATTGCCGGATTGAATCCGCGTAATTACCGCATCGTTGATGGGAGCGGTGTTTCTCATTACAATCTTGTTTCTACCGAATTGCTCAATGCAGTATTAAAATATTTCTATCTGCATCAACCCGAATTATATAAAACGCTGTCGCATTCATTTCCTTTAGCGGGAGTTGACGGAACACTAAAAAGAAGGATGAAAAACACCTTAGCAGAAAATAATTTGCGAGCGAAAACCGGCACCATTAGTGGCGTTTCTGCATTATCAGGTTACGTTACAACTAAAAGTAATCATCAACTTTCCTTTTCGATGATGATACAAAATCATGTTAGAAAAACATACCGCGCGGTTTATTTTTTAGATCAGATTTGTACCCTTCTCTCCGAATTGGATTAACTTATGCTTCTTTTAATAAACGGAATTAAGGTTTTCGTAAAGAAAAATTTTCGAATAGTTTCTCCGCACAAACAAACGATTCTTTTTCTTCATGGTTTCGGAGGTTCATCAAACGATTGGAAAGAAATCTTTTCTCTTTTTGATTCAGAATATCAACTCATTGCGATTGATCTACCTGGATTTGGCAAAAGCAGTAAACCGAGAAGCGATAAATTCTATCAATCAGATTTCCTCGTGAGTCTAATTAGCAAAATTTCGCTTAAACTAAAATTAGAAAAAATCATTCTTGCCGGTTATTCGATGGGAGGAAGGCTCGCTCTTCAGTTTGCATGCAAACATCCCGAAAAACTCAAAGGAGTTATTTTAGAAAGTTCTTCTCCCGGATTAAAAACAAAATTGGAAAGACAACTTCGAATCAAAAATGATGAGAAATTGATTTCATTTATCAAAAAGAATTCTCTAAAAGATTTTTTTACTTTTTGGCAGAACCAACCGTTATTTGCTTCTCAAGAAAATCTCCCATCAAAAAAGCAAATTTCCATTTTAAAGAGCAAAGTTAATTCAAATTCAAAAATAGGATTGATAAATTCTTTGGAATACTTTGGGCAAGGAGAAATGGAAAGTTTGTGGCAAAGGCTTTCAAAAATTAAAATTCCCATGTTGCTGCTTTCCGGGGAATTCGATACAAAATACGCTTCAATCCAGAGTGAAATGAGTAATCTGATCCCAGATTCTTCCCACAAAATAATTGAGTGCGCGGGGCATAATCTCCATCTGGAAAAACCTGAGGTTTTCGTAAATTTGGTACGAGAATTTTTAAAGATTTTAATTGATTGAACGGATTTCAAATGAAATTTAATTGGATAAAAGCCAAAGACTATAAAGATATTATTTACGAAAAAATGGACGGCATCGCAAAAATTACGATAAACCGACCCGAAGTTCGAAACGCATTTCGTCCCGAGACAGTTATTGAAATGTTTGATGCTTTTACCGATGCGCGCGAAGATCAATCAATAGGTGTCGTACTGTTAACCGGCGCAGGACCAGCCAATGATGGCAAGTTCGCTTTTTGTTCCGGTGGTGATCAAAGGATACGTGGAGATCAAGGATATATTGGCGGAGACGGTGTCCCCCGTTTGAATGTACTCGATCTTCAAAAATTAATTCGAAGCATTCCCAAACCAGTTATTGCATTAGTGGCGGGTTATGCAATCGGTGGCGGACATGTTCTACACGTTGTCTGCGATTTAACTATCGCCGCCGACAACGCTATCTTCGGACAGACCGGTCCAAAAGTCGGAAGCTTTGACGGCGGTTTTGGCGCCAGTTATTTAGCGCGATTAGTCGGACAAAAACGTGCACGTGAGATCTGGTATTTATGCCGGCAATACAGCGCGGTAGAAGCATACGAGATGGGATTGGTGAACAAAGTCGTTCCGGTTAATGAACTTGAAAATGAAGGAGTACAATGGGCGAAAGAAATTTTGGAGATGAGTCCGCTTTCTCTGAGATTATTAAAATCTGCCTTTAACGCTGAACTCGATGGGCAACAAGGCATTCAAGAACTTGCCGGAAATGCTACACTGCTTTATTATATGACCGAAGAAGCGCAAGAAGGAAAGAAAGCTTATTTAGAAAAACGTAAACCTAACTTCAACAAATTTCCGAAGCTACCATAATGGCTGAAAATAAATATTCAACTTTTGAAATTTGGTTTCTTGCAAGCAGACCAAAAACTTTGTTTGCCGCTTTTGTGCCGGTAATTGTTGGCGCATCCTTAGCTTTTGCCGAAGGAAAATTAAACTTGACGGCTTCAATAGTTGCATTATTCTGCTCTATACTTTTCCAGGTTGGCGCAAATTTTACAAATGATCTTTACGATTTTCTTAAAGGGGCAGATACTGAAAAGCGCATCGGTCCGTTGCGAGTGCTAAATGCCGGATTGGTAACTCCGCTTCAAATGAAAATTGTGATCTTCTTTAATTTCGGTTTAGCTTTCCTGCTTGGGCTTTATCTGGTTTATACCGCCGGTAATTTTATTTTGGTTATCGGGCTCCTCTCAATAATTGCTTCGCTTGCATATACCGCAGGTCCCTATCCCCTTGCCTATCACGGACTTGGAGAAATTTTTGTCTTTTTGTTTTTTGGTTTCGTTGGAACGGTCGGAACATTTTTCATTAACACGAAAGAAATATCTGCAATCGCTTTTGTTGCCGCTATTCCGGTTGGAGCTTTAATTACCAATATTCTTGTTGTTAATAACTATCGAGATATAGAGCAAGACAAAGCAGCCGGTAAAAATACTTTGGCTGTTAAATTCGGAAAGAGTTTTTCGCGTTATGAATATTTGATGCTGCTCTTTTCATCATTTCTTGTTCCGCTTTTGATATTTGTAAATTATGATTTCCGCGTTTGGATATTCCTTCCGTATATCACTTTACCTCTTGCTTATAAATTGATGCTCTCAATTTTACAAGAGAACGGCGCCCAACTAAATACCACACTTGAATTGACTGCAAAGTTTTCTGCTTTATACGGGCTTCTATTTTCATTAGGATTTATTTTATGAAATTCGGGGAGCTCTCCGGCACTCCATTTTCATATTTTGATACTTTCAGTGAACGTGCATTTTTAATAGTTCACCATTCTCTTGTGGAGAATTCTGAATTCTTTCCCAAAAATTTACTCTACAAAATTAATCCTTCGAACGGTTTCATTTCTTTCACTTATAATGAAATTTCAAATGTTGTTGAGTCGATGACTCAAAAAATGAATGCGGAAGAAGGAAAAGTTAATCAACCAATTCCAATCATATTAAGTAATCCATTTGATTTAATTTTGAGCGTGTTGAGTATCTGGCGATTGAATGCAATCCCGGTTCCACTCAATATTCGTCTGCTTAACGATGAGTTATTAAATCAGATAAAATTTTTAAGCGTAGATGAAATTATTTGCGAGACCAAAAATGCGGAGGACTTTTCATCTTTAAAAAGATTTCCTTTCACAAATTCCTTTCTTACATCGAAGAGTTTAACAACTAATTTAGTTTTTGATAATACAGCAGTATTGCTCTTTACTTCCGGAACAAGCGGTAAACCAAAAGCTGTTCCGCTCAGTTTTGGCAATCTTTTCGCGGCATTTGTTACAGGAAATACTCTGTTCAATTATTCAAAAACTGATTCATGGTATCTTAATCTTCCACTTTATCACATCGGTGGATTTTCAATTCTTACACGGGCAATTTATACCGGTTCGAGTATCATTTTACCGGAATCAAATGAATTAAATGTATTCGAAAATAATTTAGAACGTGTAAAACCAACGCTATGCTCACTTGTTCCTACGCAGTTAAAAAGAATCTGTGAAAATGGAATTGAGCCGAACAATGAACTTCGGGCTGTATTAATTGGCGGTGGATTTTCCAATGAGACAATTTTAATGAATGCTGCCAAACTCGGATGGAAAATCTACAAAGTTTATGGATCAACGGAAACTTCCGCATTTGTCACCGCTTTAAAACCTGAAGAAGTTAATGCAAAACCTAACTCAGTTGGCAAGCCATTGCAGAATGTGGAAATTAAAATACTCGATGACGGAAGAAATGATACTCCGGTAAATACGAGTGGAGAAATTGCAGTCAGAACTGAATCGCTTTTTTGTGGTTACCTCAACGATGCTGAAGCTACTTCCGATGCGTTTTATAATGGTTATTATTTAACCGGTGATTTTGGATTTTTTGATGCTGACGGATATTTATTTTTAGAAGATAGAAGAACGGATCTTATTGTAAGCGGTGGAGAAAATATTTCTCCGAACGAAATTGAAAATGTCATTTCCCAATTTCCAAACATTGATGAAGTTTGTGTGTTCGGATTACCGGATAAAAAATGGGGTGAATGTGTAGCCGTTGTTGTCACTTCAAAGGATGGAAATGAAATTATAACGTCGAAACTTAAAATATATTTGAGAGAAAAACTTCCGTCATTTAAAGTGCCTAAAACATTTTTTCAGACAAAGGAGTTACCAAAATCAGCTATTGGAAAAATAAAACGTGCTGAAGTAAAAAAGTTTTTTACCCAACCTCAAACTTAGCCACAGCCTTTTGGATACGATCCATCAAGGCTACGCCAAGACCCTCCGGTGGAAAAGGTTCAACCAAAATACAATCAAGTTGCATATCGTCCAATTTGTGAAGTGTTGAGAAGAGATTTGCCGCTGCTTCACTCAACGAGCCGTTGCGAGATAAAATGATCTCACGAGCAAAATTAAATTTGGAATAATTTCCTTTAAAAAAGATCGCACCAATTTTCTGATTTTTATGTTTTTCAATATTTTCAAGAGTGAGCATTAAAATTGGCGTTTGCGGTGAATAGTGAAACGGCAATTGCCCCGGTGCGTTCGGGCGATCTGATTTCTTTGGAAAAAGTTTTATCTCTCCAATCACTTCTCGCAATGATTCAACCGGAATTCCTCCATGACGTAATACAGTAACTTCTTCATTCTCTATCAATAGTATCGTCGATTCAATCCCAATGCTACATTTACCTCCATCGAGGATCATATCAATTTTTTCACCAAGCTGTTTTTGAACATGAACGGCGCGTGTTGGACTTAGTTGTCCGAACAAATTCGCACTCGGCGCAGCTATTGGAGTATCGCTCTGTCTAATTAATTCCAACGCAATTGAATTATCGGGCATCCGAATGGCAACCGTCTCTAATCCACCGGTCACAATTGCAGGAACATTTGATTTCTTCGGTAATACTAAAGTTAACGGTCCAGGCCAAAATTCATTAATCAGATCATAAACTTTGTCAGTTGGAATTTCGCAAACCGTGTTAAGGCGATCCTTGTTTTCGATATGTAAAATAAGGGGATTAAAGGTAGGGCGGTTTTTCACTTCAAAGACTTTTGCAACGGCTACCGGATTCAGTCCATCAGCGCCGAGTCCATAAACGGTTTCAGTAGGGAAAGCAACTAACCCTCCTCTACGGATTATTTCAGCAGCCTTGCTTATTTGGTCTCTAATTTGTTCTATCATAATTCATTAGATTATTCCTACAAATATACTCACTTCTTTTTCTTGTTTCATAGCTTTGTAAAAGTAAAAAAGAAGTTGTTGACTTTGATGATTTGAAAGTGAATTTTTGCTTTAGGAAATAATTTTATTTGTTACTTTTATTGATGAAAGGATAGTTTCATGCAGGTTGAAGAGGATTTGGTATGGGTTTGCCAATATTGCGGAATTCATAATACTGTGGATGTTGATCTTACGATTAACGGCAAACAAGATTTTGTTGAGGATTGCCGCATCTGCTGCAGACCGAACCGAATAATTGTATTAATAGATCAAGAAGAAAATGTTTCTATCGAAGCGCGATACCTTGATGAATAGCGGTTCCCGGCTATATGCTTAATTTCGCTAAAGTTTTTTCTTCGTTAATCCATAATCATCCGTAGGAAACTTGAACTCTCGTCTTCATCTTCTCCGGAATTATTCTTCTTGTTTTTATCTTTTTCAACATCATCCATTCTAACATTTTTAAACCGATCAAATGTAAATCCGGGTGTAACGGAGTCATCTTCATCTGGTAATGAAGCTGTCGGAGATTTCAAATTCACCCGTGCAATTGTCGGCTCATCTAAATTCTCATTCTTTACTTCATCAAAATTGAATAAAAAACTTCTCGGTGCTGGTTCATGTCTAACTGTTTTTCCTTCACCTGAAAAAGGAGAAGACGATTTGGTGCTAAACGATTTTTTAGCATCGTCAAATCCGGTTGCAATAACTGTGTAAGAAACGTAATCGTTCATCGATTCTTTTTGAACACAACCAAAGATCATGTTGCTTTCGGCGCCGGTTGCATCAAAGATTACATTGTTCCCGTCGTAGATTTCTTGCATAGTAAGATTACTTGAACCTGTTACGTTTAGTAAAACACTCTTAGCTCCTTTGATGCTGATACCATCCAACAACGGGCTTGAGATCGCCTTTTGAGCAGCTTCAACGGCTCTATTTTCACCGCTAGCAATACCGCATCCCATTATCGCAATTCCGCTTTGATTCATCACGGAACGAACATCGGCAAAGTCAACATTGATCAATCCTTCAACTGTAATAATGTCTGCAATACCACGGGTTGCTTCATAAAGGAGTTCATTAGGTTTATCGAATGCAGTGAAAGCGTTAGTGTTTCTATCAATAATCGAGATCAATCTGTCATTCGGGATAACGATAAGACTATCAACGAATTGTTTTAATTCCTGGATTCCTGCTTCGGAGTTTAACATCCGCTGCTTTCCTTCCCAACGGAAAGGTTTTGTAACTATGGCAACAACTAAAGCGCCCAGACTTTTTGCAATTGAAGCTACGATAGGTGCAGCGCCCGTTCCGGTTCCACCACCCATGCCGGATGTAACGAAGACCATGTCAGCTCCGCTTAAAACTTCCGCAATTTTTTCACGGTCTTCTTCAGCAGCTTTACGACCAACATTAGGATCCGCTCCCGCACCAAGTCCTTTGGTCATTTTTGCACCAATTTGAACTTTGTGTTGGGCGTCGTTACTTTCAAGCACTTGCGCGTCGGTGTTAACGGCAACATACTCAACACCGTTTAATCCTCTTTTGATCATAGATTCAACAGCATTGCAGCCACCACCACCCACACCTACAACTTTAAGAGATGCACCGGATGATTTTGTACGATCGATTGTAGCGAAATTAGCCATGTTATAACTCCATAGTTATTTTATAATTCATCAAAAAATTGACGGAAATTATTCCAAATTTCTTTGGTTTTGTTTTTTCTCTTCTTAGTTTCTTTTTCAATTACTTCAATTGTTTCCACTTGACTACCGGGAATACCGCAAATAAGTCCGGCTACCGTAGCGAATTCAGGTTTTTCAATTTCAATTAATCCACCGGTTGCACTTTCAAGCGGAACGCCAATTCTTGCCGGAAGCCCGAAAACTTCTTCAGCCAATTCAGTAGTTCCACGCAAAAGTGAACCACCGCCTGTAAGCACTATTCCTGCTTTAATTTTGTTTTTAAATCCGGCATTTTTTATTTCGTGATCGATTAAGGTGAAGAGTTCTCTCATTCTTAAGCTGATGATCTGTGTAAGTAAGCTGATTGGGATTCTCGTATTCCCTCTTGCTCCAACACCCTTTATCAATATCTGCTCTTCTTTGATAATCGCAGTTTCGGTAGCATAACCAAATTGTTTTTTTAATGTTTCAGCTTCTTCGGTAATTACTCCGAGCGTTTCTCTAATGTCGTTTGTAACTTGATAACCTGCAACGCCAAAAACTTTTGAATGTTTAATCGCTTTACGATGAATGATAGCGATATCCGTTGTTCCACCACCGATATCAATTAGTAAAACCCCAAGGTCCTTTTCGCTTTCATCTAAAACAGAAGAACTTGATGCGATCGGCTGCAAAATTAGTTGTTGAATTTGCAACCCTGCGCGCTCTACAGATTTTCTAATATTTTGAATTGCCGGAATTGAAGCAAGTACAACGTGATTTGTGGCTTCCAAACGTGAACCTGACATACCAATCGGGTTCTCAATTCCATTTTGATAATCAACAAAAAATTCTTCCGGAATAATATGAAGTATCTGGCGGTCGGAAGGAATTCTTATTGTACGAACATCGGCTTCCAATCTATCAAGGTCTTCTTTTGTAATTTCATGTTCTTCGTTCGTAATGGTAACATAATTTCTATGACGCATACTGGTAATATGCTCGCCGGCGACGCCAACATTTACCGCCGGGAATTTTAATCCCGCTCTATTTGAAGCGATTGCAACCGCAGCAGAAATTGCTTCGGCTGTTTTTGAAATATTAGCAACCAAACCTCTGTGCAAACCTTCAGAAGGAGCGACTCCGAAGCCAAGGATTTTAAACCGGTTATCATCAGTTTTTTCTGCAATAACCGCACAAACTTTTGTTGTTCCCAAATCTAAGCCGGCAATAATCTGTTTTTTCATTTAGATTCCCGCACTCTCATTAGCACCGACAAAAATATTGTTGGCATATCTAAGGTCTATATAATTTGCATTGGTCAAAGAGATCTTGTTTCCTATCTGTTTTAATAACGCATCGAGCGTAAAAATTTTTTCTGCTAAGTTTTGTTTCCCAAGAAGAATCACCGATTTTGCTCGTGTAAGTGTAAGCAAAATATCTCCGCCTTTTCTCAGATTGATTTCAGAAATCAACTGGGACAAATTTCCACCCAAATTTTTTGCTGAACGGATAATCGTAAAGGCATTTTGCATCTCATTGCTTTGTTCAATTTCTTTTTCTGTTCCTAACTCCGATAAATTTGTGAGAACCGGAAGATCGAGCATTTTTGTATTTGGAATGATCGGAACAAATTCTTTTTGCGCGGTGATCAAATAGAGTTTTTCTTTTAATACTCCAACTGCTTCAAATTGTTTTTCCGAAATTTCAATCTTTACTTTTTTGTCGGCATCCATAACTACGGAAGCATTCTGAACGTAAGGATGCTTCAAAAACTTTTCACGAAGTGATGAAAGAGAATAATTTCTTAAATCTGTATCCGCACTAATATTGGCAAAAACCAGATATTCACTCTCCGGTAATAAGTCGCAGCCTTGTAAATCAATACTTCGAAGCACTTCGCCTTCAGCTTTTTGGGTTGAAAAAAATCCGATTAAAATTAAAAACAAAATTAAGAATGAAAACAACGTTATACTAACAATTTTATTCATAAATCAATAAAAAATTAAACTTTTAATGTTGAGACGAATGCCTCGCCATATTTCCAAATATCACCTGCGCCAAGAGTCACGATGATGTCTCCGTTTTTCTTTATCTCGTTTAGAAATTTCGGGACATCATTTTTGTCTTTTATGTAATGAACATTTTTGTGTCCGAATTTTTTAGCGGCGTCAGCAATCAATAACCCGGATACACCTTCTATCGGCTCTTCTCTCGCAGGATAGACATCAGTACAGATAAAAACATCGGAATTAAGAAATGATCTGCCGAATTCCTGGTAAAAGTCACGAGTTCTGGAATACAAGTGAGGCTGAAAAACCGTAACTAATCGTCTGTTCCAACCTGACCGAATTCCGGCTAAAGTAGCTGAAGTTTCCGTTGGATGATGTCCGTAATCATCTATTACTAAAATTTCTTTGTTATACTTAATTTCAAATCTTCTGTAAACGCCGGTAAAAGATTCGAGCGCATGTTTAATCGTTTTGAAATCCAATCCTAACTCAATGCCAATAATTACAGCAACAAGCGAATTTTTTACATAATGTAAACCGGGATTATTCAACTTGATCTGACCGAGCTCATTCCCTTTATAAATCACCTTATACGTGCTATAAAAATTTGAATGTTTTATTTCCGTTGCACGTACATCGGCTTGGGAAGTTGTTCCGTACGTAATAACCTTTTTATTAATGCTCGGAAGAATATCTTGCAACGCCGGTTCATCTAAACAGAGAACTACAAATCCATAGAAAGGAACCTTGTTGGCAAACGAAATAAAAGCTTCTTTGATGTCTTCAAGGTCTTTATAGGTATCAAGATGCTCTTTTTCTAATGTTGTTATAGCGGCAATCGTAGGAGTAAGTTTTAAAAATGTTCTGTCAAATTCATCAGCTTCAACGACAATAAATTCACCGTTGCCAAGTCTTGCGTTGGTGCCGCCGAGTCCGCTGAGTTTCCCGCCAACAATAATTGTCGGATCAATATTTCCTTCGGTTAAGACTAACCCGACCATTGAAGTTGTTGTTGTCTTACCGTGCGTGCCGGCAATTCCGATTCCGTATTTCATTCGCATACATTCTGCAAGCATCTCAGCCCGTTTAATAACCGGAATTTTTCTCTCAATCGCAGCTTTCACTTCAGGATTATCGATCGAAACTGCCGAAGAATAAACGAGCACGTCAGCATCTTTTAAATTTTCAGACGAATGTCCTTCGTAAACTTGAATGCCGAGTTCTTGCAGCCTGTTTGTTACTTCAGAATAATTTTTATCTGAACCGGATATTTCAAAACCCTGGTTAAGAAGAATTTCTGCGATTCCGCTCATACCGATTCCACCAATTCCAACGAAGTGCACTTTTTTTATATTTTTAAACATTGTTTCCCTTTTCTCAATTTCTTTCTGCGAGTTTTAACGCACGTAAAGCAATTTCATTTGCCGCATTCGGTTTCCCCATCGCTTTAGCATTAACTCGAATTATTTTAAGTTTATTTTCATCTTTCACAAGAGATAGAATTTCTTTTGTGAAATTCTCTTCAATATTTTTTTCTTCTAGAAGAATCGCCGCATCACAATCAACCAAAGACTTGGCGTTGTAATACTGATGGTTCTCCGCTACATTCGGCGAAGGGATTAGGATGGAGGCTAATCCATACGATGTTATTTCCGCAAGGGTTGTTGCACCGGCACGCGATATAATGAGATCACAAACCGAATACACCAGTTGCATATCTTCAACAAATGCCATCACTTTACAATTTTCACTTTGCAAATGCTTGTATTGTTCAAAATAGAGAGAACCTGTCTGCCAAAGAATTTGTAACCCGCTTTTAACAAGTGACTCTAACTCTTTTGCCATTACTTGGTTTAATTTTCGTGCGCCTAAACTTCCTCCCAAAAGAAGAAGTGTTTTTTTCTCCGGCAAAAGTTGAAGTTTTGTTAAAGCAACTTTTTTGTCCAAAAGTGCATTTACATTCCGGACAGGATTTCCCGTAATAAAAAGTGGTTTATTTCTTATAAAATATTTTTTTGAACTTTCGTAGCTCAAATGAATTTCCTCTGCATATTTTTCAAGCATCCGGGTAGTGATTCCGGGAAAACTATTCTGTTCTAACAGCATGATTTTTGCTCCAAATAAATTAGCAGCAAAAAGCGCCGGACCCGCTACATAACCACCTGATCCAACCGCAACCTGAGGTTTAAATTTCATGCAATAAAACATTGACTGAAAAACACTCACCACCAATTTCACCGGGAATAGAAAATTTTCTACAGCAAATTTTCTCGCAAACCCTTTTATCCAAATCGGTTTAAATTGAAATCCGAGTTGTGGGACGACTCTTCCTTCGATTTTTGATTTTGTACCGAGAAATATGATTTCCGCTTCCGGTTTCATTAAACGAATTTTCTCCGCCACCGCAACTGCCGGAAAAAGATGACCGCCCGTTCCGCCACCGGCAAATAAAAAACGATATGGAGTAGTCGTTTTCATGCTGTAACTACTTCTTCCTCTTCTGCTTTTTGTTTTGCACTTGTAATGCCGATGTTAATTAAAATTCCAACTGAGATACACAATATTGTCATCGAAGTTCCGCCGTAACTCAAAAACGGCAGCGGTAGTCCCGTTGTAGGAAGCAATCCGGAAGCCACGGATGCGTTGACAAAAGCGGAAATGATAAACGAAAACGAAATTGCGAATCCCAAATACTGACCAAAAAGATCTTTTGCATTTTTTGCGATAACAATCCCGATAAAAAATAAACTTAAATAAACAAGCAGCATAATAATCACACCGATAAATCCGGTTTCTTCACCGAGTATGGCAAAGATAAAATCACCGTATGCCTCAGGAAGAAATAAATTTCTTTGGTTGCTGTGCCCGAATCCGACACCGATCCAGTGCCCGGTGGCTAAACCAACAATCGCTTGTCTCACTTGGTCATTAATTGCACCGCCGCTTTGCAAACTTGAAATGAAAGTCATGATGCGTTCACGTGAGTGATGAAAGAGCATTGCAACAGCTCCTACAGCCATTCCGGCAACAAACACAGATGCAACAAGATGTGTTATTTTTGCGCCGCCAACAAACAGAATGAGAAAGCTGATGGTCAACAAAATCAGTCCGCTGCTAACGTTTGGTTGAATAAAAATCAACCCGGTAGTTACAAAAATCCAAATGAGAGCATACTTCAATCCGTCTTTAAATACTTTTATACTTTCTCCTTTTTCTTCAAGCAATGCAGCAAGATGAATGAAGAGCGCGATCTTAGCAACATCGGCGGGTTGAAAACTGATAAATCCTAAATCAAGCCAGCGATGCGCTCCTTTAATTCTTGTTGAAACGAGTAAAGTAAGAACAAGCATTCCGATCACCGCAAACATGATCAATTTTGAATATTTTTTGTAATAATCGTACGGAACAAAAGCCACAAACGTCATAAAAATGATCCCGCCAAACGCTTTAAAGAGATGGCTATTGAACATGTGAAATTGATCTGCAAACTTATACCCGCTGTACGTACTGCTTGCACTCATCACCAGGTACAACCCGAAAAGGATTAAGAAAAAAGAGCCAAGGAACAAGAGAACCGGGAGTTTTTTCATTTCTGCAAATCCTCCACTGCCCGTTTAAATACTCTACCGCGGTGTTCATAATTTTCGAACATATCAAAACTTGCACAAGCTGGGGACAAAAGCACGAGATCACCTTCTCTTGTTTCTTGATTAGCAGCTTTAACACATGCTTCCATCGAATCTTTAATTTCTACCTTTACGATAGCATGAAAATATTTAAAAACAGTTTCCGCAGAAGAACCAATTGCATAAATCTTTTTTACTTTCTTTTCAACTAATTCTTTGATCTGTTCATAATCGTTTCCTTTATCTTGGCCGCCAAGGATAAGAAAAAGAGGCTCGTCAAAACTTCGTAAAGCATACCAAACTGAATCAACATTTGTAGCCTTAGAATCATTGATATATTTAACACCATTAATTTCTTTAACAAATTCTAACCGATGTTCAACACCCTGAAACGAACGAAGTCCTTCAATAATTTTTTCTTGTGGAAGACCGATACAATTAGCCGCGATGATTACTGCCATAGCGTTTGCACGATTGTGCTCTCCAGGTAACGAAATATCGTTAAGATTACAAGTAAAAAGAGTTTTCCCGTTTTCGTTATAGATGATTTTATCGCCGGAGACACACGCCCCGTTTTTCACTTCATGAGTAAGAGAAAATTCTTTCACTTGAGCATTTGTTTCTTGCGAATATTGACTAAGAATTTTGTCATCTGCATTCTTTATAAAGAATTGTTCACTTGTCTGATGTTTTATAATTGATAATTTCGCTTGCGCGTATTTATCAAGACTGTGGTCATAACGGTTCATATGATCCGGAGTAATGTTCAAGATCATCGAAATAAAAGCGTTGAAGTTTTCATTGAAGTCAAGTTGAAAGCTTGATACTTCAAGTGAAACGAATTCCTCTTCTTTAACATCAAGAACGATTTCAGAAAACGCCGCACCAATATTTCCGGCAGCGTAAGATTTTCTCCCGCTAACGTTGATGACATGATCCATCAACGACGTTGTCGTCGTCTTTCCGTTGGTTCCGGTGATCGCTATGATTTTTCCACGGCAAAAACGGGAGGCAAATTCAAGTTCGCCTAAAATTGGAATCTTTTTTTCTTTTGCTTGAAGAACAACTTTTGATACTGATGGAACGCCCGGACTAATGATTATCAAATCACAATCAAAAACTTTTTCCGAATGCTGCCCGGCTTCATATTGAATTCCCGCTTCTTTTAAAATGGTTAAGGATTTTTCAATTTTCTTTTCATCTGCAAAATCACTAACAAAGGGAAAGCCGCCAAGCTTTTTAACAAGCATAGCAGCGCTTCTACCGCTTCTTTCAGCGCCAAGGATCGTTATTTTTTTATTTTGCAAATTCATATTTATCTAATCTTAAATGAAGCTAAACTTATGATCGCTAAAATTATTGCAATGATATAAAAACGCATTACAATTTTCGGTTCGGGCCACCCAATCATTTCAAAATGATGATGTATGGGAGCCATTTTAAAAACTCTTTTTCCTGTACCGTATCTCTTTTTTGTGTATTTGAAATAAACACGTTGAATTATTACAGAAACTGTTTCCATAAAAAAGATTCCACCAAGAATAGGCAAAAGAAATTCTTTTTTTATAAGCACTACTAAAATTCCTAACGCACCGCCAAGAGCAAGTGAACCGGTATCGCCCATAAAAACTTGAGCCGGATAAAAATTATACCAAAGAAATCCAAGCGATGCTCCGATAACTGCGGCAACAAAAACAGTAAGTTCGCCGGAACCGCGTAAATACATTATGTTTAAGTAGTCAGCGTATTTTACGTTTCCGCTAACGTAACTGATAATTGCCAGGGCAATCATAACGATCATAATATTTCCGATCGCTAATCCGTCAAGCCCATCCGTTAAATTAACAGCGTTTGAGGTTGCAGTTATGATAAAAATAACCACGGGAATATAGAAGTATGAAAAATCTAAATTCATATCTTTAAGAAATGGAATCGTTGTAAGCGTACTTTTACCTGCAAATTCGGGAGAGATATAAATAACGACCCCGACTACTAAACCAATAATCACTTGCCCAAGCAGTTTATAACGGGCTATTAAACCGTTTGGAAATTTTTTAACAACTTTTAAATAATCATCAAGGAAACCGACTAAACTGAGCCAAACCGTTCCGGTTAGAATTAAAATAATATAAACACTCTTTATATCGCTCCAAAGCAAAACGGGAATTACAATTGACGAAATAATTATTATCCCACCCATCGTTGGCGTACCGGCTTTTGACCAATGATTCTTTGGTCCATCGGCTTTTTTTGCTTCCCCAATTTGATTTTTCTGCAGCATTCTTATTATTCGTGGAGCGAAGAGCAATGAAATTAATAACGCCGAAATGGCTGCCAATGCACTACGAAAAGTTAAAAACCTGAAAACATCAAATCCGGGTGGATTAAACGTTCTATTAATATATTCAAGAAAATAGTAGAGCATTAGTTTTGCAACCTTTTTTCTGTTTGATTAACAAATTCTTCCATCTTCATTCCACGAGAACCTTTTACAAGTACAACAGAATTTTGTATCGAGTAGTTAGCTAGGAAAATTCCTAACTTTTCTCGAGTAGCAAAATGTTTGCAGATGATTTTTCCTTCACGAAGTTTAATAGCCAGATGCTTCATCCGTTTGCCGACGAGATAAACTTCATCAATTTTATTCTTTTTAATTGATGCTGCTAAAAGTTCGTGTTCTTTTTTTGATTCAGCGCCAAGTTCAAACATATCACCGAGGATTGCAATTTTTTTAGGATAAAGTGAGATCATTTTGATTGCTTCAAATGCGGCTTTCATCGATTGAGGATTGGCGTTGTACGTATCGTCGATCAATAAAACATTTTTATAAATCTTTGTTTCAAGCCTCTGTTTTACCGGTTTAATTTTTGTGATCCCGCTTAGAATTTCTTTTTTCGTCAATCCCATTTTTAAGGCGATAATAATAGCGGCAGTTATGTTTTTCGCGTTATGTTCGCCTAACAACGGAGAGGTAAATTCAAGAGTGGTTTTTTTGTTTTGAATCCGAAGAATCGTTTTTCCTTCCCCGGTATAACCTTTAATTGATGTTTGAATATCTGCTTCTTTAGTAAAACCGAATGAGATATTTTTATATTTGCTAGTAAGCGTTTGCAGACGTGGATCATCAACGTTGATGAAAACCAAACCTTTGTTTTTTTCTGTTTCATCAAATAAAGAAATTTTTTCTTTTTTAACACCTTGGAGATTTTTTAAGTATTCTAAATGCGATGCGCCAATGTTGGTAATCAACGCAAAATCCGGTTGAAGAATTTTTGAAGTGTATGCAATTTCTCCAAAATGGTTCGTCCCCGTTTCGGCAATTAGAATTTGATGTCTTCCATTGCAAGATAAAATCGTTAATGGTACACCAATGTGATTATTGTTGTTACGAACAGTAGCCTGAACCTTATACCTTTCGGCAAGTAGAACCGAGAGAATTTCTTTTGTAGTCGTTTTGCCGTTGCTTCCTGTAATGCCAATGACTTTAGCCGATAATTTTTTCCTCCAGGCGTATGCCAAATCCCCTAATGCCTGAACAGTGTTTTCTACGGTGACAATTGTTCCGTCGGGTCGTGCAAATTTTTTCAATTCCCTTTCATCAATGATAACTGCGTTCGCACCTTTAGCCAAAGCCTCCTTGACAAAATCATGCCCGTTAAATTTTTCTCCTTTGATTGCTATGAAAATTGAATTTGGTTTGATATTCCTAGAATCAATAGTAACATGGACGGCAGATTTATAACCATCAGGATTATAAATTGATGCCGTAGGCAAATTGAATAAATCTTTTAATGTAATTTTTATTTGCTTCATAATTCTTCTTACATGCCCGCCAAATATTTTTCAGCAATTTCTTTGTCGGAGAAATGATGTTTAACACCGTTGATTATCTGGTAATTTTCATGTCCCTTTCCTGCAATCAGAACAACGGAAGAAGTATCACTTTCCATAATTGCTTTTTTTATTGCGGCTTCTCTATCCAAAATAATTTCATAATTATTTTTTGTAATACCTTTTTCGATATCAGCAATAATTGCTGCGGGATTTTCATTTCTCGGGTTGTCATTCGTAATGATTACCGTATCGCTTAATTCAGTTGCTATTCTTCCCATTTCCGGACGTTTTGTAACATCTCGATTTCCTCCACATCCGAAAACCGTTACTAACTTATTTTCTGCCGACATCACTTTCCTCAAATTGATGATTGCTTTTTCAAGGCTATCGGCTGTGTGTGAATAATCGATAACTGCTTTTTTTGTTTTACCGGAAACAATTTCAAATCTTCCCGGAACGAGAGGAATAGTCTCAATTCCTTCCAGAATATTTTCGACTGAAATACTCGACACAAAAGTTGCCACAAAAGCAGAAGCCGCATTGTAAGCATTGAATTCACCTATCAATGGAGTTTTCATTAAATATTCTTTCCCATCATTCTTCAATAGGAAGTTTGTTCCCGAAAGATTGAAAGTAATATTCGAAATTCTAAAATCTGCTTTCTCGTTTTTTCCGTAAGTAATAATTTTTGCTTTACAATCTGTCACCAAATCTCTATAATGATCATCATCGCAATTAATAACCGCAAAAGCATTAGCGGATAACCCGTCAAATAATTTTTTCTTTGCTTTTAAATAATTTTCAAAATTGCTGTGAAAGTCAAGATGATCCGAAGTAATATTAGAAAAGATCGCGACGTTAAACGGGATTCCGTACACTCTCTCAAGCTCCAGTGAATGAGAAGAAATTTCCATAACTACCGAAGTACATTGTTCTGCAATCATCGTAAAAAACAATTCATGCAAGTCGGAAGATTCCGGTGTAGTCATACTCGATTCAACAATTTTATCGCCGATAATATTCGCGATCGTGCCGATGAGTCCCGTTTTCTTTCCCGTCTTTTCTAAAATATTTTTAAGCAAATATGTTGTAGTAGTTTTTCCGTTGGTACCTGTTATAGCATAAGAAAAGAGATGCGAAGGAGCTTCTTTATAAAATGCGTTTGATAATTCTGCAAGAGCCACTCGCGAATTAGAAACAAGGATTCGTCCGATTTTTTTTAAATGAAAATAATTCTCCGGAATTGCGTTGTTGTCTTCTATAACCACCGCAATCGCTCCATTATTTATTGCTTCGGTGATGAATTTATGTCCATCACTGCTGAAGCCTTTAATAGCAACAAATATTGCGTTTGTTTTAACACGACGGGAATCATAGTAAATACCGCTGACATCTTTCCGCTGTACCTCACCGGTAACTTGAATTGCGTGGACACTATTTAATAATTGAGTTAATTCCATTAGTAAAGCGCTATTCCGTTAGTTTCATTTTGTGCCGTTAGTTTGCAGAACATTCCTTTTCTAATTGATGTTCCAGCGGAAATACTTTGTGAAATAATTTTGCCACTTCCTGCTATCTCACATTTCACATTGAAAGATGAAAGAATTCGTATTGCTTCACGAAGTGATTTCCCTTCAAGGTTCGGCATTATTTTTTTTGAGAAATCGATTTCAAACACATTATTTTGAGTTTGAACCGGAGAGGCAAAGACCAATTCTGCCTGCTTTACCTTCTTGTTATCCGCGTATGAAAAATGTGTATCAAGCTTATTTGAGTGTTGCTGTTTTACTGAACCAGGATTCATAGCAATTATATTTGAAGCGACTTCGGTAAACACCGGCGCTGCTACATCACCACCATAATAACTGTTTTGTTTAGGAGCATTAACTAAAACGTAGATCAAATATTTAGGATTTTCTGCCGGAAAAAAACCAATGAAAGAAGAGTTATAACTTTGTGTTGAGTATTTTCCTTCAACTAATTTTCTTGAAGTTCCCGTTTTGCCTCCTGCAGTACATGCAGTAAGTTTTGCTTTTTTTCCGGTTCCCTCTTCCACTGCTGCAATAAAAAAGTCACGCATCAGTTTTGAAGTTTCATCTTTAATAACTTGTCTGATGAATTTCGGTTGAAAAGCAGTGACTGTTTTTCCATCATTTGATTCAACTTTTTCTACTAACTGAGGTTGGAACAATTTTCCGCCGTTGATAATTGCCGCGTAAGCTGCCGTTAGTTGAATTGGAGTTACAGCAACTTCATATCCAAATGATACAGATGATTTTGTGTAGTCAGTCCAATTTGCCGGATTTTTTAAATTTCCTTTTGCTTCACCGGGTAATGGAATATCAGTGTAATTACCGATGCCGAAATCTCTTAAATAGAGATAGAAAGATTGCACGTCAATTCTCTGTGAGAGTTTCGACATCCCGATATTACTTGAATGAGTGAATACCTCTTTCACGGTCATCCAGCCTGAGTTGTGTGAATCTTTAATTGTAACATTTTTGAATTTGTAACTTCCGTTCTCACCGAACACTTTATCATCCGGGGAACAGACTTTCTTATCCAAAAAAGCCGCTAACGAAATTGCTTTAAATGTTGAACCTGGCTCGTACATGTCTGCGATAACTTTATTCCGTTTAACAGAATCGCTACAGGTGTTATAAATATTCGGATTGTAATCTTCACTATTTGCCATCGCAAGAATTTTTCCATTAGTTGGATCCATTACTATCCCGATGGCATTTTCTGCCGCATTAGTAACCGCCGCCTTTTTTATTGCGTTCTCCAAAATCGTTTGGTACGTTTTATTTATTGTTAAATAAATCGAGTTTCCCGGGGAAGGAGGATTGATTGATTCTTCTAGAACCGTAATCATCTCACCACGTGCATCTCTTAAAATGATGCGGCTTCCATCAACACCTTTTAATTCACTATTAAAGTATTTTTCAATTCCATCAGCGCCAGAAAACGAGGCATTAACGTATCCTAAAATGTGTGAAGCAAAATTGTCATATTGATAAACCCGCGATGGATCTTCATCAAATCTGAGTCCGTTGATTTTTAGTTTTTTCAATGCTGATGATTTTTCAGCTTCAACTTTTTTTGCGATGCAAACATTTCTGCTTTTCGCGGCTTTCATAATATCAAGATAATGTTTAACCGAATTACCTAATTCAGATGAAAATTTTTCAGCAATTTTTTTCTTATCGATTTTTCGAGCGGATTTTACATCTACAAAAAACGAAACTTCATTCTTGTTGAACGAAAGCAGAAGTCCGTTTGCGTCATATATTAAGCCGCGTTGCGCTTGTATCGTTTGAACAGTTTTATTCTGAACCTCCGCATAAGCGCCGTATTCTACATTGTGCAAAATTTGAATGTTATACAGCCGGAAAACCAGCGTGAGGAATCCTAAAAAAACAAAAATGACTACAAACAGTAATCGATTATTGTTCATTCAATTCCTCTCCCGCAGTAACAAAATTCTGCAATTCATTTTTCGAAATTGAAACCGAATAGATTGGTGATTTTTTTTCAAGCTGCAATTCTGCCATAGCAATAGGAACGATCCTTTCTTCCGAACTTAAAAATTGCGCGTCCGCCAGCAGCTTCGTTTGTTGATTTTGTAATTGTTTTATTTGTTCATTATCCATAACGATTTCTTTTTTCATCGAATCGATGCGGAGCTTCAATCCTACATAACCCAAAAGCAATAAGATTGAGGTGACAAAAATTATCATCACATGAAGTAACTGGTGATCTTTCTTTCCGCTCATTTCTTTTCTGCAGCTCTTAATTTTGCGCTTCGTGATCTATTATTCAATAGTATTTCGTCCTCACCCGGCAATATTGGTTTCTTTGTAAGAATTTTTAATCTGCTCACTTTATTGCAAGTACAAACCGGAAAACCGGGAGGACAAATACAAGACGATTCCTCAAATTTAAAAAGGTCTTTTACAATTCTATCTTCCAACGAATGATAAGTTAAAATTACAATGCGACCGCTTGGGAGAAGGAGATCAACTGCTTTTGTAAGAAATGTTTTCAAAGCTCCCAATTCATCATTTACATAAATGCGCAATGCTTGAAAAATTCTTGCGAGCGTTTTAACCACAAAATATTGCGGCGTTAATTGTTCAATAATTTCAACAAGGTCTAACGTTGTTTGGAATTTTTTTGAACCTCTTTGTTCGATAATCGTTTTAGCAATTTTTCTGGAGTTTTTCTCTTCACCGTATTTAAAAAAGATATCCGTTAACTCTTCTTCTTCGAACGTATTAAGTACATCGGCTGCACTGATAGCTAAATTTTTATTCATCCGTAAATCAAGCGGAGCCTCCGCTCGAAATGTAAATCCCTTTTCAACATTATCTAATTGAAAAGAAGAAACACCCAGGTCGGCAAAAATTCCATCGAAACCTTCCACTTGTTCCAATTTTGCAACACTGTCTATTTGAGTAAAATTAAAATTGTACAATTTCACACGTTGATCATTCGCGAATTTTTTTTGGCAAAAGGTGAAAGCAGTTTCATCCACATCTGTAGCCGCTAAAAGAGCATCATCATTTAAATGTTGTAAGATCGCTTCCGAATGTCCGGCAAATCCCAAAGTCCCGTCAAAATAGTTTCCTGATTTGTTGCCGATAAGTAAGTCGAGCGATTCATGCAATAAAACCGGTTGATGCAGCAGTTCGGTCATTCAATTCTCATAACTTGGGATGCAATTTGTTCAAAAGTTTCCGGCGATCCGGACAAATAACCGGAATAGATTTCGTTATTCCAGAGTTCGATCTTTTTTAGCACACCAAGGATCAACACTTCATTTTTTATTTCTGCGTAATCCAAAAGAGTTTGTGGGATCAAAATTCGCGATTGCGCATCCATCGTATCTTCTTGCGCATTTTGCAGCATCATTCTAATAAATCTTGCTTCCCGTTGATCGAAGAAATTAAGTTTTAAAAGTTTTTCTTCAATTAATTTCCATTGATCCTTAGGATAAATTTCGATGCACTTATCAATTCCCAAAGTCATTACAAAAGAATTATCAGCCTCTTGTAAAACGTTTTTGCGTAAGCGGGACGGGATGCTTAATCTTCCTTTGCTATCAATCGAATGTAAAAACTGTCCTTTGAACAACTTATCTTTCCTTTATTATTGGATTTATCAACCACTTCCTCCCACTACCTCCCAAAATAAGTGATTTTTTTCGGTAAAGTCAAGAAAAATCTTCAAAAAAGATTAAGTTTTTTTTCTGATAACTTATTTATTTTTAGGCAGTTAGAGAGATTTCGGAAGGGTAACTTGTTATAAAGTATAAGGATAAAGAAATTGAATTAAAGTTGGTTGTTAAATGAATTGAAAAATAGGAATTTTCCCCCACCATTTTTAATCCAGGCGTTGGAGTACAGAAATGTAAAATCCGTCAAATCCATCTGTTGCAGGAGAAATTTTTCTCTCCTCAATTAGTTTGAACTTTTGACGGTTCATTTCAGATGAAAAAAATCTTTCAATTTGTCCCTCATTTTCTGATGGAAGAATTGAACATGTTGAATAAACAATTTTCCCGTTAGGTTTTACCATCGAAGAATAACTTTCTAAAATTTTTTGCTGGAGCAATTTTAATTCTTCAATCCGTTCATTCGTTAGTTTCCATTTTGCATCGGGATTGCGGCGCAATACTCCCAAGCCGGAACAAGGAACATCAAGTAACACGCGGTTAGCGCTGTCCGCAAGACGTTTTATCACTTTAGAAGAACTGATTGTTCGTGTTTCAATAATGTTGATCCCGTTTCTATTCGCACGTTTTTTTAATTCATTCAATTTCCACTCTTCTGTATCGAGTGCAAGGACTTTGCCTTTATTTTGCATCAGTGCTGCAATGTGAAGTGATTTACCTCCGGCTCCTGCACATGCATCAATTACACGCATTCCCGGTTTTACATCTAAATAATTTGCAACAAGCTGAGATGACGCATCCTGGAGTTCAAAATAACCTTCTTTGAAATAGGGAGTTTGAAAAAGATTTTGCCGTTGTTCAACAAGCAATGCATCGTTTGTAAAATCAAGAGGAAAAGTTTGAATTCCGATTTCTAAAAATTTTCTTTGCAAAGCTTCTCTTGAAATTTTCAAAGTATTTGTACGTAGAATAACCGGAGCTTCTTTGTTTAATGCGGAAATTTCTGTATCCCACCGATCACCCAATTCTCTTTCTCCGAGTTCATCAAGCCAATCGGGAATTGACTCCTTAATTTTTCTTTCATCAAGTTTATAGTTCTTTTCGATTGAAATTTTTTCTTTGTTGATTGTAGAAAATTCATCCCACGGTGGCAGAGGAATATTTTTCCAGAGAAGGTAACCGGCAAAAAGTTTCCACAGATAATCGTTGTTTTCTTCAGCATTAATACCCATCATCTCATTTAACATGCGCCAATAGCGGACAATTGTATAGGTCGTTTCAGCAATAAATTTTCTGTCCCTACTTCCCCATTTTTTATTGGATTTTAACGATTGCTCAATCGCCTTATCCGCAAATTTTTTCTTAAAAAATATTTGGTCAAGGTTGAAAATAATTCCTTCACAAATATTTCGATGTAATTTTGTCATGCTTGTTTCTTCCTCTATCAGTCCAATATTCTCAAATTTCTAGAAAGAACTATTCTAGTTTTGTTCTATATCCGTGCTTAACAACAGATGTGTTTTTATAAAAGATAGAAGTCTTGGTTCAAAAACCATTTCTACTCCATTAACTTCAAGGGCTATATCACTTAAGGCTATGATCTTCGATCGGTCATCCTTATATAAAATCTTGATTATCATCCTAACATCTGGCTTGAAACCTTTAGCTGATGGTTTAAGATTTGTGATGATTTGATCAAGGCTGTCTAAAAATATTTTTTCTTTAACTGTTATCTCTTTAATATCTTCAGAAAAGGATTTTTCAAAGGAATTCTTGTCAATAGCATAAAAAGTTTCTATTTCAAAATCAACATATTTTATTACTGCTTGAGTCGGAATTTCTCTTACAATCTTTTTTTCATCACTATTACGACAAGCTATCAAACTAATTATCATAATTAAAAAAATCGAAAAGCGATTTATTTCCATTTCTCTTTCTCCTTGCATTAGGTTCTGCTGCAACTGATCCAACAGTTTCGTATGAATAACTTTCATTATCTTTCCGTATAATTTCTACGGGTTTGAGATACTTTATTATAATCATTAACTCTGTTTGCTTTTTCTATCAAATTTAACTTTTTCATTTTGCCCATATAAATCATGATAGAATCAAAATTCAATTGTTTCAGCTATCATCCGATTTTCCTTGAAATAATATTTAACAGCTATTAAATAAATGAGCTTGTGCCCATAGGCGGTTGTTTGGTAAAAAATTGGATTATTTTTCAAATAACTTCGTTTTTGCGCAAAAAACGCTGAATTAATTGCTAATACTTCTCAAGTAATTGTAATTCCTTACCGAGTAATTGTAATTAATCACCAGGTAATTATAATTATTTACCGGGTAATTGTAATTAATCGCCGGGTAATTGCAATTCCTCATCAACTAATTGCAATTTCTTTACGAGTCATTTTACTTATTCGCCGGTTAATTAGAATTCCCTATCAATTTATTAAAATTCCTCAATCTATAATTGTAACAATCCCGCATTTCCTTTTAATGGTTTAGTTGAATTTTGTCTCAACACAAATATTCTGATTTAATTTTATCATTAGTTTTCCTTTTCCGCAAAACAAACTTTCAACTTGTAACTTTCCACTTTCAACTGCTTCAGCTTTGCCGCTTAAACTTCTTTTCATCCATTAGAATAAGTAACAATTTTTTTTATAGATTTACCATGTAATTTAATTAAAAAATTCTGCTGATTTATGTTTAATGGTACTGCAAAAAAATTAAAAGACTTGTTCGGAATATTAACATCCGATATTTCTGCAAAAGAAATCAGGCAACTGATTACCAAAGATGCCGCCGGTTATCTTACGTTCTATTCAAAGTACGCGGAAGAAGTTTCCTCTAAAAGTAAACCGATGCGGTATTTAAAATTAGCAAAGAATCTTTTTATCGCATTTCTCTTAAAATTAAATCCGGCGAGACGATTCATCTATTTCGTTCTTCTTTTTCTTTTTTTATGGGGATGGCAAAACGATGTTTGGTTTTATGTGCTATCCGGATTCGTTGGAATAAATATTTTATTAGCATTTGAACTGGCTGACAAACTCATCATGCGGAACGAATTGGAGGTAGCGCGTGATGTTCAAATAAATGCTTTGCCGAAAGAACCACCGCAAAATGATTTTTACGATATTGACTTTTTTTACGAAACCGCTCAGGAAGTCGGAGGCGATTATCTCGATTTTTCATGTGACCCGACAGATAACAAACTGAAACATATAATCATTGGAGATGTTTCCGGGAAAGGGCTCGGAGCCGCATTATATATGCTTCAAATAAAGGCGGCGTTCCATCTTCTTGGGCATTTTTTCCAATCGCCTACCGAGATTCTTTCTCAATTAAATTGTGAACTTTACAAAAAAATAAAAGTGGGGAATTTCTTTACTGCATCAATTCTTTCTCTTAATGAGGAAGGGAATTTCAAATTTGCCCGCGCCGGACATTTACCACTTTACAAATACACCCGCGCTTCGCACAGTTTTGAATTCTTTCAACCTAAGGGAATCGGGATTGGATTATCAAATCAATCTATTTTTAATGAGAACCTGGAAGAAATTTTTATAGAAGCAAAAAGTGAAGATATTTTTGTTCTTTTTACAGACGGGCTTATTGAAAGTAGAAATACTTTTGAAAGAGAATTTGGTGAAGAGAAATTAAAAAACGTTATTACAAAATATTCACATCTTTCAAGCAAAGAGATCAAGGATAGCATCTTAAACGAATTAAAAAAATTCATCGGCGAGCAAAACATTTTTGATGACGCTACGGTTATTGTTTTGAAGAGGAAATAAGTGCGCTTTCCCACCATCATCTTTGGGTTTGGTTTTTCTAATAAATGTAATTAGTTTACCTTACGTAATCATTAATGTTTCACCTTCATCATTTTCATCCCGCAGCCCGCCGGAGGCGGGTCACACTTCGAGAATGCTGATTTACAAAGAAGTTTCTATGGACAAAAGTTATCATTCGTTTCATATTCCCGTTATGGGAATCGGCTTTTCAATCGACACTCCGATTCGTGTCGCCCACTTTGGTATTTCATCAGTTATTTCAATTGTAGATGATCTGCTTATCGAAAGAATCAGAAAACATTATTGCGAAAAATTCAACTTTCCCTATCACCCTATCATGCGCTACGAACCTGATGGAAGAGCTAAAAGAATAAGCGCTTATTTAGATGTTGTTTCTAAAATTGTTCAGCAGAAAATTGAAGAAATAAAAAAACAGCCGTTTTTTGAGCATAACGAAAAAAGCAAATATTTTGAAATGCTTCCGGATAGCAGTCCATTAAAATCAGCCTACTCAAAACTTTTAAAAATGAAAGATGATTTTGATCGAATCAATTTTGCAAATGAACTTACAAAATTAATCCATCCCGGTGCGATTGATGTGAACATCATGGCAAAGTTAGATAAGTTTAATTACGACAAAAAAGGACAAATGCTAAGTGAAGAATTCAGTGATGCAAAAGCAGCTCTGCGCGGTTTTGCAAATAGTTGTTTAACTTCTTCTGTTGTTTTTTCTGCCGGATTTAACCGCGGCTTATATGGATACATTTCAAAATTTCAAGATTTTTATCGAGACACTACCGGTGAATTAAAAAAGAAGATAACGATTAAAGTAAGCGATTTTCGTTCAGCATTAATCCAGGGAAAATTTTTAGCTTCAAAAGGGTTGGAGATAAGTGAATTTAGAATTGAATCGGGACTTAATTGCGGCGGACATGCATTTGCTTCTCAAGGATATTTGCTTCCTTCAATTTTAAAAGAGTTCCGTGAGAAGAAAGAACTTTTAACAACACAGCTTCAACCTATTGTTCAAAGTTTTTATGAAAAAGTTGGATTGGAATATCCTGAAAAAGCTAAGAAGACCGAACCACTTATCACCGTTCAAGGCGGTGTAGGAACAGATGGTGAAGCTAAAAGGTTGATTGAAGATTTCGGGTGCGATTCTGTCGGTTGGGGAAGTCCGTTTTTATTGGTTCCCGAAGCAACTTGTGTTGATGTTGATACGCTTGAATTATTAAAATCGGCGAAGAAAGAAGATCTTTATTTAAGCAATGCTTCTCCTCTTGGTGTGCCGTTTAATAATCTTCGCAATACCGGTTCAGAAGTTTGGACAAAAGAAAAATCTATACAAGCAAAACCGGGGTCATCATGTCCAAAAGGTTTTCTTGTTTCAAACAAACAATTTACCGAAAAGCCGATCTGTACTGCGTCAACGGAATTCTTGGTAAAAAAATATGATTCGATTACCTCCTCAGAAATTTCTTATTCTGAAAAAGACGAACTCAAAGAAAGAGCTGCCGAAAAAGTTTGTTTATGTGTTCATCTCGGGAACAGTGCGTTACTTGCTCTTGGAATTCAGAAAAAGGGTCTTGCTCCTCAAGCCATTTGTCCGGGACCAAATATTGTTTGGTGGAACAAAGAGTACACTTTAAAAGAAATGATTGACCATATTTATGGCAGAGGCGAATCGCTTGTCTCTAAAGAACGTCCGCACATGTATTGCCAGGAAGTAGAGCTGTACGTTAATTATTTTGAGAACTTGTTAAAGACAACAGAACTCAACGAAGCCGGAATAACATATCTTAAAACATTCAAAGAAAATCTTGAATCGGGAATGGACTATATTCTTGAATTATCTTCAGCGAAGCCTTACAAAAATGAAAATCTCAAATCAATCCCCTCTTTCATTGCCGAACAAAGAAAAAAATTAGACATCATGTTTGCACAGAAATTAGCTGCGTAGGATTTGCCTACACAGCTAACTCATTTTTTTCTTATTTAACTTTATACCCGTTGTCTTGCAAATTCTTTTTTGCATCTTTTAATGAGACTTCTTTCAATTTCATTTTACATGTCGGGCATTTGCCGGAAGCATCAGAAATAACATTCCAATCCATCGGGCATTGAAATACTTTTCCGTCTTTATTTTTATCGATCGCTTTCAAGTCGATCATTCCTTCACGCACAATGGAAACGCTCGACGCACTCTTTTGCTTATCCATTTTTCCGTCTTTATGCATGTCGTGCTTCATATCCATTTTTTTTGTTGAGTCACCTGACGTTTCATTCATAGCCATAGCGTCCTTTCCCATTCCGTCACCGCAACAAGAAGATTTATGCGCCTGTGCAGAGGTTACATTTGAAAGAGTGAAAAAAGCCAATCCTGCCGCCATTAAAGAAATAGCAAGAATATTTCGAGATTTCGTTGTGTTCATATTGAACTCCTTTTTGTTGATTGTTAATTGTTATACTTTAAAAACATTTTACATCCCCATTCCGTTCATTTCATCGGAAGAAGATTTTTTCTTATTTGATCCCTCATGTTGATTTCCGGTTGGCGTTCCGGTTTTAAGTTGACTTTCGGAATCAATCAAGAAACCTCCGGTCGCGGCAATTTCATCGCCTTCATTTAGACCGGAAAGGATTTGATATTTATCTCCGAACCGATTACCGATTTGGATACTGCGCGCTTCAAACATTCCATCACCGGTTTTTACCCAGACCACTGTTCTCTGCCCTGCAATAATAACAGCATTAGCCGGAACAAGCAGTCCTTGTCCACCGGAAGCGCTGAATATGGTTTCGCCGTACATCTGCGGTTTTAACTTCCCGCCGTTACTTGAAAATTCGCTTCTGACTTTTACTGTTCTTGTTTGTGCATTAACTACCGGATAAATGAAAGTTACTCTGCCATTAAATTCTTGCCCGGGATAAGCGCGTAAGTGAAGTTTTACCGGACTTCCAATTTTTACATTCGATAAATCGTTCTCATAGACTTCAGCAATATTCCAAAGAGTAGAAAGTTCGGCAACGTCATAAATAGCTGTTCCTTCATTTACGTATGCTCCTTCCTGAACTTTCTTTTCAATCACCGTTCCGCTTATTGGTGAAAAGTATTTTAGCGTGAAATTTATTTCCCGTGTCTTTTCAAGCGATTGGATCTGATCTGAAGTCAATCCGAAAATCTCCAATTTCTTTTTTGAAGCTTTAATAAGCGAAGTAGAATTTGATGCATTGTTCAACGCAATCAGATATTCGTTCTGTGCTTGCACCAAATCAGGACTATAAATTTCAAACAACGCTTGACCTTTTTTAATATAGTCACCGGTTTTATCAACAAAGAGCTTTTCAATTCTTCCGTTGAATCGCGCTGAAATTGTTTTGCGGTTGTTCTCAACAAAATCCAGGTAGCTGTAAGCGGTAATTTGTTCTTGAAGATTTTCTTTCTTCACAACAACAGTCGAAACATTTGCGAGAGCTTGTTTTCTGCTGCTGAGTGTAATCATGTTCGTCATATCTTTATCGGTCGTAGGTTCTTCTTTTTCATCTACAACTTTTTTGATAAGATCCATTCCGCAGATAGGACAAGCGCCCGGTCTGTCTGCATGAATTTGCGGATGCATGGGGCATGTCCAATAATCTTTTTGTTTTACTAATGCATGTTCACCTTTTTCGCTCTCTTCAGATTTTGAGCATGCGGAAAAAGCAAAAGCAATAATGACAACTGGAATAAATAAATATTTTGATATTTTCATTTTTGTTCCTCTAATAATTCTTATAAAATTTTTCATCGTATCACCTAAAACTTTCCGAAAGTTGTTCCAACCATCATTTCAATTTCGGCAAGAGCCATCTGTGTATCAGCTTTCGCCATGTATAGATTCATTTGCTGCATCAATAACATACGGTATGAATCAATTACGGTCGTCACTCCGGTTCTATTATTCTGATACGCCGAAACTTGCGATTCAGCAGCTTTGCTAACCATCGGGATAACCTTGCCGGTGTAAAGTTTTGTCAGATCAACCGCTGTGTTATACTTAACGAGAGCGGCTTTTAATTGAGAATCCATCTCGCGCTGCATATCGTTCTTTTCAAATTCGATGCTACTTATACCGGCATTCAACTCTTCTTCTTTCGCTTTGTATTTGTTGATTGACCAGGGCGCAAATGGGAGATTGATCGTCGCCATCAACGAATACATGTATTCTGTTTTGGGCTCAATCATCATTACATCCACTTTCGAAGTTAGAATCATTCCGCGCGGCATTCTCATAAACATTCCCTGAACCATCAAGTCGGGAATAAGTTCGCGATTATTTGCAGCGATCATCGCCTTGTTCATCTCAATCATGCTTCCCATTTTTTTAAGTGATGGATTGGATGAGCCGAGTAGTTCTACCAATTTTGATTGGGAAGATGAAAGTACATCAGATGAAAAATCTTTCACCGCAAAAACATCTTTCGACTCAAGATTGCGGCCGAGAAGTTTATTGAGTTTGTATATCTCCACTTCTTTCTGATTTTCCAGAATCAAAAGCTGTGTTTCATTGGATGCGATTTCACTCTGAAGTGTCAACACATCCGCTTGATTGATCTTGTTCGTATAGTAAGCTGATTCAACTGATTTTATTACGTTGTTTATAAGAGCAATGTTTTTCTTTTGGACTTCGATCTTTCTATCAATCAACCAAAGTGAGTAGTACGACATTTTCACTTGAGCAATAAGATTGATTTTATAAACCTCATAATTATTCCCTTCAACCAAAGTATTTTTTCTCTCAACCTCAGCCATCGCATTTAACTTACCACCAAGCGGAAACATTTGCGATAACCCGAAGTTGTTTGAAATGGATTGATTGAGAATATCAATTGAATTTGTCGGCACTTGAGAAAACTCAACCGAAAGATTCGGCGCGGGTAGAGTATTGATCGACTCTGTTCTCTTTTCCGATGCAGTTATTTTATATTGAAGTGATTTCAACTGAGGATTATTCTTAATCGCTTCAACCACTAAAGAATCAACTGACTGAGCCTTTGTTTCAAACATTGAAATCAATAGAAGAACTATCATTACTTTTATTGTTGACAGATTAAGAATCTGTTTTACATCAACCATCAACCATTTTACATTTTCCATATTAATCTCCTTCCTTCATCCAGTCTGCCATTTTGGAAATCTCAAGCGTTCCTTTTTTTAGTGCGTGTTCTTTCATAATTGCAAACAGAATTGGGGTAACTATAAGTACATGAATAGCCGAAGTTAAAAGTCCTCCGATCATCGGTGCAGTAAGCGGCTTCATTACATCTGATCCGGTGCCGGTTGCCCACATGATGGGAACAAGGCCAACCATTGCTGTAAAAACCGTCATTAGTTTTGGTCTCAATCTTAAGACTGAACCTTCGACGGTTGCTTCATAAATATCAGCATTAGTTATCGGTCCCCTTTTCCCTTTTTGATGATCGCGAATTCTTCTATCCAAAGCTTCGTGCAAATAAACAACCATAATAACGCCGGTCTCTACTGCAATTCCATAAAGCGCAATGAATCCAACCCACACAGCAACCGAGAAGTTATAGCCAAGAATATAGATCATATACATTCCGCCGATAAGGGCAAACGGAACCGACAGCATTACTACTCCGGCTTCTACATAATTCTTGAGTGTCATATAGAGAAGGAGAAAGATCAACAAAAAAACTATCGGCATAATAATTTCGATTGTCTGTTGAGCTCTTACTTTGCTTTCATACTGTCCGCTCCAAGTAAAAGAATAACCGGCGGGTAGTTTCAATCCATCTTCGATAACCTTTTTTGCATCAACCATTACACTCCCCATGTCGCGTCCGCGTGTATTCATAAAAACGATTGACCGTAACATTCCGTCTTCGCTGCTTATCATTGGCGGACCTGTAACTAAATTTATATCAGCTAATTCTGCAAGAGGGAGATATGTAACTGCATTTTGATTTACACTTGTAAGCGAAAAATCATTTTGATTGCTCGGCGCTTGCGGAATAACGCTTGCCTGGTTTGAACTTCCCATTGATGAAGACATTCCGCCTGAGTTTCCTTTATTCGTTCCACCGCTCATTGAACTTGAGGATGATTGAGCAGACATTTGATTTGATAATGCAACCGGAACGATCAAACTTTTCAGTTCTTCAATGTTGTCACGATAATCTTTTTGATAACGCATTCTGATCGGAAAGCGCATTCTTCCTTCGATAACAACACCAAGATTTTGTCCTCCAATTGCAGTTTCAATAATATCTTGAAGATCGCTGATGTTTACACCGTATCGGGCGGCTATTCCGCGTTTAATATTAATATCGAGATAGTAACCGTTCTGCACTCTTTCGGCAACAACATCTGCAGCTCCATTAACTTTCTTTAAAAGTTTTTCTGCTTTGATGGCGTACGTCTCAAGTGTATCCAAATTTGGTCCGAAAATTTTAAAACCAATATCTGTCCGAACTCCGGTAGCAAGCATGTTTATTCTATTGATAATCGGTTGAGTCCAACCATTGCGCACACCGGGAATTTGTAATTTTGCATCGAACTCGGCAACGATGTCTTGCTTAGTAATTCCTGGTCTCCATTCACTTTTTGGTTTAAGCAAGATTATTGTTTCAATCATACTGAGAGGAGCGTTGTCTGTCGCAGTTTCGGCACGCCCGGCTTTACCGAGTACATGATGAACTTCAGGAACCGATTTTATGATCTTATCTTGTTCCTGTAAAATTCTATTTACTTCAATGATAGAAGCTCCGGGAAGCGTTACCGGCATGTAAAGGATTGATCCTTCATCGAGCGGCGGCATGAATTCACTTCCGGTATTCATTATCATCGGAATAGTAATTAGAAGGGCGATTACATTTATTGCAATTGTAATTTTTCTATGTTTGAGTACCCAATGAATTACCGGGGCATAAAGTTTTATGAAAAAACGCGTTGTTGGATTTTTGTCTTCCGGTTTGAATTTACCGCGCATCAGCATAGTCATCAAAACCGGTATTAGAGAAATAACTACAATCGCTGATCCAATCAGTGCAAACGATTTTGTATAAGCAAGCGGATGGAATAATTTTCCTTCCTGCCCGGTTAACATAAATACCGGAAGAAAAGAGACAAGAATGATTAATTCTGAAAAGAAGATTGCTCTTCCAACTTGTTTAGCGGAATTAATTGAAATGCGTTTATATTCTTCCGGCGTTAGCTGTCCTTTTTCCTCGATTGCCTTTGCTAAATTTCTGTAAGCGTTCTCCACAAGAACAATGGAGGAATCGACTATTACTCCAACGGCTAAAATAATTCCGCCGAGCGACATGATGTTGGAAGAAATTCCGAATAAATACATTAGAATAAAAGCGATAAGAATTGCTATCGGAAGTTCAATTAAAATTCTGACTATACTTCTAAAGTGAAGAAGAAAGATCATCACCATAATTGAAACGGTGATTGACGCTTCTATTAAAGCTCGCTCTAAAGTTCCAACAGCTTCTTTAATTAATGTACTTCTATCATAAGAAGTAACAATTTCGATTCCGGGAGGAAGACCAGGTGAAATTTCTTTAATTTTTTCTTTTACACGGTCAATAACTTTTTGAGCGTTCTCGCCCGTTCTCATAACTACGATTCCTCCGACAGCCTCACCTTCACCATTCTTATCCAACGTGCCGCGTCTGATATCTCCACCCAATGCAACCGTGGCAACATTTTTAATGAGAATAGGAATTCCGTTTGAAGAAGTTTTTATAACGGTGTTCTCTATATCATCTTTTGATTTAATGTACCCTTGACCACGAACAAAGTACTCGGCATCGCTTACTTCCAAAATTTTTCCGCCGACTTCATTGTTGCTTCTTTGAACAGCATTTACTACATCAGCAACTGTTAAATTGTATGCGCGAAGATCATTCGGGTTAACATCAACTTGATATTGCTTTACGAATCCGCCAATGCTCGCAACTTCGGCAACGCCGTCAACGGAAGAGAGCTTGTAACGAATATACCAATCTTGTATTGATCGAAGCGTTCCAAGATCGTATCCTTTCCCTTCAACGGTGTACCAATAAACATGACCAACGCCTGTTCCATCGGGTCCAAGTGTAGGAACAACACCGGCAGGTAATTGCGCCTGAATCGTGTTCATCCTCTCAAGAATTCGTGTACGGGCAAAGTAAGTATCAACACCATCTTTAAAAACTACAAACACGAACGACATTCCGAACATTGAATTTGCGCGAACGGCTTTTACATCCGGCAATCCTTGTAAACCGGAGACAATCGGATACGTAACTTGATCTTCAATTATTTCCGGCGACCGCCCCATCCATTCCGTAAAAACGATAACCTGGTTTTCGGAAAGATCGGGAATAGCATCCACGGGAAGATTGATCACGCTATAAATTCCGGCGGCAATAATTATCAGGTAGACAAGTATTACCAGAAATCTATTCTGTGAAGACCATTCGATTATTTTTTCAATCATTATAAAACTCCAGATTCAGTTAAATCAATTTCATTGACGATAAAACCGGAAAACGGTAAAACCAATCAACGTAAAAGCAAAAAGTATTTAAAAAGAAATTGTGATTTCTACGTCAGAGACATAGAAATACAACACAAAGAATTTGGAGAGATCAAATTCTGAAATTATGATTAGAGAGGAAGAGTTTGGGTGTAGTTTCTGTAGGTGGAGATGAATCGGAAAAAAAGTTTGAAGAAAAATCAGTTGAATATACATCTTGCTCAAGGGTATTAGGAATTAAATCAACTTGAACTGAATTTACTTTTGATCCAATTTGATTAAGAAGATATTCATCTGTTCCAATAATAGAGGCAACTTTAACTTCACAGCATTTATGCGGAGTTTGAGTTATCACTACTTCATCAGAAGAAGACATTTCCTCGGAACAGTCTGCCTTCGGCGGATCATTAACAACGCTTGGCGCTTCGCACATTCCGCAAGTAAATAAAGACGCTTTTTTCTCCATATTGCAGAAATGCAAGGAAACCGTAAATCCCGTATTGATAATAAAAAACAACACGGTCAAGGTTATTAATAATATGTTCTTAAAAAGTTTTGTCATCTCTTTTGTTAATTTAGTCTAATTGAACCGAATGTCAAGTGAAAAAAATTCTTTAGAGTTTCCCCAAAACGGAAGATTATGATAAAATCATAAAAAACAATAAGTTAGAGCTCGTTAACAAAGTTGAAAGGGAAAAGAAATGTTAGCGAGAAAGAAAGAACTACCAGCGAGAAAACTTATAAACGTGTTGAA
>JAUYAB010000057.1 GCA_030693705.1 Ignavibacteria bacterium | reverse complement strand
AAAAGGAGATAGTTTTAAACTTGGGTTGACTATTCGCGATGGATTAAATAAATCGCTGGAATCTTTATTTATAGGCGCTAACCACATAGGAAGCATTAAATGGGAAGCCGAAGACCCGGCTGCGCTGGAATTTTCTTATCCCAATTCTACAGACAGTGTAAATATTTTATTTAAAACTCTGAAAGAAGGGACAACAAAATTTAAAATTGGTTTGCAACTTGGTTCAACTCTTTTGGAGCAAACTTTTTCGGTAACAATTATAAATACTGTTTTAAAGGATATTAGCGTTTCAAGCACGGTTAATAAGTTGAGTAATAAATCAAACGGTTTACAATTCAGCTTAACCAGTACTGATACTTCATCCAAGAAAATCTTATTGGGGAATAATCTGGAATGGGCTTTAGACCCACCGGAAGCTGGTACTATTACAAGCACGGGATTTTATCAACCGGCAGATTCCAATTATATCGGGTTTGTAAAAATATTGGCAAAAGACAATTTAACCGGATTAGAAGGCAGTGCAGAACTTTCGGTTTTTGCTAATATTAGTCCAAACCGGAATTATGTGTTAACTGATAAAAAAGGAATGACCTATAAATTAAACTCGGGAGCCGTAAGTTTTCCGATTGAATTATTTTTGGAGAAACCGCAGTTCGGTCCGGCAAAAAAATATTATACACCACAAAATTTAAATGAAACATTTGTTGTATCGGACAAGGTTTATAACTTCCGGTATATCTCAAGTATCGGGCTGCCTGGAGATACTTTGCAAACGGCTTCAACAATTGAACTACCGATAGATAAATCGCTTCAATTTACAGAAGGTGAAAAAACAATCGGGCTATACGATAGATCGGCAAAATATTGGAATATCATAAATTCTTCGTTATCCGGTAATTCAGTCATGTCAAATTCAATTTACCGGTTTGGCGAATTTGCTATACTTACCGCCAATGAACCACTTGGAGTTAAATATGTAAGCGTGCTGCCAAATCCATTTTCTCCTGAAGTTGCTCCGCTGAAGATCGGTTATTTCTTAACTTCGCAAATTCCCCCTGCATTGGTTTCAATTCGTATTTACAATTTGCGGGGAGAACTTGTTAGAACTGTTTTAGACAATGATATTCAATTGCCCGGTAAATATGGAAGTAGAAACAGCCCTAAAGAAATTACATGGGATGGAAGAGCTGACGACGGCAGCGTTGCGCGGAATGGACGATACATTATCCGGCTTACCGCAAAAGATAATTCCGGCGAAAAGAGTGAACTGATTCCTATTGTTCTCGTAAAATAAATTTATAGAAATAACTAAATGATTATGAAATTATTGAGGATATAAACATGAAATATAAAATTATCTATATTTTCCTCATCTTAACGTTTGTAAAAACTCCCGCGCAGGAACTTTCCAATTTTGCCGGCGCCTTTGTGGATATAGGCTTCGGAGCGCGTCCCGCTGCGCTTGGAAACGCTTATGTCGGGCTTGCAAATGATGTAAACAGCATTGTCTGGAATCCGGCAGGCATTTCTTCGATTAAAAAAATGGAGACGGCGTTCACTTATACCAAACTATTAGGACTGATTGACTATAACTATTTAGCATTCTCTATGCCGTTGAAAGACGATCAAGGAGTTGGCGCAGCTTTAATCGTCTCCGGTGATGCGGCGCTTCGTGAGTACACGCTTAATTTTGGTTACTCAAGAAAATTTTTGCTTGATAGTTTATTCATCGGTGTTGGAGTAAAACTTCGCTATGCATCTTTCGGAAATAATTCTTTAAACAGCGAAGATTATCTCTTGTTCGAACCGGATGAAATTTCGGAAGGAATGATGAATCAAGTAAAAGGTTCTGCTTTCGGTTTCGGATTTGATTTCGGAGTTCTTTATCACCTAAATGAAAAAATTAAAGTTGGATTGATGTTTAGGGATATCTATTCTCCCCTCTTCTGGGATTCAAAAGTTGATAACCCGAACAAAAAAGCGAAAGGTAAATATTCCGAGCTGATTCCATTTGAACCGACAATTGGAACTGCATTCAAAGTAGCTGATCAAATAACATTAACAACAGATTATACTTCAGTTGTTAGAAAAGATGTTAGCGATAAACTTCGCGCCGGTATTGAGGTAGGCATGTTGAAGATAATTTCTCTTCGCGGCGGCGTTCAATATTTTTTAAATAACGAAAAAGATGAAAAATACAGCGCCGGATTAGGATTGAATTTCGGAGCCGGTAAAGAAAGAAGAATTCACCTTGATTATACTTTTATGATGGAAGAGTTTGCTAATTCACAGCGTATCTCAATAGGATTGGAGTTGTAACATGAAAACTAAAATTTTTCAAACGCTCGTGATCTTTATTTTCTCCTTCTCTCTTGTTGCGGCGCAAGCCAGCGACACTCCTAAAATGCTTTACTGGATCGGGGGAAAATTCAATATTAAAGTTAGCGGTGGAATCAATAGTTCGGTTGGTATCGGAAGCGGCAACGGAGTGTTCGGCGGAATGATCTCGCCGAATTTAAATTACGGATCGACTTCAATTTTTTCGAACCCGGCTGAGCTGGCTTACCTGAAAAAATCAAACATCTTTTTTGAGACTAAACTTGGCGTTGGAACTTCCAGTTTGTTATCGCAATCCGATATGAAAAAACAAACTACGGACATGTTAAAAGATACTTCTACTTTTATCTTCACGCCAGGCAGTTATCGGAAAGATATGGAAATTGGAGAACAAGATGTTTCTCAAACCGGTGGTATGACGGCATTGACCGGCGCTATCCCCTTCGATGATTACTTTGTGCTATGCGGCGGATTTTCCACACCGGTAGATTTTTCCTCCGACTTATTGATAAATGGAATTTCAACCGATCTCGCTTCTTCAAAAATTGTTGCGGAAAACGAAACCAAAATCGATATCATTCTTAAACCAACGATTCTCGCCATAACCAGATTGAAAGTAAACCGCGTCTCTTACGGTTTGGCAAAAGAAATAATAAATAACGATAACGGTCAATTAGCTCTTGGATTTACGGTTAACCGCTATGACATTAGAAATCTTATAAACTTGGACTTAGATTTCCAGGGAATGGTAGTGCTAAATAATTTAAACGAATATTATTTTAACGATGTTAATGACCCCAACCTCGATCCGGCAAAAAATGAATCGAATAAATTGTTTTTCAGAGCAAAGGGAAATTATAAAGATACTCGTGTAGGTTTTACATTCGGCGCAAATTATAATCCGGCAAATAAAAATAATTGGTTGTCACGATTCAATTTCTCCCTGGTCTATAATTATAATCCGAGTTTTACTTTAACCGATAATTCGGCTTTAATGGAAAGTTATCAGCCAAAATTTATGGTCGGCAGATTCAGCGGAAAAGGTGACGACAAATTTGATGTTGCAATTGACTCAATGGAACTGGCGAAACCGAATCTTACAAAACCGACTCAAAATTATTTTGCCAGTGAAGTGCTGATTAAAATGCCTTCTACATTAACCGTTGGAGTTGATACAAAGTTAGGAAAACATAATATATCGCTAAACATCCTAAAATATTTTGGTGAACTGTCTTATCAATTTGATCGATATAAAATCGGCAAAGAAATGTCCGTAGGCATAAGAGGCGGAGCCGATTTTGTTTTCCCGGATGAGTTGAAAGGCTGGGCATGGGCTTTGCTTCCCGTCCGTTTCTTCTACCTTGATCTTGATGGATTCATCATGCAGTTGTTTAGAAAGTTTACCCAGTATGAAAATCCTCATTATAGATTTTATGGCGGTTTAGGTTTCGGCAATCCAATTGTGGAAGGTTTTGCCGATAAAGACACAAGAAAATCACTCAAAGATATGATGGATTTACCGTTACCGGCAGAGTTTGGATTAGCCAGACAATATACCATCATGAAGAACATCAACGTTGGCGTTATGGTTTTTGGTTTCCCGGATATATTCTTTAGATTTTCATTAGGATATAATATTTAGTAATCAAAAATGAAAACAAGGTTTAAGGGAGGATTTTCTTTTAGCATTAGATAGTTAGTGAAAATATTCTACACAAAAAGGAAAGAATATTTGTGTGATAAAAAATCATTGATAGAATGGATGCATGAAGATGAATGAATGATTTTCATTCAGTCCTACAGCCTAAGCGCGGCGTAGCCGACAACCAAAACTTTTCAATTATCAATCTCCTGTACTTGCACAGATTACAACAATTTTCACCTCTGCGTTCGTTGCGTCTTCTTTGCGAACGTGGCGAGAAATAAATTTTCTTTTTCTCGCCAAGCACGCAACGAACCGCAAAGTTCGGAACGAATTCATTTTCTTTTACTCAAATTAACATCTAAAATCAAATATCGTTAATCCCCGTCTGAGCCGGGCAGGCTTGTTCGTAAATCGTGTTCAAAAAAAACAAGAATTTAACTTAGGATACTGTTCAATAATCCAAACGATGGTTTGTAACTTTTTGGTTCTGGCTTTTCCAGCTCATTATTTATTTGGTCTGAAACAAAGCTACATATTTTTTATTGCCGAAAGAATATTTGCCTCAATCCTCGCCACGGTTTTCTCTGTAGTAATGCAATTGTTTAAAACATAAATTAACTGGAAGAACAGCGGCAGTAAAAATATCCAGTTAGTGGGATTTTCAAAAATATTTTTTTCACTAACGTTCATCATCAGAATTACCAATCCAAATAAAGTTATTCCCTCTAATTGAGCTAACCTTATGATCATTAAGGTTCGATCAATACCGATAATCTTTGTGACCGGATCGACGATATTATTTTGGTCGCCATCTTCGTTAGTTGCCGAAAGAAGTTTCATCAAATTTTCTTTTTTTAGAAAGATTTTTGGGAAAACCATGAACATCGAATAGACTATAAAACCCAAAGCAATAAACACAATCAGAAAAATATTAGGATCCCCAACCATTCTCGTTGCAGTTTCAACAGATGCATTCTTTTGACTGAGTATTATTATAATGAGCAGAAAGAAAAACGAACCGCCTAACATGGCAAGGCTGATAATTCTGTTCCCTCTCATGTCTCCATCGTTTAGTTTAGCTTCTATCTCACGGCTTGTGATGTTTTTGTATGCATCCATAACTCTCCTCTTATTTTATTTTTTGAATGAACCAGTTAAATACACAATTACATGTAACAACTCCTTCAACATCTTTTACTACAACATTAACTTCAATTAATGCTCTTCCCTTTTGTAGTAGTTGGTTTTTAAATTCGATTGATTTTTCTTCCGGAATGGAAGGATAAGCAGTAATGGTTTTCTGTGCTGGGCGTTTGAACTTTATCTGAGCATCTCTTAAAACGGGAATAACATTTTCAGCAAGTTCGGGAAACAATGTTTGGAGTAATTCCCCACTCGCTGTTTCCGCAAGTGTAAATTGCGCCCCTGCGTGAATACTTTGAAGATGATTTTGCACCACGGTTTCATTTGCTAACTCTAAAACTCCGTTAGTGTTTTTCTTTAATCCAACTCTATTTACAAAAGGAATTTTTAATATATCCACATTACCTCTCCATATTTAATAACTATTTTTTAATCCAAGTTTTGATTATAGTTCAGAAGGTATTCATCAACTTTTGCAATCATCTTTTCTTTTAAGAAGTCTTCAAAAAAACACGCTTTAAAAGAATTTTTTGCAAGCTGCCCGATTTCTTCTTTTGATAAATCCAATGCTTCTGCAATTGCCAAATAATTTTCGTTGATATATCCTCCGAAGTAAGCGGGGTCATCGGAGTTAATTGTTACTAATAAATTTTTCTCAATCATCTTTCTTAACGGATGATTTTTCAGATCGTCAACAACTTTCAATTTCAAATTTGATAACGGACAAACCGTAAGCGGCATTTGTGATTTTGCGAGTTCATCAATCAAAGCCTCGTCATCCATTGAATTGTTCCCGTGATCTATTCTCGACACTCTCAAATGTTCCAACGCTTCCCAAACGTAATCAGCAGGTCCTTCTTCACCCGCGTGAGCAACGGTTAGAAAGCCTTCTTGATGCGCGAGGTTAAATACATTCTTAAATTTCGATGGTGGATTTCCAACTTCAGCAGAATCCAATCCGACGGCAATTATTTTATCTTTGTGAGGTAAAGCTTCGTGGAGAGTTTTAATTGCTGATTCTTCGTCCATGTCCCGTAGAAAACATAAAATTAATTTCGATGAAATGCCAAATTTATTTTCAGCATCCATCATCGCCTTGTAAATACCATTGATAACCGTAGCGAATGCTACTCCTCTGGTCGTGTGCGTCTGCGGATCGAAAAATATTTCGCAGTGAAGAACATTCTGTATATGAGCTTTCTCCAAATATTCCCAGGTCATCTCATAAAAATCCAGTTCCTGGATAAGAACTTCTGCGCCTTGATAATAAAGGTTCAGAAAGTCTTGCAGATTTCCGAAATCATAAGCTTTTTTTAATCCATCAATTGAGTTGTACTTAATTTTTATGTTATTCCTTTTGGCAATTTTGAACATCAACTCGGGATTCAACGTCCCTTCAATATGAAGATGGAGTTCTGCTTTAGGTAGTCCGTTTATGAAATTTAGCATTGTATTTTCTTTTTGATCAATCAAGATGTGGCTATTAATTTTCCAACTTACATTATTTATTTAGTGCTATTTATTTCTTCAAATAAATTATCGCAAAACAAGTAACATAATGGTTAGAGTGGCTCATAGTGATTTTTAAATCTTTATCTTCGCCCAAGTAATCTGCCAGTTTGCCGGAAAGTTTTACACTTGGCGCGCCGGAAAGTTCATTAAATATTTCAACATTCTTCCAGTTGAAATCATTATTCCAACCGGTTGCAAGGGCTTTGGAAACCGCTTCCTTTGCGGCAAAACGTGCAGCAAGATGCTGGTATTTATTTGCTTTGCTCAGACTATATTCAAGTTCGGTGGGAGTAAATATTTTGTTCAAAAAGTGATCACCGAATTTATCAACGCTTTCTTTTATTCTATCAATCTCAATAATATCAATACCAATTCCAACTACCATTAATATCCCTCCGCCAAACCGTAACCGCGTTCATCACTTACACCAACAAACTCTCCGGTTCGAGAATCGAAACTAATGGCTTCAACAAGTCCCAATTTTCTTTCCGTACCAAATTTATAATTCTTCTCAAATAGTTTTTGTTTTACATCTTTTGCAATTCCAAACGGTTCGGTATAAATTTCATCCGGTAACCATTGGTGATGAATTCTTGGTGAATTTACTGCTTGCTCAAGATTCATTTCAAATTCTAATCTGTTTAAGATTACTTGCAATACAACCGTGATAATTGTCGAACCACCGGGAGAACCAAGCACCAGCACCGGTTTACCATCCTTCAGTACAATTGTGGGAGTCATAGAACTTAACATTCGCTTTCCTGGTTGAATCTCATTCGCTACACTGCCAATAAGTCCAAATTGATTTGGAACTCCAGGCTTTCCGCTAAAGTCATCCATTTCGTTATTAAGCAGAAATCCCGCTCCTTCTACAACCAATTTGGAACCGTAAGCTGAATTGATTGTAGTTGTTACGCTAACTGCACATCCGTTTTTATCCATAACCGAATAATGAGTTGTCTCTTCACTCTCTTTATATTGTTTCGGATCGCCTGGTTTAATTTCGGTAGAAGGAATTGCTACATCGGTTATTCTTTCAGCTAATTTCTTTGCATAACTTTTCGATGTCAGCCATTGCTCCGGAACAGAATAAAAAGCGGGATCGCCGAGATGTTTTGAGCGGTCGGCGTAAGCAAATTTCATTGCTAAGACTAAAGCGTGAATGTATCTGCTGCTGTTCCATTCATCTTTTTGAATTGAAAAGTTTTCCAAAATATTTAGCATTTGAACTAAAGTAGTTCCACCGGAAGATGATGGTGGCATTGAAATAATTTCGTATCCTTTGTACTTCCCTTTTACAACTTCGCGCTCAACCGGTTTGTAATTTTCAAGATCATCTGCAGAAAAATTTCCGCCTAGTGTTTTCATTTGCTGAAGCATGAGTTCGGCAACTTTTCCTTTGTAAAAACCGTCTCTTCCAGACTTTTTAATTTCTGATAACGTTGCCGCTAAATCAGGTTGTTTAAATATTTCTCCTTCTTGATATGCAACTCCGTTTTTAGAAAATACTTTGAGTGAAGATGGATATTTTTTAAAATCATTTAAAGTCCATTCAAGAGATTTTGCATTTGAAACTGATAATGGAAATCCATCTTCGGCAAGATTAATTGCCGGTTGAATTACTTCTTCCAACTTCATCGTTCCATATTTCTCCAAAGCGTAAAGAAGCCCGGCAACGCTTCCGGGAATTCCGGCAGAGGTAATTCCATTTTGACTTAAATCAGTATTGAATTCACCGTTCTTGTCCAAGTACATATCCCGTGAAGCAAGTTTTGCGGCGGTCTCGCGATAATCAATAGCAGTGTTTCTACCATCCGGGAAATGGATAACCATATAACCGCCGCCGCCAATATTTCCGGCTAGTGGATAAGTAACCGCAAGAGCAAATCCGGTTGCAACAGCCGCGTCAACCGCATTTCCCCCTTTCTTTAATATTTGGAGACCAACTTTCGCGGCAATAGGTTCAGCAGAAACGACCATTCCTCTTTTGCCGTGGGCAGTATTAGCGTTTAACGAAAAAGCTAAAGTGATTAGAAAAGTTAAGAGGAACGCCCGTTTAGAATAAATTAACATTCACCCCTTCATTTTTTAGCTGTTCCGTAAGTATCTTAATTAACTCTTTAACGTTCAGTAATGTTTCCTTTAAGTCGGTAACTAATTTATCGTCGTAAAGAAGTTTGCCGGCTGAATTTTTTTGTTCTTTTGTCTCGACAACAATTTGATCTAGTTTGGTGATAAAAGAATCAGTCTTTTTTACAAGCGCCGATACATCAACAATGGTTGTATGCAAAGATTCTTTATTCTTTGCGAAAAAGTCTTTTGCTTCGGAAGTAAGCTGAACGCTGTTTGAGGTTAGAAGTTTTATCTGATTTCTATTTTCAGCAATTACTTCCTTTAATTGAGTCGAAATTTCCACAAGATTTGAAGCGGCAGTTTTAACATCGCTTTGCAGATTTTTATCCGCAAGATATTCATTTAATGAAGTAAGACTTTGATTTACTTGCTTAAACATCATCGGTAATTCGTTCTCTAATTTCCCGATCATCACCATAACGGAAGGAACGTCGGCGGAAAATGATCCGGTCTGCACTTGTTTTAGATTTAATTTTTCCGGCGCATTTCCGGGAAGAATTTCAACTTTTTTACCTCCCATCAGATCGAGCATCATCACGGAAAAAACTGCATTACTTCGAAGATCAATGTCGGGGTCCAATGATACTCTGACCAAAACAAAATCATTTTTCATCAAAATATCTTCCACGAAACCCTTGCGTACACCGTTTACGGTAACGTTATCGCCAACTTCGAGTCCTGCTACATTTTTAAAATTAACCATCACTTTAGTTCTATTCGAATTAAGTGAAAAGTTTTTCGCCCAGCCGAGTATCCATATAAAAAGAAGGAGAGAAATAATTACAGTCAATCCTACTCTTATGTCAGTTTTTCTTTGATCTTTCATTTTTTAACTTCGCTTCGATAATTGCTTTAATTTTTTCTAAATCTTTTGTAGTAACAACGCTGTCGTTTAGGTAAGTATCTAAACTGTCAATTACATCCTCCACTGAATTCAAATGAACCGTCTTAAATTTTTTAATATTATCCGTAAAGTAATTGATCTGAGAAAAAAGGGAATCTTTTTCCGGAGTCTCTTTCACGTATCCAAATTTATCTTTTAAATCCTTGGTTACATACTTTACGGAGAAATTTTTAATAGGATTTACGATGTAGTCGTCAAGTTTATTTGTTGCAATATAAAATACTACTGCAAAAAATATCGTTGATGCAATGAGCGCTTTAATGAAGCAGCCGGTCTTCATAACGCTGCCTTAAAGTTTGAGGATACAGTTGAAATAAAAAAACAAAGCAGTAGTAATACTGCTTTGTAAGAAAATAATAATTCCAATTGTCTAACACCTATGCTTAATAAATCTTAGAATGGAAGATCTTCTGCATCGCCTTCAGGAACGATGCTCTCCCTTTCAGAAGTATTCGAGGAGGAGGAGGAGGATTCTCCGCGATGATCTAAAGGAATAATTCGATCAGATATAATTTCTGTAATATATCTTTTGTTACCTTCCTTATCATTATAATCACGCGTTTGAATTCTTCCTTCAACATAAACTTTCGATCCCTTTTTGAGAGATTCTTTTGAATAGTCAGAAAGATTCCATGCGACAATATTATGCCATGTGGTTTCGTTTACCCAATTGCCGTCTTTACCTTTGTAACTGTTAGACGTGGCTACGGTAAAACTGGTTACTGAAAAATTATTAGGAGTAACTCTTGTTTCGGCATCTTTTCCAAGATTACCAATTAACATTACTTTATTTAAAGAGAAAGCCATAAAACCTCCAAATTATTATTAATAAATTTAAAGTACTGAATGAACACTAATTAAGGATTAACCACAATAAAGGCGTCCTTAAAATCTTTTGAATTCCAGAGCTCATTTTTTACTAAGTCTGCTTCTGCTCTGGTTGCAAATGGTTTTAACTGTACAACGTAAAGTTTAAACTCATCTGAAAAGGAAACGATAATCTCTTTTGCTAATTTCTTTTTTGCGAATGCTGCACGTTCATCGGCGCGGGCTTTTGTTGTAAAAGCGCCGATTTGAACTACAAATTTTTTCTCCGGTTCAGCCACCGGCGTTGGAATTTTTTCAACCTTTGACTGATCTGTTGTAGAATCAATTGCCGGAGCGTCAAAAACATATTCTTCTTTTTGAATTTCAGTTTCATTTTCTTTCTTAGTCTGTTCCTCAGAAGATGAACAACCGATTATAAAAACGAATGAAATTGAAACCAATAAAAAAAACAATTTACGCATTACTTATCCTTTAAAAAGAAGGATGGCATTTAACCATCCTTCTCTCAAACTAATTAAAACAATAAATGATCAAAGGCTCCAGCCTGGAATTTTGGAATTCCAAAGTTATCAAAGCTGATCCTCTTCCCAAGTATAAAACTGGGATCAATTGAAGCAACATTTACTAAAGGAATATTGCCTCCCCATTTTGAGTTAATCACTTTAATAAACTCATTAGCTATGATCGCATGACCATGGTTTGATGGGTGAACTCCGTCTAAAGAGAAAAGTCCGCCGGAAATGTATCCGGTTGTAAATTTAATACCACCATAATAAGTGCCGGTTTTATCATTTGCACGAATTTGGTTAAAGAATGTATTGATATTAACTATTGCAAATCCACGGTTTCTCGCGATACTATCTATTGAGGCGTTAAAACTCGCGGTTGCAGTTTTAGCGGTTGTTATTTCATCCGCATCTAAAGTCAATACATCCGGGAAAGGATTAAGTGGATGAAATCCAAACGGATAAGAAACATCTACAAACGCTGGTTTTACATAAGAGACAGGGATTTTAAGATAAGCTGCCAGAGCTGTCCACGCAGCTCCCGTTGTATCCTTTAAAAAGGAAACAAAACTTCCTGCAACCAATGTTAAATCAACTTTTCCAGTAAGTAAGCCAAGCGAGTCAACTTTAGCAGTTGCATCCATTGCTGTTGCTGCATGTTTTTGATAATATATTCCTGTAACTCCTGCTGCTGTCCAAGGAGTACCAAGAGCAACCTTTGGTCCAACAGTATTGAAGAAAGGAATAGCAGTCACATCCGGAAGATTTGCAACAACAACTTTTGCATTTAACGATTTCACACTATCAGCCAGGGCACGGTATAAAAAGTCAAATGTTGCTGCTGGAGTTGGAGATGTTGGCGAAAATCCTCCACTTGTAGCAAACCCGAGTACATCGTTATTCCCTATCCACAAAGTAACTAATGTTGGATTTAGTGCTTTTGCTTGCTCAAATTGAGTACCAATATTTCGAAGAACTAAGTTAAACATAGCATTGGGTTTACTTGGAACACCCAAAAGTGCTGAGGCGCATGTTAAAGAATCTTTTGCATTTAGTACATCATAGAGTAATGCACCAGGGATACCTAAATTATTATATGGTGCTGCATATGTCAAATTAGTTGGAGCACCTACATTAGGATTATTTACAATAGTTGGCGTGCTTGTTGCCAAATTAAAAGCAGTAAGTTCCATTCTTCCGCCTGTTCCGGGATCGGAGTAGGTCGGCATTTCAAATGAAGCACCAACTTGTTTCGCTATTAACTTTCCGTAAGCAAAGTCTTGCGCACTCTTATATAAAGCGCCTGACTGATAACCGGCGGTAATACTGTTACCGATCGTAACAAAACGATCATAACTCGCGGTACCGGAGGTTGGACCGGCTATATCACTTCTATCTTCGCATCCAACGAAAACAAGTGCGATAAAGCTAAGACTAAAGAGAACATTTAATATTTTTTTCATAATTTCTATACCTCCAATGGTTATAAGTTATATGATAAACTGAGTGAAAATAAATTAGCTGTTGAGTTATATGTCCCGTTGAAAGGTAATGTATTATTGGGATCATAAGTAACACTGCTAACCATTGAATTAGTAATTGTTCTTTCAAACATTCTTAAGAAAAGATAGGATACATCAACTGATAAGTTATCCATTACTTTATATCCGGCGCCCACAGAGAAACCTAATCTGTCTGCATCCGGTAAGGTTGCGTCAACAAATTGATCTTTTACCGGATTCTTATCGTACAATAATCCGGCTGAGAAGTCTATATCTTTACAATATTTATAATTTGCGCCAAATCTAATTGCATAATTATTTTCATAGAGACGTGGTGCGGCACTTGAAGTATTAGAAGATGTAAAATTAACTTTTAATGTATCATAGCTCGACCAGCCAACCCATTGAAAATCAGTTGATAAAAGTAATTTCTCATCGTATTGATAAGATACACCAACAACTAATTGTTGAGGAGTTGTTAAACTCGCTGTAATATCGCCCGAAGGTAATGATGAAGCAGCTAATGAAGATCCGCCTGTGGATTTAGCGCTTCCGGTAAAATCAAATTTAACTTCGCTTCGATAATTAACGCCAAAGGTTAAATTACAATCTGTTTTGTACATTAAACCGGCTGTAAAACCCATAGCAGAGGTTGCATCACCGTTCATATCAACATTAGCGATTGTTTCACCAAGATATGCAGAAGGTATTTTAATATCTTTATTAATTAATACATTACCGAAGGCATATTGCAAACCAACACCAATAGACAAATTATCATTAATTTTGTATGCAATTACCGGGTTAAGATTGTAAGTTTCAACTGCAATTTCCAAACTAACAAATCTTCCATCCCAGGCTGAAGGCCATTTGGTACCAAGACCGAAAGGATTGTTGAAACCCAAACCGGCATAAATTTGGTCGGTTATTTCATACGTTGCATAAAAATGGATAGGAGTAAATAGCTGGCTTTCCATTTTGGTTTCATTCACTTTAGGACTGACACCTCTGAAAGTAGAACTGGGAGCAATTAACGTTGACCCCATCATCAATTTAAAGCCGCTCATCTGAGTAATTCCTGCATTATTGAAATACAAGATTGAGGGATCTAAAGCAGCAGCAGTAAACGCTCCTCCCATTGCCATTGCCCGTGCGCCATGTTCATTTATTTGGAATCCACTTCCGAATGCCGTTGAGCAGAGAAGCAGAAAAGCGCACAAAGCAGTATTGAGTTTTTGTTTCACGTAACCTCCTTATGGTTTAGTGTTTTGTATGTAGTTATGAATTTGAACAATTATCTATTCGATCCTAAATAGTTTTGTCCCTTTTTCTACGGGAGTATTTTCGCTAACATAGATTTTTTTTAACAATCCGCTATAAGGTGAAGTAACTTCGTTTTCCATTTTCATGGCTTCTAAAATCAGCACAGGCTCACCAATTGTGATTTCTTCATTTTCATTTTTTAGTATTTTCAGCACCATTCCGGGCATAGGTGAAACAACATCTTCTTTATGATGGCTCTTTTCAGAGTGAGCTAAGATTGTCTCAGCGTTCTTTTCTAATTTTGTCCGAACCTTACATTCAAAATAATTTCCTTCGGTTAAAATAGCAATTTTATTTTTATCTTTTACAACTTTTGTTATATCGAAAGTTTTTTTATTTAACCGCAGAAAAAAATGAAATTCGTTCTCACTGGAGAAGTCATAACTATATTCTTTTCCATCAACTATTACCTTATCGCTATTAATAAAGCTTACAACTCTTTCTTTCCCATTAACCGTTACAAATACTTCACTCATACTGAAGCTCTGTCCATTTATTTGTATCGAAAATTTTTCTAGCCGGCGTATGATTTTGAGGCTGAGCTTTTAGATAAGCCGCAAAGATCGCAGCAACATTTACCAATTCTTCGTCATTCAAATTATTCGTCACTTTAATTCCATCTTTAAGAAAATCTTCTTCAATCAGGTTAATCGAGTATTCCCCGCTGCGAAATTTTTCATTTCGAAGAATCCGTTTTAAGAAGGTGATGTTTGTTTTAATGCCTGCAATAAGATAATCGCTCAAAGCGATGTCCATTCTTTTTATCGCTTCTTCTCTTTTCTTTTCCATTACGGATATTTTCGAGAGAAGCGGATCGTAAAAACGGGAAACTTCCGAACTTGTCTCTACTCCACGATCAATGCGAATATTAGGACCTGAAGGAAGACGATGATATTCAATTGTACCGGTTACGGGAAGGAAATTATTTTCCGGATCTTCTGCGTAAACACGACATTCGATTGCATGTCCAAGAATACGCAGATCTTCTTGTTTAAAACTTAGCTGTTCGCCAGATGAAATTTTTATTTGTTCTTTAACAAGATCAATTCCGGTAATGAATTCAGTGACAGGATGTTCAACTTGCAATCTTGTATTCATTTCAAGGAAGAAAAAGTTTTTATTTTTATCCATTAAGAACTCAATCGTGCCGGCGTTGTAATATCCGCATGCCTTCGAAGCATTTATTGCTGCGGTGGTTATTCGATTGCGTGTTTCTTCATCTACAAAAGAAGAAGGAGCTTCTTCGATTACTTTTTGGTGCCTTCGCTGAACGGAACACTCACGTTCAAACAGATGACAATAATTTCCAAACTTGTCGGCAATTATTTGAACTTCAATATGCTTAGGATTCTCGACTAATTTTTCGATATAAACCGAATCATCGCCAAAAGCTTTTGATGCTTCTCGTTGTGCGGAGGAAAAAGCTGCTTCCAATTCATCTTCGGCAAAAACGCGTTTCATGCCTTTACCGCCTCCCCCGGCGCTTGCTTTCAGTAAAATCGGATAACCAATTTCCTTTGCACTTTTTTTTGCAGAAGTTAATGAAGCAATTTTTTCAGTTGTTCCCGGAACTATTGGCACACCATTCTTTTTCATCAGTGCACGTGCGGCAGTTTTGCTTCCCATCATTTCTACCGAACGGGATGAAGGTCCGATAAAAACAATTCCGCTCTCTTCAACTTTTTTGATGAATACAGCATTTTCAGATAAAAAGCCATAACCGGGATGGATGGCGTCGGCGTTAATTTCTTTTGCTAATTCTATTATTTTGTTTTGATCAAGGTAAGATTCCGATGGGAGTGAACCGCCTATGTAATGTGATTCATTTGCCAGGCGTGCATGTATTGCGTATTTGTCTATTTCAGAATAAACAGAAGCAGAAATGATTCCCATCTCTTTGCAAGCCCGGATTATCCGAACTGCGATTTCTCCCCTATTTGCAATGAGAATTTTTTTTATCAAGTACGACCTATTTAAGTTCGACGATAGTAATTCCTTCGCCGCCGAATTCTACCGGAGCGAAATAAAAATTTTTAACACTTTCGTGTTTTTTAAGAATATCTTTCACCATTTTTTTCAAAGCGCCGGTTCCTTTACCATGAAGAATTTCAACTCGATCATAATTGCCGGTATATGCGGCGTCTAAAAATTTTATCACTTCAAACTCAGCCTGTTCCGGTTTTTCGCCTCGAAGATCCAAGCGATACTTGATCTCTGAAACTACCGGCGAATAGGATGCGGCGCTAATGTTTTGTTTCGCATCTTTTTTTGTATGAACCAAAGAACTTGTTTTTACCTGGATTTTAAAAGAGCCGGCCAAAATCGAAGCTTCTTTTTTGTCTTTGGAGAGTTCAAATATTTTGCCGTTGGTTGTAGTATTTTTTATTTGAACGTAATCACCGATTTCAAAATTAAGAGAATTTAGGGATAAGTCAATATCTTCTTTTACAAAATCTTTGATCGTTTCATCTAAATTGGAAACTGTCTGCCTTGTAATTTTTATACTCTCTTTATCAGCTTTATTTTCTTTTATTTCTTTAATGGTTTGCTCAATCGTCTTTTTTGAAGAAAGTAAAAACGATTCTGCCTCGTGTTTGGTTTTTCTTAAAATTTCCTTCTTCTCTTTTTCCAACTGCAGATTTTTTTGCTGATATAAATTTGTAAGACTTGTCAACCTGCTGTTTTCAATATTGATTTGATTGAGCTGGGTTGTTAATGAATTTGATTTTTCCTCGAGATTTAGAAGCATCATTTCCATTTTCTGCTGATCGCTTTCAAGAAATCCTTTTGCACTGTTCAGAAAATTATCGTCAAATCCGATCCGTTTAGCAATTTCGAATGCGTAACTCGAACCCGGGAAACCTTGTTTGAAACGGTAGGTCGGTTTTATCGCAGCCAAGTCAAATTCCATCGATGCATTTTCAAACCCTTCGGTCTGATGCGCCAAAACTTTTAGACTGTTATGATGAGTTGTTGAAAGCACAGTGGCATTTTTTTCTTTAAGCGAAAGAAGCACCGCTGAGGCGAACGCTCCGCCGGCAGAAGGCTCAGTTCCCGTTCCGATTTCGTCCAGAAGAATAAGCGAACGTTCATCTGCTTTTTCCAAAATATTTTTCAAATTCAAAATGTGGGAACTGAACGTGCTCAAGTCATCTTCAATCGATTGCTTGTCTCCAATATCCACAAGTATTTTTTCGAATGAATGAAAATTGCTGTCGGCATGAGACGGAATGTGCATTCCACACATTACCATCAGCGATAACAATCCAACTGTTTTTAGTACAACGGTTTTGCCGCCTGCATTCGGTCCGGTGATGACAATGATTTTCCCGCTCTCAATTGTAAAAGATAGTGGAATGGTTTTGTCAGAGCCAAATTTGTTTAACAAAATCGGATGTCTTCCATCTTGTAAGAAAAAGGGGTTCTCACTTAAAAGAGTGGGAAAATTTCCAAGCGCTTCAATTGAATATTTTGCTTTTGCAAATACCGCATCAATTTGTGCAAGCGCTTTAAGCGAAGCCTGGAGCGGCTGCCGAACAGTTCCGATTTTTTTTGTAACTTCTTTTAGAATTCTTTCTATCTCGCGCTTCTCGGCAAACTGAAGCGAAATAATTTCGTTATTCATTTGAAGCGTCTCTTCCGGCTCAATGTAAACCGTTTGCCCGGTTGAGGATTCGCTGTGAATAAATCCTTTTATATGTCTCTTGTGTTCAGCTTTTATCGGTATAACCATTCTTCCATCGCGCAAAGTAATAAACTCTTCGCGTGTAAAATCTTCCTCCATAAATTGTTTAGAGATTCTCTGAACGATCCGGTTAAGTTCATTTTTCTTTTCTGCAATTTCCTGCCGGATCTCGTAAAGTTTTTTACTTGCTTTATCTTTTATCTCACCGGTTTCCGTAATTACTTGATTGATCAAATGCTCAAAAACTTTATCAACGAAAAGATTTTGCGTTAACTCCTTCAGTTCATTTGTTTCCGTCTGTGCTGACTTTAAAAACTGAAATGTATTGCGCGATATTTCGGCTAATCTTTTTATCTCCAATATTTTTTTTGCGGTGAGTAACGCTCCTTCTATTCCGGAGATGGCGAGGTCTTCAACTAAATCGGGAAGATAATCAATTGGCGGAACGCTTTGCTGGATGAGAATTTCTTTTGCCTGCGATACTCTCGCTCCTTCGTTCATCATTTCATTTTTATTTTCGAATGGAAGCGACGAAAGAATATTCTGTTTGCCGTTCGCAGTAATGCAATATTTCGCTATAAAGGTAAGTACTTTGTCAAATTCTAACGCATGAATAACTTCTGCTTCTATCATTCTTTAATCGAATCTTTCTCGATGATTAGTTCCTTAATTGATTTCTTCGGATCCGGCGTATACTCCCCGATGTAATCAATCGTTTTAGGAAGTAATTGATAGAGTGACGAATACGTAAGTGATTTAGTCTGATCTTTTTCAGACGGAACTTTGAAAATATGCAAGAGATAAAGTGCCGCGCTAATGAAATAAACTATCTGAATTATTCCGACTACACCGCCGGTAATTCTGTTCATCATATTATTAACCTTATCAAACGGATGGATCACTCTTTTTAGAATTGAAGTGACCATGATAACGATCAGAAAGATGACGAATCCACCGAAAATTTCCGCCAAATATTTTTCCATCCCAAATATCTTATTAAGGATACTTCCGAATGTTTCTGAAAGAAGTATCCCGACAAATATTGCAAGGAAAAATCCGAGTGAACCGATAAGTTTTCTTACAAATCCGTCTTTAAACCCTAGGATAAATGCTGCAACGGCGATTGCAGCAAAAATAAAATCGAGATAGTTCAAATTGCTCCCAGAAATTTTTCAACTAAAGCTTTTACTGTTTTTCCATCTGTTTTCCCTTTTAGCTGCTTCATAGCAGCAGGCATCAACTTTGCGAAATCTGCTTTGGTGGAAACGCCTACTTCGGCAGCGATGGTTTTAATTTCAGAGATTATTTCTTCTTCCGAAAGTTGTTTGGGGAGATATTCTTGTAAGATTTTAAATTCCGCACTTTCTTTATCGGCAAGGTCCATTCTTCCGGCTTTGGTGAACATCTCAACGGATTCTTTTCTTTTCTTGACCGCCGTAGAAAGCATCGCAATTTCATCATCGGGGGTCAATTCTCTGTTCGCGCCGCTCTTATCAAACTCAAGAATTAATGCGCGAACCGAACGGATGGTTTCAAGTCTTATTTTATCGCCCGACTTCATCGCTGTTTTCATATCCTCATTAATTTTTTCTCTCAAACCCATTTATCTGCTCCAATTTTATTTTACAAAAGTAAATTTGTTAGTATTGAAAATCATGTCCACTAACCACAAACATGCAGCCACTAACCACCGCAAAATTAAGATTAATTGCTCTCTAAAAAAATACCGTTACGATCATTTGTACACGGACGTACTGCCCGTTTAACTTACCGGGAGAAAAACGTGTATTGCGGATAGCGCGCATCGCCGCTTCATCGCAGCCAAAACCAATTCCCTGGATAATTTCCGTACGGAGAACCTTCCCCATTTCATCAATGTAGGTCTTAACTAAGACCTTGCCGGAAATATTGTTTTGTTTTGCTTGTTCCGAAATTGCAACACGTGATTGGATGGATTGGTATCCGCCAATTGGCACAGGCATATAATCAACTGCGGCGTAATATTTTATTACCGGTTTAGTCCCGACTTGTCGGGATTCTTTAACCGTTTCCTCCGGAATTATTTTCACATCACCAAACCCCGTTCCGTCTTGAACCCCCTCATTGTTTCCTGCCACACTTTGCTTTGCGATTTCAACCGTATCTTTAATTAAATTTTTTACCGGTTTAGGTATTGCAAATTTTTCTTTCTTTAACTTACTTTTTTTTACAAATTCAGCCCGGTCTAACGAAATTGAAGGTGGAGGTCCAAGCTCCGAGTATTTTAATATTCTTACAACGTTACCGGCTTCTTCCTCTTTGCTTAACACATTTTGAAAGATCAAAAAGAAGATTACCAAGCCGAAATGAATCCCAAGAGAATAATAAAAACCGATTAAAATATTTTTTTTAAAAAATTCATTCATTTACTTACTACACAGAATCCTTGTCATCACCGGTAATACTATCAATTTTTATTTCTTCGAAGTAAGAAACTTAGCAAGCACGGGAAAATGATCGCTATAGCCGCCGAGATAGCGCACACCGCCGTAAGTTGGGAACGGCGCTCCTTCATATTTGCCTGAATGAGTGACGGCAAAATCGGGTCTATAAATTTCAAACGAGTTGCAGAGAAGATGAAGACTTTTATTAGTAAGAAGATTACCGGAAACGATGATCTGATCGATCATGTCCCATTCAGATTGATATTTATAACTTCCTTCACCGTTCATTTTTTTGCTGTATGCCAGGTTGTATAAATTCTTTTGAAAACCTTTTGAAGGTTTTTCAGAGTCTGCGCAAGTATAAGGTTGAGCGTTCAACGTCTCTTTAATGCTGTTGTTGACGGGTTCATCATTAAAGTCTCCCATTGCAATAATGTTTGCTTTATTTGATTTTGCCAAAAGTTTGTCAACATCAGCTTTGAGTGTTTGTGCGGCAGTAACTCTATTTATTTCAGATGCTTCGGCTCCGCCACGGCGCGAAGGCCAATGATTTATAAAAATGTGCAGAGTATCTTTGCTTTTCGCCAAGAGAGAAGCGCTTAAAATTAATCGTGTCGGATAATGATCGGGAAGGTCGACAGTATCCGCGTGCATAGAAAGCAAAGTAAACTTATCTTTTTTGAAAATTAACCCGACGTCTATTCCCCTATTGTCCGGTGATTCCTTGTAAACAATTTGATAATTCAAATCGGATAAATGTTTATTAACCATTGTTTCAATTACGGTTTGATTTTCAACTTCACAGACTCCCAGAATATCCGGACCATTATTGTTGTTCATGGAGCGAATAACTCTTGCCATGTTGAACATTTTCTTTTCGTAACGTTCCTCAGTCCATTCTTTTTTTGCTGAAGGGAGAAATTCCGTGTCGTCGTTCTCCGGGTCGTCAATCGCGTTAAACAAATTTTCTTGATTATAAAACGCTACTGCAAGTGTGTCGTACTTCTGTGCAAATGAATTTTGTGCTTGAAGGACTACCGCCAATAAGAACAAAGTACATACATTTTTCATTTTCATATTTCTATCCTTGTTACCACACCATGGATTTTACGGTATGGGAGTTTGTAAAATTGAACGAAATTAGGTGTCATTTTTTTAAAGAATGAATATAACTTTAACATAAAATTACTTGTAACGATATCTTCAACACCATAAAATATTACTTTTTCATTTATCTCATGTTTTTTTATGATAGACGGAAGATCAACAATCTCCATATAACCGATTGAGATTGATAAACCGTGCAGACCTACCGCTAAATTTTCAACATATTCCGATTCTATTCCATAGGGGTTGTCCGTTCTCACTATCGAAACTAAAACATTTTTTTCATAGACGATGTTTGAACTGATGATGCAATGCGCAACGTAAGGCGGTATGTCGTAATTCGTTCGGGAGAAGAAAATTGCCGTTCCATCAATATTGTTCCCACGGTTGTAAATTTGTTCATAAGCGATTTTAAAGGTATCTAACGGCAGCGAACGGAAAGAGCGGTAAATCGTTTTTTGTCCCTTCATCCAGATTAAGGTTACAGCTAACGGTAGCGCCGCAATAACCAATGACCAATAGCCGCCGTGTTTTAATTTATCCGTAAGAGAAAACAAGAAAAGTAAATCAACTAAAAGAACTACGGTTGCTAAACTCATTTTTACAAACGATTTTTTATTCTTGAATATCCAGATCATTAATATTGCGCTGATTGTCATCGTAATAGTTACGGCTAACCCGTAAGCGGCAGCCAAATTAGATGACTTTTTAAAAAGGAGAATCATAAATAAAACGGCTACCAAGAGTCCCCAATTAACGGCTCCAATATAAATTTGAGACTTCAAATGTGTAGAAGTATACTTAACCTTCATCAACGGAAAAGTGCGGGTGGTAATGCCTTGATAAACCAAAGAAAATACGGCGGAGATCATCGCTTGCGATGCAATTATTGTTGCGAGGATTGTTAATATTATGAATGGAATATAGAGCACCTCGGCTTGCGATTTAACCATCTGAAAAAGTATTAAGCCGGTACTTTTATTCACTAAAATGTATGCACCCTGTCCAAAATAATTTATTATCAAAGCAAAGAATACAAAACCCCATGCTCTGCGGATCGGGAGCGCCCCAAGATGACCCATGTCGGCATAAAGCGCTTCTCCACCCGTTGCGCACAAAATAACTTCTGATAAAACCAGCACTCCGGCTAATCCGTTATGAGTTAAGAAATCTATTGCATATGTAGGGCTAACAGCTAACAATATAGAAGGCATCTTCAGGATAGAAATAAAACCTGAAACAAATAATGCAATAAACCAGATCACCATAATTGGTCCGAAAGAACTTGCGACTTTGTCGGTTCCTTTGAACTGGAATGCAAAAAGAGTGATCGTAATAACCATAGTAATAATGATTACTGCGTTTCCTGTTATCCATTCAAATCCATGAATGAGTGGCAATCCTTCAACCGCAGAAAGAATACTTATTGCAGGAGTGATCACTCCATCTCCCATCAACAACGAAATACCGAGATAGCCTAAATATCCGATGATCGTAGCTCTTCTGCCTTGTTTGAAATAAATAGAGAGTACTTCTTTCAGTACAATTACTCCTCCTTCACCTTTGATACTCAAACTCATGGCAAGCCATGCGTATTCTATCGTGACCAGAATTATAAGTGTCCAGAAAACCAAAGAAAGAATACCGAACAAATTATCATGCGTTGGTTTGGTTAAAGTAAAAATTATGACAAGAGTATATATTGGACTGGTACCGATATCGCCGAATACCAATCCCATCGCTTTAACTATATCATATAAACCTGATCTAAAATTTTTCAAAATGTTTGTCTTTTTTAATACGATACACGAATTGGTAAAATTACAAATGGATATCCTTCGTGATATAATCTTCTTTGCACGCTAAAAACAATCTGATTGTGAAGAAGTCTGGTAAAAAAAGTCTCGTTCGGAAAAACAAGCTGTCCTCCGAAAAAAACTGAATTCGGATATTTTTTAAAAACTTGATCAGACAATTCAGTAATCTGATCGACAATATCTGTTCCGATTGATGTAAAACTGTCTGCGGAATATCCGCTTCGCTTCATGAAATCAACATATTGATTCGTTTCTTTATGTACGAATTCTTCCAAATTGGTTACCTCAGCCGAACCTTTAAATCCGCCCGCATCCACAACACCGGCTTGTAAGAAAACATAATTTTTGAAAATTCCCGGAAACGTTTTAATTACACTTAAGAGCGTATGCGCTCCAAGTCCGTTAAATCCATTAACCAATACTACAGCAGTTTTATCTTCCGGTTTCGCTTCCCTGGTAACAGTTTTTTTATTCACATCTTCCTCATTCAGCAAATATAAAGAGGAAGTTATTGCAGGAATAACATCACTATCTAACTTTTGGATTAACTGGTGTGTGGCATTGTAATGTTTTTTTACAAGCAACGCAAATGCGATAACACTTCCGGTTACCACTAACGTAACCCAACCGCCTTCAAAAAACTTTAACGCAACCACAGAGAATAAAATTATTGCTGTTAATGCCAACCCGATTCCATTTATGGAAATTTTATGTTTCCATTTTTTTTCTTCTCTGCGAACATTCCACCAGTGATTTACCATTCCAAGCTGTGAGAGAAAAAAAGTAATGAAAACGTTGATACTATAAAGAACAATCAAAAGCTCAACCGAACCTTTTGCCAATATCATGGTAGCTAACGCAGCTCCACCCATTAAAAGGATTCCGTTTTGTGTAACTAATCTGTCGCTCAGGATAGCAAACCGCGTTGGTAACCATCGGTCTGTTGCCATATTTGCTAATACTCTTGGACCATCTAAAAATCCCGTTTGCGCTGCAACAAAAAGAATTACCGCTTCCGAAAATAGGATAATGAAAATAAAGGGAATACTTATTCCGGTTGACCAGTTGTGAGTAATATTTTCAAATAAAACTGCATTTAAAGTTTTCCCGGGTTGGGCAATAACTCCAAATAATAAATAGGCGATCATTAAACCAACTACCATAAACGTAAGTGAACCAGCCATCAACTTCATCGTGTTTTTTGCAGTGTGGACTTTGGGTTCTCTCAAAATCGGTAAACCGTTACTAACAGCTTCAATTCCGGTGTACGTTCCGGCACCCATAGTATAGGCTTTGCCAATGAGCAATATCATTCCAACCAGACCCAACTGATTTCTTGTAGCGGATAAATCTGAAGAGGTTTCAGCTATTATTTGAGAAGCATTAGAAAAATGTGTAAAAATAGCATAAAAAATTACAAAGGCATGAAGCGCAATGAAGAGAAGAAAAATCGGAACTAACGGAACTACTGCCTCTTTCACTCCTCTTAAATTCATGATAATTAAGACGATCACTCCGAATACGGCAAAATCTAATTTAAACTGATGATAGGCGATCGGGAAAAAACTGAACAGCGCATCGGTACCACTTGCTACCGATAAAGTAATGGTCAAAACATAATCGATTAATAAAGCAGAACCGGAGATCATTCCGACTTTAGGTGATAAGAGTTTGCTCGCTACTAAATACCCGCCTCCACCCGAAGGAAACAGTTCAATGATCTGAGAATAGCTGAAACTAATAACAAAGATGGTGATGCCGGATAAAAGCGCAATTACTAAACTTAGAAAATGATGCTGCCCTAACGTCAAGAATGCTTCGGCCGGTCCATAACACGAAGAGGATAATCCATCGGTTCCAAGACCAACCCAGGCTAAGAAGGCTGTTAATGATAGTTTGTGAAAGACCTGCGGATCGTTTAGATTCCGCGAAGCTCCTATTAATAAGGTTTTACTTTTGTTAATAAATGATTGTTTACTTGAAAGTGCCATTTTCTTTCTTAATAAATTTGTAAAATAAACTTTAGTTCCCGACCTTTTTTGACTATTGAACTTGCCATAAGAATTGACCTAAAAAAATAAAACGAGGTAAGGAATGATTTACACTGCGCACGGTTTTGCATTGTCTGAAAATTAATACGGAATACTTTTTCTTAAGCCGACAGCTTTTTTGAGAACAGTTAAATTTACTGATTCCGTTTCCCCACATTTGTATCTGTTTTTAATTCTTATTTGCACTTTTACCTTACTTGAATAAAAACTTTCTTGAGTTTGTCAAAAATTAAGAATAAATCACTTATAAGAAAAATTGTTTCTCGTTTGGAAAGTAATATTGGATTTTTAACATTCTTAGCGCGGCGTAGCCGTCAACCAAAGTTTATTTGCCCACAGAAAGGATCCTTTGGAGATGAGAAAGATTCATTCCCGAAGGGAATGTTAGTTGTCGGTGGATTTCTTTGTTACAAAGATTCAACCCGCCAGAGGCGGGGTGCAAAAATCCCGGAGGTGGATGTCGCATAAGCAAGGTCGAAAGCTGTGGATAAATAGTGTAAGAACGAGGAAAAGAAAGAGGTAATATGCGGTTCAAAAGCGGGAAATAATATTTATTTTTGTAGCATAAAAT
>JAUYAB010000022.1 GCA_030693705.1 Ignavibacteria bacterium | reverse complement strand
AATGTTAAAAAAGTAATTCTGGTTTACCGTTTCGTTTGAATAGACAACAATATTGTTATCATAGTAAATAGCAATATCAGCTCGAATTTTCCCGGAGAGTTCGTTTAAGAAATTATGTGAAAAAATATTACCATAAAGATAAGTCTCCCCTTTTGTTGAAGTTGTGATGTTAAAAAAAATGAGGGGATTTGAGGTGATGAAAGTAGAAATTTTAGCATTCCTTTTGGGCATGATGATTTCTTTGGTATAGGCGATCGATTCATTATCGAAAGCGGAATCGGGATTTACTTTGATTACAAAATCCAGATTTTTGTAAACCGAGATTACATCATTTGAGAAAGGTCTTTGTTCATACTTATTGAGAAAAAGAGAGAAGGCGTCATCAACTTCTTTAGAAACTCCATGCAGGTAAAAGGCGAAGTCGTTTGTTGAGGTAAGCAGGTGTTTAGATTGCTGCGAGGTAAGTACATTATACATGATGCTGTAAAAAGCGGAACCTGAAGCGCCGAGAATTACCGCAACTATAACAATATTAATTAATATGATACGGTAATTGATTTTCATTCAATCAAACGTCTTTTTGTAAAACTTTTCGAATTGTAATAAGGAGTTCATCAAAATCATACGGCTTCGAGATAAAATCGGTCGCTCCCATCCGCGCTGCTTCCATTGCACTCACCACATCGGCGTAGGCTGTCAGCACGATTACTGAGAAAGTTACAGTTCGAACTTTTAATTCACGTAGAACTTCGAATCCATCTTTCTCCGGCATTTTCAGATCGAGCAGCATTAAGTTGATAGGCTCATGTTGTATAAATTCCAACGCCGCATCCGCAGAAGTTACATAGGATGTTTTGTATCCCATTTCGGTAAGTTCTTCCGCCAAAACTTTGCAAAGATTAAGGTCATCATCAACAATTAAAATCGCTTCCATGACTCTCCTATTTTTCTTTATTTTCTGGATTAAACTGGTGGTACTGCACTTTGTTTTTATAGTTATCAAGTTCTTGTTTAATAACGTTCTCTCCGTTCGGGAAAGCAAGCCGTTCTTTTAGTGTGGGAACCAGATCAACTTTAACAACAATAACCAATTCTTTTTTTGTAACGGTTTCTTTATCGCTTCCGGTTAAGTACCGAAGTCCAAAAACCCACCAGGGAAGATCTTTTAAGAGGGGAATTCCGATACGTTCTGTTTTGGTTTCATTTGAAAACAATCCGCCGATAACCGTTTCTTCTCCGTTAAGCATAAGCACCTGTGTGCTTGCGGTAGTTTTTTGAATTTCAGTAGAAACCGTGCCGGGGAATCCGGTACTACGTTCAACTTTTAAATTAAGAGTGATATAATCAATTCCTTGATCGGAAAGGATTCTTGGCGTTACAGTAATAATGGAACCGGTATGAATAAAATTGTCAATCACGTTTCCGGCAAAATCTTTTTGTTTAATAGAAAAATCAGAACCAACTTGAATGGTCCCTTCTTTTTTATCACGGACGGTAATATTAGGGCTGGCAATAACTTCACCTAATTTTTGACTCTCGATAAATCGAAAGAGTGAAACAGCTTCTCCAAAAAAATTGCCTGCAGAAAAAGAATTCGTGCTTGTAATTATAGCATCGCTTGTTGTTCCGGCTGAATTAGTCCCTCCCGAAGTATTTGCCGGTCCCGTAGTTGTAAGCCCGGTTCCAACATCCATTCCTTTCTTGCTAAGGAGAAATTGCCAGTTTATTCCACGCTCTCTTAAACCTTCTGTATCCATCTGAAAAAAGACGGCTGAAATTTTAACTTCTCTTGTATTGGCATCAACAAATTCATCTTCTCCATCTTTTGCCGTAGGATCGGGTCTTCTATTTATAATAAAAATATTTTCCTTTTTTTCGAGGACCAAATTGGCATATTGTACAATAATTAGCAGAGCTTTTTCATATGGCATATTAGGAATTTCTACACCGATAGGGTCTGTCCGTTCAACCGTGGAGACAATTTTTCTTCCCGATTTCAGTTCACTTACTTTACTAAGCAACTCAACGGCGCTTGAAAAAGGAAGGTTTGCCGAGAGCGTTACGAGTTCGTCGGGGGAAGTATATCCCCTTATATCCCGCTCCGTTGGATCTTGCGCAAAGATCATTTGGCTTAGCGCAACAACAAGAATAAAAATAATTGTTTTCATAGAAATCTCTGGTTTCATTTTCTTAAAGATCTATCTAAATTTAATACAACGGTTTCCACAATGCCTCCTTTGTTCAAAACAAAGGTAACTTTTTTCGATTTATAATCAATAGTGGTTAAGTATCCAAGATAAACTTCATCACCTTCGATGAGCAAATAGGACTTTCCTCTCGCATCAGCAACAAATGCGCCGTCAGGAACAAGAGCAAGTAATTTAGCTCCCTGAACATCAAGTACACTATTAAGGTTTGGAGGAATTTCTGTCCGTATGAGCGGATAAAAAATATCGTACACCTTTGGAGCGCTTAAATTATTTTCCGAATATGTTGCAGAAGTATATCTATCGTTGGTGGAAAAATAAACGGCAACGTTCATCGTATAATTAAGTAAGAACTCCGGCTCTTCATTTTCCGGGGCTAAAACATAATTGCTTAAATTAAGCTTGGTAACTTTTTTCAGTTCCTTGCTTTCTTCAATTCCGTAAATCAGTTGGAAAAGATCGTTGAAGGTTCCATAACCGCTTACACGGTAATCGTAGTAGAAAAATTCTTTATCGGTGTTCTTTGACAAATAATCAATATTAAATTTTGCCTTTTCAGAAAGCCGCGTGCTTAACAGATTAAGGAAATCATAAAATTTTAGCGAAGAGAGATCTTTCGGGATATTAAACTTTCTTGAAGAAAGAATGGAATCAAGCGTAGCCGCTTTCACCATTTTTTCTTTGAGCATCTTATTCAAGACATTAGGATCATAGCTCAACGCTTTTAACGAGGTTAATTCTGCCGTTTTATCTTTAATCGATGGTTTCTGCATAAAATAAATATATCCAAACCCAAGCACTCCGAGCAAAATAAGAACACCGAGCAGAGCAAAAGTATTTTTTAATTTCCTATTCATGCAAAGCCTTCAGAAGTTCTTCTTTTCTTAAGGTTAGGGTAAACCGGAAAGCGTCTTGCTCGCGAATCGCTTCATAGATAATATTTTGTAGGGTTGCTGTTGGCAAAGCGGAAGCAAATTCCGTTAGCACTTTTCTATTTAACGAATGCCCATCTATGGTTACCACCGCGCTATCGGGAAGAACGATGTTGCGCACCCAAAATGTTTTTTTCTTCCCGACAAAATCCGAAAGATTAAAAAGAAGTTTGTTCCAGATTCCCGTTCCTTTTGCAGCCGAATCAAGAATTGCCTGAGTTTGACCAAAATTGTTTATACGTGCGGTTAAATTATCAATCTCCATAAGTGTGGAGAGATTTTGTCTTTTCAATTCTGTTTGAAACTGGATTTCACTTTTTAATTTATTTATCTCAATCTGCTTTACTAAAATATTGGTAGTAAAATAAAACGCAGCTACAAAGAGGAGGGGCACAACAAGGTAACCGTGCCAACCAAATTGAAAAACTTTTTGATCTTCTTTAATATGCCTTGGAAGTAAATTAATTCCCGTTGTCTCTTTCGAGAGTTCATCAAAAAACTCCAGGGCGGCGGCAAACGGTACGCTAAAGGAAGATATTTTTATCCTTGCATCTTCACTTAACGAAGAGACATCTACATTATCAAAATCAAGTTTACTAACATTCGCTTCGGGGAAAGTTCCATAGAACGACAGAATTAAATTTTCAGAATCATCTTCACCACAAACAACAATGTTGTCAAGATTCGGAATACCGCCGTTTTCCATCTCAAGTAAGATTTTGGAGAAGTAAACATCGTAGGTGTGAAGATTGGAGGTACCCAAATCTAATGTTGCCCCGATGTGTTTTAATTTTCTCCCTTGTAAAAAAATAAGTTTGCTGTATTCTTTACCGATGTAAACAATAAGAGAGTAATCGTCAGGGAAAAACTTTTTCTTTTTTGCGACAAAGTAGGCAAGCGAGAGTTCTGCTGATTTTACTGAAATCAGTTTATAGACTCTTTTTCCATTGTACCTCGCCAGGCTGTTAATCATTTTAAAGCAAGGAACGTCCTGCGCTAAAAAAGAAGCGAGAGAATTTCCGTCTGAAAGTGCCGTTAAGCCAACGTTAGAGCGGTCAAACGGTCGATCGGATTGGATGATGGTATCTTTTATAACATCCGTTGTTATCATTGAATCGGTAACACGTTTCGGAATGATCTGATAAAAGATGGATGGTTCGGTTAGCACCGGGATAAATTCGCACTGGTGTAATTTTATCCCTCTCATTTCTGCGTTTACTAAACTTTCGAACAAACTGCCGGTTGAAAACCCCTGCATACTTAAATTTGCCCCGCCTCCCGCATCAATTTGAATGCCCGCTTCATCGGAAATCATCTGAACGGCTTCGGTTTCATTCTCTCCGGGAGAATGAGCTGAACCCACCAAATCTACCGAAGCGGCACGGAGAATTTTTATTTGGTTATTCTCTTTGGTAACAACTACAATCTTGGAGTCGGTTCCTTCACAATATAGGCAGACAAGCGGTTTCATGGATTAAGCCGAAAGTATTTGTTGCATTCTGGTTTTGTTATTGGCAAATGCCATTGCGGAATCTAAACTAATTTTCTTCATCAAATATAATCGCTTTAAATCTTGTTCCAAAGTGTTCATGCCGGATTGCCCGCCTTGATTGATCATCATATAAATTTCACTTGTGTTGTTATTTTTAATTGCAGCGCGAACATTTGTATTAACGATTAATACTTCCTTTGCGAGAATAAGTTTACCGTTAACGGTTGTAACTAATTTTTGCGAAATCACAGCAGTTAATACATCGGCTAAACGGTTGCGCACGCGATCTTGTTCCGATGGGTGTACTTCCGCAACAATTCTATCAATTGATTCAACCGCCGAAGAAGTATGCAAAGTTGAAAATACTTTGTGTCCCGTATCGGCAACTTCAAGCGCCGCCATAATGGTATCAGGATCTCTCATTTCTCCAATAACGATGATGTCCGGGTCTTGCCTTAATGCTTGCGTAACACCTTCTTTAAAACTTAAAACATCTTTACCAACTTCCCGGTGTTTTACTATTGACTTATCCGATTTGTGAACATATTCAATTGGAGAAGAGATAATAACAATGTGTGTAGCATCTATTTTGTTATGATAGTCAATGATTGCATCAAGCGTGGCAGATTTTCCGGAGCCAGTAATTCCGGTTACAAGAGTTAAGCCGTATTTAAAATATTGATGGCTCAACACTTTTGTTAATGACGGATGAAACTCGTAAGATTCAAATGTTCTTGAACGTGCTGCAATAGCTCGCATGTTAATCGTAATGTGATCTAGATCGAAATAGCATGTGGCTCTAAATCTTACATTTTCCATTTTACGCTCATACATAAAAGTATAACTGAAATCTATACTTTTTGTAACCATCAAATAACGCCGCTGATTTTCATTGAGTACACTAAGAATCAAAAGCGCCGACTCATCCAAGGTAAATTTAGGAAGATCAATCACTCTTTCTTTCTTTCCAAATATTCTCATCCATGTAAAGCCTTCGCTCCCGTACCCGCCAAATTCAATATCAGAGGCTTCTCTCTCTATCATCAAGGTTAAAACCTTAACTATAAATTTCTGCATCAAAATTCTATCATCACTTGTAAACTGAGCAAATTTTTCGACGAAATAGCCAATGCGGTCATGCCCGCTAAGCATAGCGGGGACATTGATGAGAAATTTTGATAAGATTTTTTTGAGATCATCAATCATAATTTATTCTTCCATTGTTCCTGCAATTACTTCTTCAAACGAGGTGAGCCCTTGTTTTACTTTATCAATACCGCATTCACGCAAATTTAATGTTCCGTCTTTTTTTGCCTGTTCACGAATCTTCTCTTCATCAACCGATTCACCTGAACGAAGAATAATCTGCTTCAACGGTGTAGTAAAATAAAGGGCTTCATGGATGGCAACTCTTCCTTTGTAGCCCGTTCCGCTGCATTTTTCACATCCTTTAGCTTCATAGACGGTATAGTTTTTCCATTCATCCATGTTAAGTCCGAGCGTTTTCATCATAGCTTCGTCCAGATTAACAATTTTTTGCTTGCAATTTGTACAAAGACGTCTGATCAAACGCTGAGCAACAATAATATTGATCGCATAAGCAATTAAGAACGGTTCAATACCCATTTTATATAAACGTGCGACGGCGCTGGGCGCATCGTTGGTGTGCAAAGTTGAAAAAGTTAAGTGTCCCGTATTTGCCAACTTGATAGCAACTTCGGCAGTCTCTTTATCACGCATTTCTCCTACAAGAACGATGTCGGGATCGTGACGAAGGATAGAACGGATGGCTTGTTCAAAGTTCATCTTTACGCCGATTTTTAATTGGCGCGCCCCTTCGATAACATATTCAACAGGATCTTCAACGGTTAAAACATTTACCGTCGGATCAATTACTTGATACAATGCAGCAACTAATGTTGTTGATTTTCCGCTTCCGGTAGGACCCGTTAAAATTACCATTCCTTGCGGTTGGCGAATAGCTTTTTCGAAAGCATCGTTTGCGTAGCCGGTAAGTCCCAATAGTTTTAAATCTTTAACTACTTTTCTGTCATCAAGAATTCTGATTACAACACTTTCGAACTTGTTCTTCAACTCAGTTCCTACCATCGGTAAAATGGAAACTCTGAAACGAATGATGTGACCATCAATTTCACGCTGAATAAAACCGTCTTGCGCTTTTTCTCTTTCAAATCTATCCATTCCGCGTGAACGATCTTTAACAACTGCAAGCACTGCTTCGGGGGAAGTATTTTCCTGCGTATGCCATATTTGTAAATTGCCGTCTATTCGAAACATAATAGAAGTGGTTTTTGCATCCGTAGGAACGATGTGAACATCGCTTACTCCTTTGCGTGTACCTTCAACAAGCGCCGCTTCTATTAAGTTGATTAGAGCGCTTTTATTTATTTCGGCTTCAATTTCAGCTTCATCATCGGATTGCTCTTGATGATCATCCATCGCAAAATCGGAAGGCATTTCTTCAAGTTTTTTTAAGTATTCATTTTCCGGGGGGAAAAGTTTTTCGGCAAGTTTATCAAAGTCTCGCTGCTTGATGAACATTACTTCATATTTTTTTGCGTTGAGCCCAAAAGCGATCTTCGGAATATTTCGCTCGGTCGGATCGATGGACGCGAGCAGCAATTTATCTTTTTGGCGTTCATCATACATGAAGGGGATTACTTTTACTTGAAGCATAAGTTGCTTCATGGTATCCCCGGCTGCAACCATAGTTTGTTTAATAAATTCTAATCTTTGCGAGGTGAGTACATCAGCGGTAGCTTCTACCTCTCTAAATGCGTAAAGGTTAGCAACTTCCTTGAAAATAACATCATGATCGTACTTAAATTCTTGAACGAGTATTTGCGCTAAATTTTTCTTGATTTTACTTGTATCGTTCGCCTTCATGGCAAGAGCTTGTTCAAGTACGGTGGTGTCGATTATTCCTTTCTTAAAAAGGATGTACCCGACTTTATCGGTAAGTTCTAGGTTAGCATCCATAATACTACATCCCTGGCATTTTTGGTTTAACGGTAGCTGTTTCAGCGGAAACAAGCGTTAATGCTATCATTACAATCATGATAATCATTGAAATAATTACTTGGATTAATTCGATAATGTTTTTTAATTTATGAACCGTTTCACTTTCGTAATAATTTGCTAATTGGAGTGCGGTGTTTTTGATAGTTCCTGTCTCTTCGCCGGAATGAAACCTTGAAAGGGCTGTTTCTGTAAATACACCGGATTGTGTAAATGCCTCCGTAATTCCAACTCCCTTTTTGATCATTAATGGAATAGCAACATTTTTAATTTTATTTTCGAAGTAAGTATTTCCACTTGCTTCAGCAGCTATTCTTATTGGCTCGATACTTTCTGCCGATCCGCTATAGAGAGTATAAAATACACGGCAAAAAACTTCAATTACTGTTTTATGGATCAGATTTCCAACAATGGGCATTTTTAAAAGCATTCCGTCAAGAACCAATTTCCCTTTTTTAGTTTTGAAGTAATACAACAGCGATATAGTTGGAACAAAAAATATCGCGAGAATAATGATAATGTGATCTTTTAAATAATTACTGATCCCAAGAGTGAACGCCGTCATTGGAGGCAAGGTAATGCCGAATCTCAAGAATAAATTTGCTGTTTCAGGAAAAATGTATCCAACATAATAGAGCACCGCCAACATTAAAATGAATACGGTTACGAATGGACTGATCAAAGCGCTTTTCAAACTTTTTTTAAACTCTTGTTGACGTTCGAGAAACTTTGCAGTAGCTTTGTAAATTTCGGTCATGTTACCGCTCTTAGAAGCCAACCCAAGCATGTACGCAGTAAACTTTCCGAATACAACTTGATACCGCATAAAAACAGCCTGGCTATCGGTTCCTTTTTTCAGTTCACTGTTAATATCCTTCAACGCTTCCCGAAGAGTTTTGTTTTGTGTGTCGTTAATAAGAAGCGTGAGAATTTCTCCATACGGAAGTTTTTGATCGAGAAGCTCAGCGCTGATTTTAACAAAATTTACGATATCAAGTGTGGGGGGTTTGGGATTGAAATCAAGGAGAACTTTATTAACTGAAATTACTTCGTAGTTAAGTCTCGTAAGAGCATCAACAACCTCATCTTTACTGAATGCTTTTTGTGAACCTTTAATTGGTTTATCACTTCCCTTTTTGGCTTTATAAAGAAAAGTCACCTTTTTTTCAATCGACTTAATTTGAAGTTGATTCTTTTCGGCGAGATTTTTGATCTTTTGCTTTACTTCTCTAGCCGAATCGGCAGTGATTGCTCCCGATATAGGTTTTCCAGCGCTATTGGTTGCCGCAAATCTATATTCTACCATAAAAGTTGTTGCCAGTTAATATTAAAAGCATTATTTATCTTAAATATACCAAATAAAAATTACATTAATAAAAACTTTTTTATAGAGAAGTTCTAATTTTTACTGAAGCACTGATGTAGATGATTGAATAGAGGTTGGCGTTGCAATAGTGGTTATTTGATATGATCTCCCGTCCGGGTCTTGTTCATTTCCTACTCCGGTGATAGTAATTGAACTTGCGGTAACATTTGAAACCGTATAAGCTCCATTCTCGTTCTGTGCTAATTCTACCGGAAGAGTATACCCTACAAATGAGCCGCCGCCGCCACTTAACATCCTCGGAAGTTGATAATAGTGCTGCGCATTTGCTACTAAACTCACCGTATCGATGTATACGGCATCTCTGTTTGCCTCAAGCGAATTTACATCAAATAATTTTACGACAAGAACAATGGACAAGCCAACGATTATCACCCCAACGAGAATCAATAGTAGTTGCTGTTGTCCCATTTTGTCATTCGGTTAGTATTAAAAACTCATCTATCGGTTAGTTAAAATATTTTGTTAGCATGTTGATTTAACGAGAAAAAAGTTTCATAGATTTCTAAAGAGATTAAAGGTAATTTCCTCTATCAACCGTTTTCCTTATCATTGTCTTTGTCCTTCTCTTCGTCCTCGACTTCTTTTTCGCTATCGCTTTGCTCGGTACCCATTAAAAAAGCTGTAGTGTAATTGTTGTTGCCGAAATAAAATTTTCTCCGTTTGCACACCGGCTACTATTTCAGTAATACTTTAAAGTGACTAAATTGTATGGCTCCCGTTTTCACAAGCAATAATAGCAATTGTTGTTGGCCCATTAGTTCACACTCGAATAAATAAAAAAGGATTGATTACTCAATCCTTTTATTAGAAAAACAAAAACACTAATTCAAAGCAGGGGTAGCTGTGGAGATTGCGCTTGGCGTTACCGTGGTAACAGCTTTGTATGCTTTTCCTGCTGAATTCTGTACTACACCAACACCTGTAATAACCACACTCTGAGCCGCGACTACGGCACTATAACTTCCGTTTGCGGTCGAAGCAAGATTGGTAGGAATAGTAAATCCGGTGAAGGTATTGTTTCCGCCACCTAAAGAGGTTGGTTTTTTGTAAAACTGTTGTGCAAGAGCTGCAAGATTCATGTTGTCTGCAACAACTGCATCTCTGTTAGCTTCAAGCGAACTTGCGCTGAAAAGATTAATACCTACGACAATTGAGATACCGACGATAATAACACCAAGAACAATAAGTAACAACTGTTGTTGTCCCATTTTTTGAACTCCTTAATAAGTAAGTGATTAATGTATAATATATTCTCCGAGCCGCTACTTGTAGAAACACCTTATCAAAAATGAAAAGGGGATTGAAAAATTCAATCCCCGATGCAATATATGAAATAAAACTAATTAAGTGCAGGAGTAGCTGTAGAGATTGCACTTGGTGTTACTGTTGTAACAGCTTTGTAAGCTTTCCCTGCTGAGTTTTGTACAACTCCAACACCTGTAATAACTACACTCTGAGCTGCAACTACGGCACTATAACTTCCGTTTGCTGTTGAAGCGAGATTGGTAGGAATAGTAAATCCGGTGAAGGTATTATTTCCGCCACCTAATTCAGTTGGTTTTTTGTAAAATTGTTGCGCTAAGGCTGCAAGATTCATGTTGTCTGAAACCACCGCATCTCTGTTGGCTTCAAGCGAACTTGCGCTGAAAAGATTAATACCTACGACAATTGAGATACCGACGATGATAACACCGAGAACGATGAGTAATAATTGTTGTTGTCCCATTTTATGAACTCCTTATGTTTAGTGATAATTGACTTCGGCAATATTAAGCAAGAACGATGCCATTACATAAAATCACATCATTATCTACGATTTTAAGAAAAAAGGTTGGTTTATCAAATATCAAAAATAAATGTTCTTGCAATTATTACATGTAATAATTACCGGTTTTGTCTTTCATTTGTTCTTTGTTTGAAAATTAACTTTCAAAGACTTTGTAATTGGATTGTATTTGCACGAACAAATATATTAAGTTTGTGGTTAGATTCTGGTATATAATTTGAGTCAAATAATAAAAAAGCATTTTTTATGAATACCGGACAAACAATGTTAACGCTATTAGCAATGATGATGTTAACGCTCCTTTCCGTTAGAATGAATAGTTCGCTGTTGCAAACGCAAGAAACTATGCAAAACTCAAAGTTCGGCCTCGCCGCTATTTCACTGGCAACTTCAGTAATCGAAAATGCAAATAAGTTGGCTTTTGATGAAGTAACCGTTGATAGCTCCGTCATTTCAACAACCGCACTTACTTCACTTGGTCAATTGGGGGTGGATGGAGTTGAACACGCGAACCGACCACCCGACTTTAATGACTTTGACGATTACAACAATTATGAATATGATGAGAGAACCTTAGCTTCTGCATATTATCATATTTCATGCATGGTTTGTTATGTTAATCCTACAACTCCAAACGTAGCTGCAACTTCCCCCACATTCCACAAAAAGTTAACGGTTGCTGTCTCTAGCGTTTCGATGCAAGATACGGTTAGAATAAGTACCATCTTCAGTTATTGGTATTTTAGGTAGAGGCGGCGATGGGCTATTCTACTATATTAGATATTATCGGAGCTTTCGTCATCGGTGGAATTTTGCTTCTAACTCTCTTTAGAGTAAATGATACTACAGTGCAAAATTACTTTTACTACAATTCCGATTTTATTTTGCAACGTGATCTCGTAGATATAATTATGATCGTTGAAGGTGATTTGCGAAGAATCGGTTACTGCGCCGATCCGGATAATCTGGCTCTTCCAAATCGGACTATTTTATTTGCCGACTCAAATGCAATATCATTTGTAACAGATTTGCACAGAGCAGGTAAACTCGACACCGTCGAATATCGAACCGGAACTCCAGACGATTTATCAGGAACTCCTAATCCAAGAGATATTCCACTCTATAGGATAATAAATAATGCCAACGCGGAAAGATCTATCACCGGAGTTGTTACTGAGTTTCGTCTTGTTTATTTCGATGCTCTGGGAGATTCTATATCGCTCCCCATAAGTAGTCCGGGAGAAATTCAGACGATGGAGCTATCCATAAAGGTTGAGAATGCATCTGCATATAATCAGAATTATTCAAACGCTTATTGGCGTCAGGTCAGATTGGCATCAAAAAATTTAAAGAGCAGATAGGTTAAAAGTCATGTTTGGAAGAGCATCCGTATTCTTAGTACTTGGATTTAGCGGCATCTTACTGATGTACACTCAAAACCTTTTCACTTTCAGTTCTGATTCCGTAGATGTTTATACACAATATTACAAAAACACTATGGCAGAAAATATCGCCTCCAGTGCTGCTAACCTTGCATGTAACCGTTTTTTCTTAGATCCAACATGGACTTCCGGTTATTCCAATGTTTCTTTTAACGGCGGAACTTTTAGCGCGACTGTTTCTAGTGTGGCTTCTAACAGAAAAAAAATTACAGCAACAGGAACTTATAGCGGAATAACTAAAACGGTTGAAGTAATATTCCAACCTTCAAGCTTTGCACGCTTTGGATATTATGGCGCCATTATGCCGGGAAATCTTTATTACGTTACAGGAGACACCGTCTCCGGACCAATGCACGTTCAAGGGAAATTGAATGTCTGGGGAAGTCCGGTATTTACAGGAAAAGTAACAACCAAAAACGGATTGAAAAAATATGATGCCGCCACCGATCCCCAATTTCTCGGCGGTTACGAAAGCGGCGTTAATTTACCTTTACCCTCCACCTTAAACACCGTTTCAGCGGATGCGGCTTCGGGAGGAAAACTTTTTTCTAATACCGATGTTTGGCTCACATTTAATGCTAATGGTTCCGTTGATTATAAAGTCGGCGCTGCAGGAATCTGGACAAATGCTATGCTCTCTACATTTGCCCCAAATGGAGTTATTGCTGTTGAAAAAGGTAATCTCCACATAAAAGGAACGCTGCAAGGAAAAGTAACTCTGGGCGCTTCATTAAGTTCGGGAGTATCAAATGGAAATATTTATTTAGATGACGACATCGTTTATAACACTGATCCTACTGATCCAAATTGCCCGGATATGCTTGGACTTGTTGCCACAAACAACGTGATCATTACAGACAATGCCGATAACAAGCATGACATCAATGTTAACGCTTCAATTTTTTCTCTAAAGGGAGGGTTACAAGCCGAAAATTACAGCACTATCCCTTATTGTGGCTCGATTCGATTAACCGGCGGACTTATTGAATACCAAGCGCAAGCCACCGGTGTTTTTGATCCTTATTCTGGAGCTATTACCCACGGTTACAATTCTAACATCCGTTTTGATGAAAGATTTATGACACACGTTCCGCCATCTTTTCCTACAAGCTCCTCATATGAAGTGCTTACCTGGTTTGAATAACAAGTTGAACTTAAACTAAATCTTTTATGTTGAGTACTTCGAGAACAGAAAATATTCTTTATATTTACATATCAAAAAATCAACAATATACCAGGAGGTATGATGTACAAAAAAACTAGTTATTCGTTCTTAGGTTTGCTATTACTCCTTACGGTTTCAACTTTTTCTTTCTTTACAGGATGCGAAAAAAAAGAAGTTCCGAAAGAAACAGTAAAGACTCCCGCAGAAACAACCCCTCAACCCGCAGTAGAACAACCCAAGGTTGAAGAAAAAAAAGCTGTCCTTGATTTAAAAGGAACTTACACAGGGACACTTGATTCGCGTGCTACAACCCTAAAAATTACCGAACAAACAGATTCCACATTTACAGGTTCAATTACGATCAATTACCGTGAAGTGAGAAAACAAACTGTTTCAGGTAAATTTAGCCCAGAAAAACTTACTCTTTCAATGAACGACACCCAACACAACAGATATGCTGGAACTTATTCAGCAAAACTTTCTGCTGATGGGAAAACAATCTCCGGTACATTTACCGAAAAGGTTGACAAAGCTTCAAGTTCATTCACATTAAATAAAAAATAAATACAAAAGGAAAAAACAATGAAAAAATATTTAGCGCTTTTAATTGTCCCTGTTCTATTTTTCGTTGCTTCTTGCACCGATTCTACTACCGATCCTGTTGTTGAACAAACAACTGGTTCTGTTTTCCTTCAAAGCAGTCCTTCAAATGCAATAATATTACTTGATGGTGTCGATGCACAAAAAGAAACTCCGGATACCTTAAAGAATATTTCAAGTGGCGACCATCAAATAACCTTGAGATATGAAGGTTATTACGATTCAATTTTTACGGTAAAAGTTACAGCTAACACTGTTATTAATTGGTCACCCGTAAATTTAAGACCAAAGACCACAGCTTATGGTCCAATAAAGATTTGGGAAACTACCGGAACGACTGCATCTCAACCAAGCGGACTGATTCTTTCCACCGGTACAACTGCAAGTTCGAGTAGCGCAGCTATTGATTTACTATATTATTCAAACTCTGCCTCAGTTACTTATGAGTTACGCAGCAGTGATTTGATAACTACTACAGCAAGAAAAACTCGCTTCAAAGCTTCTGGAGTGAAGGACGTCAATGATGGAGTTACTGCTCCAACTTACGATGCTGCTTCATGGACAAATAAAATTCCTGACAGAGATACAACCCAATATTATTTCGTTTATGATAATGATCAACATTATGCAAAAGTGAAAGTTGTTTCTTATGGTGATAATTCAGGCCAAGAAGCGTATGTAAATGTTCAAATTGTTTATAATAAAGCCTATGGAGAAAAGCGCTTTAAATAATTCATTTTGTTTAAAATCAAAAAGCCGTGAAAAATTTCACGGCTTTTTTTTGAACATTTACTTTTCAATTCCTAATTCTGATATGCAGTTCTTTCAGTTGATGTTCATCTACAGTTGAGGGAGCTTCATCCATCAACGAAACACCGCTTGCGGTTTTCGGGAAAGCAATTACTTCTCTGATTGAATGTTCGCCGGCAAAGATCATGGCTAAACGATCGAAGCCGAACGCTATTCCACCGTGTGGCGGAGCGCCGTATTTGAATGCGTTCATCAAAAATCCGAATTTATGTTCGGCTTCTTCTTCAGTAATTCCCAATGATTTGAACATTTTTGCTTGCAGTTCTGCACTGTGGATTCTTATACTTCCACCTGCAACTTCGCTTCCGTTCAAAACCAAATCGTATGCACGCGCTTTAACTTTCCCCGGATCCGATTCCATAAAAGGAATGTCATCAATATTCGGTGAGGTGAACAGATGATGCATTGCGTAATATCGTTGCGTATCTTCATCCCATTCAAATAACGGGAAATCAATAACCCATAAAAGTTTCGGCTCCAAATTTTCATTTATCAGGTTTAATCTTCTCGCCATTTCCAAGCGAAGCATTCCCATAAGACTAAGCGTTTTATATTTTTTTCCGGTAAGAATTAAAATTAGATCGCCAGGTTTTGCTCCAAGGAAAGTAGTTAAGTTCGCTTGTTCTTCATCAGTAAAGAATTTCATCGTAGGCGATTCAAGTCCTTCTTCTTTTACACGAATCCAGATCAATCCGCCGGCGCCGAGTTTTTTAATAAAATCCGTTAACATATCAAGTTGATTGCGCGTATAATCGCCGCATCCCGGCGCAACAAGACCTGTGATCTCACCTTTGTTTTGAATTTGATCTTGAAAAACTTTGAATGTAGTATTTTCAAAAACATGGTTAAGTGTTTTCATTTCAAGCTCAAAACGAAGATCGGGTTTATCGCTTCCGTAGCGTTCCATAGCTTCATCAAAAGAAAGACGCGGAAGAGGCAATGCGAGTTCTTTGTTCCACGCTTCCTTAAAGAATCGCTTCATCAAACCTTCAACCACTTCAAAAATATCTTCTTGATCAACAAAGGACATTTCAACGTCAATCTGTGTAAATTCAGGCTGTCTATCGGCACGCAAATCTTCATCACGGAAACATTTAACAACCTGGAAATATCTATCAAATCCTGAAACCATTAATATTTGTTTGTATGTCTGTGGCGATTGCGGAAGCGCGTAAAATTTTCCTTTGTGTAATCTGCTTGGAACTAGAAAATCTCTCGCGCCTTCAGGAGTGCTTTTCATCAGCACAGGAGTTTCGATCTCAATAAATTTTTGCTCATCAAAATACTTGCGGGTGATCTGATACATTTGATGACGCAACATTAAATTTTTCTGCATCGAAGAACGGCGAAGATCGAGATAGCGATATTTGAGGCGTAAATCTTCTCCGGCATCGGTATCTTCCTTAATCTGAAAGGGCGGAGTTTTTGCTTCGTTCAAAATAGAAAGTTTGTTTACCATAACATCTACGGTACCGGTTGCAATTAAAGCGTTCTCGGTTCCATCGGGACGCTTTCTAACAATTCCTTCAACCGAAATAACAAATTCACTTCTTAAATGTTTGCCGGTGTTGTGCGCTTCTTCATTAAATCCAGGCTCAAAAACAACCTGAGTAATTCCGTAACGATCCCGTAACTCAATAAAAATCAATCCGCCTAAATCTCTTCTTGTATCAACCCAGCCGTTCAAAATAACGGATTGCCCGATATTCGATTCTCTTAAATCTCCACACGTATGTGTTCTTCTTTTAAAATGCATTCCTGCTAAATACTCCTTCGGTTTCAAAAATGTAAGGGCTAAAAATACTGAATTATGAAGTTTAAACAAACAGAAGAAAATCACCGGTTCTGTCATTTATTTGCGTTTTCTGAATATTCTTTTCCTTTTCTGCATATTCACTTTTTCAAGGGAACTTATTTATGGTTATTTTTGCACAAAATAATATAACCTAAGTGATTATGAGTATCGATAAATTAAAAATTCTTGTTGTTGAAGATAATCGGGATAACCGAGAAGTGATAACTCTGTTTATTAGAGGAATTGCCGCGCTCGATTTTGCTTTAAATGGAGAAGAAGCGCTGGTAAAGACCGAACAAAATTCTTATGACATCATTCTGATGGATATCAATCTCGGAATGGGACTTAGCGGAATTGATGTTACAAAACAATTACGCCAAAAAGAAAAATATAAATCAACTCCTATTGTTGCTGTTACCGCCTACTCTCTTATGGACGATAGACAGAAAATCTTAAACGCCGGCTGCTCTCATTATGTTGGAAAACCTTTCACGCGCAAAGAACTGCTGGAACTTATTTCAAATATCAGCGTTGATTACCATCTGTAAGTAACTCTTCTAAAACCGAAAAAACCTTTTCAGCTTCCAATTTCTTTATACATTTAAATTGAAGATCGGTTCGCTTACAACTAAGCGGTTTAGGGGAATAAAAAAAGCATGGGGAACATTCCAAGTTTAGAGAAGCGATCCGGTGAGCGGTTTTCCAAGGAGAAATGTAGTTTGTATTTGTTGGACCAATAACCGCCAACACCTTTAACTGTAATGCCGAAGCCACGTGCATTAAACTTGAATCGTTAGTAACAAAGATGTTGCATCGCTGCATTACCGAAGCTGTTTGAGAAAGTGTCTGCGTTTTAATAATGAATACATTTTCCGAATCAATATTTTGTGCAACCGCGTTTTGTAATTCCCGTTCTTCCGGACCGCCGAAAATTAAAATTTTCGCTTTCTTTTTTTCGATAAGCGAACCGGCTAATTGTGAAAACTTTTCCGGCTCCCATCTTCGTTTGGTATGATTTTTAAGAGCGGAGCAGCCGGGATGGAACCCTACTACAAAATCGGATGAATCAATTCCCAGTTCTATTAAATATTTTTCTCTGAATAATTCATCTTCTCTATCGAGTGGAAAAGAAAGGAGCGGTTGTTCTGTAAATTTGGTTGAAAAGACTTTTTCGCAGAGAAGGATATTTTCTTCTACGTTATGGAGAGAGTCGTTTTCCAATATCCTGTGCGTGTTCAGAAACCCAAGATTTGAAAAGTCACTCCGAAGATATTGTACCGCTCCCCTTTTTTTTGCCCCGATAATAAAATTTATGAGATTATACTCTTTCCGATTTGAAGGATAGACGTTTATCGAAGCATCGTATTTACCGCGAAATTTAAATACGAATTTAAGTGAAGAAAGTTTTGACTCGCCAAGAAAATCGAAGTAATGAATGGCGCTGAAAAGATTTGTCCGTTCATAAATTTCTTTAACCCCTTTGTACATTACCAATGCGTCAATCTCGGCTTCGGGAAATTTAATTCGCAAAAGCTGAAGCACCGGAGTGAACATCAGCGCATCGCCGATTCCAGAAAGAGCAAGTATTAATATTTTCATTGAGTATGTTTCGCTGTGAAAGGTCAATGGTCAGTGGTCAATAGTCATTAAAAAAAACTAACGACTTTGACTGCTGACAAATGACAAATGACAAATGACTAATTCCCTTTAGTTAAAGAATCCCTGCTCGCTTTTGCAGCTTTCATCCTATCCATTTCACTCTTAACTTGAGTGTCGCCAGGGTACATGTTGGAAATCTTTTGGAGCAGATCAATTCCTTTGTCATACTCTTTCAAGTTTTCGTAAATGTCTAACAACATGCGGTATGGATTGTAGTAATTGGTAATACCACGAGGATTTTCAGCAATTGCTTTTAAAGCTTTCTCTTCAACTTCTGAAGCAATACTTTTGTAATTAGCCGGATCGCCAACGGCAAAATAGAGATTCCCGATATCATAGAGGATGCGGTAATCGATCGGTAAAATTTTTCTCGGAAGTTTCTTCTCCATCAGGTTTAGAACTTCCACTGCTTTTTGGTTCGGCTGCCCGGTATTCATATAATAAATTGCTATCCGGATAAAAGCATTACGATAGTTTTGAACTAACCGTGTATGGTTTTCGTCAAAGAAAATAGTTGAATCATTTAAGCCGCGGAATTTAAACCCGGGTAAATATTTTTTTGAGAAGCTTCCGTTTTCATCAAATACTTGCTTGCGCATAACGGGTTCATTAATAAATTCAACCCTCGCCCTTTTTTTCTCGGGAACGAGGCGGAAAGCCATGCCTTCCATTTTCAAATAATCATTCAAACCGATTTTACTGTCATCCGAACAGGTTACGGCAAAGTAAATTGGTCTTTGCCAGTTATTTGCCTGGATGATTTCTTTGGTCATAATATCTTGAACGCGCACAGCTTTTATGCCGCTGTAAACCACGGTATTATCCATCTTCCAGGTAAGTTTTCCGTCACGAATGACCGTTGAATCTTCAACTTGCCACTCATCAAGATTTATTGAAGGATCGGTATTCAAGATTGTTCTTCCTTCCGAGTAAGTCTTATAAGAAGAAGGAAGCTGCTTTGGCACCGGAATGGTAATATCCTGCGGATCCCATTGAGCGGGCTGCAGCGCATCGATCTGCAAATCATCCAGATTCATTGCAACTTTTTTTGATCCATACGGTTCAAGATTTTTTAATTGTTTGATGTACCAACTTGTATTCAGCAAACTCAAGTTAGCAATCCGAACGTCTCGCCGAACGCCTTCAACATCCTGCAAATACCAGAGGGGGAAAGTATCGTTGTCTCCGTTTGTAAAAAGGATCGCATTCGGTGCGCAGCTTTGTAACAGGTTATAAGAATAATCCCAAGGAACCCAATTCCGTGAACGGTCGTGAGTAAAATAATTTGCTTGCAGCATTCTTACCGGAACAAAAATAATTCCGAGCACTACCACGGCGAAAGCAGCGTTCCTTGCAAGAGAAGGAGATTTAATTTTTTCTAAGAGAAGATCAATAATTCCGCGGAGACCTATTGCGATCCAAATAGAATAAACGAAGAAAGCGCCGACATAAAAATAATCTCTTTCGCGCGGCTGCGGCTCCTGCTGATTTTGATAGAACGCCGTCAAGTATCCCATAAAAACGAAGAGGACCATAAAAACGCTTGCCATCTTCCAATCTTTTTTAAAGTGAAAATACATTCCAAGCAAACCGAGCAGAAGCGGAATACCGAAGAGGGAATCTTTTGCCTCGCCGTTAAAATGAATATTGAACGGCTTGAATAAAGCGTTCCCAAGACCGTTAAGAGGCCACATATTCGCGCCGGAATCTTGATCCCATGATTCGCGCCCGACATAATTCCACATAAAATATCTTGTGGTCATGTGGTTCATTTGATAGCGCCACCAGAAATCTAAATCGGAAGTATAATTTTCGTAAACTCCCATCTGATGCGGTTCGGTAGCAAATCTTCTTTTAAAGGTTGGGAAATCTCCATATTGTTCGCGGTTAAGATATGAGACCAACTCAGAAAAATTGTCCGGTTCATTTTCATTCATCGGGGGATTTTGGTTTGCTCTAACAATTACCATTGTATAAGTTGTAAATCCAAGCAAAGCAAAAACAAGTGAAAGAAAGACAAGGTGCATTGTCGGTTTATTGTTTTTTACCGCATAATAAACACCGTAACCTAACGCTCCAAAGATAGCCGCTAAAAGAAGAATTTCTGTTGTGATGCTATCACCGGAAATGCTCGACATTAATCCGGGAAGTACTTTTACAATTCCGGGATAAACAACAAAGAGAGCAACACCTCCAATTGCGAGAGCGATATAAATTGAATTTCGATTAAATAATTTTTTCCACAAAGCAGCTACAAATAGAACGCTAATTCCCGCCATTACCATTTTAAATCTGGAATCAAATTCTTTGTATTGATCCGGAGTTGGAGGAGTGGCATCGGTTTGATTAGCCCAAAGCGCGATGGCAATAACAATTAATAATCCGGCATGGGCAAGAAAAATATAGCCTGATTTTTTTAAAGCTTCGTCATCATCAACATATTTTCTGAACATAATAATCATCACAACCGAGATCATAGCCAAAACGCTCATCAAATGAACGCCGGTTGAAAGTCCAATAAGATACGCAATCAGTAAAATATATTTTTCATTGTCTTTGTTGTCGGCTTTTTCGTGCCAGACTATCATCAGATAAACAACTAAAGCTAAAAAGAAAGTACTCGTTGCGTAAACTTCGGCTTCTACACCGTTAAACCAAAATGTATCGCTAAAGGCAAAAGAAAGGGCGCCGATTGCTGCAGGAATGTAAGTGAGCAAAGCGTCCGAAAGACTGTTATAAGTTTTTCCTTTATAGTTCTCAATCAACTTAACGGCAATCAGATATAAGAAAAGAATTGAGAATGCGCTCGCGAGAACAGAAATGGTATTAAAACGGAATGCCATATTCTCGCCGAACGGTAAAAGAGAAAAGACTCTTCCGAGTAGTAAAAAGAAGGGAGCTCCCGGAGGATGCGGTACCTGAAGCGAAAATCCGGAGGCGATAAACTCGCCGCAGTCCCAGAATGAAACGGAAGGTTGTACGGTTAAAAAGAGTACTACGTTTGAGATAACAAAAACAATCGCAGCAATAATTCTATTCAAAATCTTATAGTTCATTAGTTCCTCAAGGGTGAATGAGATTCTTAATTAGTAGTTCAAATTTATTAAACTCCGGCTTAATACCGAAACTTGGGCGGGTTTAATTATCAATATCTTGATCCGGTTTTTTAAAGAGATGGTCATAATTCTTTTTTTCGCGTTGAGCATAATATTTTTCATAAAGAGCTTTTAGTTTCCCGAAAGAGATCGAGTCAAATTCCTCCTCATCTTTATGCCGCTTAACGAACATTTTATATTCCTCAAGTTCTTTCGGCTGCATCTTCGGTTCATACCTTTTAAGTTCTTCAATATATTTTTTTTGATCTCTGAAATAATAAGCCATTTTCTTTCCTAATTCTTATTTTTTATCGTAATCATGATCTTACTCTTGCTCGTGATCTTCATCAGCACTTACCCGCGTAGCGCTGAAGTGAGCATTTCCTCAATATCGCCAAAACGTTTTTGATAATCTTCCTGACTTCTCTTGATCACTTCGTACGCTGTTTCAACATCATAGACTTCATCAATTTCACAATGCTTATGGTGTTCATCACCGGGAACATCTTTGTAGGTTAAAAAATAATGGCGTAAGCGATCAATTACATTCGGCGGAACATCTTTTACGCTTTTCATATTTCCGTAAACAGCGTCTCCCTTCATTACGGCGATTATTTTATCATCAGCTTCGTTTCCATCGATCATCCGCAAACCGCCGATGGGAATAACTTCCAGCAAAATTCCACCTTGAGTAATCGTCTTTTCAGTAAGCACACAAATATCAAGCGGATCGCCATCTCCAATAATATTTTTCCTCCCGGTTTTTCCCATGCTTAATTCTGCTACTTTTTCAGCACAATATGTTTGAGGAACTAACCCGTAAAGTGTTGGACAAAAATTTGAATAGCGTTGAGGTCTGTCAACTTTTAAATAACCGGATTGTTTATCAATCTCATATTTCATCGAATCTGTAGGAACGATCTCAATATAAACCGTTAGTTGGTTCGGAGCGTTATCTCCAATCGATATGCCGTGCCAGGGATGCGGTTTAAACAGCAAGCCCATCATTTTCCAGATCGGGTCATTTTTTGGTGGTTTCAAATTGATTCTTTTTTTCTATTTGTAAAAATAAGAAATAGTTTGCTGCTGAAAGAAAATCTTTTTGCTAATTTTGACGCAGTGAAAAGAAAAAAGTCAGATGAAAAAAACATTTAAATATTTTAAGATCAACAAACCTTATGGGGTACTTTCTCAATTTACCGATCCGAGCGGAAGAAAAACTCTCGCCAGCCTTTTTGCTTTTCCGGATGATGTTTACCCGGTTGGTAGACTTGATTATGACAGCGAAGGTTTGCTTCTTTTAACAAACGATAAAGCGCTTACCGAAAAATTGTTGCATCCAAAACAAAAATTAGAAAAAGAGTATTTTGTTCAGGTTGAAGGAATTCCTACTGAAGAAACTGTTGCCCGACTACGAAAAGGAGTTGAAATTGAGAAGAAGAAAACGCTTCCGGCGAAAGTAAAAATTTTAAAAAATCCGCTGCAATTTGAAGAAAGAATTCCCCCAATCCGTTTTCGAAAAACTATTCCTACAACGTGGTTGAGCATTACGATTATCGAAGGACGAAACAGACAAGTGCGTAAGATGACAGCAAAAGTTGGTCACCCTACTTTGCGATTGGTAAGAGTGAGAATTGGAAAAGTCAATCTGGCAAACTTACTACCGGGAGAGGTTAAAGAAATAAACGCAAGCGAACTCTAACTTATTTTTTTGTTAATATTCCCATAATATCTTTTTCTAACGTTTCTTTCGGAGTTTCAATAATTCTTCCAACTTCTAATCCATCATTATAAAAAATCATAGTTGGAACAAGTTCAATGTTAAAAGAAGAAATATCTATTCCGGCTGCTTCTTTTTTTCTATCCACCATTATCAACTTTACTTTAGTTGAAGGGAAATTCAATGAATCGAGAATTTTATAAAAGCGGGGGACTTCTCTTCTACTGTCGCTGCACCACGTTCCCATTACTATGGTTATTGATTGGAACTCACTATCAATTTTAATGTGAGAGAGCGTCTCTTTATCAAGCTCATAATTTTCATATTCGGAATTAAACCACCAAGCGAAAGAAGTATCTTGAAGTGAGGCTCGATCGCAAAGACCAACCAACATCGGTTTACCTGATTTTTGATCAATCACACACTGGTTTGTAGTTTGCGCTACGGTAATGATTGAGAAAAAGAGAACGATGAATAAAGTTTTCATTTTACGATCCTTTTCGTTGGTGAATATTTTTTCGGACGTCTAATCCCCAAAGTAATTTTGAGCGGAGAATCTCGAAGTAGTTTACAGAGTCCATGTGTACCAACCGTAACGGCTTTTCACTTTTGGAAATAACTATTTGGAGCGGCGGTGCAAATTCCATTACTCGCTGCCCGTCGCAGTTTATTTGCACTTTTGTGTGCAGTGAATCGGCGGTAATATATATTTTCCCACTGCTCGGCAAAACCAAAGGACGCATGGTTAAACTGTGCGGAGAGATTGGACTAAGTGTAATAACTTCCGCTTTCGGACTTACGATCGGTCCGCCGACAGAAAGAGAATATCCTGTGGAACCGGTTGGTGTTGCAACGATCAAACCGTCAGCCGAAAAAGTAGTAACGTATTCATCTTCAACTGAGATGGTAAGTTCGATCATTTTAGGCCAGGCGCCTTTATCAATAACCAAATCATTCACCGCAAAAAATTCATTACAAGAAACATTTTTGCAGTTTCCAACCAGCACAATTCTTTCTTCAATCGAATAACGTGAATTTTTAATATCGTTAAAAAGCTGTTCAATCCCTTTAATATCAACCTCAGCTAAGAAGCCAAGCTTACCAAGATTAATTCCAAGTACCGGTTTATCATATTTATGGGCAATATAGGCGGTAGAAAGCATTGTGCCGTCTCCGCCAAGCGAAATTAAAATATCACAGGTTTCGGCTACAGTTGCTGCGGGAGCAAAATACTTTTTATTCGAAGAAGCAATTGGAAACGAAGTTTGCAACGATTCATTGATAAGAAACTCATAGTGATTTTCTTGCAAACGATCGACCACTATTTGCAGAGTCGTTGCAAGTTCGTCTTTTGTTGTATTACCGAAGATCCCAAATTTCATCTAGGCTTCCGGTGGTTTTGGATCCGCGGTTGTAGTGGTGGTCGGTTCTTCTTTTTTATCTTTGCCGACTTCTTCAACATAGTTCAATTTTAATTCCCGTAAAACTTCACTAAGAAATTTGTCTTCATACTCACCGAGATTTCCTTTTGTTTTTGCCGCAAGCATGTCCAGAGTATCAATTGCATATTTTGACATTTCAAGATTGCGTTCGATCTTGTCACTCATCGGGTTTTTCAATTTCCCCATTGACATCATTGCCCATTGCTGTTGCTGCATGATTAACTGCATAAAGAGCACTTCGTAATTAGTATTTTCAGCCATAATTTAATTCTCCTTTTTTTGATTGAGTTCCCAGAGTTTTGCGTATTTAGTAAAAACGTAATGCGATGAAAAGACGGCTAAGAGAAATCCTTGAAAGCCGTCTAAAAATCCTAAACGAAAAATATACATTTTTAGAAAGATAAATAAGGGACGAAGCAGTACATCGGTTTTCTTAAAAGATTTTTTTCTTTGGTATAACTCTTTTGCCGCAAGCGATGTATAAATGTTAAACTTGGTGAAATAATGCTCAATCGTCGGATCCGTAAAATGATCAATATCGCTTTTGAAGCTGCCGACTTCTTCTTTAACAACCAAATGTTCGTGAACATCATTTTCGCTGAACTGAATTTTATCTTTTCTGAAAAACCGTGTAACTCTTCCTGGATACCAGCCGGAATGTTTTATCCATTTTCCGAGAAAGAAAGCGCGTCTCGGAAATGAATAAGCGTTTAATTTCGGAAGTTCGTTTTTAAATTGAATTAATTCAGCGTTTAGAGGCTTGGTTATTGCTTCATCGGCATCTATCCAAAAAATCCAATTGTTGGTAGCGAGCGAAAGTCCGAGTTGTTTAGTTTTTGAAAATCCTTGCCAGATAACTTTTTCGCACTTCACTTGCTGAAAAGTGCGAACTATTTCTTCGGTGCGGTCGGTAGTTGCATCGTCAATAAGAACAATGACTTCATCAATACAGTTAAGTTGGCTTTCGATGCAACGCCGGATGTTTTGCTCTTCATCTTTTGCGATGATGAGGGAGGATATTTTTATTCGCTGATTCAATTCCATTTAAATTTTCGCCAATACTTTACAAGAAGAAGCAATCCGACTTTGTCCAAAAATGATTTTAAAAGAATTCTTCCCCTTCTTAAAACATAAAAATATTTTGCAAAGGAATTCCACAATCCATTTTTTTGCAAAGCGTTTTTAACTTCAATAACGCTTTCTTTTTCTTTCAACCATGACGCGCCGCCGCCGCGCATATACACGAGTGGAACATCGTTAAGATAAAATCCTTTTTCCAAAAAATTTGGGATCCTTTGCAACATCCGGCAAGTAAGTTCAAAGTCCATTGCGTAACGAAACGATGTATCAAATAATCCGGCTTCTTCAAGGCATTTTTTTCTTACAAACATTGCCGGATGATTAAAGGGCATCGCTTGCTGAACCTTGCACATCAACGGCTTGCGAATGTTTGACCCGTATTTCTCGTCTTCAAAATAAATGTTCCCATGAACAAAAAGAATTTCCTCGTTGGCAAATGCGTCAATAATTTCTTGAAAAACATCTTCGCTAAAATAATAATCGTCGGAATTTAAGAATGCGATAATTTCTCCCGAAGCTAAGGTAATCCCTTTGTTGAATGCTTCCGAAATCCCGTTATCCTTTTCCGAGACGATAACAAGTTTTTCCGTCAAACCTTTGGATTCATACTCATCGCAGATAAACTGAAGCGTAGCATCCGTGCTTTTATTATCAACAATAATATGTTCGTAATCTGTGTACGTCTGCGAAACAACAGATTGCACATTCTGCCGGATATATTTTTCGGAATTAAACGTTGGCGTTATTACAGATATTTTCATCTAAATTTTAGAAGGATTCCATTTCTTTGAACAAAGATAAGCATATTGAAGCAAAATTTTGGACGGGAAAAGAAAGCATCTAAAATGTTTTCTTTGCATATTTAGAATGAAAATTTCAACTGTTTAAGAAAGATGGCGAAAAGCAAAAATTCTGTTTTACTTCTGTCGGTAATGGATTCCTGGGGCGGCGGCGAAGAGGTGTTATTAAAAATAGCGCTTCATGTTGATGACATTGTCTTTTCTGTGGCAACACCCCCCGGAACTTCAGCTGAGAAGTTTTTAGCAAATAGGCTGAACGTTTTTACTTTAGCGAGTCTGAAAAAAATCTATCGAACCAATGATGGTTGGACTTTCTTTGACAAATTAAACGTTCTTATAAATATCACTAAGTCGGTTTTTCCACTTTATTTTTTTATGAGAAGAGAAAAAATCTCCGTCATTGCAGCTAACGGCAATTTTGCTGCATTATTTGCACTTCCACTTGTTTTTCTTTTCAAGAAGAAGTTACTCGTTATTCAACATTTACTCTATGAAAGGAATTCTTTCGAAGGAAGATTGCTCAAGACATTAGTGAAATATTCCGACATGTTTATTTGCGTTTCTAAAAGTGTCGCTGAAAATATTATTGAATTTACCGGTAACCAGACTCGTAACAAAATCACGGTAATTTATAATGGCATTTCCCTTCCGGCACTTCCAGAAGAAACAACAAATGTTCGTGTTTCTCCAAGTAAAATTTATTTTGCCGTCGTTGGAAGCATTATTAGAGAAAAAGGACACGACCAAATTATCGATGCATTTTCTCAACTTGTTTCAAGCTTTCCACAGTGCAAATTGCTTGTTATAGGTGAAGCTCGGGAAGAGAAATCGTCAAAATTTTTCTATCGTTCTTTAGAAGTTAAAACAGAAAATTTATATCTCTCTGACAAGATTCTATTTAAAGGATATGTGGAAGATAAAAAAGCTCTTTATAATCAATTCGATGTTTTAATAAATTACTCGATCGTTCCGGAATCCTTTTCGTTGACGGTACTGGAGGCTTTAGCTTACAATAAAATTGTGATCGCTTCAAACGAAGGTGGTCCTTCGGAAATAATAGAGCATAATGCTAACGGCTTTTTAGTTGAGCCCCGCAACAAACAAGCTCTCTTTCAAGTGATGCAACAAGTCGTTATGAAGTTCCATGATGAAGCGATGGATGAAGTTCGAAAAAACGGTCGGGCAACAGTTGATAAAAAATTTTCACTCAATAGTTTTGCGGAGGGATACCAAAACATTTTCAAGAATTACAGCAATAAAAGTAAACAATGCAGAGCAACTTAAAAACAGCAATAGTGCATGAATGGCTCGTTAATTATGCGGGCTCCGAACGCGTTGTTGAGTCGTTCACAAATATTTGGAAAGAGGCGGATGTTTTTACTCTTGTAGATTTCCTCAACCAACAAGAACGTAATACAATTGTAAAAGGGAAAATTCCTAAAACATCTTTTATCCAAAAATTACCGTTTGCAGAAAAACATCATCGCAGCTATTTGCCACTATTTCCTTTGGCTATTGAACAATTTGATCTCTCGGATTATAATGTTATTCTTTCAAGCGCTCATGCGGTTTCAAAAGGAGTTATAACAAGTTCGCAGCAGCTTCACATCTCCTACTGCCATACGCCAATGCGATATGCGTGGGATTTCACGCATCAATATTTAAAAGAATCGAATTTGCAAAAGGGAATAAAAGCCGCAATCGTAAAATTATTTCTCCACTACTTGCGGATTTGGGATTACACAACCGCAAACAGGGTTGATTATTTTATCGCGAATTCAAAATATATTGCAAAGCGAATTAAAAAGATTTATAACAAAGATGCCGAAGTCATTTATCCACCGGTTGACACAAAACTTTTTCCGTGTGAAATAAACAAAGAAAATTATTACGTAACGGCTTCTCGATTTGTTCCTTATAAACGAATTGATTTAATTGTTGAAGCGTTTGCAAAAATGCCCGATAAGAAATTATTGGTGATCGGCGAAGGTCCGGAGAAAGAAAAAATATATTCTAAAGCAAAAGCAAATATTGAATTTCTTGGGTACCAGGAAGGCGCCGAACTAAAGAAATATATGCAGAAAGCAAAAGCTTTTATTTTTGCCGCTGAAGAAGATTTTGGAATTATTGTGGTCGAAGCTTTAGCCTGCGGAACTCCGGTGATCGCGCTGCGCAAGGGTGGTACTGCCGAAACAATTGTTCATTTGCAAAACGGAATTCATTTTAACGAACAAACTTCCGATGCAATAATAAATGCCGTTAATGAGTTTGAAAAAAACGAACAGCATTTCGATTCTTTATCTATAAGTGCAGCCGCGGCTCAGTTTGAGCGTTCAATATTTGAAAAGAAAATATTAGAATTTGTTACACAAAGAGCTGAAACATTTTTCAATCAACTATAACTATCTCCGTGCACAATGTTTGTAAATAAAAATTCTATTTATCATTTCAGATTAACCTTTGATCTGCTCCTTTTAGCGGCGGCATTTATGATTGCTGCAATTTTTGCACAATCGTTTGAGATTTTATTAGAGCGCGATTATATGTTCGGGCTGATGTTAATTCTCTCCTTCGCATGGTACTTGTCTTCCAATGCAATTAGCTTTTATGAAGATTCGAGTTCGCAAATCCTTTCTTTCCAATTTATTGGAGTAGTTAAAAATATCAGTTTACAAATAATGCTTGGAATCGTGTTTATCTTTTTAAGCAAAGAGAATTTGTTTACAAGAAATTTCATTCTCTATTATGGCTTGTTTTTGTTGTGCTTCATTAGTCTTCGAATTATTTCTTTCCAACTCATCGTAAATTACCTTCGCAAAAAAGGGAAGAACGTTCGCAATTTAATCATTATCGGCGCAGGAGAAGTGGGACAAAATTTTTGGAAAATGCTTGGAAAGAACAATCAACTCGGATATCACTTTCTTGGATTTGTCGGCGATCCTTCAACTCAAAGCGATGTTCACTGCCTGGGAAATATCGAAAACCTTTCGCAAATTATTCAAATGAATCATGTTGAAGAGGCTATTATTGCGCTGCCGGATGGCGCAGCAAAGAATCTCGATTACGTTATAAAAACTTGTAATATCAACGCTATCCGCACACACATCATTCCTGATTATTTCCGGTTCGTGTCTAAAAAATTTAAGATCACAATGCTGGACAAGTTCCCCATCATTACTGTACGGGATGAACCGCTTCAAGAAATTCAGTGGAGATTAGCAAAAAGAATTTTTGATGTTCTTCTTTCTTTGCTAGTCATTTTCCTTTTAACTTCCTGGCTTTTCCCGGTGCTGATGATAATTCAGAAATTTTCTTCACGCGGAAAAATATTTTATATCCAGGATAGAATTGGAAAAAACAACAAAGTATTCAAATGTTTTAAATTTAGAACGATGTATGAAAATTTCGATGACAAGAAATTTATTCCAACCACTTTTGATGATCAGCGGATAACCTCATTTGGAAAGTTTTTAAGACGATCAAACTTTGACGAACTGCCGCAGGTGTTTAATGTTTTGTTTGGCGAAATGTCTATTGTCGGTCCGCGACCTCATGCAATTGCGTATAATGAGCTTTATAAGGAATTTTTTGATGAAATAAAATTAAGAAGTCTTGTTAAACCCGGCATTACGGGATGGGCGCAAATACATGGTTTGCGTGGCGATGTGCTTGATGAAGAAGAGAATAAAAAACGTACCCGGCAGCGCATTGAGTTTGATATTTGGTATATCGAAAATTGGTCGATTGCGCTCGACGTTCAAATAATTCTTTTGACCATTTGGCAAATGATTAAAGCCGATACAAAGGGAGTTTAAATTTTTTCTTCTACTTCGGAACTAAACAAAGCTAGAAGAAAAACAAAAAGCAGTGACAAAATCGGATTATTAATAAATCCCGACATCCCCGCCGATAAAAGCAACGCAATAATAGAAATAAAAACTCCCCATTGCCACTGATCTGTAATAAGAAATTTCTTGTAACCTTTCTTAACAATCTGAAAAATCAAAAGTAAAAATATTATTAATCCCACAATTCCACTTTCCAAATAGACCGTTAAATAATCATTATGCCAGCCGCCAACACCTTTATCTAAAAGCGAATCCCGATTTGGAAAAATTTTATCGAAAGTGCGCGGACCAAATCCGAACAATGGATGTTCTCCGGAAAGTTGAAATGCCGATTTCCAAAGAATATCCCGGTCGGACATTGTTGCGGGTTGATTGACTCTTACTTTAACTTCTTCGCTGTTCTGCTGAAAAGAAAAATATGAAAGGACTACGGTTATCGCAATCATCGGTAGTAAAAATTTCCAGCTTATTTTCTTTTGAATTAAAGCGAGAATAACGACCGCAACCGCAATTCCCAAATCAGCTCTGCCAAGCGCAAGAACAAGTGCCAGCAATATTATAATTCCGCCAAAAGATAAAAGCCAAGGATTAATTTTCTTTTTTAAATCTGCGAAAAGCGAAAAGTAGATTGCAAATCCGGCAAGAAGAAAAGTAGAAAAAGAAGCATAACCTGAAACAATCGATTCCGCTCGTGGTTTAATTCCAAAAATAAATTTTGAAATTCCAATAACTGCAACCACAATTGAAAAGGTTAAAAAGATTTCAAGAAGTCTTCTTTTCTTTTCAATTGAAAAAGAATGGAGATAAAATGAGAGAGCAAAAAATCCCACACAATAAAGTGCATCTTTATATAATGCGTGAATGCTTAGCTTGAAATGTTCCGAAAAGCAAATTGATAGCACCCGGACACAAACAAATGCAAAAAAATAAATCTCAACACTTCCAAAATTTTTTTTCTTTTCGCTGTTCGGTTCTAAAACCCAGAGCAGAATCAATAGACCAATGAAAAGTTGTAACAAAACGAGTGAAAGTAAGAACGAAGCGGCAATCGCACTAATAAGATAAAATGCAATTTGAGATTTATCTTTATAATTCATCGTTCAGTTAAACACGGAATTGAAGTTCGTAAAGTTTTTTATAAAGACCTTTATCTTCTAGCAATAAATCATCATGATTTCCTTGCTGAACAATTTTTCCTTTGTCCAGAACGATTATCAAATCAGCGTTGCGGATTGTGCTCAAGCGGTGAGCAATAACAAAAGTAGTGCGATACTGCATCAGCCGTTCAATAGCTTCTTGCACGAGCACTTCGGATTCGTTATCAAGCGCCGAGGTTGCTTCATCGAAAATCATAATTTGCGGGTTCTTCAACAATGCGCGCGCAATCGATAATCTTTGCCGCTGTCCGCCGGAGATCTTCAAACCACGTTCGCCGATAACCGTATTGTAACCTTCGGGGAATTCTTCAATAAATTTATGAGCGTTTGCAGTTTTTGCCGCTTCTACAACTTTTTCAAAAGGAAAATCTTCAAGTCCGTAAGCAATATTGTTTCTAATTGATTCGTTGAACAAAATAGTTTCTTGGGTAACAATTCCCATTAACTTACGAAGATCGGCAATTTTAATATCGCATAAGTTCATTCCATCAATTAAAATGTTCCCTTTCGTTGGATCGTAAAACCGCGGAACTAAATCAACCAGCGTTGATTTTCCTGATCCGCTGGGACCAACAAGAGCAACAACGTTTCCTTTTTTTATTTCGAAGTTGATGTTGTCTAAAACAAGTTCATCAGAATCCTGGTAGTGGAACGTGACATTTTGAAAAACTATCTTGTCGTTAAATGCGCTAATATCTTTTGCATCTGCTTTGTCTTTTATTAACGGTTCGGTATCGATAATTTCAAAAACTCTATCACCGGCGGCACTTGATTCTTGAATCTTATTATTCAATCCGCTTAACTCTTTTATCGGCGTCATCAGTTGGAAAATGGCGAAGAGGAATCCGAGGAATTCGCTGGCTTTTAATCCTTGCCCCGAAAGGACAAGACTTCCGCCGTAATAAATTATTCCCGTACCCACTGCAATACTAAGGAATTCAGTAATGGGACTAACTGCGTTTCTAATATTCGTCATCCTCAAAACTTTTTTAAAATAAGATTGCGTTCCGTTAAAAAACTTTTTATTCTCATACGCTTCCATCCCGAAGGCTTTAACAATTTTAACCCCGGTAATTGTCTCATATAAAAGCGAAGTGATATGAGCGATTGCTTCCTGAAGTTTTAAGCTTTCTTTTCTTAAGCGAAGTCCGATTAAAGTGATCAATGCGAGAGAAACAGGAAGAACGACAAGCGAAAAAAGTGTGAGTTTCCAACTGATTGAAACTGCAATTCCGAGAAAGACCACAATCATTATCGGTTCGCGCACAAGGTTGAGAAATACGGTAGATACGCTTGCCTGTACGACTTGAACATCGTTGACAATACGGGAAATTAAGTTACCGGTTTTTTCGTTTTTAAAATATCCCATCGGGAGAGTGTGCAAATGCGTGTAGGCTTTGTTTCGAATATCTTTTACAACGCCTTGTTCCGCAAAGACTAAAAAATACGCCTGGAGATAATTGAATAAATTTTTGAGAAAAAAAGCCACCAGAACAAGTATTACAATTTTTGAAAGCGCGTCATACTTTGTTCCGCTGAAAACAAAATTGTTAAATGAAGAAGCGGCGTAATCTTTTATCGAAAGTATCCAATCGGGAATCAGCGAAGGCGCATGTGCAGCAGTCTCCTGGACTTTATGAACACTCTCTCCTTTTGCAAGAAAAAGAGTATCGAGCAAAGGAATAAACAAGTAAACTGAAGCTCCGTTTGCGAGAGCGTACAGCACACTAAAAATAATCGACCCGGTAATATATTTATAGTAAGGTTTTACAAATGCTAAAATTCTGAAATAAGTTTTCACTCAGTTTTCCCTTGGTTTATTTCTCTGCAATTCCCAAAGTTTTGCATAATTTAAAATTGTCGTAAGTCCGTTTAAAAATGAAATCAGCAAACCATGCATGCCGTCTTTGTATCCCTTTAAGGAAATGTAGGGACGCAGAAATGCCGAAATGCCGTGCAACAAGATACTTAATCCGGAGATTTTATTTTTGCTCGCATAATTTTGCTCGGCGTGCAGCGAGGAATAATGATTTATTTTCCCGATCATTTTTTCAAGAGAAGCCGATGTGTAATGGTACATCGGGGCAGAAAGTTTTTTTATCTTTCCATCAACTACAAAGCCTTCATGAACAAGTTTATCAACGGTAACTTTTGTTTTTTCTTTTCTGAAAAGTCGAAGTTGATAATCTTTGTCCCATCCGCACGTAGTAATTTTTTTGTTCAGAAAATAATTTTCCCGGAGAATTTCAAAAGCTGAGTATCCTTCATCATTCAAGTCAAGAATTTCTTCTTTTAGTTGGGGAGAAATTTGTTCATCTGCATCGAGGGAAAGAACCCAATCATTCCTGGCAAGACTTAACGCATAGGCTTTTTGATTCGCAAAACCTTCCCATTCTTTTTGATAAATACTCGCGGTAAACTCTTTCGCAATTTCCACGGTTGCATCGATGCTGAACGCATCTATAAGAAGAATTTCTTCAGCCCAGCGCACGCTCTCTAAACATCCGCGGATGTTCTTCTCTTCATTTTTTGCTATTATTATTACCGAAACGTTTTTCATGTACGAAAATATTTTTTTCTTTTTTATTTAAAGTTAGTAAGAAAAAAGAGGAATAACGAACTTTCTTCTTAGCGATGTACTACCCGCGCGGATGATATTTTTTATGTTCCTGTTTAACAAAATCACGGTCAAGATGTGTATAAATTTGTGTGGTGGAAATATCAGCGTGACCGAGCATTTCCTGCACAGCGCGCAAGTCTGCGCCGCCTTCAACCAGGTGTGTTGCAAAGGAATGCCTAAAAGTGTGCGGATGAATCGGTTTTATTATTCCGGCTTCTTTAACATACCTGCTGATAATTTTCCAAATTCCCATGCGTGAAAATTTTGTTCCGCGTGTGTTAAGAAAAACGTAATTCTCGCTTTTTGATTTTTTCTCTAATAAAATCCGGCTTTTCGAAAAATATTCTTCCAACCAATGTACCGCGCTTCTTCCGATCGGAACAATTCTTTCTTTTGAGCCTTTGCCAAAGACACGAATCGCATCATCGCTTAAAAAAAGATCTGAGATTTTTAAATTGATTAATTCCGAGACGCGCAATCCGCATGCGTATAAAACCTCGAGTATTGTACGGTCGCGCAAGCCGAATTTATCTTCTGTATCAGGTAATTTAAACACCGCATCGATCTCATTAATCGTTAAGACTTCCGGCAGCGTTTTCCGCAACTTCGGCGGGCTGATTTTTTCCATCGGATTATTTTCGATGTACCGCGAAAGAAGGAGAAAAGTGAAAAATCCTTTAAGTGAAGAGAAGTAGCGTGCGATTGATGAATTTGTTAAGCCTGTTTTATGCAATTGCGAAAAAAAACTATTTATATGCTGATAATTAATTTCATTAAGGTCTTCAACGTTTTTCGTTACTAAAAATGCAAAACATGTTGATAGATCATTATGATAAGCAGTAGTCGTATTCTCCGAAAGGTTTCGTTCGAGCTTAAGAAGCGTTAGATATTCTTTTAAAAAACTTATGTAAAATGATTCGGTTGGTTCACTCACTTTTTTCCATTTCTTCTTGTTTGGGGTAACGAATTCTGCGGTGATGTTGACCGAGTAGAATGCTGCCAAATACTTCTTTTATTTTTCTGATATCGCTAAATGTAAGGGGAGACTCATCCAATTGCTTATCGTTAATCCTGTCATTAATTAAGTGCGAAATCAAGTTTTCTACTTTTTCAATATCCGGTTCGGGGATAGACCGGACGGCGGACTCGCATGTATCCGCAAGCATCACAATCGCTGTTTCTTTTGTCTGTGGTTTTGGACCCGGGTAGCGATATTTTGTTGGGTCAACTTTCCCTTCGCCATGCAGTTTAATTGCCTTATCATAAAAATATTTTATTAACGTAGTGCCGTGATGTTGCGGGATAAAATCAATAATTTCCTGCGGAAGCCGGTCATTTTTTGCAATTTCAACACCTTGTTCTACATGTTCCGTAATAATTTTTGTACTCTCCTCCGGCGAAATATTTTCGTGGATATTATTTGTTGTAAGCTGATTTTCGACAAAGTAATGCGGAGAAATTGTTTTTCCGATATCGTGATAATAGGCTCCAACACGCGCTAATAACGGATTCGCGCCGACTTTTTCTGCCGCCGCTTCGGCAAGCGTTCCCATCGTAAGCGAATGATTAAATGAGCCGGGAGCCTTCCGCGCCAAATCTTTCAGCAGCGGTCTATCAAAATTGGAAAGCTCAAGCAACGTTAAATCTGTCGTGATCTTAAAAATTCTTTCGAAGAAAATTAAGAGTCCGTAAGTTAAAATTGGACTTATAAGCGCGTTAGTTCCGGCAAAAGATAATTCGATAAAAATTTTCTGCCACGACTCAAATCTCTCAAACCCAAATGCCGTAATTGTTACCGCGTAACCAAGAAGGATGAACATAAACGATCGGAAAATTTGCGTCCGGTTTTTTATATCCCGCACGGAATAAACCGAAAGGACTCCTGCGATAATATTCATAATAACAAACGGATAATCGTTACCGCGAAGCGCCCCGCCAATTAAAGAAGTAATAACGGTGCTGTAAAATCCTACACGTGAATCGAAAATTATCGTCATCAACATCGATACGGTTGGAATGAAGATTAGCAAGCGTGCGGCGTCAGGTATGCTGATTTGGTTGAGAAGAAAAGTTATTAACGCTACCCATAGAATTAAAATTGCAAAAATAGTGATCTTCAGATTATTCCGGTAAATCCCTTTTCTAAAAAGAAAGATGTAAATACTTGGTAAAATTAGAATCGCCAGAATGTGTAAAAATTTACCAAGCCATTGAAGGAGTAATCCTCCGTCACTGATAATTTCTCCTTTAGCAATTTTGTAGGAATCAATTTTTAATTTTGTTTCCGGATTTACCCGCTCGTGCTTGGCGATGATTCTTTCGTTTTCATTCACTATACCGGCGTACTTAGAGACTTTATCTTTAACGATCTCTAATTCTTCATCGGTTAACTGCTGGCTGAATTTCAAATTCGGCACAAGATAGTAACCGCTTAATTCGATTAGCGCCCTTTTAATATCGGCTCTGTACGGCTTTTTATTAATAGTATTTTCGATGAAGGTGATAGCCGATGAACGATTTAAGAAATGAAATTTATTATCGATTCTATCTACATTGCCTGTTCTAATTGTGATAATATTTTTAGAAATTTTATCGTGCTGTATATCTAACAATCCCTTTTGCTTTACTTCATTTAACAACTGCTCAATATCTCCGAAGTATTGATCAAGAGGTTGGTAATTTTTTTCGTTCAAGGAATAGAACGTTTCTTTTGTGGTTTCTGTAAGGAAAGAAAAAACATCGGCTAAACTTTTCTTGTTTTTTCTTATTAACGGAAATTCCCCTTTCATCAGTTTTTTCAACTGATCGAGAGAATCAAAATTATTTTTTACTTCGGAATCATCGATAACAAATACGGGATAGACGCTGTTTTTCGCTTTCTCTAATTCTTCTTGATATATCCGGGGCTGCTTGATTATAGGAAAACTAAACTCGGCAATAAGATCGTCCTGGATCCAAATCGACCCGATCGTAACCTCGGATTCAAGCGATTCTCCTTTGGGAAAGAGAAAGGAAATAATTATTGCCGTTGTTATGACAATAAGAATTTTATAACGCTTACCGCTTAATAATTTTTGTCCGGGCATAAGATTAAGATTTTTTAGCTTTTAATACCATTTCTAAAAATTCGGCTGTACCATCTTCATTGTTTGATCTTTTCAATTCATAATCCGCTTTAAATTTTATTTCGGGAACTGCATTTGCTACGGCAATTTTTAACGCTTCGGTTTCAAATAGCGTTGAATCATTATACCAGTCACCCAAAACAGCGGCATCAGAAATTCGCAGTCCCAAATGTTTTAAAAGATATTTCAAACCGGTTGCCTTGGTTGACCCGCTTTTACGAACATCAAGATAGTAAATACTTTCTCTTAAATGAGATTTATAATAGTTAGAAGTTAGCCCGAAAGAATGGGGAAACTTTAACCTTGACTGCACAAATTTCAAATTGTCTTTCATATCGCTTGCAAAAACAATTTCCAGAGTTTCGTCAAGGTAATTATCATAAGAATGTACTTCTTCAAACTTTGCACCGAACTTATCGATAATATCCGGGATGACTGAATTATGTTCTGTAAAATACACCGCATCTGCGTGGCAGAGAGCGATTTTCAAAAGAAATTGATCAGCGAACTCTATTGCTTGTTTTACTTTTCTCCTTGGGATTACCGACTGGAAAAGCAATTTCCCTTCTGGATAACTTTTCAAATAACTACCATCAAGAGAAATGATTGGAGCGGTAATATTTAGTTCCGTTGCGTATTCGGTTAATGCGGAATGCAGTCTTCCGCTTGCAAAGGAAAAATGCACTCCAAGTTGTTCCAATTGTTTTATTAACGAAATGGATTCCTCGCCGATTTCTCCTCTGTCGTTTAACAAAGTTCCGTCAAGATCAAAGAGAACTAATTTAATATTTTTTAAGCGTGATTTACTAAGCATTGTTTTTCTGAATAAAATTGACTGTCTATTATTTACGGGAAAAGCCTTAACAAAAATACGTTGGGAAGCCGGAAATTCAAGATAAAAATTTTATTAATGCGTTTCTTTGGGGAGAAGAGCGCGGGTAATTAAATGACTAAGATTACCAACAATAATGGTTACACTGCACCCGATAAACGTATGCCATGTAAAGTCTACCGAAGTGTACTTCAAAACAAGAATCATCGCAATAATGCCGAAAATAAAGCCGATAAAGGCATCTCGTTGATTTAATTTTTTAAAGAGAAGTCCAAGAAAAAATGTTCCGAGCAACCCGCCGTAAGTAAACGAAGCAATTTTCAACCCGAGTTCAACTACCGGGTTTTTGGTGTCGGTAAAAAGCATCGCTCCGCCTATAAGAATTAATCCCCAAATCAGCGTAAATACTTTCGACCAAAATATTTCTCTTCTTTCAGATTGTTTTTTCTCAAAAGCTGAATTTTTAAATAAATCTAAATAACTCGAAGATGCAAGAGAACTAATGGATGAAGCCAGCGTTCCCATTGCTGAAGCCAAAACTCCGGCAATTACGATTCCGGAAAATCCTTTTGGCAATTCTTCTATTATGAATTTAGGAAATATTTCATCGGAAGACTGAAGCCCAAGCTGCTGAAACGGAACTCCGTGATAAAACGCGTAGAGACAGGTTCCCAGAAAAAGAAAGAAAGCGAATTGAAGCACAATGAATGAAGCATCCAATAATAAAGCTTTTTGACTTTCGCGTTTTGATTTGCATCCCAACAATCGCTGCACCAACAACTGATCGGTTCCGTGCGAAGCCATTGTAAGGAAAGTTCCGCCAAGCACTCCGCCGATAAGCGTGTACGGCGCGCTTAAAAATTCCCAGAACGATGATCCAAGATGGAAATTAAAAATTTCAAATTTATTTCCATTCATAGAAGCATAAGCGAACACATCGCCAAAACCATTTGGGAGATTTCCAACAATAATTATGAGCGAAACCACCGCTCCCGAAAGATATATAAAGAGTTGTACCACATCCATTGCTACTACGGCTTTTAATCCGCCAACATAAGTATAAACCAAGGTGAATGCACCGATGATAAGAATTGAAGTTGCATAATCGTATCCGGTTATTAAATGAACCGGAATTGCGGTGGCAAATAATCTTACACCGGAAGCCAAAACTCTTGTTGAAAGAAAAACCGAAGAAGTAAATTTTCGAAGAGATGAACCGAACCTTTTTCCCAGAAAATCATAAGCCGTTTCCAGATCGCCCCGGTAATATGCGGGAATGAAAACCAGGCTAACTAAAACTCTCCCGATAAAGTAACCGAAGACAAGTTGCAAAAAATGAAAATTGCTTTTATAGGCAAGTCCCGGAATGCTGATAAAGGTTAGTGTGCTTGTTTCGCTGGCAACAATTGAAAAGCCGACAGACCACCACGACAAATTTTTACCGCCGAGGAAATAATCCTTTGCGTTTTTCTGTTTTGCGCCAATTATTATTCCCGCTGCGGTTACACCTAAAAGATAACCGACGATGATGATGTAATCAAGAATATTTCCTTGCAAGAGGAAAACTTATTCGTTATTGAATTCTTGGATGGCGGCTTCTATCGTATCACAAATAAAAAGTACACGGTGAAGCTGCGTAATTCTGATAAGCGAAAGAATCTTTTCGGAAGAAGTTATAATTGCTAACTTGCCCCCGATAGCATTGGTTAACCGGTTGGCAACCAACAAAGAGCTTAACCCGGAACTGTCGCAAGATTCAACATCATTAAGATCCATGATGATGTTGGAATCGCCTTCACCTTTAATTAAAAGAGTTATCTCAGCTTTTACGAGACCGGAAATATTGGCGTCGAGCTTTTTTTCTTTCAAATGAAAGATAGTTATGTCGTCTAATTGTTTTACTTCAAAATTCATAGCTTAATATAATGATTGTAGACAATTTAAGAAAATTTTATAAAAATCAACCGGATCGGAATCTTTTGTTGAAATTTGCACTTGATAGATTTTATCGTTTCCGGGAAGCGCTGCTCCAATTTTTACACCGGCGGAAAGACTATCAGCGCAAAATTTTTGGAATGGAGAAGCTTCTCTTTCGAGCGAGATCAAAACATCATAAGAATAAATTTTTAGTCGCTGCATCAACTTTATTTTGGGAAATCCAAATCTGTTCTTATCCGTCGGAAAATATTCTTCAAGCCGGTAATGACTTTTATCTCTAAGCAGCGGCATCAACAAATTATTTGCAATGAGTGTAACATGAAAATTTTTAGAAAGAAGATGTTCGGCAATAAGCAAAGCATTTTGAAAATCGCCGGTATCCTCCGGCATAAGGAGAACATAATTTTTTGCTCCGGAAAGGATTCCGTTAAATTTTTGAACGACTCTTTTCTTGCGTTTGGCGGTAAAAGATAAATAAATATTTCCTAAAAAATCTTTCATCTTTGTTCAACGCTTTCCAACATTTTAAGAAAATCTTGCTCGGAAAGAATTTTAATACCAAGCGATTTTGCCTTTTCTAATTTTGATCCGGCGGCTACTCCCGCCAAAACAAAATCCGTTTTCTTGCTTACACTTGAAACAACTTTTCCGCCAAAACCGATTATTTTTTCTCCCGCTTCTTCACGGCTGAAGTTTTCCAAAGACCCCGTTAACACGAACGATTTATCGGTAAAAATATTTTCGGCAACCATCTTTTTTTCAGTTGAAAAATTAAGTCCATGCTGCTTTAACCGCTCGATGATCAAGATATTTTTTTGGTCTCCGAAAAACTGCAAAATACTTTCCGCAATACTCTCGCCAATTTCAAACACGTTTGTCAACTCTTCCTTGGAAGCTTTTTGCAAATTCTCCAAAGAAAGGAAATGATCGGATAGTTTTTTTGCAACACCGGAACCAACATAGCGAATTCCAATTGCGAAAAGTACTTTGGCAAAGGGTTGCTTCTTACTTTTTTCAATTGATGAAAGGAGATTGTCGATACTTTTTTCTCCAAGCCGTTCAATCTGAATTAATTCCTCTCGACGGAGTTTTAAATCATAAATATCAGCGATGTTTTTCAAAAAGTTTTTTTCTACGAATAGATCAACCAGCGCGGAACCCAATCCCTCAATATCCATAGCCGTGCGGGAAGCAAAGTGTTCAAGCTTTCCTTTCACTTGCGCCGGGCATTCGAGATTTTCACAATACAACGCAACTTCATCTTCAGGTTGATACAACACCGAATTACAGACGGGACAATGTTGCGGTGGTTCCGTTGGAAGCGAATCGCTTTTTCTTTCTTCTAAAAGAACCGAAACAATTTTGGGAATTACATCTCCTCCTTTTTCAAGCACGACCATATCGTTTACACGAATATCTTTCCTCTTTATCTCATCAATATTATGCAGTGTTGCTCTGCTGATTGTCGATCCCGCAAGAAATACAGGCTGCAACTCGGCAACAGGCGTAACGGCGCCGGTTCTGCCAACCTGCCATGTAATCGCTTTTAATAAAGTAACTGCCTGCTTCGCTTTAAATTTGAACGCAACAGCCCAACGCGGAGATTTTGCGATGCTTCCTAAAATATTTTGCTGGCGGATCGAATTTACTTTTATCACCGCTCCATCAATTTCAAATGGAAGTGCATCCCTTTTCTCTTCAAATTTTTTGCATACTTGCAGAACTTCTTCAATTGATTTACAAATTTGAAAATCTTTATTCGTTCGGAATCCAAGCGCTGCAAGAAATTCTAAATTCTCGCTTTGCTTTTGCAGTTCGTTTTGCAGACTCAACAAGTAATACGTAAATATTTTTAGCGGACGTTTTGCAACTATTCTTGAGTCTTGCAGTTTCAGAGTACCGGCGGAAGAATTTCTCGGGTTGGCAAAAAGTTTTTCACCATGCTCTTCCCGCTCTTTGTTTAAGAGCTTAAAGTCCTCCATATCCATAAAAATTTCACCGCGGACTTCAATATTGTTCAGTGAATATTTTGCGTGAGGATAATTTTTTAATTTTAACGGAACAGATTTTATCGTCTTTACGTTTTGCGTGATCTCTTCGCCGGTTGCTCCGTCTCCGCGCGTTGCAGCGGTTTTCAGTTTGCCGTCAACGTAGTTCAGACTAACCGAAGCACCGTCAATTTTATACTCCACAACATATTCCGCTGTTTCGTTTTCGCCCAGCGCTTCTTTTACACGCCGGTCAAAATCTAACAGCTCTTCTTCATTGTACGTGTTCGCCAAACTCAACATCGGGAATTGATGGGTTACCGGTTTAAATTCTTTTGTTAAATCTTTGCCGACCCGTTGCGTCGGAGAATCGGGAGATATAAGGTGCGGATTTTCTGCTTCTAATTTTTCTAATTCTTTTAGCAGTTGATCATACTCAAAGTCGCTGATCAGCGGTTCGGCAAGAACATAATAATGATGATCATACAAATGTATCTTTTCGCGTAGTTCACGCAGCCGTTCATCAACACTCATCATCGTTTATTGCTTTTGGATCTGATCAATGTACTTTATTCCCTCTTTTGTAATTTCAATAATTTGCCTTCTTGTTGAGGTTGGTTTAAATTCAAGCGGTTGATTATTTAATGTGAATTTAACAACGTTGGGATTTCCTACTGTCATTGAAAATTTTGTAAGAGCTTTAATTTCTACCGCCGTGTTGGGATATAAAAAATATTCTTTTGTCTTATTATCGTCCGCAACAACTTTTAACCATGATGAATCTTTGGAAGTGATCGATAGAACGAGACTGTCGGACGGAACCGCAACTAATGAAGAATCGGCTTGAGTAGTTTCATCTTCAAATCTTTCTTTGTTTTCCTGAATGTATTCTTCATACGGTCTTTCCGTAACAATTACATCAGCTTCTTTTTTTAGTACAAACCAATAAATTAAAACAGCAAAAAGGATAACCGCTCCACCCGCGATTCCAATTAACTGTTTGGAGGTAAAAGAAAATTTCTTTTCAGGAGAATACGTTGTCTGTAAATGATCATCAGTAATTAATCTGGGTGTTTTTGGTTCTGAAGGAGTTTCCTGTTTTGGAGCTGTAGGTTCTTCGTGTTTTTCCTCAAGAGGTTTTCCTTCTTTTGCTGATTTATATTTTTGCAGCACGGTGTGTTCGTTGAGTCCAACACACTTAGCATATTCGCGAAGAAAAGCTTTTAAATAAATATCGGGGAGAAAAGAATAATCTCCGCTTTCCATCTTGAGCAAAAATTTCAAATCCATTTTAATTTTTACGGCAACCTGTTCGGGAGTCAACCGTATTTCTTCTCTTGCTTTTACTAATTCTTCAGATAATTGTTGAAACATTGCATTCATAATAATCGCTTATAACCTCTATAATATTGTCCGGTAAGTTTTTGTTTTTTGTGTCAAGACTTTTTTGCTTTTCACTTTATACTTTCAACTTTTTACTTGCGGCTTGCCGCGTTAGGAATTCCTTATAATTCTTGCTGCAAAAGCTCCATCCATTTTGTGAACATGGGGATAAGTTTGCACACATCCATTTTCATCCACAGCTTCCGACGGAACAAACTGCTGCGCATTTTCTAAACTAAAATTATGATTTTCATCGAGAAATTTCTTTATGACTTCATAATTTTCTTCCGGCTCAATTGTGCAAGTACTGTAAACAATTGCGCCGCCAATTTTAACAAGAGTTGAAGCTTTTGTTAATAATTTAAACTGCGTCTCCGTCAATTTTCTAATATCGAGGAGATCTTTTTTCCATTTGATGTCAGGTTTTTTGCAAAGCGTTCCCATTCCGGAGCAGGGAACGTCGGCTAAAATTGCATCGAAAAGAGTATCCGTTTGATATTCCTTTGCATCAACAGCAAAAGTTTTTACACAAGTAATCGCCAAACGCTGGAGACTTTTTTCAACCATTGCTAAACGCGCTTCAAACTTATCGAGAGCAATTATTTCTCCGGTATCTTCCATCAAATTGGCAAGGTAAGCTGATTTTCCGCCGGGAGCCGCGCAGAGATCGAGCACTCGCATCCCCGGTTTTACATTCAGCAAACGGCACGCAAGACTTGCACTCTCGTCTTGCACATTAAAATATCCTTCGGTAAAATACTGCCATTGTCTTATGTTTGAAAGGTTCGTTAGTTTTACAAATTCAGGATAATATCTTCCTTTCACAAACTTCAGATTCACAGAGCATAAAAGATTTTCAAATTCTTGAAGAGAAACTTTTTTTGAGTTTACCCGTAACGTTAAAACGGGTCTTTCGTTATTAGCGGCGAGCAGCGCTTCTGTAGCGGCTCTTCCGAATCTCGGCAGCCATCGTTTAATAATCCACGTAGGGTGTGAATAAAAAGTTGATAAATACCCGATCTCATCTTGCTGCGGATCAGGATAACGCAAACTATCTTTGCTCTTTAGAATATTCCTTAAAATTGCATTTGTAATGTCGGCAGGTTTTTGTCCCTGCAATTTTTTTACAAATTCAACGGCTTCGTTCACCGCAGCATACTCAGGCACTTTATCAAGAAACATAATTTGATAAAGCGCGACCCGCAAAGCATTTTTTAAGATAGGGATCGCTTTAGAAAATTGACCTTTATAAAATCCGCTTAGGATCCAATCTAATCGTCCCATCCAACGGATAACTCCGTGTACAATTTCGTAGAGAAGCGCTTTATCTTGTCCGGAGAACTCGGAGTTCCGTAATTCTCTATCAAGCAGTTTGTCTAAATATGCATCGGCTCGTTCAACGCGGTTTAGAATTTTTACCGCATTCCCGCGCACACCCGAATAAATATCTTTTACGAGATGTTCTTCTAATTTTACAATTTCTCCGTTAATAAGGATATCCTCTTTTTCTTCTTTCTTTTTGTGTAAGGTCGAAAATTTTTCTGAATAATTTTTCTTCGGCTTCATCCATAATTTTATTTCTTCTTGCCATAACCCGTTTAGCTGTCTCAAGACTTCGCGCAATATCATAAGTAGTTACCGCATCACTTCCGCCCCAAGAAAATGAAGGGAGATATTTTGGAGGAAATCCGGCGCCGTAAACATTGCACGCAAAGCCAACAACCGAACCGGTATTAAACATGGTGTTAATAGCTGTTTTAGATTGATCTCCGATTATCACACCGAGAAATTGAGAACCGGAATCAATCACTTCTCCGTTCACATACATTTTAACACTTCCGTAGTTGTTTTTCAAGTCGCTGCAATTGGTATCCGCGCCGATGTTAACCCAACTGCCGAGATATGCGTGTCCTAAAAATCCCGAATGTTGTTTGTTTGTAAAAGGAGAAATAATTGAGTCTTCAACCTCACCGCCAACTTTACAAATATTCCCGATGCTGACATTTTCATAAATGCGCGCGCAACTTTTTACCTGGCTTGATTTTCCGACATAGACCGGACCTTCAATTACTGCGTTGGGAAAGATAACTGAATTTTCGTCAAGATAAATCGAACCGGGAGAAGCATCCAGCACAGCGCCGGGCTTTATTTGCACTCCTTCCGCGATATAAATATTTTCTTTTTCTATAAGATGAGCGCCTTCATAAACTTTGCCGTTATGCATTTGTCCTTGCTTTGACATAGTAAGGAAGGAAAAATCACTAACCATTTCTTTGTGATTGTTGTTTATCAAATCCCACACATAATTAGCGCAGGGAATATCTATCTTTTCAATCTTAACGCCGTCGAAGTTTGAGAGCGAAAGGAGATCGTGAATATTACTTTTAACTTCGCTTAACTTTTTGCCGGAAACCCTGGCGGCTATCAGCGTATCATCTTTGTTTACGAAAACTTTATTGGTTTTATCTTTTAAAGGAATTAGTTCCGAAAGATTTCCCGGAGCCAAAATTCTTCCGTTAATAAAAAGACAATCGTCATCTTCAATTTTATTGATGCTTAAATTTGAATATTTAGAAATGAGAAACGATTCAAGATAGGGGCGCGTGTGAAGCGAGATTTTTGCGTCCGGGTATTGGCGAATAATCTTTTCTTTTAGCGATGAGATACCGCAAACTAAATCGTACGTAGGGCGGGAGAATGTTAGCGGTTCAATTCTGTCAAAATATAAATCTTCAAAAATGCAGATTTCCATAGCAATCGCTCCTATTCAAATAATTAAATCTAACTCAAAATAACACTTCTGCTAAAAACAAAAAAAGCTATTGCACAAGAGTGAATAGCTTTTAATAACAAACAAAAAAAGCCTAACCTAGCTTTTTGCCTTTGCATACTTTTTGTTGAATTTTTCAACTCTTCCTGCGGTATCAAGCAACTTCTGCTTTCCGGTAAAGAATGGATGTGAGCCGCTGGAAATCTCTAAGCGAACCAAAGGATATGACTTTCCGTCTTCCCATTGAATGGTTTCGCTGCTTTTAATTGTTGAACGGGTTAAAATTGCAAAATCACAAGAAAAATCTTTAAAGACTACTGGTCTGTAACTTGGATGAATTCCGTTTTTCATTTCAAAAACACCTTTTCTAACTAAATTATTTCACTTTCTTGACCAAATATATTAATATATAAGGGAATTTCAAAAATAACTTCGCCGGAAAAAATTACTTTTTTAATTGATTACGGTTTTTGATAATTTATTCTTGCAAATTAGAAAAGATTTTCTTTTCACTAACAATAATTGCCAATTCTGGAAATATATTTAACAAAACACTCGAAAAACTGTTAATTCATTTTGGTATAATTTTTGGCTTAGTCTCATGACAATTCTATTGAATAACAACTATCTCATAACTTAATAATATTGGTAAGGAAAATGGAACGAAAAAAAGTAACAATTGATGGAAACGAAGCTGCCGGATACGTGGCATACCACACTAATGAGGTCTGCGCAATTTACCCGATAACTCCTTCTTCGCCTATGGGAGAATGGTCGGATCAATGGGCATCCGAACAAAAGAAAAATATTTGGGGAACGATTCCCCTGGTTAGCGAATTACAAAGCGAAGGCGGCGCTTCCGGTTCGGTACACGGCGCACTGCAAACCGGCGCTTTAACAACAACTTTTACGGCTTCTCAAGGTTTACTCTTGATGATCCCGAACATGTACAAAATTGCCGGAGAATTAACTGCAACAGTTTTTCATGTTACTGCAAGATCAATCGCTGCGCAGGCATTATCAATTTTTGGCGATCACAGCGACGTTATGGCAACACGCCAAACCGGTTTTGCCATGATCTGCTCAAACTCTGTTCAAGAAGTTATGGATTTTGCTTTAATCGCTCAAGCTGCCACACTTGAATCACGCATTCCTTTCCTTCACTTCTTCGATGGATTTAGAACTTCGCACGAAGTTATGAAAATTGAACAACTGACCGTTGAAGATATGAGAGCGATGATCGATGATGAGTTGGTTTTAGCGCATCGCAAACGCGGCTTAACGCCTGATGCACCGGTTATGCGCGGAACCGCTCAAAATCCTGATGTTTATTTCCAGGGAAGAGAAACGGTAAATAAATTTTACGCCGAATGTCCCGCAATCGTACAAAAGCAAATGGATAAATTTGCCGGAATCGTAGGAAGACAATATCACTTGTTTGATTACGTAGGCGCACCGGATGCCGAACGCATCATCATTTTGATGGGAAGCGGCGCTGAAGCTGTTGACGAAACCGTTCAATATTTAATTAACAAAGAAGAAAAAGTCGGCGTTATTAAAGTACGCTTGTATCGTCCTTTCTCAATTGAACATTTCATTAACGCACTTCCGAAAACAACTAAATCAATCGCCGTTTTAGACAGGACAAAAGAACCGGGCGCAGGCGACCCGCTTTATCTTGATATCGTTAACGCAATTTCCGAACAATTTAATGACGGCGTTCTACCGTTCGCATATCCGAAAATTGTCGGCGGACGCTACGGACTTTCTTCTAAAGAATTTACTCCGGGAATGGTTAAAGCAGTTTATGATGAATTGAAAAAAGATAGACCAAAAAATCATTTCGTAATCGGAATTAACGAAGACGTTATGCACTCAAGTTTGGAATACGACGCTGCATTCACTGTTGAAGCGCCTCAAACATTCAAAGGTAAATTTTATGGTCTCGGCGCTGATGGAACCGTCGGTGCAAATAAAAATTCAATTAAAATTATTGGCGAAGGAACTGATAACTACGCGCAAGGTTATTTTGTTTACGATTCTAAAAAATCGGGTTCAACTACAACATCGCATTTACGCTTTGGTCCAAAGGAATTAAAATCCACTTACTTAATTGATAAAGCGAACTTCATCGCATCGCATCAGCAATTCTTTTTAGAAAAAATGGATATGTTGAAAGATGCAATTCCAGGAGCAACATTCTTGCTTAATACGCAAGAACCGGCTGATAAAGTGTGGGATACGCTTCCGGAAAAAATTCAACGCGATTTAGTAAATAAGAAAATGAAATTCTTTATTATTGATGCATACAAAGTTGCCAACGATACCGGAATGGGCGCTCGTATCAACACGATCATGCAGACATGCTTCTTTGCAATTTCAAACATCTTCCCGAAAGAAGAAGCAATTGCGCTTATTAAAAATTCCGTTAAAAAAACTTACGGCGCCAAAGGTGAAAAAATTGTTGAAATGAACTTCAACGCAATTGATCAAACGCTTGCCAACTTGCACGAAGTAGAAGTACCTGCAACCGTTACAAGTAAAATTCAATTTATGCCTTACGTATCCGGAAACGTTCCTGACTTCGTTCGTGATGTTACTGCTGTAATGATCGCCGGCGAAGGAGATTCACTTCCTGTAAGCAAAATGCCGGTTGACGGAACCTATCCAACCGGAACAAGTAAATTTGAAAAAAGAAACATCGCTCTCGAAGTTCCTGTTTGGGATGCCGATACTTGTATCCAATGTAATAAATGCGTTATCGTTTGTCCGCATGCTACAATTCGAGCAAAAATTTATGACGAATCGTTATTGGCAAACAAACCGGAAACATTTAAAGCGGTAAAATTCAAAGCAAAAGATTTCGGCGATAATCTTATGTACAGCCTACAAGTTGCTGTAGAAGATTGTACCGGATGCGGAATCTGTATTGATGTTTGTCCCGCAAAAAATAAAAAAGAAGTTAAACTTAAAGCGATTAATATGGCGGAACAACTTCCGCTTCGTGAAACTGAAAGAGCGAACTGGGACTTCTTCGAATCGCTTCCTTTATATGATAGAAAAAAATTAAATCCTGCTCAAGTAAAAGATTCACAATTCCTCGAACCGTTATTTGAATTCTCCGGCGCTTGTTCAGGCTGCGGTGAAACACCGTATGTTAAACTTGTCAGTCAGTTATTCGGTGATAGAGCTGTAATTGCAAACGCAACCGGCTGTTCATCAATTTATGGCGGAAATTTGCCTACAACGCCGTGGTCAAAGAATGCAGAGGGCAGAGGACCGGCGTGGTCAAATTCATTGTTTGAAGACAACGCTGAATTCGGTTATGGTTTCCGTCTAGCTATCAACAAGCACAATGAACAAGCAAAAGAATATTTGCAAGAACTTTCGGCAGAGATCGGCGGCGAATTAGTTGAAGAGCTAATGAACGCGGTACAAACCGATGAAGTTGGAATTTATGAACAACGCGAACGCGTTGCCGTATTAAAACAAAAACTGAATGATTACAAAACAACTAATTCAGCAAGTCCTAAAAGCTCTGAAGTTGAACATTTACTAAGCCTTGCAGATTATCTTGTCAAAAAATCCGTTTGGATTATGGGCGGCGACGGCTGGGCTTACGATATCGGTTACGGCGGATTAGATCACGTACTCGCTTCCGGCGCCAATGTAAATATTTTAGTTCTCGATACAGAAGTTTACTCAAACACCGGCGGACAAGCATCAAAATCAACACCGATGGGAGCTGTTGCAAAATTTGCCGCTTCCGGTAAAGTGATGGGTAAAAAAGATTTGGGCTTGATCGCAATGTCTTACGGAAATGTTTACGTTGCAAAAATTGCAATGGGCGCAAATGATGCACAAACAGTCCGCGCAATTTTAGAAGCCGAAGCGTATGACGGTCCTTCTTTAATTATTGCCTACAGCCATTGTATAGCTCACGGAATTAATATGGAAACCGCGATGAAGAACCAAAAAGCTGCGGTAGATTCCGGACACTGGCCGTTGTACCGTTATAACCCGTTACTTTCCGCTGAAGGAAAAAATCCATTTAAGCTTGAATCTAAAGCTCCGAAGATTCCTTTAAAAGATTACACGTACATGGAAACCCGTTATAAAATGTTAACGAAATCTCATCCGCACCAGGCTGAAATATTAATGGAACTTGCACAGGAAGGTGTAAAGAAGAAATTCCATTATTATGAACAGTTGGCGGCGTTAAAAGATGATAACGAAGAAGTGAAATAGTAAAGAATACAAAAATGTAACGCAGAATAATATTCTGCGTTACAGAACTAAGAAATAATTAAAAGGATAGACAAATGGATTTATCAACAACGTATCTCGGATTAGAATTAAAAAATCCGCTGGTTCCTTCAGGCGGACCTTTGCAAAAAGATCTTAAAAACATCAAAGCGATGGAAGACGCCGGAGCTTCGGCTGTAGTGCTTTGGTCTTTGTTCGAAGAACAAATTACGCACGAGCAGCTTGAACTGCATCATCATACTTCCGTACATTCGGAAAGTTTTGCGGAAGCCACAACTTATTTCCCGGAACAATCGGAATATCATGTTGGTCCGGAAGAATATTTGGAACACATCCGTAAAGCTAAAGAAGCGGTTGATATTCCTATCATCGCAAGTTTGAATGGAAAATCTGCAGGCGGCTGGATTGACTACGCGCAGAAAATTGAACAAGCCGGCGCAGATGCAATTGAACTTAACATCTATAAAATGGCTACCGACAGCAGTAAAACTTCCGCTGAGGTTGAAAAAGATTATATTGATATAGTTAAATCGGTTAAAGCTTCGGTTAAAATTCCTCTTGCCGTTAAGCTTCATCCATTCTTCACTTCAATTACAAATATTTCTAAAGAGTTAGTTGAAGCAGGTGCGGACGGTTTAGTATTATTCAACCGTTTTTATCAGCCGGATATTGATCTTGAAAATTTGGAAGTTATTCCGAATGTTTTGCTTTCCACTCCGATGGCAATGCGTTTGCCGTTGCGCTGGGTTGCAATCCTTCATGGGAAAGTTAAAGCTGATCTCGCGGCGACTTCAGGCATCTATACGGAAAAAGATGTTTTGAAAATGCTTATGGCTGGCGCAAACGTTACAATGATGATGTCGAGTTTATTGAAATTCGGAATTCCCCACTTAGCCGATGTTTTAGGTAAGTTAAAATTCTGGATGGAAGTAAATGAATACGAATCAGTTGAACAGATGCGTGGAAGTATGAGCTACCAAAACGTTGCCGATCCTTCCCAGTTTGAACGCGCTAATTATATGAAAGTGTTAAACTCATACCGCTAACGGTTGACGAAATATTCTTTACAAGAAAAATCCCGCTGAATGGCGGGATTTTTTTTGTGCTTGGTAGTTTCTTAAATGGGGACGTTTGTTCCCTTTTTTAGGGTGCGAGTTTCCTACTTCTGCATGGCTGTTTCTTAAATGGTAATGCTTGTTTCCTTTTGCGTTATGGAAGAAACCTAAATTGGGGCGCGCATTTCCTAAATCGGGGAGGGTGTTTCTTAAATGGGGATACTCATTTCCTTTTGTGGGATGGGAAAAACCTAAATTGGGCTTGCGTTTACTTTTCGTGCGAAGAAACTCTTTGTAAAGGTGAGGTTATTTTTCTGATCGATGAAATAAAATTATTTGTTTCTCAGCTCGTCAATTATTTTAGTTGCCATCTCTCTAAAAAAAATTTTATCAACATCATCAAGATTGAGACTTTTTTCTGACAACTTATCCCAACTGTAATTTAGTTCTTCGGAAGTCTCACCTCCTGATTCGTAAAATGGTCTATAACAATGACCGTGAACTTCCGAAAGAATTTTGGCCAGTTTTTCAATTTCTAATTTTTTATTCATCTCGACTCCATTTACAATAATCAACGCTGCATAGTTTATAATCAATTAGGTTCACTCAACGATTTCCGCTACTCTGGCAAAGACAACTGATTATGGTTTTTGTCGACTTTTTTATTCTGTTTTTTTTGCTTTGGTTTCACTAGATCGGTATTTAGCATATAAATCCCATGCGTTGACTTTCTTGTAAAATATGAATTTCCTGCACCTTTTGGTCGTATCCAATAATCATCCGCAAATGGTTGCTCGGCATAAGCGTCAATAATTTCAGCTAACCATTTAAGAGATTTCTTTGATCCTTCTAAATAAATAAAATTGTCATCCGTTCCAACGGTTAGTTTAATCTTTTCATTATTATGAGACCTAATTACTTGATTAACTGTTTTAGCCATTTGCTACTCTTCCATTTTAATTATTTTTCCTTTACTCAACAACTCTATACTATACAATAGCCCTGAAAGGGCGTCACACATCAACATAGGGCGAAGCCCTATGATTGAACAAACTCCAAACAAAACAATAGCTCTGAAAGAGCGTAATAATTAAGTGGTAAGTTCGGTTTTTCTATCGAGAGAACATCTCTTGTAACAAGCGCAATACTTTCCGCTCCGTTATTCTATCTATTTGTCCTAATAAAGCATGTAATCGGGACTTATCAATCGTTCTAATTTGATCCAGAACTATTTGCCCTTCTTTACCTTGAAATTTACAGTTTATTCTTGTTGGATAATTTTTCCCTTTAGTGGTCATAGGTGCAACTATTACTGTTGAGATATAGCGGTTCATTTCGTTTGGCGAGACAATTAAACATGGGCGAGTCTTTTTGATTTCCGAACCTTCGGTTGGATCAAGATTTACGAGATAGACTTCAAATCTATTTACGATCATCTACCAGTCCCACTCTTCTTTGTCCCAACGGTTTTGAATTGATGAATCATTTACATCCAAGAGGGTATCATCTTTTTGTTCAGCCATTGCTCGGAAACCTTCCGCCCAGTTTTTACGTGGTTTATCAATTGACCGAACAATTAATTCATCTTCTCTAACTTCAATATCCACTTCTTTGCCCAGACCGCTCTGCTCAAGGAGTGATTTTGGAATTCTAATTCCGCGTGAATTACCGATTTTAATAACTTGTGTTTTCATAGGCACAATGTAATTACATTATTGCTAAATTTCAATGACTATTTTATGTTACAAAAAGCTTGTTCCCACACAGCTTGACAGTCATTGAGCTTTTTCTTATTTATCAAGTAACTCTTTAAAAGAAAAATTCCCGCTCAAGGGGCGGGAATTTTTATATCTTACAAAACAATTGACCTGTTTACATCATTTCAATTTCGCTTAAGTCTGCCAGAATAATTTTTCTTGTAGAAGGAATTGTCTTCCTGGTTTTCTCTTTCGCAGTTCTTCTCTCGGTTCCTTTATTCGCTTTGCCGCTAGACGGTTCATTTTCCCTGATGTTATCGTAAGCAAAGATTTTATTCTTATAGTTACGGAGAATAATTTTATCTTCATCGTAATGAAGTACGTAATTCGGGATGAGAGGAATCTTTCCGCCGCCGCCTGGAGCATCAATTACAAAGTGAGGAATTGCCAAACCGCTCGTCCATCCGCGGAGGTTTTCAATTATTTCCAATCCTTTAGCAATTGAAGTTCTGAAGTGATGCGTTCCCTTTGTTTGATCCGCCATATATATATAGTAAGGTTTCACTCTGATCTTCAAAAGTTTTTGCATTAATTCTCTTACAACCAACGGATCGTCATTAACACCTTTCATCAAAACCATCTGGTTGCCGACCGGGCAACCGGCGTTCGCGAGCATTTCACACGCTTTAGAACTTTCCGGTGTAATTTCCCACGGATGATTGAAGTGCGTGTTCACATAAATCGGATGATATTTTTTCAGCATCTCCACAAGTTTTGGTGTAATGCGCTGCGGAAGCACGCACGGCATTTTTGTTCCGAGACGAATAATTTCAATATGCGGAATTGTGCGCAGGCGTTTTAGAATTTTTTCAAGCATTACATCGGTAAGCATCAACGGATCACCGCCGGAAAGAATAACATCGCGGATCTCGGTGTGCTGTTCCAAATAATTAAAAGCGGCTTCCAATCCTTTCATGGAGATTTTATCCTGGTCGCCGACTTTCCGTTTTCTTGTACAGAAACGGCAGTACAATCCGCATTGGCTTGTTGTTAAAAACAAAGCGCGGTCGGGATAACGATGCGTGATATTGGGAACGGGACTCATCGCGTCCTCATTCAACGGATCGTCGTTCGCGTCAAAGTCATTCAGTTCTCGAATATCAGGCACGCATTGCAGCCAGATAGGATCGCCCGGTTCGCGTATCAAACTTAAATAATAGGGATTGATGCGAACCTGAAAAAATTGATTCAGACTCTCAGCAACGGTTCTATCAATACCGAATTTTTCAACTAATTGATCAACAGTGTGTACACTGTCTCGAACCATTTGTTGCCATTGTTCCATTACTTCACCTTACTCATTTGTTCAACATATATTTACCGAAGACAAGCAGCGCGTCTCCAACAGCATAAAAATCATTTATCTCTGCAACGATGGAAAATTCATTTTTAAAATAAAATTTCTGCGTTGCGCCGTACAATTCTTTAGAAGAAGTTTCCGCCAGAAGCCATCGTCCATTTCTTTCACGAACAAAAGCTTCGGCGTGAAGCACTAATTTTTTTCCGATTCCTTTGCCGGAACTTTCGGGGTCAACTACGATCCAGTAAAGATCATAAACTCCATCCGTTAAAGGGCGTTTACCGGTGCAGTGATACCCGAGAACTTTTCCTTTTTCTGTGTAAACAAAAATATGATAATCGCTTAGTTCTTCATTTAACAGCGCAATATCAATCAGTTCTAAAGCAACACTTACTTCTTCATCTTGAAAGTTATTTGTTTTCCGTAAAATTGTTTCTAAAGCGGGGCGGTCAGCCTGCTTTAATTTGCGTATCACGTTTTCCTCTGTGTAAAGCTAAATTAATTATTTTGAATAGCATTTCTTCGTAGTGAAGACCGGATGCTTTAGCCGCGCGCGCGAAACCGGAATCTGTTGATATATCGGGATTCGGATTTACTTCAATAACGTAAGGAACATTGTTTTTATCCAAACGAATATCAACGCGTGCATAATCTCTGCACTCCATCGCGTTGTAAGTTGCGAGCGCGGTGGCTGAAATATTTTTTCTCTGTTCTTCAGAAAGCGGAGCTGGACATTGGGGATTCGTGTGTTTGTAATACACACTTTCCGAAATCCATTTCCCTTCGTACGTTACAATTTTAGGAAGATGATCGGGCAAACCGCTGAAATCGATTTCCGAGATCGGCAGTGTGCTGTTTCCTAAAACCGCAATGTTGAACTCTCTTCCTGCAATGTACTCTTCAACAATAACCTCCTGGTTATATGTTGAAGTTAAAAACTTTATCTGCTTTTTTAAATTCTCAAAAGAAGAGACAACCGAGTGTTCGGAAATTCCGATGCTTGCATCTTCTTTTGCTAATTTAGTGATGACCGGAAATTGCAAAGAAAAACTTTTTTGTGTAATACGTGAGTGGGGTCTATAGGTGAGTGAACCGGGAGTTTTAATTCCGTGCGAACGAAGAATTTGTTTTGCATAAGTTTTATTCAAACAATTCCCGAGCGCTTGCGGATGGTTTCCCGTGTATGGAATATCTAAAAGATCAAAAATTCCTGCGTGAAAAGCTTCGAACGTAGCGTTCCCTTCAACCGATTCAACCATATTAAAAATTGCATCGGGATTAATCGCTGAAATTTTTCTAATTGATTCGCCGATGTTTTTGGTAATAGCTAACGTTTCAACGCTGCTAAAATATTTTTGAAGCGAAGCAACCAGAGTATCAAGCTCATTAACAAAACTGCTTTCCGATGTATCGTCAACGGTTCCATCAAATTCTTTCGGCTTTCCGTTATAGACTTGATAAATGCTTACCGGCGCATTGTAACAAAGCAATATTTTGGCGTCAGTGATCATACTAAGTTGTAACGTTTGGCTGCTGTGTATAAAACTTTATTTAACATGGTTGTGTAATCCATTCCGGCGGTTCTTGCAGCCTTCGGATAACATGAATTATCTTTCGGATCGGGCAAAATTCCCGGCAAGGGATTTATTTCAATAATATTCGGTTCTCCGTTTACATCAAGACGAACATCTATTCTGCTCCAGTCTCTGCAGCGAAGAACTTTATATGTTTCTAAACAAACGTTCTTGATTTTTCGTTCAAGTTCAGCAGAGAGTTTTGCCGGACAGGAAAAAACATCAAGCGGATTTTCTTTTGTGTCTAAAATCCATTTTGCTTCGTAAGAATAAATCGGGATGAAGTCTTCGGGGAATTCCGAATAATTTATTTCAACGATCGGCAGAACTTCTGCTTCACTTCCGTTGCCGAGCATCGCAACCGTAAATTCTCTTCCCGGTAAAAATTCTTCCAACAATGCCGATTGATTATACTCGTTTAGTACTCTTTCAACTTCTTTTTCCAGATCAACATAGTTTTTTACAAAGGATGATGTAAAAATTCCTTTACTTGAGCCTTCTGCGTTTGGTTTAACGATTACAGGAAACTGCAAATCAAATTTCTTTAGGTCATCAACTTGGTCAACAACTAAAAATTTAGCGGTTGGAATCTTGTAGTAAAATAAAATTTCTTTCGTGCGAGCCTTGTCTAAACAAATTGCGAGCGTTGAAGGATCTGAACCGGTGTAAGGAATATTCAGCATGTCAAGCATCGCAGGGATTTGCGCTTCTCTGCTTACGCCGAAGAATCCTTCGGCAACATTAAAGACGATATCGGGTTTTACTTCTTTTAATTTTTCGAAAGCGTTATAGTCAGCTTCGATCATTGTGACCGAGTGGAATTGTTCAAGTGCATCGCGCACAGCATTGACGGTGTCGCGGCTATCCCACTCAGCAAATGTATCCTGGATTTTTTTTGGTGAGTTCAGAAAAGATGTTACCGGGTTTGGAGACAATTCATCAATGAAAGAATTACTTTCGGGTTTTACATTAAATGTTAGTGCAACATTCAAGCGAACATTACGTGATGAAAAAATTTTTGTCTCCTTTTATTATTTTTTTTGTACAAATATAAGTAGAAAAATTTTTATGTCAATATTTTTTGCTCTCTCAACAAAAAAAAAATAAAAAAAAGTTTTCGCTTAAGATTTTCAGGAAAATATTTTCATCACCCGACTTTAGCGTACTTTAAATTTTCAGAATAGTGTTCGAGAAGATTTTTTCTGATCACTGCATGCTCTTCTTTTAATAGTTGCGGATCACTTGCAACGATCTCGAATGCGTCTGTCTTTGCCTGCAAAAGGAGATCGCCGTCTTTTATAATGTCTGAATATTTTAATTCGGGAAACCCGCTTTGCTTCACTCCAAAAATATCTCCGGGACCTCTCAACCTCATATCAACTTCGGCAATTTTAAATCCATCAAGATGCTTTACCATCGTTTGAAGACGAATTGCCGATTTATATTTTTCGATTAAGACGGGTGACAAGTATTCCAGTTCCTTCGGCAAACGCGCGGAAGAAGCTGCGTATTCATCCTTCGTTACAAGAATGCAGTAGGCTTGCTCTGTTCCTCTGCCAACTCTTCCACGGAGTTGATGAAGCTGCGATAGACCGAAACGATGTGCGTCATCAATAAGCATGATGTTTGCGCCGGGAATATCGATTCCAACTTCAATAACCGTGGTGGAGATCAGCACATCATATTTCTTTGCAGCGAAAAGAAGCATCGCTTCTTCTTTTTCCTGCCATTTCATTCTTCCGTGGATTAATCCAACGTTTAAATCTTTGAAATAAGTTTCTTTTAAATTTTCATACAGAGTTGTTGCGGCTTTCAATTCCAATTTTTCAGACTCCTCGACAAGCGGATAAACGATGAACGTCTGAACACCTTCTTTAGTTTTGTCAACAATAAACTTGTAAATGTCCGGAAGTTTGATTTCTCCGCGCAAAAAAGTTTTTATCGGAACTCTGTTCTTCGGCATCTCATCGATGGTTGAAACATCCAGATCGCCGTAGATGGTCATTGAAAGCGTTCGCGGAATTGGTGTGGCAGACATTACGATAACTTCGGGAACGCTTCCCTTTGATGCGAGTCTTGCACGCTGTGCAACTCCAAAGCGGTGCTGCTCGTCGATAATCACGAGTCCAAGTTTTTTAAAATGAACTTCTTCCTCAAACAACGCATGTGTTCCGATGATGATGTCAGCTTCTTGCAATGCGATCTCATCAAGATTTTTGTTGCGCAAACTTTTCTTTTGTCCGCCGATAATCAGTGTCGGTTTAATTTCATACTGAGGATAAAGAGAATGAAAATGCTGGAATAGTTTTGAAATATTTTTTGCGTGCTGATCCGCTAAAATTTCTGTGGGAACCATTATTGCGGCTTGATAACCGTTATCAACAGCAACCAACATCGCGATGAGCGCAACAATTGTTTTACCGCTTCCTACATCTCCTTGAAGTAATCTGTTCATCGGCTTTTCGTTTTTCATGTCGGAAAGAATTTCCGTGAGAACTTTTTTCTGAGCGGTGGTTAACTCAAACGAAAGTGATTTGATAAAATCTTTTACAAGATTTGTTTTCAGCGGAAGCGAAAGTCCTTTTAACTTTTCTTTGTAATTATTTTTCCGAAGAGCGACGAGTGTTTCAATGTAAAATAGTTCTTCGTATGAAAATCTCTTCTTCGCTTCGTTCAATTGCTCTTCGCTTTCCGGGAAATGCATTTGCCGTAAAGCGTCTTGTAAATCTTGAAGATTGTGTTTCTCTTTCAATCTTGCCGGAAGTGTTTCTTTCACCAAAGAAAGATGTTCTTCAATTGCGAATGAAATTATTTTGCGGAAACTGAGATCGCCGATGTTCTTTTCTTTTAATTCTTTCGGAATGCGGTAGAAAGGAATAATTTTTCCGGTGTTGTAAAAAAATTGCGATTCGTCTTCGCTTATTCTGTCAAAATCGGGATGAACGAATTGCAGCTCGCCATAACGGGAGATAGTCGGCTTTGCCGAGATGGCAAAGATTTCTCCGCTGTTAAATTTATCTTGAAAATATTTTGCCCCTTGAAACCAAACGCATCCGAAATATCCATCTTCATCCCGCAGCTTTACGTTTAAAATTGTTTTCCCTCTAAAAGAACGCGAATCTTTATCAACCACTTTTCCGATAACTGTTATTTCGCCGTCGTATCCATCTTCAACAACTTTATACGCTTTGCTTGAGGTGAGTAAATTTCTTCTATCTAAATAGCGGGTAGGGAAATAGAAAAGCAAATCTTTTATAGAACGAATCCCTACCCTGGCAAACGTTTCCGCACGCTTCGGTCCAACGGTTTTAATATATTGGATTGACTGTTCTAATGGATTGCTGCTTTGTGCGTTCATACGTTGATTTGTCTCGTTCCTAACTTTCTCTAATTCTCATGTCAAATTAATAGGAAAAATAATATTTTAGTAATAAGAAAGTAGAAAACTTTCACACCCATTAACAAACGAAGATTACTATGCGTTGGGAAAAACTTCTTTCAACTAAAATTCTTGGCTACGATAAAAACGATCAGAAGAATAATCCTTCTTATGATGGGCGAAGCGCGTTTCAAAAAGATTTTGACCGCGTGGTGTTTTCTTCTGCGTTTAGAAGACTACAGGACAAGACCCAGGTTTTTCCTTTGCCGGAAAGCGATTTCGTTCACACACGGTTGACGCACAGCTTGGAAGTTTCGTGCGTCGGGCGTTCGCTTGGAAATCTGGTTGGTGAAAAGATTATTGAACGGCATCCATCACTTAAAAAGAATTTTACAAAATTTCATTTTGGTGAAATTGTTGCCGCCGCTTGTTTGGCGCATGATATCGGCAACCCGCCGTTTGGACATTCCGGTGAAGATGCTATCTCCGATTATTTCAAAACCGGAAATGGAAAATCACTCGAAGAAAAAATTAACGATCATAAAAAATGGAACGACTTAATTAAGTTCGAAGGAAACGCGCAGGGTTTTAGAATTATTTCTCAATTGCAAAATCCGGATATTAAAGGTGGACTTCGGTTAACCTTCGCAACGCTTGCGACGTTCACAAAATATCCAAAGGAATCATTTTTTGAAGCTGAAACGTTTTTAACAACTTCAACAAATAGACCGCCGAAGATTTACAAAAAGTTTGGATTCTTCCAATCGGAGAAAAATATTTTTCAAGAGGTTGCCGGTAAAGTCGGATTGGTAAAAAAAGCGAAGGACAAAAATTCATTTTTCTGGTGCCGTCATCCGCTTGCCTTTTTAGTTGAAGCTGCAGACGATATTTGCTACCGCATCATGGATCTTGAGGATGGTTCGCATCTCGGATTGGTTTCATTTGAAGAAACTGAAAACTTGTTGATGCCGCTTATCGGCAAAACGAAATTAAAACTCTATAATACGCGAGATGAAAAAGAGAAGATCGGTTATTTGCGCGCAAAGGCAATTACTCTGCTGGTGGAACAGTTGGCAAAAGTTTTTATTGATAATGAAGAACAAATTCTCGCCGGTAATTTTGAGAGTGAACTGATCAGTGTTATTTCAGCCCGTAAACCGCTGGAAACAATTGAAAAAATTTCCGTAGAAAAAATTTATTCTTATAAAACCGTAATCGAGCGGGAAGCGGTTGGATACGAAGTGCTTGGCGGACTGCTTGATATTTTTGTTTCAGCTCTGCTTGATTCAACAAACGCCCAGCTTTCTCACCGGACAAAAACCATCATCAAACTTTTTCCGCAGCAATTTACGCTCGCTAAAAATTCCGAAGAAGATTTTTATTCAAAACTTTTGCAGATCACGGATTTTATTTCCGGGATGACGGACAGCTTTGCCGTTTCTCTTTATCGAAAACTAAAAGGAATTTCTCTGCCACAATAAAACAGACCAAACCGAAAGGAAAAACACTTTATGAAACGTTTACTTTATTTTGCGATCTTTATAATAATATTAGCGAGCGCCAACATGACTCCGCAAACTTTAAACCTTATGCCTGTTCCCGAAAAAATTTCTTCAGGTAATGGCAAATTTATTTTAACTCATTCTTTCGACATTGCGATTACCGGAAATGTTGACAAACGAATTTATCCATACGCAACACGTGTGCTTCGCCGTCTTTCAGGGAGAACCGGTTTATTTTTTCCGCAAGACAACATCACGGAAAAATCAACTGCCGATACCGCCGATTGCATCATCTCAATCGAACATCCGGGAAAGGTTTTGTTGAATGAAGATGAATCGTATTCACTTCAAATTTCAATAAATAAAATATTGCTAAAAGCAAAAACCGATCTCGGTGCGATGCGCGGAATGGAAACGATTCTCCAACTTTTACAAAACGATGAATCGAATTATTTCTTTCCGGTTGTTACTATAGGCGATAAACCTCGTTTCCCCTGGCGTGGACTGATGATGGACGCTTGCCGCCATTTTATGCCGGTTGAAGTTATTAAAAGAAATCTTGATGCGATGGCATCCGTTAAGTTGAATGTTTTTCATTGGCACTTGAGCGAAGATCAAGGTTTCCGTGTTGAATGCAAAGCCTTTCCAAAACTTCATCAGCTTGGCTCAGACGGAATGTATTACACGCAAGCGCAGATAAAAGAAATTCTTGCTTACGCGGAAGACCGCGGTATCCGTGTTATTCCGGAATTTGACATTCCGGGACATTCAACTTCATGGTTTGTCGGTTATCCCGAATTAGCAAGCGCACCCGGTCCTTACACCATCGAACGGCGATGGGGTGTTTTTGATCCAACCTTTAATCCAACCATTGAAGAAACGTATAAATTCTTTGATGCATTCTTTAAAGAGATGTGTGAACTTTTCACCGATGAATATATGCATATCGGCGGAGATGAAAATAATGGAAATCAATGGAACAAGAATGAGCAAATACAAAAGTTCATGAAGGAAAACGAAATTAAAAGTAACCACGATCTGCAAACGCTATTCAATAAAAGAATTTTAGCAATCCTTACGAAGTATGAAAAAAAGATGATCGGCTGGGATGAAATTCTCCAACCGGAGTTACCAAAAAATATTGTTATTCAATCATGGCGAGGAACTGAAGCGCTTGCAAAAGCCGCACAACAAGGTTATATGGGAATCCTTTCCAGCGGCTACTATATTGATTTAATTCAACCAACGGATTATCACTACTTAAACGATCCGGTTCCGGCTAATTCAAAATTAAGCGATGCGGAAAAGAAATTTGTTCTCGGCGGCGAAGCAACCATGTGGGCTGAGTTTGTTGTACCTGAAAATGTTGATTCACGCATTTGGCCCCGCACTGCCGCAATTGCAGAACGCTTTTGGTCGCCGCAAAACGTACGCGATCTGGGTGATATGTACCGAAGACTTGAAAATGTTAGTTTCCGGTTGGAAGAACTGGGAATTACTCACATAAAAAATCAAGAGTTGATGCTGCGCCGATTAACAAACAATGGAGATTGCACAGCATTAAAAACTTTACTTGATGTAATTGAACCTTTAAAAATTTATACACGGCATAACCATGGAGTACACTATGATTCTTTTTCCCCCTATACCCGGGTTGTAGATGCCGCTTTTCCCGACGCAAACACTGCACGTAAGTTTAGAAAATTAATGACTGAGTTTTTAGCCGGTAAAAAAGAATTAAAAAAAGAAATTATTGTACAATTAAATTTGTGGAAGAATAATCACGAAAAACTTGTAAAGACAATAAATCTTTCGCCAATATTAAAAGAAATTGAGCCGCTCTCATTAAACTTAAAACTTATTTCGGAAGCCGGATTAGAGACGCTTTCACTACTCGATAAAAAACAAAAACCGAAGGAAGACTGGATAAAAGCCACAGATAATCTTTTACTCGAAGCAAAAAAACCTTACGGACAAACCGAGTTGATGATTGTGAGCGCGATTGAGAAATTAGTGAATGCGGTGAAAAAGTAGTTAATAAATTATCGGAATGAATTGAGAGCTTGATTATGTCAAGCTCTTTTTTTGTAATAAGATTTCATTTTTGAGTTGGTGACGAATTGTCACCAACTAACTTTAACTAACTCAAGTTGACCGCACTATTTGACAAACCGTTAAAACGGTTGAAATATGTGTCATATTATTTCATTAACACCTCGATTAATCGAGGTGTTAATGAAACAAAAGCTCAAATTGTTAACCGTTTCAATTTATCTTCCAAAGGAAGACGGTTTTAATTCTTTATTATTTTGGGGTGGTCAACTTGAGCAACTAACCTTTTTACTTTTCTTAAAGAAAGTTTTTACTGCAAGAACCACAACTCCAAGCGAAAGCATGAAAAGAAAAACATCTACAACTATAAGAATGTAGTTTCCTTTTCTCATATAATCCAAAAGTAGAATTACCAAAGCAGTGATAGTTGTTGCAAGCATAAAAAGAGCCGGGAAGAGAGCAAAGAAATATCTTTTCCCTTTCATAACTAACCAGCTTGCAACAGTTATTAATGCAAGCGCGGCAAGGAGTTGGTTTGCGGTTCCAAAAATAGGCCACAGCACCGAGAATGCATTTGAGTATGCAAGAATGAACATGAATATTACCGTTATTAAAGAATTGAACCAGTAATTTTTCAGAAAAGATTTTGGATTCTTAAAAAGAATTACCCAAAGCTCTTCAAATAAATATCGATTCAATCTTACTGCTGCATCAAGAGTGGTAATTACAAATCCTTCAACAAGCAAAATGCCAAATACAGTGCCAAGGGAAATTGGGATTCCTAAACCTTGATTAAATAAATTTCCCGCCGCTAAAGAAAATCCTAAAATCGGGTTTGATTTTACTGACGGATCTGAAGGCCAAACAATAGATTTGTAATCAACAAAACTTAATCCGACTCCGATTGCAAGAAGAACACAAATAGCAAGCAGTGATTCCAAAAGCATGGAATTGAAACTTACTTTTCTGGCATCAGTTTCGTTTTCAAGTTGTTTGCAGGTTGTTCCGCCTCCAACAAGCGAATGAAAACCGGATATTGCACCGCATGCAATCGTTATAAACATCATAGGCCAAACCATACCAAGGCTTTGCGCTCCTTCGGCAAAATTAAAATTTGGAAGCGAGATAACTGCGCCGCCAAATCCTACCGAGACTAAAGATATTACCATCAAAATAATTCCGCCGTAAAGAATTTGTACGTTTATAAAATCCCGCGGCTGAAGAATCGTCCAAACAGGTGTTCCCGAAGCGATTAAAACATAAATTGAAATTATGATCATCCAATGAAACGGTTGTAATGAAACGGGGAATTCAATTCCAAGAAGAACAGAAGCGATGCAGATTGTGGAAGCGAGCAGGTAAGCATATAATGTTTTTATTCCTTTCTTGTGTATCAACCAGCCGAGAAAAGGGGCGCAAAGAGTTATAATAATTACCGAAGTAGAAGCAATACCGCCGATCTTTCCGTAAGTAATTCCATCTTTCGTTATAGTCTTTAATATAGTGTCTGTTCCTTCAACACCAAGTTTTGATAAGGGCCAGAGAGAGGTTAAAGAAATTGCCGTTGCACTTAAAAAAGATGAACAAACCAAAAGCAACATCATAATGGTAAATGAGATCATCAAATTAAAACCTGTTTTACCAAGAGTGTTTCTTGCAACTTCCGCAATTGATTTTCCCTTCTCGCGCAAACTGATAAACATTGTTGTAAAATCGTGAACTGCACCGAGAAAAATTCCTCCCACAACAATCCACATCCATGCAGGAATAAATCCGTAAAGAACCGCCATTGTTGGTCCTATAATTGGTCCGGCGCCTGCTATTGCAGAAAAATGATGGGCAAAGACAACGTAGCGTTTTGTCGGAACATAATCACGCCCATCATTAATAGTTACGGCGGGAGTTGGGTTGTTGGTGTCTTCACCTAAAGTTTTGGCAATAAATTTTGCGTAAAATTTACTGGCTAAGAAAAACAGTATAATCGGAATTGCTAAAAAGAATAACACGTTCATTTCTGTCTCGCAAGTTTTGTGAAAATTTCAAAGTAATATAAAAATATTTCGAATGATTCTTAAGAGCCTCTCTATAGACTTAAAAAATAGAATAAAAAAACCGCAGACATTACATCTGCGGTTTCTTTTAACTTATTACTTTTTATTTGAAACTATTTTACGATTTTCCCGGTTCTTAATTCTTCGCTCAAACGTTTAATTTTATACATATCCTGGAGCGCTTCAAGCATTCCTGAAGAGTGAACGGAAACCGTTCTGTTTGCCGTATCATCAAAAATAAAGTTGCCGGGTAAACTTTCAATATTTCCGTCAAAAGCTAATCCAACGATCTCGGCTTTTTTATTGATTAACGGACTGCCGGAGTTGCCGCCGATAATATCATTTGTAGATACAAAATTCATCGGGGTTTCAAGATTAAATTCTGCAGGCGGATTTTCCCATCGTTTCGGTAAATTCCACGGAGATTGTTTATTGAATGAATAATACCTATCGTACAAACCGTAGAAGGTTGTATTAACCGGAGATTTTGTTCCATTGTAATCGTAACCTTTAACCACGCCGTCTGCAAGACGAAGCGTAAAGGTTGCATCAGGTGGAATAGATGTTCCATAAACTTCGAACAAAGCTCTCCCCAACAATTGAACGTAGTTTGCTTCTCTGTCGTTAATCTCTTTCGTTTTCGCTTGAACTTCATCTAACAGATTTTCTGTTTTAACAACATATTGAATAAAAGGATCATCTGAAGAAAGAATTGCGTCCGCACCTTTTTCAACAAGTTGATTAACTTTATCAACATCGCTCAAAATTGATTTATTCACGGCGTATTGCAAAGCTTCTTTTCCGTTTTTTCCGCCGGTTAAGATTTTAGCTAACTCGGAATCTTCGCCAAGGAGCTTAACATTAATTCCAATTATTAACGACGCAAATTTATCAGCAACAACTTTATCAAAATTAACCGGGGCTAATTTTGCTTTAACATCTTCAGCAACCGGATCTTTGTATTGTTTCATTCTTTGCGCATCGGGCATTTTCATTTGGTGCGCATAATTTACAAGCTTATTTGCAACCTGGAAATACTCTGTCGAAATTCCTTTCCCGCTAACATTATAAGCAGCATTTCTTTTAAAATATTCTTTTGCTTCAACTCTGGTTCCGGCAATTTTATCCCAGAGTTCGCCATACTTTGCCTTCAATTCCGGTTTAGCTAAAACAGCGGATTTAAATTTATTTTCAAAGTCCTTTTTCTTCTGCATGAAAATTGGATTTCGAAGACCATCTAAAATGCCTTTGTACGCTTTTTGCGAATTCGCCATTCCAAACAAACGATCTTGCAGTTCGAACTTTCGATCAGGATGTTCGGCAATAACTTCTTCATAAATTTTAACTGCGCCGTTTAATAAATCCATTGTTAACGGATAAGCATAATCTCTCTGATATTCGAGAATTGAAGTTGTTGATAAGCGGCTTGTGCGTCCAGGATTTCCAACAACAAACACCGGGTCACCTTCAGCAGCGCCGTTTGGCGACCACTTGAAGAAATTTTTCGTTTTCAACGGTTCGCCGTTTTCATCATAAACACGGAAGAAGGAACAATCTAAATCATAACGGGGATATGTAAAGTTGTCAGGGTCTCCGCCGAAAAATCCCATTTGGACTTCAGGAGAAAAAACGATACGAACATCATCATACTTTCTATAAACATAAAGAGAATATTTTCCACCGTTATAAAAAGTTACCACTTGTGCGGTGTGGTTTTTTCCCTTTTCAGCAACTACTTTATCGGTAAGCTCTGATATTTTTGCTTGTTTGTTCTTTGCAATTTCTGCATCGGTTTTACCGGCATCAATTGCCGATTGAACTTGAGCGGTAACATCCTGGATCTCAATAAGTTGAGATACATATAATCCCGGAACTTTTCTTTCATCAGCTAAAGTGTTGGCAATAAATCCGTCTTCGGCTAAATTTTCCCCTTCTTTATTTACTTTTCCAACGCTTTCCCGTGCGCAATGGTCGTTGGTCATCACCAATCCGTCTTCTGAAACAAAAGAAGCAGAACAGTAATTAGCAAAACGTAAGGCTGACATTCTTACGTTGTTCAACCATTCATCATCCAATGAAAAATTGTACTCTGATTTGAAATATTCTTTCGGTGGAAAATCAAACGTCCACATTTTTCCGGTATCGAATTTGCCGGCTTTAACAGTGTCTAAGTTTAACCATTGATCCGGGTTCGATTTGGTTGTGTTAACCGATGAACTGCAACCGACGACAATAAATGTCAACAACGCTAAAGTACTCACAAGAAGTGCTTTGGTAGATTTGTACATCATATAAGGTGCCTTATAATAAAAAAAGTATTAATTAATTAAGATAAATTATTCCCCGGGAAATCTGAAAAAAAGTAAATAGCTCAAGGTTGAAATAGTGAGTAGTATAACTAAGTGAAAAAGGACGCATGCAGTCCAGGAAAACTATGTGTATATTCCGGAGCTGTATAAGGGTTCAATCTCCCATTCGTCTTCAACCGTACCTACGCAATGAGAACATTTTTCAATACTGAACGTTACTTTTTCTTCGAGCGCAGAGGCGCGGACAAAGTTTAACACCGTTTGGCAGCTTGAACATTGCACTGCATGATGGGTTAACACTTTGTTACTGCACTCCGGACATAAAAATCCAAGCTTGTCCGGATGTTCGTGCGGGTTTAATAAGAAGATAGTATTACACTTAACATTATTACACTTAGTAAAATGTAAGGAAACCGTAGAATTTGGTGCGATAAGTTACTCCGTTTTTTGATTGTAAACTTATTTAATGAATCAATTCTTTCCTAAGAAAAAATTTTCCCCCATTTTGTTCCGATTATAAGAGGAAAAGTATAATTTTGGAAACAGAATTAATTTAATCACTCGAGAGAAAATAATGGAAAAAATAGCATCTTTTAAAGCATACGATATCCGCGGTAAAGTTCCAGCCGAATTAAACGAAGAATTAGCTTATAATTTTGGGCGCGGTCTAACGAAACATCTTTCTTGCATGCCTGACGGCAAGGTAGGCGCTACTGCGGTAATAGGTCATGATGTAAGAATTTCATCCCAGCCGCTCTCAGATGCATTGGCAAGGGGATTCACCGACAGCGGCGTTAACGTTATTGATATCGGTTTATGCGGAACAGAAATGATCTATTTTGCAACTTCTTTCCTTGGAACGGAAGCCGGTGTAATGATAACCGCAAGCCACAATCCCCCTGAATACAACGGAATGAAGGTAGTTAAAAAAGATTCCGTTCCTGTCGGTTACGATTCCGGTCTGCAAGAAGTTGAGCAGATCATCTTGCAAAAAGATTTTCTTCCGCTTGCCGAAATAAAAGGAACAGTAACAAAGCAAGATATTACGAAAGAGTTTATTGCAAACCTCGATAAATTTTTCGATGTAAAAAAATTAAAACCAATGAAGGTGGTAGTAAATGCAGGCAACGGCTGCGTTGGTCCGATCTTAAATATTCTTGAACCGAACCTTCCGTGTGAGATGATAAAACTATTCAACGAACCTGATCCAACATTCCCGAACGGTGTACCAAATCCAATGCTGGAAGGAAATAGAAAACCTACGATCGATGCGATCATTTCAAACAAAGCCGATCTGGGTGTTGCCTGGGATGGCGATTATGACAGATGTTTCTTCTTTGATGAATTCGGAAATTTTATTGAAGGTTATTACATCGTTGGATTACTGGCAAAATCAATTTTGAAAAAATTCCCCGGAGAAAATATTATTCACGATCCACGGTTAGTTTGGAATACCATTGAAGTAGTTGCCAAAGCAAATGGAAATGCTGTGCAGTCAAAAAGCGGACATGCGTTTATAAAACAAAAGATGAGAGAGGTAAACGCTATTTACGGAGGCGAAATGTCGGCGCATCATTACTTTAGAGAAAATGCTTACTCGGATAGTGGAATAATTCCATTCTTGCTCGTGATGCAATTAATGTCTGAAGAAGGAAAATCACTTTCACAGCTCACCGGTGAAATGATGAAAAATTATCCTTGCTCTGGAGAAATAAATTCTACTACGGCAGACCCTGCTGAAAAAATAAAAGAAATTGAAGCGGCTTATCCCGGCGGAAAGAGAGAAACTGTTGACGGTATCAGCGTTGAATATGACGAGTGGCGTTTCAATTTGCGCATGTCCAACACAGAACCGATCATTCGCCTTAATGTTGAAACCCGCGGTGATGAAAAGTTAATGAAGGAAAAAACGGGAGAACTTTTACAATTAATCAGAAAGTAAATTAACTCAAGTTGACCGCCTATTATCTCATAGATTGAAAACCGTTAAAACGGTTACTAGTTTAGATTTGTAATTCATTAACCCCTCGATGCATGGAGGGGTTAATGAAATAAGATGATTAGTATCTCAACCGTTTTAACGGTTTACAAAATAAACTGCAACTTTAGCAAATTAAAATATTAGTGTGCTGATTATTTTAAAATTATGAAAACACTTGAACGAATAACCGTTTACCCGATCAAATCACTTGACGGAATAAGCCTTGATAAAGTTGAAATAACTCCCGGCGGAAGTTTGTCTTTCGACCGTGAGTTTGCCTTAATTGATGAAGACGGAAAATTTATCAATGGGAAAAAGTTCGGACAGATTCATTTAATTAGAAGTGTTTATTGCTTAACCGAAAGGTTGGTTGAGTTTTCAATCGGGAAAGATAATTTCAAAAAGGTCTTCCATCTTGAAAAAGAAAAAACGGAAATCGAATATTTTTTCTCTGACTTTTTAGGGAAGAAAATTATTTTCCGCCAGAATAGAGAAAACGGATTTCCGGATGACCTTAGCGCATCTGGACCAACGGTTGTAAGTTCTGCAAGTTTGGAAGAAGTTGCCAAATGGTTTCCGGATATTTCAGTTGAAGAATTATACCGGCGGTTTCGCCCAAATCTTTTGATAACCAACACTCCGGCATTTTGGGAGGACAATTTGTTTGGCGAAAAGGGAGAAGAAAAACATTTTCAAATTGGAGTTGTTCGCTTTGTTGGGGTGAATCCGTGCGCACGTTGCGCAGTGCCGACTAAAAATCCGGTAACGGGAGAAGCTATTTCTTCTTTTCAAAAACATTTTGCCGGGATGCGAAAAAACACTTTGCCGAAATGGTCAAATCTTTCGCAGTTCGATCACTTTTACCGCTTTTGTGTGAACACAAAAATTCCGGTAACGGAAGCGGGAAAATATTTATCGGCGGGCAATGCTGTTTCACTTGAGCCACAATATTAGTATTCACTTAACAGGACAAATAATGAATTCAGAATTAATAATTAAGCAAGCTGTGGAAGAAGATATTCCGCTACTTCTTTCTTTCATAAAAAAAATTGCCGGGTATGAAAAACTTTCGCATGAAGTAATTACAACAGAAGAAATTTTGCGCGAATCATTGTTTGGCAAAAAACCGAGCGCGGAAGTTGTTTTTGGTTATTTGGATAATCTGCCTGTAAGCTATGCGGTTTATTTTTACAACTTTTCTACATTCATCGGAAAGAAGGGTTTATATTTAGAAGACCTTTTTGTCCTTCCGGAACTCCGCGGAAAAGGAATCGGGAAAAAGATGCTTCTCTATCTGATAAAAAAAGCCGTAGATGAAAATTGTGGAAGAATGGAGTGGGCGGTGCTTGATTGGAACGAACCGGCGATTAATTTTTATAAATCACTCGGTGCAAAACCTATGGATGAGTGGACAACTTTTCGAATGGATGAATCGGCTTTAAAGAAAATCGTTCAGCCTTAATTCTTTTTTAATAAACACGAAGTAAGTTTTTCAATTATTTCGTTTTTGTCAAACGGTTTTGATATGTAATCGGTAAAGCCCGCCGAAAGTAATGTTTGTTTTTCATTTTCAAGTGCATAAGCTGTAACAGCAATAACAGGGGTATCGGAGTTTGTGGAGCTTTGTTTTATCAATTCCATTGCTTCTTTTCCGCTTGGACCTTTTCCGAGATTAATATCCATCAGAATTGCGTTATATTTTTTTTCAGATGCTTTTTGTATTGCCTTGTCGGCGCGGTTTGCATACTCAAGCCGGCAGACTTTTCGTAAAAAGATCGTGATAACGTCGCTTGTTGAAGGATCGTCTTCGACTAATAAAACAACGGGCAGATCGTTTTCGAATTTTGTTTCTTTGAAAAATTCCGTCAAGCTAAACGGCTTCTTCACTTCTTCGGTAAATGTAGTGAGCTCTGCACGTTCCGGTTCAATCATCGGAAAACGGAGTTTAAATATTGACCCGACTCCTACTTCGCTTTGGAGTTCAACTTTTCCATTTAGCAGAGAAGTATATTTTTTAACGATAGTTAAACCGAGTCCCAGCCCTTCGTAATAGCGGCTTATCCCTTCGCTTACCTGTCGAAATTCGTCAAAAATTATTTGGCAGTTTTCGGGAGAAATTCCAATTCCGGTGTCCGAAATTTCCACCGTAAAATATTTTAATAGTTCAATTTCTTCTTTTTTAAGAACAACGAGTATGGTTCCTTCTTCGGTAAATTTTAAAGCGTTATTCAAAAGTTGAGAAATAATTTCTTCAAACAACAGCCGGTCGCTTTCGGCATAACAATCCACGGCTTCATTCTCGAAAAACAAATTTAGATTTTTCTGTTGCGCAAATATTTTATACCGTTCGGTTAAGATTCTAAGAGAAGCCACTACATCAAAGAGTTGTGTTGAAAGCGCAACTTTTTCGGCTTCTATTTTGGAAAATTGTAAAATAACGTTCAACGTTTCGAGTAATCTTCTGCCGCCGTACAAAATGTTTCGCGAAGAATCCTGGATTGATGAATCTTCTGTAGAATCCATCAATATTTCAGCAAAGCCAAGAATAGAAATTAGCGGCGTGCGCAGCTCGTGACTCATATTCGCTAAAAAGTTTGATTTCAACCGGTTCATTTCCTCGGCTTTATTTTTCGCATCGATTAAGGTTTGTTCCGTTTTTTTGATGAGCGAAATATCCCTTACCACACCGATGATAAGGGAGAATTTTTTCTTTGCGTCCATCAAAGCTTTACCGTAAAAATAAACCGGAACGACTTCACCGTTTTTGCGTTGCATGGTTAGTTCGGTCTCGTAAAAATCCTGGTTTACATAAATTGAAAACGACTGTTTGATAAACGATTCAAACCGTTCTTTATTTCCAAAAAGAATTTCGCTTCCCCGATCCAGCAGTTCTTCTTTATCGTAACCGAATGTTTTAATTGCGGCGAGATTTACATTTTCAATTTTTCGCTCGGTAGGATTAATGAGAAATATCGTTTCTTCCAGACTATCGAACACTTTTTGCAATAGGGTTTGGGAGAATTCAAGTTCTTCAACTATTTTTTTCTTTTCTGAAATATCGCGGATACTATTCTGAATAAGTGTCTCTCCTCCAATTTCTACAATCCGCGCAGATATTTCAACCGGAAATTCCTCGCCGTTCTTTTTGCGATGGAGCGCTTCAAAAATTATTCCCTCGCGGCTCTCGAATGCTTTAACGATCTTGGACATTCCGCGAATACTTTTGGGAGCAAAAACCAAAACCACATTCTGGTTAAGCATCTCTCTGCGGGAATACCCGTACACTTTTAATGCTTGTTGATTAACTTCAACGATCAATCCCCTTTGATCCATCAGCAATATAATATCGTTCGCATACCTTGTAATGATCTGATAATGCGAGAGAAGCGCTTTTTCCGTTACTTCCGAATTAATGAAACTTCTTAACGCCTGAATCCATTTTACCTGATAAAAAAGTGCGAGTGACAAAGCAGAAATGACAATAAGTAAAAATGCGTAAGAAAAAAGCGACAAGTATTTGTTCTGTAAAATGAAGGGAGATGATTGCGTATCAAGGATGTGCAAATAAAAATATGATGCGATGATTATAACGATAGCAACAAGGACGAAAATTCCAATTAACGTTTTTTTGTTTTTGCTTAGTTCGGTTGTATCCACGTTTATTTCAAACTTTTTGTTTTTTTTTATTGTAACATAAGAAATTTATGATGTTTTATAGAGTGTTACTGCATTTTTTTAAAATTTCGGTAACATAGTCTATCTCGCTCCGGGTGTTATAAAAGTGAGGAGAAAAACGGATCATACCTTCGCGAAGGGAACAATGGATCCTTTTATTCATCAGCGTATCAAACATTTCGGAAGCCTGCTCATTTTTTATGGTAACGATACCGGACAAATATTTTCTTTCGAGCCCGAAAAGCAGAGGATTGAATCCGGCTGAGGAAAGTCGTTCGATAAAATATTCGATGTTATCTAAAATTGTTGTTTCAATCTGATTAAAACCAATCGATTCAAATAAATCAAGTGCTGCGTGCAAACCGTTAATTCCAATTGTATTAACGGTTCCGTTCTGGAAAACTCCGGCATCGTGTTTTAGTTTTAGATCGTAATGCAAAATATCCCATGCGTTTTCAACAGAAAGCCAGCCGACATATTTGGGGGAAATCTTTTCCTGCATTTCTTCAGAAAGAAAAATGAAAGCCAGACCCATAATTGCCATTAACCATTTTTGTGTACCGCAGGCAAGAAAATCGATATTACATTTTTTTACATCAAGTTGAAGCGCACCGAGCCCCTGGATGGCATCAACCGCAAAAATGATATTCTTCTCTTTACATATTTTTCCAAGTTGTTCAAGATTCGCTTTGTAGCCGCTTAAAAATTGAACGAAACTGATGGAGAGCAATTTGGTTGCGGGAGTTATCGCTTGTAAAATATTTTCAACGGTAACTTCTCCGTTTTCTGATTTTACAAAATCAACTTCAACTCCCTGCTGGCGCAAATTTAGAAATGGGTAAACGTTAGCGGGAAACTCGATATCATTTAAAAGAATTCTGTCTCCCTTTTTCCAATTTATTCCCTGGGCAAGAATATTCAATCCGTTTGAGGTGTTATCGACAAAAGCTATTCTTCCCGGTTCGGTGTTTAACAGTTTGGCTAATTTGTTTTTCACTTCGGCGGATTCGGCAAGAAGCGTTTGATAATCTTCAATCGCTCCTTCACTTCTTTGCAGCAAATAATTCTGAATCTTCTCCGTTACAAGCGTTGAAAGAGGACTAACGGCTGCATGATTAAAATATATTTTCCCCGTCTCTAAAAAAGGAAAATATTTTCTGGCTTCGTGAGGTAACATGATTCTTCTGAAATTGTTATGAGTAATTTACAAAAAATAATTTCCCGCACGAAGTCTTTCCTTTTATCATAATTGTCCCGATTACCTTTTGTTTTTGAGACGTAGTTTTTATAAGTTTTCTTTCAATAAAACAAAAATTCGGGAACCCAGAATGCCTATAAAAAAAGCAGTGTTACCCCAGCCTCTAAAAATCAACGATCTTCGCTGGTTTTGCAATCCGCAGATTTTCGATTTCGAATCAACCAGTGAACTTGAGCCGAACGAAAGCATCATCGGGCAAGACAGAGCCTTGCGCGCACTTAAACTTGGCGTAAACCTCCGCAGCCCCGGTTATAATATTTACATAGCCGGACTTTCCGGAACCGGTAAAGCTACAGCAGTTAAAAAAATACTTGAGTCGATTTCGGCTTCGTGTCCGACTTTAAAAGATTACGCATACGTAAACAACTTCACTGATCCCGATTCTCCAATTCTTCTCACCTTTCCGCAAGGGCAGGCAAAGGAATTCAAAAAAGAAATTTCCAGTCTGATACAATATTTAAAGGAACGAATTCCCCAGCAACTTGAAAGTCAGACGTTTGTAGGCAAACGGAAAAAAATTCTCGGTGAGTACGACAAAAAAGAAAAGGAGCTTCTTTTTCTTTTTCAAAAAAGAATTAAAAAAGATGGATTTGCTTTAGGTTCCGTGCAGGTTGGCGAGTCCGCAAGACCGGAAATTATTCCTGTAATTAAAAACAAGCCGGTTCCCGTGCAGCAGCTTGATAAAGTAATCCAGGATGGAACGATAACAAAAGACAAAGCGGAAAACATTATCCACAAGTATAACGAGTACCAGTTGGAGTTGATGAATCTTTTTAAGAAGGGATTAAAACTCAGCCAAAAACTTCAAATGGAATCGCTTGATCTTGAACGGAAAGAAGTTGAAGTGCTTGTGAAGGGTTCTCTCGCGGCATTTTATGAAAAATATCCGGACGAAAGAATTTCCTTCTATCTTCATCAAGTTGAAGAAAGCATCCTGGAAAACCTACAAATCTTTAAAGGACAAAAACCCGAGAACGAAGAAACGCAAGAAGGATTTGTGATTGATTATTTCCGCGAGTACGATGTGAATATTGTTCTCGATAATTCGAGCACAAATACTTGTCCGGTTGTTATTGAAATTACACCTACATACACAAATCTTTTCGGAACCATTGAAAAAGTAAACGACGGCAGAGGCGGTTGGTACGCTGATTTTACAAGGATAAAAGGCGGCTCGCTTTTAAAGGCGAACGGCGGCTTTTTAGTGCTGAATGTTCCGCACGTTTTTGAAGAACCCGGAGTCTGGAAAACGCTTAAACGAATTCTCACTTTCCGCAAACTTGAAATTCAAGATTCCTATAACTTCTTTCAATTCCAGCCTTCAATTTTAAAACCGGAACCGATCGACGTTGACTTAAAAGTAATTCTCATCGGAAGCAGTTACATCTATTCAATGCTGGCGGAATATGAAGACGATTTTAAAAAAATATTCAAAGTAAAAGCGGACTTTGATTACGAAGTGAAGCGCACCGGCGAGATTATTGATGCGTACGCCCGCGTAATAAAGAAAACAATTAAGGAAGAAAATCTTTTAGAGTTTGATAAAACCGCAATTGCATACCTTCTTGAACTTGCGGCAAAATACGCCGGACAAAAAGATAAACTTACGGCACGCTTTTCTGTTTTAGCCGATCTGGTTCGCGAAGCTCATTATTGGGCGAAGGAAGAAAACGTAAAAGTTGTTTCGGCGCCAATGGTAAAAAAAGCATACGAAATGGCAAAAGACCGGCACGCTCTCTATGAAGAAAAACTTTCCGATATGATCCGTGAAAAAACCATCCTCATCGATACGGCTGGAGAAAAAATCGGACAGATAAACGGACTTGCGGTTTATGGTTCAGACTTTTATGCTTTCGGAAAACCGACACGTATCACCGCTTCGGTTGCAATTGGCAACGGCGCTATCATCAACGTTGAGCGCGAAGCCGGTATGAGCGGAAAAACATACGATAAAGGTGTACTCGTTATTTCCGGATATTTTAGAGAAATGTTCGGGCAGAAGTTTCCTCTTTCCTTTTCCGCAAATTTAGTTTTTGAACAATCATACGGAATGATTGATGGCGACAGCGCTTCGGCAGCCGAATTTTTTGCTTTGCTTTCAAGTCTTTCCGGACTTCCGATTAAGCAAACTTTTGCTGTAACCGGATCGGTAAATCAAAAAGGAGAAATCCAACCGATCGGCGGAGTGAATGAAAAGATCGAAGGATTTTACGGCGTATGCAAAATGAACGGGTTTACAAAAACGCAGGGCGTTATTATTCCCATTCAAAACGTTAAAGATTTAATGCTGAGCGAAGAAATAATAAGCAGCGTAAAGAAAAAAGAATTTTCCCTCTATGCCATCTCTAAAATTGATGAAGGAATTGAGTTGTTGACCGGAGTAAAAGCCGGTAAACTGAATAAAAACGGAATCTACGAAAGCGATACTGTTTTCGGATTGGTGCAACAGCGATTAAAGGAGATGTATAAAAAAGGAAAAAATCCCTTTAAAGAATTAACTCCCAAAAAGAAAAAACTTTCTCCTCAAAGTAAAACGAAAAGATAGAAATTATGAACGAACAAATTTTTGCTAAAACTAAAATACTTGCCACACTCGGTCCGGCAACTTTCTCAACTGAAATGATCAAAACGATGATGCGCGTTGGCGTGGACGGAGTACGCCTTAATTTTTCACATGGTGATTATCCTTTTTTTGAACAAGTCTTTAACAATATTAATCAAGCATGTATCGAAGAGAAACAACCGCTGGCAACGTTGTTGGATTTGCAGGGTCCGAAAATCCGAATTGGAAAACTACAAGAAGATTTCTTCGAAATTACCGCGGGCGATGAACTTGAAATAACTATTGAAGACTTTGTGGGAACCAAAGAAAAAGTTTCTACTTCTTACAAACTCCTTGCTCGCGATGCGCAGATAAACGATATCATTTTAATCGATGACGGGCTGCTTCGCTTACAAATAAAAAGTAAAACCAAAACTTCCGTTATTTGCACCATTCTCAACGGCGGAATATTAAAACCGAAAAAAGGTATGAACCTTCCCGGAATGAAACTCTCAACTCCTTCAATTACAGAAAAAGATTTTGCCGATCTTGAATTTGCGCTGCAATTCCGTATTGATTTTATAGCTCTTTCCTTTGTTCGCCAGGCGGAAGATATTATTCATTTAAAAGACTGGTTAAGCAAAAAAGGAAAACCAATTCCCATCATCGCGAAGATTGAAAAGAAAGAAGCGGTTGATAACTTGGAAGAAATTTTGCAAGCTGCAGACGGAATTATGGTTGCCCGCGGTGACTTAGGCGTTGAACTTGAACCGCAGGAAGTACCTCTCGTTCAAAAAAATATTATAAGCCGCTGTAACGAAGTCGGCAAAACCGTTATCACTGCAACACAAATGCTCGAGTCGATGATCTCGAATCCCGTTCCAACACGCGCGGAAGCTTCAGACGTTGCCAATGCAGTTTGGGATGGAACCGATGTTGTTATGCTCAGCGGCGAAACTTCTGTAGGGAAATTTCCGATTAAGACAGTTGAGATAATGAATAAAATTATTTTAAATGCTGAGCAGCACATCCCGCACAAACATATAAACTATTTAGTTCCGGAAAACGTAAAACAAAATCTTTTCGATTCAATGAACAAGGGAATTGTTTCAATGAGCCGGCAGATCAACGCAGATGCCATTGTTGGTTTTACCTCGAACGGAAAAACTCCGCGCGGACTTTCCAAATATAGACCGGCATGTAAAATTATTGCACTCTCCGATAATTTCAACACCATGAACGCACTTTGTTTAACATGGGGTGTAACTTCTCTTTATTGTGAAGAGATCGAACAAAAAGAGGTAGCTATTTTTCTCGCAAGAAAATTGATTCTCGAAAACAAACTTGCAAAGCAGGGCGACACCATCATCTTTACAGCAGGCGGAGCTAAAGCGGAAAAAATCCGCGAGAATTGGATCCGCTTTGAAGAAGTTTAATTTTTCTTAACCGGTAATTTGTAAGGGAATGATTTCTCATATAAATTACTTCCATCATTTATAAAGAAATTACGATGACCATTCGTCCCTCAAAAGTTGTAAATATTATTGGTTTCCCCGTTGATCTTGGCGCCGGCAGACGCGGTGTTGATATGGGTCCTTCGGCAATGCGTATCAGTCATATTTCCGAACGTCTGCAAGACTTAGGTTATAAAGTAATTGATGATGGAAATATTGAAATCGAAATTATCGAACGGCAGACACCCGGCAATCCACAGCTAAAATATTTAAAAGAAATTCTGAAGCGTTCGGAGATTCTTGCCGGTAAAGTTGAAAAAAGTTTATCCGAAGGAAATTTTCCGTTAGTACTTGGCGGCGATCATTCAATGTCCATTGGCTCTGTGGCTGGCATCGCTTCTTTCTGCAAAAAAAATAAATTACGTCTCGGAGTAATTTGGATTGACGCACACACCGACATGAACACCGACAAAACTTCTCCTTCGGGAAATATTCATGGAATGCCTCTCGCTTCTTTGCTTGGTTTGGGAGATAAAAGTCTCACACATTTTTACGGATTCGCACCAAAAGTAAAACCGGAAAATTGCGTGGTTATCGGAGCGCGAAGCATCGATCCTCTAGAAAGAAAAAACATTCATGAGATCGGTTTACAAGTTTACACTATGGCGGACGTTGATAAATTGGGAATTCACAGAATAATTTCGCGGGTGTTAAAACAATTCAAGAACAGCGTCGATCATATTCACATAAGTTTTGATGTTGATAGCGTTGATCCGTCTGTAGCTCCCGGAGTTGGTACTCCAGTTCCCGGCGGATTGAGTTACCGCGAAACTCACTTGCTGATGGAGGCTATTGCGGAATGCGGCTGTATGTCCTCTTTAGAAATTACCGAAGTGAATCCGATCCTTGATCATAAAAATCAAACCGCTCTCTTTGCTGCCGAAGTTGTCGCTTCAAGCATGGGGCAAAGAATTTTATAAGCGGCGCAAAAATGATTTTCCCTAATCAACTTATTAAATACGGACTGCTCTTTTTGCTTCTCCCCATCTTACTGCAATTATTGGGATTTATAGAACTCTCGTTTTTTTCTCTCTTTTCGTTCTCTTCTTTTTTTGTCGGGTTAACCATCTTTTATTATTCGTTCGGAACAAAAAATTTTCTTGCAGTGTTTTTGGGCTCGGGACTTTTTTTCACGGGAGTTATTTCTTTTCTGATCAAAACCTTCCTTCTTGAAATTACTTTTCCGTTTATTCTTACGGCAAGTATTTACATTACGGGTTTTTCTTTGTTGATGGTATTTCTTGAAAATTCGATGAGGAAGAAAGCGTTGTATTCTGCGGGATTTTTGATATTAACCGCAACGGTGATAAGTCTATTTGCAGGAAACCTACGATTCGAAAGTTTCCTGCTCTCTTTAAAAGAAGTTTTAAATAAATATTGGCTTCTTTTGCTGGTCTCTGTGATTACCGTTTTCTTATTCTTTATTGAACAACATCAATCAAAAAAATAATTTATAAAACAATCTGTCCAACCAGGTAAACATCCTTCGAAGGTTTTTCCCCGCCGGTTGAAATTTCTTCGGTGATAAGAAAACTCGTTGCACCAACCAAACTGAGTCCGCTAAAATTTGTAACCGGGAAATACTGTGTAGCGGCAGTAACTTCATAAATTCCGGCAGAATATTTTTGATCGTTTGAAATGACCCACAATTGATAAACCTTATCGCTCGAAAGCACCGGGAGATTTACTACCTGCAGCATTGCTTTTCTTGTAACTGAATCGAACAAAACTTTACCGTAGGCTCCGGCAGCTTTTGGAGTGCTTTTCAAATTTACCATTTGCAAATTGATTGAAGCAAGCAGCGCATCAACCTCTTTTGTGTTTGATAATTCGGTCTTCAACGATTGAACTATCGTTTCATATTTGGCGGTTTGATTTTGTGTGGCGGTCTTAAAATCTTTCGAGAGAAAATAATAGACCCCTGCAATTGCACCTGCCAAGACAATGAACATAAAGAAAACAAATCCCGTTGAAACTCCGGACTTTACTTTTACTACTTCAGGAGCTTCAATTGGTTGGTCGGCAGCAGGTTCTTCTATTATCGTTTCAGCAGTAAACGAAGAATAGTCTTCGTCCGTTTTAGGCGAAGATTCACCGCTAACAGAATACTTTGAAAGTGAAGACTCGAATGAATAATCACCATCTTCCGAAGTATCTTTGCTGCCGCTTTCGACATTGTCAAAATTACTTGAGAAGTTTGTGTCGGTTGTTGACTCGCTTGAATAAGAAGAGTAACTTGAAAATGGGTCTTCTTCCTTCGGACTTTTTTCGGAAGCGAAAGGGGAACTGTAATCGGTTGTGTCTTCCGGCTCTTTTTCCGTGGCTAAAAAAGGATTTTCTTTTTCACTGCTTACCGGTTCAAAGCCGGATGTTGTTTTTGCACTCGTAGGTGCCGACTCAAAGGAATCATAATCCGACGCCGGTTCAGGTTCGCTTACTTCTTCGGGCGGAAGAGGAGATGAAATTTGTGAGAATAATTTTTGTTCATCCGTTTCAATTCTCTGGAATAAATTTTTATGCTGAAGCGGAGAGGCTGGAGAAATTATTTGTGTATTCCTCTGCGGTCTCTGTTGATCGCGTAAACGATAAAGTTTCCGGGCAACCATATCTTTAACGCGCGGATCGGGTGATTCGATATTTAAAAATGAAGGAAGAAGCGCCACTAAGTTTTGAAATTCGCCAAGTTCCTGCCAGGGATAATCCTGGTTACTTTTAAAATATTCCATCATCAAATCAAATTCTTCACGCTCCAAACAACCGAGTGCAAATGCGTGTAAAAGAGAAGCAAAATCGTGTCCGCTGCCGGTATCCATTATTCTCCTCCTTTCAAAAGATTATCTTTTAAGTTGGCGAGTGCAATCTTCATTTTTGATTTTACGGTTTGTGCCGGAATTCTGAGATGCTGTGCAATTTCCGGTTGGGTAAGTCCTTCGTAATAAGCAAGAAAGAGGACGTATTTCTGCGCGTCGGTAAGTTTGTTCAAAGCTTTTTCGATATTGTCTTTTATGCTGATCGCCGTTTTGAGATCGAGATCATCAATCTGCGGTGAAAGCCGCGGAACGATATAAAAATTTTCATAGTCTTCATCGTATGTATCGGTGATCTGACTTTTACTGCGCCGAACGGTATCGATCGCTTTATTCCGGGCTACGGTTATAAGCCACGTATAAGCATCGCCGTTTTTTACATCGTAATAATTTATTTTACGCCAGATAATTACAAAGACGTCAATTAATACTTCTTCCGCAACCTGAACGTCCCCGACGATCTTTTTTATTACAGTATAAAGAATCGAAGCGTAGCGATTATATAATGTCTCCAAAGCGCGCGAATCATAATTCGCAATGCGCTTCATTATTTCTGCATCTGTTAAACTTGATAATTGCTCAGACAATGTTTTTTCTCCTTTCACATTATCAACTGCAAAACTAAGACGAATGTTTCAAAAAAACAACGAAAGCCGCAGAAGAAATCATCTTTTATTAATTTAAGCCTAATAAATAATCGGCAATTTTCCCCAGCTCTTTTACATCTTTATTGCCGTATGCCGGCATAACGATATTCTTAAATTTATCTTTGTATGCTTTGAAACGTTCTTCTTCAAGATAGGCGTTTGGATTGCGTAAGTAGTTTATCAATTTATCTCTATCATAATATGTTTTCAAACCGACCAATGCCGGCGACATATTCGTTCCTTTCAAGTCGCTTCCGTGACAACTGTTGCAGTTGAATTGTTTCACCAAAACATCTCCGGTTGCCTCTGTTGAAGCCATCGAATCATTAGCTTGATTTTGCTGAGGCATCCCTGCACCCATACTTGGCGCTGAACCGTACTCTGTTCCTGCAAATTTTTGTAGAAAAAATAGAATCACAAAAATTCCTAAAAATGCTGCACTCCAGATTTGTGTTTTTGTCATTGACCTTCCGTGTTATAAAAATTTGATGTGTTAAGTTAAAAAAATATTTTCTCTATTCTGAGTCAATTACGCTGTCATAATACGATTTAAAAGATTTGATAGCGCTAACAATTGACTGCGCAATCTGCTGCTGTCCCTTTGCGCTTTTAAGGAATGCGGCATCCTGCGGATTGGAAACATAACCGGTCTCTATCAACACACTCGGCATTGAAGCGCCGACAAGAACGTAAAATCCCGCTTGTTTCACTCCGCGTGGAGTAAGTGAAATATTTTGTTCAAATTGACGGTGAACCATTTCCGCAAACTTCTCGGAGTATTTCATGGACGAACTGTGCGCCATACTTACAAGAATAAAATTCTCATCCGTCAATTTCTGGTACCGATTCGGATCTTCTTCGTATTCAATAACTTTGTTTTCGCGTTCGGCAATGCCGATTGCTTCTTCAGTTCTTCCGGGGCGCAAAAGATAAACCTCAAATCCGTTCGGATCTCTTTTTTTCTTCGGCGCGGCGTTGCAATGAATTGAAATAAATAATTTCCCTTCGTTTTCATTTGCAATTTTTCCCCGTTTGTACAACTCTACAAAATGATCGTCACTGCGGGTGTAAACTACTTTAACAGCTTTTAAATTTTCTTTTACAAGTTTTCCAACTTTAAGAGCAACGGCAAGATTGATATCTTTTTCAGCCGTGTTGTTTACGCCGATTGCGCCGTAGTCTTTTCCGCCGTGTCCGGCATCGATAACGATTACATCAAAATTCCATTTCTCTTTTTTTGTACCGGTGTTCGCCGCAAACTTTTTATTGTGAATGGTAACAAGAAACTCTTTGCCCAAAAGTTCTTCAATAAACTCATAGGCGGAATAATTTTTCCGAAGTGATAAAAAGAGATCGCAGCCGGTTTCGGTATTTTCGGCTTTTATTTCTTTTACCAATCCTATTGAAAAATTCTCTGCAAGTTTTTTTTCATCAACAAAAATACCGGGGAATGTAATTTTAATTACATCATCAAAAATGGTGTGGGTAACTTTGCTTGCTTTTTTGTTTGAGACAAGCTTCACCAGCGTTCCGTTTGCTTTTTCGCTAACCGAAAAAGTGAGCGCGCTTAATTCGTGTTCCGGAGTTTCCTTCTTTTCATCTTCCTTTTTTTCTTCCGGCGCCGGTGGTTCTGTTTTCGTAACCTCTTTAACAAGTCGATTGTAAGAAAAATCACTGCCGAGACATTTCTCAAGAAGGCTTTTCGCATACTCAAGCGGAAGATAAAGCTGATTTTTAACGCTTACCGTAGAAACCGGAAACTGTACGACTTTTTCTGTTTTATCTTTTTTTAACTGAAGAATAACAAATGAATTTCTCGGTCGAACTTTTAAAACATATTGAGGAAAGGAAACCTCAAGCTGTTGTGATTTGTCCGCCAAAGGCGGATTGGTTTTATATTTGAGGTTTAATGCTTTCGAAAAAGATTCTACCGGTAAGTACGTTAATCCGTTTTTGCTGAACGCCTCAACCCCGATTTCTTTTTCCCCGTTCTTAATGAGCAACTGGTAAAATTGCTGCGGAAATATTTCGAGCGAAAAAAGAAGAAGGAATAAAACGATTCTCATCGGTTAACCTAAAAAGGGAATAAAAAAGCCGGACTTCTTTTTGTAGGCTTCAAAGTCTTCTTTAAAATGTTTTTGCAAAAGCGCTTCTTCCCGCTTCGCCCGTAAAAATAAAAAGGGAATCTGCACCAACGCTAAAGGAGCAACAAGAAAACTTAACGTTGCAACCGCGGCAGCAACTTCAATAATGATCTGTGAAAGATAATGGGGATGACGCACAACAGAATAAATTCCTTTAGTAACCAATTGATGTTTTTGAAGAATAACAATGTCCTGCGAATAGTTAGTTCCCAAGAGTCTAAACGACCAGATTTGCACCCACGAAAAAACGAGATAGAATGCAAGCGCAATTACCCGAATCGTAAAATTAGTTTCTTCGTATGGAATCGTTCCAACTTGAAAAAGAGAAACGATCAACAAAATAAGAGAGATTGTTGCAAGCGTTGTGGGCAGATGCTGCAAATAAGTTTTCGGTCTTTCTTTTACCTGCGTTATAGAAGTTTTAAATCCCTGTTTAGCGCCTGAAATGTTTGCGCCGAACGTTGCGAGAATATTTATGCCGATGATAATATTTATTGGATCCATACCGTTTAGATTTTTGGTACAAATATAATGAAAAACGGAATCTTCTTAGTTTGTTTTACACAGGTCGCTCCGATGGAGCTTTATTTTTAATTCTGATTTTTTTTCTTCAAACAGTCCGTTCCTACGGAACTATACATGTTCTTTTCTTTTTTCAAATTGCTCCGTAGGAGCTTTCAGTTTGTAGCAATGACAATTAAAATTCTTTTTAAGCCCCGTCGGGGCGACCTGTTTTTAGGCGGTTAGCAAAATATTCTGCGTAAAATAGCGGAGATATTAATATGATTTAATTTAGGGCATCTCTAAAAACTTAGAATGATGTCATTGCGTGTGAGGAACGAACGAAGCAATCCCCATTTATGGTGTAAAAACAAGGATTGCTTCGCTTTGCTCGCAATGATGACACTGTTTTTAGAGGTGCCCTTTATCTAACCGAATGGATGAATGTTTTTCCATTCAGTCGTACTATCTTAGCGTGGCGAAGCCGCCAACCAAAACTTTCCAATTACCAATCTCTCGTCCTTGTACAAATTACTACAATTTTAACCTCTGCGTTCGTTGTCCCGCTTCACGGGATAAACTCTTTCTTTGCGAACGCTGCGAGAAACCAATTCTCTTTTTTCTCGCAAAGAACGCCACGAACCGCAACGATCGCTACAAATTCATTTTCTTCTGGTAATAAACTTCTAAAAACTGTCCCGTGAACTCTGCTTTTCTATTTCACGGGATCAAATATCGTTAATCCTTATTTATAAATCTTTGCCTAAAAAACAATCCGTCGTGGCGGATAACTGAGGATACTATTCATCCATTCAATTGATGAAGAGTGATTCTTTGGTTCCGGTTTACCAGATTAGGTTATTGAAACTTCGCAATCACGCAGAAAAATATATTTTGTGCTGTTTCAAACCGCATCCATCGTGTTTTAAACTCCATCGTTCCCGGTTAAAACGAAATGGATGCTGTTTTAAACCGGATCGTTCCGGGTTGAAACGAAGCGGACTCCGGTAGAAACTCCATCGCTGCCGGTAGAAGTGAAGTGAGCCAAGGTTGATACTGCATCGGCGTCGGTTGAAGTGAAGCCGGCGTCGGTTGATGCGAGATCATTGCCGGTTGAAACAGCATCATTGCCGGTTGAAACAGGAACGATGTCGGTCTGAACCGAAGTTGTTGTCGGTTTAAACCGAGGATAACTTCGTTTTTACGCTATTTTAGAAGTTTTTTGCTGAAACCAGGCATGTTTTTCGGGAGAAATTCAATTTTGTGTTGTAGGGAACGCTCGGGAGCGGTCCGTTCCACATAAACACAAATGAAATCATTTCTTCTATTTTACTGTTGTTTTGATTATCCAAAACAGAGCGGTCTCGACCGCTCCCTACAATCGGTCTTTTGGGGGTTTTTAGTAAAGACGGGGCATGCCCCGTCTTTACGTTTGGACTTAGGATTGAGGCGGAGTAACCGGTTTACTTTTCTTGTAAAACCGTTTGCTCATCTCGTCGAGGGAGTCGTCCATACCTACGGTATTAGCTCCGTTCCGTTTGGCATTGGCATACACAACCAAAGCGGCAGCATACGCTTCGCTGCCGACTTCAATGTAAGTATCCTCTACCATTTCGGCGAGTTTGGCTATTTCCGTCCTTACCCCTTGAAGGTTACTGAAGAGAGTAACATCCTTTTCCATTTCTTCAACGGAAAAATCTCTTGGCATAAAACCGTTGTCTTGCTTTACAAGAGCAAGTGCTTTGGTTGTGAAGATGAGATTTTTCCCACCGAGTCTTGGCAACTCTTTTAACTCGTCGCTTGCAAGATCAATTAGGAAAGGAAGTTTTGTTTTGATATCCGCTATTGCCGCCATAACACTTGCAACGGTGTTCTCATCCAGCACAGCGCTTACTTTGTTAGGAACCATAGTACCTCCAAATTATTTGGATTTTGTGGTTTTACTCGTTAGTTAGTTATGCTATCTTTTGGGTTACCACTACCCCATAAAGACAGTAAATAGTTTTGACCTCTCCCTTAATCCCTCTCCTTGAGCTTGTCCGCCCTCTGGCGGAAAGGAGAGGGAAAGAGGGTGAGGTTATTTTACTTGAGCAACAACATTTTCTTAGTTGAAGTATAATCGTTAGCACGTAATTGGTAAATGTACATGCCGCTTGCAAGTGAAGAAGCATCGAACTGAACCGTGTATTTGCCCATTTCTTTCTGCTCGTTTACGAGAGTTTTTACTTCTTTACCAAGCATGTCATATATCTTTAGGGTTACATTTCCGGTCTTCGGCAACTGATAAGTAATGGTTGTTATCGGATTAAAGGGATTTGGATAATTTTGTTCGAGGTCATATTCAGTCGGGGCTATTAACTCACTTTGTGCGATTAGAGGTAAAGCTGCTTGCCGGTTACTATTTGCATCAACTTCACCCAACAAATATTTACTCTCAAACACTAAATCATCGTCCGGATATTTTGCAGCTAACTCGGCAAATTTGTCTGTTGCATTTTTGTAATCATTCAAATATTTAAGATATACATAACCTGCATTGAAGAGGGAATGTTTCTCTACTTCTTTGTTGGTATTATATGTTTCAGCAAGTTTATTTAAATTATTTACCGCTTCTTCAAATCGTTTATCTTGTATCAAATATTGGTTCTTTAATTCAAGACTCACAGCATTTAATTCGTTGTTCTTATTTGCTTTGGTTTTTATCGTGTTGTCAAGGTAGGTAACAGCGCCTTCTTTGCCGGATAATTTGTAACATTCATCTATTCTTACCAACGCATAAGCGGATTTTGAATCGGTAAGATTTGCATTTATATAGCTATCGTACACAGCTATTGCTTCATCAAATTTACCTTCCAACTGCAAACCGTATCCTCTTTCAAAATCTGATTTCCCAGAGTTCGCCGCAGATGAAGTAGCGGTTATTCCACTTGGTCCCCTCAATGTTCCTGATTGACCGGGAGGGTTGTGTAGGTAGTTTGAGAAGTCAACGGTTGATTGATACGTATAAATCTCATCCCCTACCTCTGTATCCGTTCCCCACCAATTTAATTGCGCTGTTATAGAACATCCGTAATAGGCTCTCATTTGATAATCCGAATTGCCGGCAATACTGTTATATCCGCCGTAAGGGGAACTTCCTAAATATAAATTACTCCAATATGAAGCAGAAATACCCGTTCCCATATTATCCAGAATTTGATTGTATCCTGCGCTCCAGTAGTAGCCGTAAGCATTCCAGGGAACAAATAGGGCTGAGCTATAATAAGAACAATAGACGCCGCTGGACGAATGACCGCTAATCAAATTTCCGGAGAGATAAGGACTGGAGTAGTATCCGCATGAGATACCCGTAAAGGCATTATTGCTGATAGTGTTATTATAAATCTTAGGTGAAGTGCTTACAAGATTTATCCCTCGATTTGTATTTGATTGAATGGTGTTATATGAAATCTCATTTGAAGGTGTACCTACGTTTGAAACAGAAATACCGGTAGTGTTATTTGTAATTGTGTTATGCCTTATCATCGGCAGAGTAGAGCTGCAGGTAATACCGGTTGTTGCATGTGAAATATTGCAGTAGTCAATGCTTCCGCTTGAGCCGGAATTAAAAACTATTCCATTCCAAGTACCACTAGCTCCGCTTCTATCAAAGGTAATTTTGTCCGTGCTTGTACCAGCTGCGTTAAGGGTACCATTAACAATTAGTGAAGCGCCGCTTGCAAAAGTTAAATTAACTCCGGGCTGTACGGTTAATGTAACACCGCTGTTTATTGTCAAGTTGCTTAAAACTTTTGCGTTATTATAAATAGTTGTGTTACTTGAAATTGTACCGCCAGTTACAGCGCTATAGGGAATATAGTTGTGATTGGTTATTGTAATATACAAGGGTCTAACCGAGGTTGAAAATGAATAGCTTGAAGCATTAACGGATAAGTAGTAGCTGTTCCCGTTATCAAGACTGCTAACACATATTTTACTACCGCTTGTTCCTGCATTAACAGTTATAGAATTACCGGCATCTGAAACCGTTATACTACTTAATTGAGATGGTATAGCTGTCCAGATTGGCATTTCCGGATCACCCAACAAATTATGAGACAGTGCAAGAAAATGTTGTTCAGCAGTGTTTGTATATTTTGAGACAGCTTCTGCCTGACCTAAATTATAAAGACCACCATTATATAAAGCAGTTACAAATGCTTCATGTAAACAATAAGAAGAGCTAACCCAGCCAACTTTTGTGTTACCAAGAAAAGCCGTACCGCCACTATTACTAAGTGTTGTATAAATATCACCCAAAGAACGAATGGTATAATCAGGCTGGGCAACATCACACGCGATAGAATAAACGATAGTACTTGTATTATTAGCCGTTATGTTATCAAAAGAATTCACTTCCTCATATCCGCCTGGAGTAGGATCAGTGCGTAACCGTACAATACCTTTCCATGGACGTTTATTATTCCCGGAATTACTTACATCATAGACATCAGGCATTCCGTGATTATAAATATTGTAAAATCCATAACCTGTATTTAGTGCATTTATTACATCTGTCCCGAGAGGCGCTGTTGTGGCTGTTGCATATGGTCCAGGCACTTCGTGTAAAGAAGTATTTGATATAGAAGTAGGTATAAATGCTTCTACCTGCGCGTCTTGATTATAATATTGCATGTCGTCAGATATACTCCATAAATTTTTTGTTACATTGCTGTAATTCCCCTTAAACGGATTTTGTTCATATTCAATTTCCTTTTGCGTCCAATTTGCCACTTCGGTTGAATTAGCAAAATACATTCTTCCAACAAAAATATTTGGGCTGTAACTTACATCATCACCTGTTAGCTCACCGTATCTAATTACAGCATCCCCATCAGCGCCATCAACATTCCAATTCCCCGAAAATTCAGAAAAATAAAGATCATTAGGTACTTTATAGAAATCGGGTATTGTAACCAAAACCCATTGCCCATTAATATATTCCCAGTAAGTATAATCCCAAGTATTGTTCGTACCGCATCCATATCTTAACGCCACACTATGCTGGTTGTTTGGCAATAATGAATCGGCTAATAGTGCATACATAGTAACGCCACTAGCGTAACCGTCTCCTAAATATTGCCGGAGATTTCCTGCGGGATCGTTAATACTGGAAACCAGGTCTCCTGCCGTATAATTAGCCAGGATATCCTCTATCGTAACAACGCCAATATTTAGTCCTTTCCGTCGCTTCCAATCAACAAATTTTTTAAAACTGTTCTTTAAAGTATTGGTTGTTACTATTACATATTTGTAAAAAGGTAAAGCGTCTTGTGTTGATAGCTGGTTTAAAGTTGAAGTTTCTTTCTTAAAAGAAAGAGGCTTTATTTGATAAGCCGGAATATCTTCCTGGTTGTCAATAACAGCTTTTAAAATATCATCATATACTTTTTGATCCTCCGGCGCTCTGAACTTTGGCTTAACCGATATATTGCCTGTATAACTTTCTAATACAAGACTGTATGTAATATCCGTACTAAATTCTATTTTGTTTTCAAGGGGAAAGTATTGTGCCGGGTAAATAGCTATTGTAACAATGCTATTATTTCCGTCAAAGTATGAGTGGTTAACAACCTGAACAGCTTTTGCCGGGTATGGATTTACCGACTCATAAATCTTTTTATCAGGCGAAATAAATGTTTGCCCGCCCGAATTAATAGCGGTTGGTTCCGGTAACTGCCCCGGGAATATTTTATAATTAATTTTATAATCCGTCTTTTTTACATTAGTAATGTTGATCTCTTTTACCTTTGTATTTGGCGGAAGCAATAGTTTTAGATACTTAACGGGTAACTCAGGTTTTCCTTGCTCCCTTGCACGTTGAAGGCTTGCCAATGAAACATGAAGATACTCATTATTATCTTTGGCAGTCTCATTCGTTAATAATAATGAACCGGAAGGGAAACTTATTGATCGGGATATTTGAGGGAATAAATCAGTGCACAGAAATGTTACAAATAACAGTACAAAGAGAATCCTTAAGAATGAACTTTTACAAACCGCGATTGAAAAATAGTTGTTTTTCATAATACCACCTATATAATTTTGTTTTGAAATTAGTTTAACGAACCTGACATAACTAAAAACCATTAATACAGAAGTTATTTGAGGTAAAGCATTTTAATCTCCTTATGATATTGGGTTGTTTGTGAATTAGTATTTACAGCATTCATCTCTAAAAAGTATACCCCGCTGCTTAGGTTATACTTGTTCGCATCAAATGCTATCTTTTGCTCTCCTGCACTTTGTATTTCGTTATTTTTTAACACTACAAGTTCTTGTCCTAGTAAGGTGTAAACTTTTAGCGTTACATAGCTCTCAACCGATAACTGAAAACTTAGTACTGTTGTTGGGTTAAAGGGATTTGGATAATTCTGATTTAATCTAAATTCTGTTGGCGGATTTATGTCTTTTTTATTTATCCCGGTTACTTTCTTATATGAGTAAATATATAATCTGCCAACCGTACTATCGACATTATCATAATTTCTATATGAAGGAGCTAATACAAAAACATCCGCATATCCATCTCCGTTTAAGTCTCCGGGAATAGATAGGTTTTTAGCAAAACTGCTATATTGCTGGTAGCCTTCTATGCTGAAGTTATAGGAAGTATCAATATTTGGCTTTCCAAAGAAAACGACAAATTTTCCAATATAAACGCTATCTTTTTTATAGCCATCACTGCCTATTAAAAAATCGTCAAATCCATCATTGTTAATGTCTCCCCCGGTTCCGATAGAAACAACACTTCCTTTACCAAGCTGGGAAGCATCAAAAGTCACAGAATCAGCATCCAAATAGATATAGGCTTTTGTATTATCGTACGATGAAATTATAAAATCTCTCTTTCCACCTCCATTTAAATCACCAGCAGCCTTTACATCCGATAAGACATGAAATGTTGGCGGTCCAAAAGTTTTATAGGGTGCAGCATTTATACTATCCTTGTTACCTAAATAGAGGTAAACTTTATCAGAATCTAAAGATAAAGTAGGATCGGTAACAAGAAAATCATCATAACTATCATCATTGTAATCACCAATTCCTAGCACCGAGGACCCAAAGAAATGTGTTCCAATTCCAAGAGTAGTTTTAAGTATTACCCATGGAGTATCAACAAGTGTTTCTCCTCCTTTAAATAAGTAAACTCTGCCAAGCCCGTCCGTCCAGTTATAAGGTGAGGCAATTGCAAAATCATTGTATCCGTCTTTATTTAAATCTCCTAATTCATATATGTTTGTTGAAGTAGACATATGCCAATAAATAGGAATATAAAATCTAAACTTCGGTATTATGTCAATTTCTTTTCCGCCTACTATCACTTCTCCATAAGGGCCTAAAGAATCCGACGATATTAACATCAAGTCTTTATAACCGTCTCCGTTAACATCACCAATGCCATAAGCAAATCCGGTGTTAAAACGATGTGCATGTTTAATAGTGAAGTTGGGATTGCCTAAGCATAAATCGGTGTAATTGTTATAGCATACAATAAAGTCAGTATAACCGTCACCATTAAAATCGTCAATGCCTTGCGCCTTCCAGAGTTTGTTATTTGTTGCTGTGCCGGTAAGGGTATCTACAAGGTAGAGGCTGTCCTGACTATATGTTTCATTTGTGCAAAAGAAAAGGAGAAAGAAAATAAGGCTAAAGAATGTGTATGTTTTCACAGCATACATTCTCTTAAAGTTATAAAAGAGTGGGGAGTAAAACTCCATATAAATAGGAACAAGCAACAAGTGTTGCAAAGCGGAAGTAAGAAGAAATTATTTTGAACAGTTCTAAAAAAGGTTATCATATAACCCCTTTACGTTAGTTATACTTTAAGAATTATGAGTCATTTAAACACAAGAACTTAAGTCCATCCAACCAAATAAAGGAACAAATAAGAATAATTTATTTTTTCTGAGAAGATATTAAGGATATAAAACAAGTATGTCAAGAAGAAAATGAAAATATCTCGGTTTTTTTTACAAGAAGGGGTGGTCTTCCATTTATTTCTGCAATTCTTCCAGATCAATTTTCTTTACGTTAAGAATGGTCTGCCCCAAAAATAATTCGGCAACTTTTTTAAATGTGGTGGGAATATCGCTTACGTAAAAGTCTTGATAGCCAAGCGCGTGAGAGTTTGTTTCCAATCCGATGCGGTTAATTTCCTGCCGGACAATTTCAGCGGACGCGACACCCGAATCAATCAACTTTACTTTATCTCCAATTACTTGTTGAATGATCTTTGAGAGAAGCGGGTAGTGCGTACAGCCGAGGACAAGCGTATCAATATTCAAGTCGCGCAGTTCTTTTAAATATTCTTCGGCAATTAACTTCGTGGCTTCGTGGTCTGTCCAGCCTTCTTCCGCAAGAGGAACAAAAAGAGGACACGCTTGCTCAAACACTTCAACTTCCGTGTCGTGTTTTTTCAATTCATTTAAGTAGGCATGATTTGAAATTGTGGCTCTTGTGCCGATAACTCCAATTCGTTTCGTCTGCGAATGTTTTAACGCAAGCTGCGAACCGGGTGTTATCATCCCGATAATCGGAACAGTGAATTTTTCTTTTAAAACATTTAACGCAATTGCAGAAACGGTGTTACAGGCTACAACAATCGCCTTAACATTTTTTTCAATTAAGAAATGAGCGTCTTGCAGAGCGTATTCAATAACGGTATCGTTCGATTTTGAACCGTAGGGAACGCGGGCGGTATCGCCGAAATAAACGATGCTTTCATTCGGCAGTGTAGAGGCAATTTGCCGCACGACGGTCAGTCCGCCGATACCGGAATCAAATACGCCGATCGGTTTTGCTTTTTCCATGAAGTTCAAAAATCTATTCCTTATAAAATCTGGTTGATCGCTTCGGTTAATTCGGATTCGATGAACGAATAAAAATTTTCAGAAACTTTTTTCTGCTGACTATCGAGCACGTAGAATGCATCAATAATGTCGTCGCCGCGTGTTCCGATCTTGGCAAAGTAAATGCTGAGACCAAGTTCGTTCAGTTTGTTTGTAACGTGATAGAGAAAGCCAAGGCGGTCGGGAGAAAATACATCGATGATGGTGAATTTTTCCTGTTCTTCAAATTTAATTTTTACTTTGCCGGGACGCTTAAAGAATTTGTTTTCGATGCGCCACCATTTCGATTTCATCTTTTTCATTTCGGTGTTTAATTCTTTTAAACCGGAAAGAACGAGAGAGAAATCCTCTTCAATTTTTGCGTAGCGTCCGGCGTCAACTTTTTCGTTCGAGCGGAAATCCGTTACGTTAAAGTTATCGATGATAATTCCGTCTTTGCGCGTAAAGATTTTCGCGTCGTGAATATTCAGATCGTTTATCGATAACACTCCGCACAATTTGGAAAGAAGGAAAGGTGAATCTTTTGAAATAACGGTAACGTTTGTAAAACTTTCCATCTCCTTAAACGAGACAGAAACCTGAACACCGGAAAGAATTTCTTCAATATGAAAAGCGATCTCTTCATCGGAATAAAAAGAGGCGTAGCTTGTATCGTTAATAGAATCAATATGATCCTTCACGTGGTCTTCGGAAATTGCATCTGAATATTTGGAAATTTCTTCCGGCTGCACAAGAGTAGAAGCAAAAAGTAATTCCTCGCCGGAAATATGATCGAGGATCATCGCTTTAGCTTTGCGGAACAATTCGTTCAGCATTTCATATTTCCAGGATGTCCACAGTGCAGGATTAACCGCCGAAAGATCAGCGTAAGTTAGTAAGTAAAGAAGTTCGAGCAATTCAACATTGGGAAAAACTTCAACAAAACTGTTCAAAGTTTCTGCATCATTTAAATTTCTGCGGAAGGCTATCTGCTCCATCTGCAAATGGTAGCGTACAAGGAAAGAAACTTTTTCAATTTCCGCATCGCCGTATCCAAGCCGCTGCATGATAGACGCCGCCATTTCCGCACCGATAATTTCGTGTCCGCTAACGTTAATCGGTTTTGCGATGTCGTGGAAAAGCAAACCAAGAACAAGAATTTCTTTTTCTTTTAAGTTGTTATAAATGTTTCCAAGTTCGGTAGTATCGTTCTCTAATTTTTCAACATTCTGGATCGTCATCAACGTGTGTTCATCGGCGGTGTAACAATGGTAAACACCGTGCTGCATGTAGCCGTTCATGTCATGAAATTCGGGAAGAAATGCATCAAGAATGCCGAGCTCATTCATAACCGATAAAGTTTTTCCAACGTTCTTCGGAAGGCGGAGAATTTCTCTAAAGAATGTTGAAGACTCCGCATCGCCTTTAACCGTATGCTGATCGAGGCTATCGATGATCTGCATTCTAAAATTTTCGTCGAAGTTTGCCTCGTGCATTCCCCGGTAATAAAAACCGCGGAAGATTTCGGAGATGGTAAGAAACCGCTGCCCGGTAAAATAGATGATATCTCCCTTTAATTTAAAATCATCATCAAGATCAATTGAAAGTAGATCGGGAAGAGAAGTTGTAATTACCGCACGCATTTTTTTTGTGAACGAACGGTTAAAGCGATAAATAACATTTGAAGAGTCAAAATATTCTTTCATCATTTTTTTATACCCGCCTTCTCCGTAATGCAACAGTTCTGCAATCGTCAGCTGATCAGCAAACTCCAACCGGTCGTTTTTTTGTTTGTGCAGAAAGTGAAGAAGGTTTCTGATCTTTAAAATGAATTTAAATCCGTTTAACAAGCGATGACATTCTTTTGGGGTTGTGTATTCATGTTCCGAAAGAAGCGAGATGAATGATTCGGTCTGCGATTGCTCCGACTGCTTATTTAATATTTCTTTGTTGAGCAGAATGTAGATCCATTCGATCATTTGAATATCGCGCTGCCCGCCGGCGGAAAGTTTTACGTTCGGTTCAATTACTTTGGGGGAGTTGCCGTACTTGGTGTAGCGTTCATCGCGGTCGGAAAGGAACTCGGTAAAGATTTGTTTCTTTACTTTGTCGGTAATCGTTTCAAATAAAAGCAAATTCCATTTGTTAAACAATTCAAGCGAACCGAAGATGTAGCGTGTTTCAAAAAATTGAGTGAAGGTGTGAAGGTCTTCTTTTAAGAATCGTTTGATGTCTGAAAGTTCGCGGATGGTGTGAGAAACCTCCAGACCAAAATCCCAGCAGCGGGTAACAATATCTTTAATACTTTCCTCAGATTCTTTTCCTGAAGGCACGATGAACATAATATCAATATCGGAATAAGGAGAAAGCTCGCGGCGGCTGAAACTTCCCGCAGAAGCCAGGGCAAACGGATAATGCAGTTCCGCAGAAATTTCTCTAAGCAAATTTTCAACTAAAACACTGTACTCAAAAGAAAAAGCGAGTGAATCTTTTAATATGTTTTCTGCGGTGAGAAGTTTTTCTTTCTTTGCAAAAAATTCGTTCTGTATTTCTTCTTTTGATTTCATACGTTGCTTTAATTGGAAAAATTAGGAGATTGATAAACCGCTTCAATAACGGATGAAATGCCGCCGCGCATATTAAAGTCGCTGGTGATTTTCATATATCTCGGCTGCATCAGTTCAACAAGATCGTTCAAGATTTTGTTCGTCACTGCTTCAAAATAAATTCCATCATTGCGGAAAGACTGCAAATAAAATTTGTAACTTTTTAATTCAACGCACAAACCTTCTGCAATATATTCGAGTGTGATCTTTCCAAAATCGGGCTGCCCGGTAACGGGACAAACAGAAGTGAACTCGTGCGCCGTGTGAATTATTTTATAATTTCTTTCCGGGTTTGGATTTGGAAAGAGGACTAATAGTTTTTGTTTGGAGTTCATTAAGATTCCTCATTCATTCTTTTTTGGCATATACTTTTCATTGAATTTCTCAATCAAAGTATCTGTGCTTGATTTTTGATAAAGTAATTTTTGATTATTGATATCAATCCCTGATTCATCAAGTATATTTATTACTTTAGAAAATACTTCTAACGATTGATCATTATCATTTAAAACTTCAAGGATTTTTGAACAATATTTATCTAAATCGTTGCTATTAAAACCTGGAAGTTGTTCATTATTAACAATCATTCTGAATAGCATTAATATATGGTAACGCGCCTTCTTGTACTTTGTATCTACTGACTTGATTCGGAAACAATATTCAAGAACATATGCGGTTAATCCACTTGTATAATAAGGAGAATATTTATGACCCTCTTTGAAGATGTTTTCTTCAACACTTTTATAAACCTTTCCGTAATAACCAGAAACAAGATGAGGTTTATTAAGAAACATTGATGCAAAAACTTTTATTTGGTTTTTGATTGTAACAATTCTGGTTTTAATTACCTTGGGATCAGTATTATATTGTCCAGTACGTCGTTCGTAATATAATTTTGTATTACCTTTAGAGGCATAATAATACAACTCTAGGTTCTTTTGGAATTCGGAAAAAGCGGCTAATTGTTCTTCTGTAATAGAAGTTTGACGATTTGTAGCGAGAGTTATTTGAGTTTTAATGTTTTCATCACTAGTAATTATTAATCGTAACGGAATATTAGTAATATTTATTCCATCGAGGTCCTTATTCTTAAAAAGAACATGACTTGTTTGACATCCATTAACAACTTGGTAGTTACTTATAAAAAAATCATTCCCCTTATTTGATTTTTCGTCTGCGACAATTGTTATACCATTATTTAACACTGTAAATAAATCATATTTTTTGCTTTGGATAGTTTTATTAATCTTATCATTCACCTCATTTTCACCAAGGTAATCTCTAACATTGTCATAAAAAACATTCTTTATTTTCCCATTTTCATCAATTAAAATACTCCTCAATTCACCAAAAGAAATAATTCCAAAATATGATTCCTGTACTCCATCGATTTTGGGTAAAGTTATAAATTTATCAAAATTAAATTCTGCACTGACTTTTTCGCTTGTTTTGCGATAGTATTTCTGAATTAAAGAAGCATCACACGGTTCAAAAAAAACTTTACTAAAAAGTTGAGTGTCTTCTAATTCTTTAATGTTTCCATCTATTACTGCTTGTAAACTTTTATCCCCCACCCACTTCCCAGTTGTTACATAATACAACTTACATGTTGGGTTACCTTTAGTCATTTTGGGAAAATTTTGGAAAAGACAATTTTTTAATCTGGTAAATTTTTTAACGGCTTCATTCATAGGTAATTCTGAAGTTTCTTTAAAAAAATCTTTTACTGTAAAAATGAAATTACCTATTTCCGTTCCTTCAAATTTGCTTGAAGTTTTAGCTTGTATAAAAATAAACGTTATATCTAAATACTTGTTTAAATCTATAATATCATCAATTTCTTCTATAGCATTCACCAAATGACCATTGACAATAATTGCAATAGAATCAACTCCTTGATTCTTATAAGTAGATACATCATCTAATGAAAATTCATCATTGTATTCTTTTGAAACTATTGAATAAGAACAGAACTTTTCAAAATCTTCAGATTCACCTATTGGATTTATCTCGTATTTTTGCAAAAAATCATCAAGCAAATTTTTAGTTATAATATCCATAAGATCTCCTTTTTAAAATGAAAAATACTCTCCGAAAACGCTCCTTTATCTTTCTCTGTTCTATTCAAAACCGGTCTTTTGAATTGTTGGACAATTCTCATTCCAGATTTTTCTGCAATAGTTGGATACATATTATATTTATCGTTGGCAACCAATAATACATTGTAATCATTAGCTAAAAATCTCTTACAGTTATTTAAAACCGTCACAATTCCTTCTATATAAGATTCCTTAGCTTCACGTCCCTGTCCTTTTGATAATGGACCAATTTCTAGTTTGTCTTTTCGTTCTAATCCAAACAAATCATATGCATACGCATGTTGCTCATGATAATCAATTAAACCTACATAGGGCGGACTTGAAAATATTCCACTAATTTTTTGCTTTGCTAAGGCCGGATTTACCTTTTCAATAACAG
>JAUYAB010000018.1 GCA_030693705.1 Ignavibacteria bacterium | reverse complement strand
TTTAATTCTTTTTCTTTCATCGGTTTCCAGTATAAATTCTTTTCCCGGTCAAAAATCCGGTCATTTGTCCGGCATCTTGACCGGATTGCAAGTTTATCAGTTTATAATTTTTCTTTCCGGCAGTTTTTCCGGCAGAATTGCCGGTATTATTGCCGGAATCAGATTTTATTCATTTATAAAAATTCTTTCCGGCAATTTCGGTATATTTATTGCCGGTATTTCTGCCGGAATCAATTAATAACAACATATTTTGTAGCCTTACCTTCACCTTCAACCTTTAATAAGCCTAAATCAACCATCTTTTTCAGATGATTACGTGCAGTTCTTCCGGAAACATTCATAATTGTCCTATATTCCGAAGAAGTAATATTGCCATGCACTCGTATATTTTCAAAACCTTGATTTTCTTTAGAGTTAAGTTCTTTCAATTTCTCGTTAATTTCACTCGAAGATGGTTTTGCTCCGGTTTTGGTATAGATCGTAGTAACAAAATATTGTTCGTTCATCCTAAAGGTTGGCTTAGGTAATTGCTTTATCTCTGAAAGTTTTTTCAACTCCCTCATACCTAAACCCAATTCTTCAATAACGCTAATCTCATTAAAAAGGTAAGCTATTTTAGGATTGCGGCTTTCGGGCGGAACGCTAAAACTATCGAACTTATCAAGTGGGTGAATCGGTTTACCGGGGCTATATACTTCCACCCTGTCATCATATATATAAACTTTAACGGTAGCTCCCGTAATTGTGTAATCTCTATGCGCAATAGCATTGTTTATAGTTTCGCGAATCACCTCAATAGGAACATCGAAATATTCTTCTCTTTGCATCGTTTTGCGAGTAATATACTTAGGATAAATAATATCCAGATACTTTTGAATCTTTTGAGGCTGCAATAGAACCGGCCCATCAAAATTTTCAATTATATCATCAGAACCAGTTTGATGAATAAAAAATTGTACTCTTGCTTGTGTAAAAGTGAGTTGTGGATTTTTACCGAAAAGTAATAAGCCAAGTCCGGTAGGTTTTGTAATGTTTGTTTTTGTATTGGTTTTAATAAGGCTAAGTTGAAGCAGGTATTTGTTAAAATCTTTCGAACCTACTTTATATTTAAGTTCTGCACGGTTGATCAGTTCTTCTTGAGTCGCAAGAGAAAAATCATCCATAGTCACATTTTCTAGAGCTTTATCAAGCGGATCAACGCTTTCTGCAATTTCTCCATCAAGAACTTTTTTAGCTTCTTCTTCAGCATAATTAATGAAGTCTTTATTCTCTTTTCTAATTTCTTCAGCAAGATCAGCATCAAAAAATTCCACATCAATTTTATGTTTATTAAGAATCTTGATGCCCTCACCGGCAACAGATGGATGCGGGTCTTGAATTCCAATGAAAACTTTTTTTATTCTTGCGTTAACTGTGCGTTCAACACAGGCGCTCTTGGGTGGGTTTCTTTCAACACAAGGCTCTAATGTTGTATAAAGTATGTAATCGGTTAATGGTTTAGTCCTGAGCTTTTTATCAAGCAAAATAAATTCCGCGTGGTCACCAGAACGAATTTCTCCACGGTGTGCAACTTCAACAAGTTCTCTTCCATCTGAAGAAACTAATACAGCGCCAACTTTAGGGTCCGGTTTGTTGTCGTGTTCGGAAATGGATTTTTTCATTTCTCCAACAGCCATTTCCATAAATTCACGGTGAGTAAAAATCTTCTTTTGTTTTCCCATTAGTCAACTCATAAAATTTCTTTTAAGGAATCCATTGTTTCTTCTTCAAGCGCAAGAATATCTTTTCTTATCTCTTCCAGCCTTCTTAGCGGTTTGTATTTATAAAAATACTTTGTAAAGTTTATTTCATATCCGGTTTTCGTTTTACTGTGGTCAATCCAGGCATCCGGCAAGTGAGGCAAAACATCGCGCTTAAAATATTTTTCTACATCTTCTTTAAGCGGTATATTTTCATAGTCTCTTAAATCGGAATCGGGAACCAGTTCACCTTTTTTATCAGTTTCAATTTCTCCTTTATCATTTCTTTTTGGTCTTTCAACCGTAATGCGTGAATATCCAAAATTTTCCTTGTCAAAAATTTTGCAATAATCTCCTTCTTCAAACGCTTCATAAATTTCTGTTATGGTTTTTATTTGATCCGGTTTACCGTTCTTAGCGTCACCAATTTCTTTTCTCTTGTTTCCGAGACTACGCATCATCTTAACGTAAAATGGATTATTCTTATCTGCATTTTCCCAATCACTTCCGCTTGCGTTGATAAGCTGAACTTTACCTTTGCGTTTTTTTTCTTTTCTATTTGTAACAATCCAAATGTAGGTTGCTATGCCGGTGTTGTAAAACAGTTGGTCGGGCATTGCGACAATTGCTTCGAGCATATCATTTTCAATAATCCATTTGCGTATTTCACTTGGTCCGCTTCCCGCACTTCCGTTGAATAAAGGTGAACCGTTAAATACAATGGCAATACGGCTTCCTTCTTTAACGTTCTGCTTCATTTTGCTAATCATATGCTGAAGAAAAAGCAAAGAACCATCACTTATTGACGGAAGTCCAGCACCGAATCTTCCGGCGTAACCCTTGTTTTCATATTCGTCTTTAATGAACTTTTGTGCTTTCTTCCAATCAACACCAAACGGCGGATTACTGAGCATATAATCGAACTTCTCATCTTCAAGCCCATCTTGACTAAAGCTGTTTCCAAATTTAATGTTTGCAGGATTTTGACCCTTAATCAGCATATCAGATTTACAGATTGCGTAAGATTCAGGATTTAATTCTTGTCCGAAGAGTTCTAACCTCGCGCTTGAGTTTAATTCATGTAAATATTCATCTGCAACAGAAAGCATTCCACCGGTTCCGCAAGCTGGGTCATAAAGAGTTTTAACAATTCCTTCTTTTCTTAAAATATCTTTATCGTTAGCAAAAAGTAAATTAACCATTAAGCGGATTACTTCGCGGGGAGTAAAATGTTCTCCGGCGGTTTCATTAGAAATTTCAGCGAATTTTCGGATGAGTTCTTCGAAGATGTAACCCATTTCCATCGGATCAATGTTTTCAAACTTTTCCTTTGCATCGGCGAAATGTTTTATCACAAGATAGAGAAGATCATATTCGTCCAGTTTTTTTATCTGGTCCTCGAAGCTGAAATAATCAATTATTTCCCTTGCAGAAATAGAAAAGCCATTTATGTAGTTGCGGAGATTGGCTGCAACATTGTTGTGATCTTTTGCCAGTTCTGTAAAACCAAACTTACTCCTATTGTGAAATTTAACTCTGGAAATACCGTTAAGTATTGGTTCTAAAATTTCCGGCTTTTTGTCTTTATGTTTTTGGTAGGCTGCAAGTACTTGTTTTTTAGTCGGTTCTAAAACCATATCTAATCGGCGTAGAACCGTGAAGGGTAGAATTACTTTTCCATAATCGGCTTGTTTATAATGCCCTCGAAGTAAGTCGGCGATTGACCAAATGAAATTCGCTTTTTCTCTAAAGTTGTTCATAGTTTTTCCGAAATTTCAAAAAATAAAAGTCTCTATAAATTTAACAATTTTTATGATAATGTTATGCTCTTCACTCTTCAACATTGTGATAAATAATCCCAACCTCCGACGTTTCCAAAACATCGGAGGTTTTTGAAATTAACTATTTACTGCACTGGCGGTGTTGGCGGTTCAGGCGGAGTATCTTCTTCATCATCGTTCTTCCGCGTTCCGCTTAGATCCTTAATTACACGCGCCGCTATATATTCATTATACATCTCCGGATTATCTTCGCGGGGAATTTCCATCATCCGGTCG
>JAUYAB010000001.1 GCA_030693705.1 Ignavibacteria bacterium | reverse complement strand
TATCTTTGAAAACATTTGTGATTCAATGCTTCCTTGATGACCATGCATTAAAAGAATTATCGCTTTGCCGTTTTCGTCAATAAACTTTATTGAATCTAAAGCCGAGCCAAATCCCCTGCCATCATTAAAAGCCGGGTCGGTTTTGGCTCCCACAATATCTATGTTTTTCTTACTCCACTCCATATCATGGTTTCCGAAAACCCTAAAAACATTTTCATCTCCATATTCTCTTATCTTTTTATAGATTGAATTGTTATATCTTTTTCTAGTATCGTCGGGTTTCACTTGCCAAAAATCTTCAATATCGCCTAAGAGTATCAACTTATAATTTTCCTTTTTGTAATGCTCAAGACAATTCATAAGGATATGCTCATTGTGAACAAAATCATCGGCTCTCCTACCATCCCCCAAATGAATATCACTAAGTATTACATACTTGTTGTTGGATAAGTTTAAGTTCGTTACTGTAGGTGAAGAAAGAATTTTATTGAATGCTTCATCTGTTTTTTTGTAATTCTGTGGCATACTCTTCTCCTAATTAATTTATAAACTCATCTTACGCAAAATAATATTTTGAATTGCTACGACCTTCAGGTCGTGGGATAATAAGCAAAAAAAGGTAAAGGCTTTAGCCAAAATAACCGCAAATATTTGGTTAAAGCCAAAAGCTTGGTGTCCCATTTATCCCACGAGCTAAAGCTCGTGGCTATGCAAAATCTAATAATGCGTAAGGTGACTTTATAACTCACCTTACACATACAAATGCCACAAACCTTGAAGGTTTCGCTAATCAAGACTAAAATATTGCATTCTTTACAATTCCTCTAACAAAACCTTCAAGGTTTTTAATACTTGCGTAACGTTAGTTATATAGTTTTTACTTCCTGTTGGTTATTGTTCCCCCAGCCTGATCTTAATACCCGCAGCATATTATCACCTAATATTTTCCCTACATCATCAGGCTCATATTTTTCAATAAGTTTCTCCTTTAGAAATTTGAAACGGGCTAAGTTATAAAGATCGTCGGGGGGATCAGTGAACCCGTCAAGATCAGACCCAATAGAAATGTTGTCGTATGTTCCGGTTATATTATGGATTTTATCAATTGTGTCGAAAATATATTTGATGCCGGGTTCGGGATTGAAATCGATAATTGGTGTTAGCGGATCATCCTCTTCTTTCCCCATCAAATAATAATTGTAAAAGATTATTCCAACCGTACCATTGCAATCTTTAATTTTATTTATTTCCTCTTTATCGGGATTCATTGGATGATCGAATATTCCCCAAAAACCAACATGTGTAAAAACAAGAGGACGTTTTTTAGCTCCACGATTATTATTAATCTCAAAAACTTTGTCTCTCGCCTTTCTTGTGCAATGAGTCAGATCGATAATCATTCCGATATCGAGCATATGTTTAACAACCTCTTCGCCAACCGGAGTAAGACCTAAACTGGAATCTCGCTCTCCCGATAGTTTCAGTTTTTTAATCACCGAAGGAGGCATACCGATCACCGGCGCTACAATATCATTCTCGTAAAAATGAGCGAGTGTTATAAGACATACTCCCCTGTTAAATAACTTGTTTATATTATCAAAATAATCGGGAGTGTTCCCATCTATAGCTCTGCCTAAACTATGCGCTCCCTCAATCGAATGAAGGATCACTTTCTTTTTTTCTTCAAGAAGATTCTCCATTTCGGTAAAATTGCGCGCTATGCAGACGTTGCAATTTTTCTGCTGAGCCAATTCAATTTTATTTTCAAAATGATTTATGAATTCAAGAGTTTGTTCGAATGGTTGGTTTGGGGAACTATTATTTTCTGCTTTTTTATCGACGTTAAACAATAAGTTTAACAACTCCTTTACAAACTTGGAAGGATCAACTTCCTTAATCAGGCTGCTCTCCGGTAAATAAACTGAACTAAGGATCACATCAACTTCACCTTGGACCATTTTGGGATAGTCCACAACCATATCGGTAGGTAAAAAATCTTTAGATAATGTTGGGTGATCTGTCTCGAAATTTGAATTGAATAACCATGTCTTTAATCCGGGGTGACAGTGAATATCTATTGTTGCCATAGTAGACTCCTTTTAATATAAATTAGGATTTGTCTCTGTCTTAAAAATATATTCGCTCACTATTCATAGTAAATAGTTTCAGTTTACTTACTTTATACAATCAGCCATCATCCATCCAAAATTACCCATCAACCATCTGCTACCCACATTGCATGTAGTGCCATCAGCACCATCCTTTCTTTTTGGTTAGTTTTGTGTAGACCTTTTCCTCTTTTCAATAATTTTTAGACTGTTGTTTTCCAGTTACTATTACCATGACCAAATAAACGACAACCATTTTGTAAACCCACTAATTGGTTAATCACCTTGCTCTAATAAATAGTGGATTTTGGCTTTACAAATTCTATTATCCCATACCTAAATTGGAAATAAATCCATCGAGATCTTTCTTTATTTCTAAAAATCTTTGCATTGAATTATTAAATAATCCGATTTTTAAAATGGGGTGTTCTGTGTTGACTTTTTTAACTTCTCTTTCAAGAACTTTAGCGACAGTATTCTCAGGATAGTAATGCTGATTTCTCCAACCATAAGAACCGACTGGAGCCCAAAATTGTGTATTTTCTTTATAATTAATGTCTGCATAAATTAGAGCGAGAACATACTCAAATTTGTCGAAAAGATTATAAAATGTATTTTTATCTAAAATGTAGTCAGCAAAATATGGTTGAAAAAAAGAAGCAAGATAATCACTGAATGGTGTATAATGTTGTGCATTCCTCCCCGGTAGCATGGCAGCAAAATCTTTACTCATAACAGTAAATGTTAATATCCTGTCTATGAGAGGTCTAGGTGGGTTTTCATAAGTTACCATCGTATCAACTAAAATGGATTTAATTAAATCATATCTATCATTTGCCAAAGCAGAAATGCCAGTAGCATACATTAACAGTAAAGAAGGATATTTTTTTTGGTTAATATAGGCAACTACACCCCCAACAAAAGAATTTGAATTGACAGTTGATTCAATGCATTTAGTAATGTAAGAAGATTGAGAAGAATTACCCCAATAAGATATTGTAATTACAATATTTAATAAAATCTCCATTTTTGATTCATAAACAGAAACTCTCCTGAGATATTCTTCTTTAGAAAAATTACCTTGAGCTGAAAGAGAATTTTCAGATAACTCATCAATAACTTTTTTAGTTTCAGAAATTATAAGGTCGTGGAGATTAATATTGTACTTTGAATCAGATAAGTACTTTTTTGAAGTAGCAATTGCTATTTTGGAAGAGATGGGATGTTGCTTTTCAAGTTCAACAATTGATAAAGTTTTCTCTAAAAGTTCAGGAAAAAATTTGTCAGCGGTTGTATTAGTAATCAACTCAGCACTACGTAAATCAACTAATTTTTGTGCTGCACTTGTAATTCCATCCTTTGAAATCCAGTATGTAGTAAATCGTCTGCTTTTACATCTTTCAATGGCTTTGCGTAAACCAATATCCCAATCTGAAGACCAGCCACAAACAATTAATCCAAATTCATCAAATATTCTATCAAGTAACTGGTTGAATTCTTCATCATATTCTTCTAATTCACTTTCTGTATTTCTAATTCTAGTATCTAAATAATCGCCATTAATTTTAACAATTGTACATTTTGAATGTATAATTGGAAGGTTCCCTTTTAGA
>JAUYAB010000103.1 GCA_030693705.1 Ignavibacteria bacterium | reverse complement strand
TAAATGATTAATGGGCATCTCTAAAAACTTAGAATGATGTCATTGCGTGTGAGGAACGAACGAAGCAATCCCCATTTATGGTGTAAAAACAAGGATTGCTTCGCTTTGCTCGCAATGATGACACTGTTTTTAGAGGTGCCCATAATCGAATAACCATGCTCTAACTGGGTTCTTCCAATTTTTAAATCTTTTGAGAGATTTATGATAATTGGAGACGCATATTTAATCACTTTATTTATTCCAAACGAAACCTGAACAATCGGTGTAAATAATTCCCAGTTTTTATAGGCAAAATCAATTTTTTTAGAAATGTATTTTCCTTCCAGCATTTTATAGATGGTAGTATAACCATCTGAAGCACTAATCACATAATCAGATGAAATCTTTGTTCCATCGGTTAAAATTACCCCTCTTGCAATGTGGTTTTCTACACTGATTTTTTCAACTTTCTTTTTGTATGAAATCCTTCCGCCAAGTATTTCGAATTTTTCAACCATTCGTTGAGCCAAAGGGAAAGAACCCCCTTTTATATAGCCTGCATTTTTTTGATTAAACCAACCAAGCATAAAAATAAACATCAATGCTGAAAAATTTCTTTCGCCATACAATTCATGTAAAAACGATTTTATTTTTTCATTCTTAAAGTTGAGTTTATCAAAATACTCTTTACAAGTTAATCTCCCGAATTTTCTAACCAGGTTAAAAACCGGAAGCATTGCCGGAATAATCCTGATATAGTCAAGCGGATTACGAAGTTCGGGTGGTAGCGCAAAAGGCTCCAATAAAGCACTTTTGCGCATATCGTTACACATTCTGTGGATTGGTTTGGTATCTTCAGTTGCCATCCCGATAAGGTATTTTTCCCAACGTTCTATATTTGTATAAATAATAAATTCGTTCCTGTCTTTATCAAATATTTGAGAAAAAACTTCGTGGTCAATTATTTCGGTTTCATTATTAATCACATTTGTTTCTTTCCATATTTCATGAAAAGCACCTTTCGAAGTTCCTACCAACCAATGCAAACAATAATCGAAACGATATTTTTTGCGTTCCCAGGCCGTACATTGTCCACCGGCTACGTTGTGCATTTCTATAATTTCGGTATCAAAACCATTCATTGCGGAATAAATTCCGGCAGATAAGCCAGCAATTCCACCACCGATTATTATTATCTTCTTTTTCATAATTGCCTTTTATTAAGATTTAATATCATCCAACTTTTTTATTACCGCAAATGTTATGCAAGCATTATTTTTATGTTTTCATTTCACAGTTATTATGACATTCCCTTTTTTGTGTCCTTTGTCAACATACCTGTGCGCCTCTACTATATGTTCCATCGGATAGCGTTTGTCTATGACTGTTCTTAGCTTGCCTGCCTCGCAGAGTTCTTTGAGATAGATCAGATCCTCAACCTTTAACTTTATATTACCTGACAAATCAAAAGCGCTTAGATAGACTCCTGACTTCGTCAGGAATTTTTTACGTTTTGAAGATGCAATCTTACCTACGGCATCAAAAATAACGTCATAAGTATCGCTGCTTTGCGTAAAATCTTCTTGCGTGTAATCAATAAGTTTATCAGCACAGAGAGATTTCACCATTTCCAAATTCACCGTACTGCACACTCCTGTAACTTCCGCCCCAAAGTACTTGGCAATCTGTACTGCATAAGTTCCAACACTACCGGAAGCACCATAGATCAATACCTTTTGCCCCTTCTGAATATTTGCTTTTCTAAGATTGATCAACGCGGTTAATCCGCCATTAGATACCGGAGCTGCTTCCTCGTATGTCATATTGGTTGGCATTATTGCAAGAATTCCATTTTCAGGAATGCAGCAATACTCAGCGTATGCACCAAATCTAAATTCAGTTGATGCAAAAACCGGATCGCCAATCTTAAACATCGTAACATCTTTGCCGACTGCTTCAATATCTCCGGCTAATTCCATTCCAAGTATTTTTTTTCGTGGTCCCTTGAAACCCAAAATGATTCGCATTATGGGCTTGAAAAAGAAATCTATTACAGTTCCTAAACCAGGTTCTAATCGCCGAACCTTAGTATCCCCAATGTGTACTGTTGTTGCACGAACTTTTACCAGTACTTCATTATCCTTAGGAAACGGTTTTTCCACTTCTTGAATCTGAAGGACTTCAGGAGGTCCGTATTTGTTACAAATAATTGCTTTCATCTTGTTTGTATCCATTTTTTTTTAGTAATTAAAAATATACCCGGTACATTAAGTTAGGAAGAAGTTGCATTTGAGTAACATAGCCAATTTTGTTAGGTTTATTTACATCGTAATATTCGTACAATCTACCTTGGCGATTAGTAATATTTGGTATATCAAGAAATATTTCGTGTGTAACATTTTGTGAGTTAAATTTATAACTTACAGATAAATTTAACTGGAAGATATTATCAAGCTTCGTATCATAAGCTTTACTATAATCCCAAAAACGATTGTTTGCAGGGTCAACAGCTAAATTACCGGATGCATCACGTAACAATGGAATGTACCTTTGACCACCACCGAATAATATTTTTGCATTTAAAGTCAGTGTTTGGTTTTGCTTTTCTCCAAACACAAATTCTTTTCCACACAAAACATTAAATATGAAATTACTATTGAATTTTGTGTTTCGCTCAACGCCTTCCAACGATTTGTACTTTGAATCAAATAACGAACCATTAATCAAGAAATAATAATGATCGTCGAAAAATCGTTCTACGGTAGCTTCAATACCATAGTTTTTCCCGGTGCCTCTATTCACTAAAGGAACATATTGATAATCAGCGCCTTCGTTAATGGTTGCGTAATAACTTGTTTTGTTATTTTCTACAGGTAAATTGTAAAGGCGCTGATAGTAAACTTCTACTTTTGCCTTCATATTTTCCGAAATGCTTTTATCGTATCCCAGCACATAATGATCTGCTTTTAGTAAATCAAGGTTTTTGTTGGGTTCGATTATGCTGCCGTCTTGTTGTTGAATCCTGGCAAAATAATTGTGAATGTTTTCCATAGTGCTGTGTTTGCCATATCCGGCGTGCATGGAACTTGAATTATCAAGTTTCCAGTTTATTGCAATTCTTGGTTCGAGCGTACTTTTCTTGTTTCGTAAAACGTTCGTATTGTGAAATCCCGTAACCAGAGTAAGATCATCATTGAAACTATGTTTCCATGTTATATGATTTTGTAGAGTAGTGATGTTTCCTTTGTAATCTATTAAAGTAAACCGGGTGGAAGTTGAATCATTCTCAAGTTGACTTTGATTATTATTTTCATCAATAAGAGAATATTCTGTACCAATATGAATTATGTTTTCAGCATTAATTTTGTTGCTATACGAGATAGAAGCTTTATAAGTTGAAGATTTTATCTTGCTGCTATAGTTTAATTTTCTACCAACGGTATCAGTACCAATTATTGTTGACTCATAAATACCATCATTCAAACCCGTTCCTGAATAGGTAAGGGAGGTTTTGGTATAGCTATTGTTGTTAATAGTGAAGGTATGGTTCATTCCCAAATTTGCTTTATAATTTCTTTTGTCAAAATCCTGTGTAATGTCCGGCATCATTCCGTTGTTGCCGGGAGTTATCCATATATTAGGTTTAACTTTTTTAACTAATAAATTATCTATACCTCCTACTCCGAAAAAAGAAAATGTCCCCGTTTTTTCAGTGGGCAGCACAACCTTAAAATTAGCATCTTGAAAAGTAGTAGAAACTCCCTCTATATCACCAACTAAGCCAAGTTTTTGAATCAAGCCAATGTTAGAAAATCTGTAATTTACAAGATATGAACCGGCGTAGTCTTTTTTGACTGGACCTTCCACAGTAAAGTCGGTGCCCAATAAACCAACCCCTGCCATCATTTCAAATTTTTCATTATTCCCAGCTCGAAGTTTTAGATTGTAAACCCCTGATAACACACCACCATATTCAGGCGAAAATGCCCCGGTATAAAAATCGGAAGCAGCCAATAATTTATTATTTAAGAAACTAAATCCTCCAATGGTTGCATTTTGGTCTGCCTGATGGTTCGGGGCTGTAATTTCAACTCCTTCCAAACGCCATTGGATATATTTTGGCGAGTTACCTCTTACGATTATATCATTTGAAAGTCCTGAGGTTGCAACGCCTGCAAAATTATTGAGTATCATAGAAGGATCGTCCCAGGTACCGGCGTAACGTTTTGTTTCTTCAGCAGAAATAGAACGGGCGCTAATTAACGCCATATCGTTGAGAGCTTCTCCTTTATTTTCATTTGGCTTGATAACTACTTCATCCATTTTTACAGTAGATTCCTGCATAGAGAGATCTAAAACCACTTCTTTGCCTGAGTTCACCACGATGTCCGGAATCGTTTTAGTTTCATAACCCATATACGATATTCGTATAATAATTCTGCCGATTTGTATATTTTCAAATCTAAACGTACCGTTTATATCGCTTGTTGTGCCGATTGTTGGATCACTACCGACTATGAAGACATTGGTTCCGATAAGTGGCAGTTTACTATCGGTATCAATTATAGTGCCTCTTACTATTTGGGTAAGTTTTTGACTAAATGCGAGTGTTGTGAACATCGCGATTAATAACATTGTCTTAATGAACTTTTTCATATTTGTTTGATTTTCCAAATTATTAAATACTTTATTTTATAAAAATGTTTTTATGAACAGACTACTTGAAAGAGTAACTTGATTTTCAGTTGACATAAGTAATGACTAAAAACCTTTGTAAAATTAATTAGCAGCAAAGCTTGATGTGCTAAAAACCTTGCAAACGGCACTATAACTTTGTGAAACACACCATAAGAAGGATAAAGCGGAATTATTATAACGTTTAACTCATCACTACTTAACACGATTAAATTCCATTTCTACAACAATATTGTTATCCAACGTTGCAGTTTCCTTTAATAAATCAGGTGTTATGAATTCAAAATTAAATTTTCTTTTCTCACTATCGGGATGGGTAGTAACAATCTCCCCTTTATGTTCTGAGGTGAACCAGGCAGAACTGATCTCAACAATAGAAGATGATTTAATGAGCTCTGCAAGGACAAACTTGTCTGTACTGGCATCATACCCAAAAAGTTGTTCTACTGAATCAACAATTTCTCCATTACTAATAACTTGAATAATACAAGCCATCCCGGTTCCAAACTGTTTATTATCACTTCTGTAAATTGTTCTTTTTCCCAATTCACATTCCCAGGTTCCGATGAACTGTTTCATCAACTCAACCTGGATGAGTTGTGTCTGAGTTGTTTGAGCATATGTTTCTTTAATACTGATTAAAAAGAACATTGCAATTAATATGGTTATGCAAAATGATTTCATCTTATATGCCTACCTTTAATAGTTTTCTAAATTGGATTATTAATTTCTCGATGTTGTTGTTACAACTGGTGTGCCGGAAGAGTAATTTCTTAAAAATGAACGAATTCAATTCATTTTCATTTCATTTAGAAAGAGGAACTTTACCTAATCGTCCGTATCCGTATACCCATGTTCGTATTCGCACAATCTCATAATATATCAAACTATCTGCAAAAGGAAATAAATATCTCATCCTGAGTTACTGAATATAAAATCGAATTCTTTTTTTGTGTAGTGCGTGTTATTCTTTAATTTCAAACATTAACTCGCTCTCTTTGGCTACATTATCATAAAAAGTAATTAAAACCGGCATATAACTTTGAAGCGTAGGATACTTATTCCTGTTTTTTTCATAAACAGCTAAACACTCAACAAGTCCTTTCATCCGGAAAAAACCTTTGCCAAATTCAGAGATCAATTGATATTTAGCTGCTTTACCATCAGGGTTGTGTTTTAATATATACCGGATTACAGAAGCCCTTACCAAAGCCTCATTCATCATCGTCTGCCAATTAGTATAACGTTGGCTTCCCATGCCAGCTTTTACAAGATCAAAAAGTTTTGCACCGGAACTCTCAAAATCTTTTTCGTATTTTTTTGTCAAATGGTTTACATAGGAATGGTTAAATTCGTGAATGAGAGTCGGCAGGTAATTATCAACCGGATAAAAAGGTAAATTGGTACTATCGATAGACGAGGTTCCCATGACAGCATAAATCTCTTCCTTCCCATCGGGATATACTAATTTGGGTCCGTAATTACCTCCCCCAAGACCTAACCCTATAATAATATTCAAGCTGCCTTCATGTCGAACTCCGTAGTACAGATTGTACCAATTAATATCTAACGCATTGTAAACCGGCATAAATTTTTCTTGCGCGATTCTATACAACTTTTCATGTTCTTTAAAAAATTCTTCGCATTTAGCATCAACATAAAATTGTTTCAGCAGCACGACGAATTTGTTGGCATCATCCTCCCCCCATCTGCGTTCCGGGACTTTTGATGAAAATAGTACAATCGGATTTAATGATGGAGGTTGTTCCAAATGAATTGCCATGAACATAACAGCATCAAAGCTTACACCGTTTTTGTTACTTAGTTCAGTTGCAAAAGCAATTAGGGGATGATCTTTATATTTGTCAAAGTGGTTATGAATCTCCGTAACATAGTTTCGATAAGTGTCATCATTGTACTCAAAATTGCCCGCCAGACGAAATACGATACTCAGAAGTTCTGTTCGCTTGTCAACCTTTGGTAATGGATAATGATTTAATAGATCATAGTTAGTTGTTTTAGCCTCTTGACCAAGCATCTCTATTGAGAAAAAGAGACCGAAGATAAATAAAATATATTTTTTCATTATTAATGATTAATTAGATTTAGAAATAGCTTTAATTATTGACGAAAGCGTTAACGAAGAAGCACCATCTTTCGTACGATGTTTGCGTCGTTGCCCGACAGCCGATATAAGTACATTCCACTCGATAACCCGGTTGCGTTAAATGGTTCTTTGTAGTATCCCGCTTCATATTCCTTATCGGAAATTTCTTTTACAAGTTGACCGAGTGCGTTATATAAACCCAATTTATATCTTCCGGTTTTCGGAATTGCGAATTCGATTGTCGTTGTTGGGTTTAACGGATTAGGATAATTTTGATATAGATTAATACTTTCCGGAAGTTGGTTTTTATCTTCTTCTACACCAACAGGGTTGGCAACGACAGTAATTCCAAATGTAGCCGGAGCGCTTGCATTGGCAGTATCTCTGGCTGTTACTGTTACCATTATGGGAAAAACTTTTGCTTGAGTTGGTATGCCTGAAAAAGTCCTTGTGCCGGGATTAAAACTTAACCATGAAGGCAAAGGAGTCCCATTGCTCAATTTTGCAGAAAAGGTGAATGTACTATTTGGATCGTCATCAAAAAACGTGCTGTCTGGAATTGTAAAATTGAACAAATTGCCAACAGTATCTTTCTGATTTGGTATCTGATATTTTAGATAAGGTGAAAAATTTGTGTGTTTTAAACTATCAATCAGACCATCGATGCGAACCCAATGAACATAGGTATCGGAATAATCCTGCTTAGTACCTGTTGTATAAAATAGATATTTATTATCCGGAGAAACATAAGGTCCCCACATTCCCAGACCGAAGTTTATCTTTGAACCTAAGCTTTTAGGGTTTGTCCAACTCCCATCATTTTTACGATAACTAATTTGCAAACCACCTTTAGCCAATATTAAAAAAGTTTCATCTTTTGAAATAAAAAAATCTAAATTATCTCCGCCGGAATTTAACAATTGCCCCAAGCTTATAGCTGTCGTATCACCACCATCGATCAACAATTTGCACCAATCGGATGCACCAACGGTAGGATTAGAAATTGATGAAATAAAATAATTGCCATAATTGGTAACTTGTAAATAATGTGCTGAGTTAAGGTTTGATAAAATTCTTTGCGGATTGCTCCAGTTTAAACCATTTTTGACAGAAATAAATGTCTCATAAACTGAACTACTATTTTGAATGTTAGCATTTTGAAAATACATAGTATCACCGTTAGCCGATAATGCTGGAGCCAGATAACCAGAAAATAAATTAAAGGGACCACCCCATTTACTATTAGAATAACTATAATATTTAATTGTATCACCAGCAGCTGGGTAATAACTACGTACCTCTGAATAGTAAATTTCCTTGCCGTCATTAGAAATTGTGATTCGTTCTGCAGCGAATGATCCTCTATTTACAGAGAGGCTAAATATTCTGGGAGTATCTCCGGGAGGCGTTTGTCCCAAATACAAACTATCGGATGGAATTGCTTGCGGATATAGCGATATGGAGGAAACTAATAATATTGATATGACAAGTAAAAGTTGCATCGTTTTTTTCACAATAGAGCTCCTGCTAAATTAAATTGTTCTTTGAAGACAGACTATTTTTCAGCTTACATAAGTAATAACTAAAAACCTTGCAAAATTAATTAGCAGCTAAACGTGATGTGATAAAAACCTTGTAAACTGCACGAGGACTTTGTGAAATGCACGGTTAAAGAGAATAAAGGGCATCTCTAAAAACTTAGAATGATGTCATTGCGTGTGAGGAACGAACGAAGCAATCCCCATTTATGGTGTAAAAACAAGGATTGCTTCGCTTTGCTCGCAATGATGACACTGTTTTTAGAGGTGCCCTAAAGTAGAATTATTTAGAATTGAAAATATTTAACCGCCAAAGAAGTAAAACTATAAAATAGTGTATCAATTATTTACATTAGAATAATTGAACTCTAAACCCAAAATCGATCTTAGTTTATTTATTACTTTACGGCTAACCGGTAAACAGTCTCCGCTTTTTAATACAACACGATATTTCCCACCGCCAAGGATTTGAACTGCTTCGATTGTTTCCATGTTAACAATATAGGATTTATGAATACGATAGTAATTAGACGGTAATAAAGGGACAAGCTGCTTTATGGGTTTGTCGTACAAAACGGTATGTCCATCTTTCAAATGAAGTTCTACATAGATATTTGCAGATTTGAAATACCGGATTTCTTGAATGGGGATAACTCGAATTTCAAATCCCTTTTTAACTGAAATATATTTCATCGCATGTCCATCCGAAGCATGACTTGATTTGAGGCGATTGAAAGCGGCTTCCAATCTTTCCATAGAGTAGGGTTTAGGAATAAAATCTAGTACGCCATATTCAAATGCTTCGATTGCACGATTAATATTAGCGGAAATAACAATTGTTTGAAATGACTTACTCACAATCTGTCTGAGAATTTGAAACCCATCTCTTGAATTCAGATTCAAGTCTAATAACAAAACATCTATCGGTTTATCATCAAGATAGGCAAGTGCATTACCTAACGTCGTCTCAATGTGAATAGAGGTAATTTCATTTTTCATAATTTGTTTGACTAAGAATTGTATATCTTCAGCGGTAGGTCGCTCGTCTTCAACAATAAGGATGCGCATTATTTCTCCTTAATTTCAATAATCGTTTCCCAACCCTGTTCCTGTCTTTGCGATAGAAGTTCCCATCTCCCCGGGTAACTCTCCTCAAGCTGGCTTTTAATATACTTGATCCCAAATCCGGTGGATTTTTTTTGCTCATCGCTGCTAAAGTCTCCATCATTTGAAAGGATGTATTGAACACTATCGGAGTTTTTTCTTCGCAGTAATGTGAAAGTCCCCTGGATTTTATTCTCGTACCCGTGTGTAAGCCCGTTTTCAATAAGTGTATGAAATATCATCGGCGGTACACTTTCTTCCTCAACAATGTTCACCGCTTCCATTTTATAGTCAGCTCCCTTGCGATAGTTCATTATTTTTAGATGTGATTTGCATAAATTAATTTCCTGTTGGATGGGAATTAGTTTAAGTGTGGAGATTTGGTTAACCATTCTGAATTCATCCGCGAGAGTTTCTATAAGCTTTATAGCTGATGTTGGATCTTTCCTAAGCCATACAATTATGGAAGTCAAAGTGTTTAAAATAAAATGGGGATTAATATTCTTCTTTAACAATTCATTTTCGAAATGAGCCGACCTCAGTTGGGCTTCCCTTTCAGTTTTTTCTTTTCTGGCAAACTGCCTTGCAATTGAGATACTGGTACATATAACCATGGTTGTTGCCAATCCCGCAAAAGCAAAATCGAAATAATATGCTGCCCAGGCTACTATAAGTCCTATAAAAATAATTATACTTTCTTCCCGTCGTTTATACAATGCCCACAGTGTAATCATACTACTCATAATTAGTACGGCGGGAGACATTACGGCAAAGACACTCACAATGTTTGTAAAAAATAAATAGATGATGAGATCTGTTACTATGATAACCCAAATAATTTTTTTTGAAAACGAAAATAAATAGATGAAAAATGACGGGAATAGGGCAGTAAATAGGACTGTAATTATCTGCCAGGTAAACAATTCCAAGTGTACATAAGTTGTTGGAGTTTCAATGAAGTTTGGGGCAAGAATCGTCCCCGAATCCAAGATTACTATAAAACAAATCAAACTGAATAAAAGATGTTCGGGTCTGCTCTTTCTTGCGAAATAGAGGAAGAGATTAAAAAGAAAGGGAATAAATAAAATGCCTATTATGAAAAAGGCTTGATAATTTGACCGGTAAATTTTCTCAAGTACAGTATCATATTGCCCAATTAAAACTCCGCCGTAAAACCATTTCCATGAAGAGTAGTTATGATGATTTGATATTCGAACAGTAAGTGTATGTTTTCCTTTTGTTACCGGTTGTTGAGGCAGAGGCAGATTATAATTGAATGTACCGGCTTTTTCATCAGTCTTATTTATTCCAATAATTCCATTTTGACCAATCTTTATTCCGTCCCAATAAATTTCATACGCCGTTATAAAATTTATTGGAAAAAGACCCAAAATAACTTTATTGCTTACTGAATCATCAATAACAATATTAGTTTTTAAAAGCCAATTTCCTTCAGCGTATTTATCAGTAGCTAAAGAATGACCAAACCATAACCACGATGAATCAGGGAGAGTTAGAAGAGGATATTTTGGAGCAATATCTTTTGCAATTTGCCAGTGTCTTAACTGAATTGTTTTACTCAAGGATGAAATGATGTTGTCTTGTGCTTCGGTAAAAGCACTGGTAATCCCGGCTACGGAGAGAAATATTAGAATTAATCGAGCCAATGAAAGAGGACAAATTCTTTTCATACTGCTTTAAGTAATGATTATGAAATTCTCTTTGAATATTTTCTTCACATTAAATTTAGATAAAAAGATATAGGGAAACAAAATCTTTATTCCAGTTCCATGTTCGCCACTGCTCTAATGAACTGTTGCAATACTCTGCATCTGCATTAATTAACAGCTTAATTTTCTTAATAATTGTCTGACAATTATAAAAACGAGATGAGGATTTTCCTTCGGATTTCCCGATTAAACAAAATAGTACATCATTAAATAGTGAGACAAACTTCCAGCCATAATAAACAGGTGAAAGATTTCATGAAATCCGAATTTTCCCGGAACCGGATCCGGTTTTTTTATTGCGTAGATCACTGCACCAATAGAATAAAACATCCCGCCTAAAGCTAATAGAAGAATTCCTTGGGTCTGCATAACTTTTGTTAATGGATAGATCGCAATAACGATCATCCATCCCATGAGTAAATAAATTGAAGTATAAAGATAGCGCGGCGCATTAAGCCAAAATATTTTCAGAAAAAATCCACCGAGCGTGAATGCCCAAACACATGCAAAAATTGTCCACCCCCACGCTCCGCGAATTGATACAAGACAGATTGGAGTATTCGAAGCGGCAATAAAAATGAAGATCATGATGTGGTCAATTTTTCGAAAAAGGATAAGGTTCTTTTCACCTAACGGAAGCCAATGATACAGTGTACTTATTAAATAAAGCATCACCATTCCACCGCTAAAAATAGAGAATGAGATCGTGTGGTAAAGTGTATTCTCCGGTAGTGTTCGTGTTAAAAGAAATATTAACCCAACGATCGAAAAGATAACTCCAATAAAGTGTGTTAAACCGCTAATCGGATCATGAAAACTTTTTACCATGAACTAGAACTCACTTTTCTTTATTGCATTATTTCAGAATCTTGGTTGGTGTTGATAAAAACCAGAGACTTGCCGTGGCAAGTCTCTACGAAAAAAAAACAAATGGGTAACGATAACAAATCAACTAACTTATTAATTCTCCTGTAATGCTTTCACCTCAATGTTGCTTTGACGCAATCGGTAAGCTATTGTCCGTGCTAAGCGTTCGAAGAAAAGTCCTCCGAGTTCAGGATACTGTTCGGCTACTTCAGAAAATTTTTCTCTCGAAAGAACGTATAGCTCAACATCATCAACCGCCACTGCATTTGCGGAGCGGGTTCCTTTATCAAGGAATGACATGTCGCCAAAGAAACCGCCTGTCGGGAATGTTATTAAATGGTGACTCATTCCTTGAGATAGCGGCAGCACAATTTTCACCATTCCCCTCCTTATGAAATAGATTTCGTCACTTTCTTCACCTAATTCAAATATAAGTTCACCTGGTTTGTAAGTTTTTTCTTCCATGCATTCAAGTAATTTCTGTAAAGCTTCTACTGATAGGTCTTCAAAAAAGTCGAATTGTTTTACCAAAAGAGCTTTCGAGGTATCAAGTTTAGTGACCAACTCTCCCTTCAATATTTCATCTTCAATCCATTCTAAAGCCGAATCCAGATCGTTGAAGAACTTCAAAATTTCTGTTTCGGTCAGTCCTAAGTCTTCAAGATAGGATTTAACATTTTGTCCGGTAGGTAAACTTAACGGAACGGAGGCAAAAACCAGGAAGCCTTTTTGAGCTTTTACTCTCGCTTGAATTTGTTTAAGCATATTAACCGCAGTATAATCGATCGACTGAACTCTTTTCATGTCGAGTAAAATATACTTGCATTTTTTTAAGAAAGGTTCCAACTCTGTAAATAGTTGGTCGGTTGTACCAAAGAATAACTGTCCCTGAAGTTCAACGACAATTGTTTCACTTCCCTTTTCTTGCAAAATTTCCAATTCGTTTTTCAGTCTGATTTTCTTAGAGAAAATTTGATTCCCTAAGATTTTTCTTCTTATAACCGACGATCTGATCTGCTCTCTTAGAAAGAGTAAGATCGCGAAAGCAATTCCAACACCTGAAGCAGCGATCAAGCTCATGCTTACCGCCGAGATAACAACAGCTACGATACAGAAGAAATCGAAACGTGTTGACTTATGTTTTAGCAAAGTAAAACTTTTCTTGTCAACCATCCGGACTGCAACAACCATTAGGATGCCCGCCAAAGCCGCATAAGGAATCCACGCAACCAATTTCGCGAAAAGGAGTAAAACAAGAAATGAAGAAACACCGACTACAACGCCGGACATCTGTGTTTTACCGCCGCTATTTAGATTGACCAATGTTGCACCCATTTGTCCGGCGCCCGGTATTCCACCGGCAACCGCTGTTACAATATTGCCAATTCCCTGCCCCAATAATTCTTTATTTGAATTATGTCTGGAGTATGTTAGTGCATCCAAAACAACACAAGTTTTTAGTGTATCAATTGATAAGAGAACAGCTAGAGTAAGCGTTGGAACAACAATAAAACCGAGGGCAGAAAAATCTATCGCCGGAATAAGCTTTCCATTATTCACCAAAGTATTGACGATTTCTGAGAACGATGCGGAAATTGGACCGATTACAAAAGGGTTGTTTTCAACTACACCTAAAGCCGGATTTATTAAAGATAAGCCAAGATAAGTTAATATCCCTCCGACTAATGCAAGAATTGCAGCCGGGACTTTAGTGGTAAGTTTTGGAATATTTACCATTACTAAAATTGTAACAGCTCCAACAACTATGCTTTCCCAGCGGAATAAATTGAGAGAAGAAAAAAATGTGTGTAGAGAAACTTTTATCGGTATCCCAAGAAATTTTGGCAATTGCCCAAAAAATATCAGCACACCAACTCCGCTTAAATAACCGGCAACTACCGGATACGGAATATATTTAATAAAACGTCCTCCACCGGATTTGCCGATGAGAACTTGTACGATTCCCGAGAACAATGAAACAAGTGTAACATAAATTGGAATTGAAGCAGGCGGGATAGTTCCCTTCATCGTCATTTCACTAACAAAAACAGAAAGAACTGCCGCAGCCGGCGCACACGGAGCAGAGATCAATCTCTTTGTCCCGCCGAATAATGCAGCGAACAGCCCCATTGTTATTGTTCCGATGATGCCCCCGATTGCAGCTCTGCCGGAAAACTCTGCACCTAAGGGAGCAAAGATGATTAATCCGAATGCAATAGCCGACGGAATTGCGACAAGCATTGACGCTGTACCGCCTAAAACATCACCAAACAAATTATCAAGAGAAACACTTTTTTCTGAACTTTTCATATTCTCACCTATGCATTATGAAAATGAAATTTGAAACACAACTCCAATTATTGATCAGATTTAATCTTACTCTTAAACATAATTTTAATCTCACTTTAAAAGTAAAAAAGATAAAGATCAAGTACAAGATTAAGTTTAAGATTAGTAATAATCTCAATCCTTTGTGTAAGGCGAATATCTATTTATTTTGAAGCGCAATATAGTTCATTGCATCTTATCCCATCTTTAAAGGATTTAGTTATGAAGTATTACTTTTGCTTCTATTTATTTCTTCATTCTTAACCTCATCGTTTTATTCTGTTTTTCTTCATTCAACTAAAAGGAGCAAATTAACTCCCCTCTTCCACAGTAATGAACTTATTTGTGCGGCAGCAGGAATAAACTTCTCGACTCCGAAAATAAATGGAGATCATACTTTTATTATTTGGCATTTATCTAATTGGGGTTTTGACAATCCATCAAGCTGATTTTAGCGCTGCCGGCGCCAAGGATTATTATCAATCACGGGGTTTCTCATAATCGTGTTGCTCTTTATTCATCCAAAACAACGGTGGTAGAAATTGTTCCCGCGATAATTGAATCATCACGGCAATGTTGGAGTGAGATAAATAAGTATAACCAATTAAAGAATTATGAAATTATAGTTGACGATGCAAAAAAATATTTAAAAGCATCCGATGAAAAGTTTGATATGACATCATGGATATTTCGCTCCCTCTTATTTAGGTTCTGCATAACAAAAGTCGGGATAAAATAATAACTTTTAACTTCCCAGCTTATTTGCGGTAAGAATTTCTAAATATCCGATTTATAACGAGCAGTGTGCGGGTGATTCTATTCGCTTTTGCACTTCGTTATCTTCCAGATAACCATTCATCGGATGGAAAAAAGAAATAATTCTTTGTCCGGAATTATTTGAGCAGTACCATCTTCTTAATTTCAGAGAAATTTTTTATTCCATCGCTACTCATCGCATTTAATTGATAGAAATAAATTCCGCTTGAGAGCGGTCTATTCCCTTGCGCAGAACTATTGTTAGCAAGACTGTTAAAAATGATAGCATACCTACCGGCAGATTTTTCTCCATTCACCAAAGTGCTTATTTCATTACCGAGAATATCAAAAATCTTGATGCTAACGAAACTATTTTGTGGGAGTTCGAATTCAATCTTTGTTTCCGGATTAAACGGATTTGGATAATTTTGTGATAAAGAAAAGTCTTTAGGAATTTCTCCATCGTTGTTTTGTTTTATTCCGGTTACGTAAGTAGAATTTATTGAACCCGGAGTACCGTGTCCGATAGAAGCTCGCCAGTTTTCACCAAGAGCATTCTCCATTGTCGGGTTCGCAAGTTCCAACGAAGAACCTCCACCATCTGCTGCAATTGGCCAGGGTGCCTTATCATTATATGTAAGTGAATCGACTAATTGACCATCAGTATTATAAAGAAATAGCGCTTCACCGCTTCCGCTCAATCCGGAAGTCATATTTCCTAAGACATTTTTAACATTCGGAAATTTTGAAGAAAACAACGTAATATCTGAACATATTGCTAAGTATGCATCCGGTTGTAGAATAGTCCCAGACGGAAAAACAAAAGATGGTATCCGGTTTTCATCCATAAAAACCCAACCGGAAATATCAATCTCAACTTTCGTTGTATTGTAAATCTCGATCCAATCACCCGAATCAAAAGTAATGGCTGAATTGTAATTAATCTCATTTAGTGGAGTTACAGATTTTATTTCGCCGGCATACATAAAAACACCAATATCACTGATCGATCCATCACTATCTAAAGGAGAACTTGGATCACCGTTATTGATACAAAGAGAATTTGCTTGAATATGATAATTACCTCCATCGGGATTAATTAAAAGAGGTTCACCGTAAATATTGTACTCTCCAATGAGTGTATCGCTGTTTGACAATGAGTAGTTGATATTCAAGAATGAAAAATTATCAGCGGAAGCAGAAACATTTTTTGAATTCGCAAATATTGAATTTATTATCGATGCACTTCCTCCACCTCTATTCACAGCTTTCTCGAAACATGAAACTCCGATGTTGTTTGAATAAAATGTTGTATTTAAAACGTTAGCAGATGAGAGACTATCTTTTACTCCGATGCCAAGATTACAGTTAGAAATTATATTACGCACTACGTTTGTAGTTGATCCCTGACCAACTGAAATGCCTTTGTCACTGCAATTTGTAATATAATTATCACTAATAGAGACATTTAGCGATGCATCTCCGAGATCGATTCCATCACTGTTGCTGCCGGTAAAATCTCTAAATATATTATTACGAATGTCTGTGGTGCCATTCACAAATCCGAGATCAATTCCATCCATATCCGGGATTGCATTTCCGATAAACGTTGAATTTACTATCGAAAGATTACCGCCGTTACAATTTATGTAATCTCCAACTTCAGTAACGTTTTCAAATTTGCAACCGTCAACTATCACATTACTCCACTGAGTTGAGATTGGTAGTTTAACATTATCAAAATTAACATTCTTTAAATGTACAGTCGAGTTCAAACTTGATATTGCGGCAAAAAAGTTAATCGGGTCTATTCCATTAGTAGCTAAAGAGATATTTACATTTTTCAATTCAGAAATTCCAACGCTGTTTTCAAAACAAATTGCGCCCCACTTTTCAGAGGGATAATATGAGGTAAGTGTGATCGGCTCTGTTTCTGTTCCATTCATGATAATTTGACCATTAACCGTTATACTTTTCCCGGAAGAAAAATAAATAATTGTTCCAGGCTCAACCGTTACGATACCATTCGTTCCAACAGTTACATCGTTCAGAACGAAGTATGGAGAATTTGCTTTTGAAAGTGTTATAGGTTCATTTATGACTTGTGCCAATTCACTTGAACTGATCTTCTCAAATTCAGCGATCAATTCCGTATCATCAGTAATTGCATAGGTTATCGAATCGGCTGTTCCTACAACATTTTCGTTGGTCGATTGCTGATTCAATACTGCGTCAAGACTTAAATCAAAACTAACATCGGAACTTGTTGCACCGGATTGATGAATTTCTACTGCAAGTATATTTGTTCCGGCTAAAAGATAAGTTTTGTCAATCGTGAATTCAAAAAAAGTTGATTCTTCTGTACCACTGACTGCGATTGGTGCAAGAGAAGAAAAAGATACAGTCCCGGTCGACATATTTGAACGGAGAATTTCATTTCCATTTAAATAAACTACTGCTCCATCATCACGCATTAATTTTAGTGTTAATTCTTTGACTGCTGCAAGATCATTTATTTGAAAAGCACGGCGGTAGTATGATGTAATATATTTGCTCTGTGAGTTTGGACCATAACTTATAACCGTTTTCTCATCGCCGTCTCCGTAACCAAATTGTGCAGTTCCGAGTTTCCATGAAGCATCATTATAATCTGCACTAGCCCATAAGCCTGTTGGAGTTGAACTCGCATCAGAATATCTCCAGAAGGAACTTTGCGGTATCAAATTCATTTTTGTTGATAAAACTTTTTCTTTCCACTGTTTAAAATCATATCCGGGAGGCGGGTACGCTTTTATCTGCAAAGGAATATTTTTGAAAAAAAGATTATTTTCACCCAAATTCTCTGAATATCCGTTGACTTCTGCTTTCCCCTCGTTTAAAATATTTGAAGTAATTTTTAGATTTGCTCTTCCGGTAAGTCCGAACATGTTGTTTAAATGTTGGATTGCATATGCCGGACGTTGAGTTGAATACGTTTTAAATTTCAGAACTTCAGAATCCCAATACGTCATTGAGGTAACGCCGGCATGTTTGCCAAATCCGCCATCGATTGAAAGTGAATCAATTAGTGTTCCCCATTTTTGAATGTGTCGAGGCATTTCATTTTGAAGCAGTGATTTTATACTGTCGATTATCGCCACTACTCTATCGTTTGAAAATGTTTTATTTAAATGTTCCGAATACCGTTGAACAAATTCATTTTTAAAATTAGGATTAGCAGAAAGTTTTCGGAAAATCTCGAAGTTGGTATTAATGTCCGATAATTGATTAACGCCAATTCTATTCACGTCAAACCCTCTGTCCATATCAACAAGAACCCACCTCCAGAGATTTTGGATTTTTCTATCGCGCCAGGTCTCGCGGTTATGTCCCCAGCTTGGATTAGCAATGTAATCCTGAACAATTACAAAATCCATAAGATCATGAATGTCAACTCTGGAAGTTACATAAGCGTAATTTGCCGGATCAGTTAAATCGTTTGTATTTACAAATCCGATCAAACTCATAAAGTCGGTTGAGTCGCCACTGATAATCTTGTTATTATCTTCCAGGTGATCCAGGTCTAACGGATCAACATTGTAGTGCTTCAGAAAATAATCATCAATAATTTTTTCGCGAAGATTTTGAATTCCCCAATACGTTCCGTTCAGGTATAATACCGCGGGTTTATAACCCTGCATTGCATTTAGGATTTGATGTTTTAGAACGGTAACAAACATTCCGTCTCTAAACATAGTTGAAGTCCAATCGCTTCCGCTGTTTCGTAAATACAACTCTTTAAATTGCTGATAAGGAAGGTCGTCAAATATTTTGTAATCGATATGAGAACTTCCGTAATCTGATCTTGCGTAAATATTAAATGGTTTCTGGGCAAATCTGAAAATATTTTCCCCACCTATTCTGGCGCCGGCATCCAAAGAAAATGCTCGTTCAGAATTCAACGGAAAATATTCCAGACTTACGGGAATTTCTCTCTCCTTATACGAATTCACATAAATTCCCAATTGTCTGTCCCACAAAAAAGTTTGATCAGTAACCAAAGACACCACCGGTAAATTTCTTGTTTCGCTTACGAAGTAGGAATTTGTAATTGTTTTGCCCGGCATTTTTGCATCTTCAAATAATCGAGCCCGAACTATTGTATTTGCATTAATGCTGATTGGAGATAGGTATTGTGTTGATTTACTTGATGGTTTTGAACCATCTGTTGTGTAACGAATAATTCCACTTCCGGTTTTTGAGGTTAGTGTTAATTGAAATGGATTCTGATAAAATCCTCCTTCTATAGAAAAATTAACTTCACCTGATAAAGATATTGTGTTCAATCCTGTTGTAGTATTGGAAGCAAGCGGAGTCGGTTCGCCAAAGAAGTTTAAAGTATTTCCTGCATCCGGCTGCCTGCCGAATGAAATATCGATTGATTGGTTGGGAAAGGTAAGTGAATCGATCACACTTCCGTTTGCATTGAACAAACCTAATTTATCTCCTCCTTTATTTAGTTTAAAATTAGTATGACACCACTTTGTAGTGAACGAAATATTGTTAGGCCACCAATTTCTTAAATATGTATTCCCGGGAATATTGTTGTAGTCATCTGCCCAAACCAAATAAAAACTTTTTGCCGGAATGATAGTGTTTGCGGGAAACTGCCACTTAGTCGGAATTGTAAAATCATCCGAAAGATAAAATCCACCGATATTAACATCTATATTTTCATCGTTGTAGAGTTCTATCCAATCTGAGAAATCTCCAAAGTCAACCATATCGGGATTTGTGGATAAGTTCGAAGCAAGAACTTCATTAATAAATACACGGGGATTAACTTGTCCAGATAAATTGGCAGTTGTTAAAAGTGTGAAAAGGAGCAGAACTGAATATTTGGAAACGATCTTTTTCACAATGTTGGAGGTAAAGGACTGATTCATGATTTATTGCTTTGTATAAAATTAGTGATGAAAAAATAAATAATTAAAACGTAACTCAGAGTGATATTAGACGAATATATATGATGATAGAAGAAAGGAAGTGATTTACATTTTAACGGTTTCTAATCTGAAAGTCTTTTAATTTCTGTTCTTATTTCTTCAATTACTTCAACGTTTTTAATATCATCATCAACGCTGAAAACAATAAAAACTTTTCCTCCATACTTCGCAGTGAAATCATTAAAACTATTTTTCATTCTCTCTGTTGGTGAATAATTCCCAAAGTTAGCTTTTGCTGTAACTGAATTAATTTGAATACCAAATGCTTTTTCGCCAACCCATCCAAGATAATCAATGTCACCACATAAGTCGGCATCGAGTTCGGGTTCAAAAGATTCCAGATTTATTTCCGGGATATAATTACTAATTGTTTCGATTAATGTCATTAGTTTTAGTCAATATATTTAAAACTTAAATTCATTCTACTTTTTTTCAACATCAAATCCATACTAAAAATATTATTTACTTCAACTCCCAAAGGTGTAAGAATTAGCTTATCGTAGTTAGCAGTCGATTTAATTCTTTCCACTAAGCCAAGTTCTTCACAGTAGTTACTGCACCATGTCAAGAACTCCTGCATAGTTCTGTGACTATATGAAACTCTAAATAATCCTCTTGAAATTTCCAATTTATCTTGGTCAAAAGGAAATCGCTTCGGTAACCAATCCCCGTCTGTAACTTCTAAAAACCTTAGAAACCAATAGATATTCATTTTGTGAACTTTGTTTTCCCAATTTCCATTGGTTATTATTTTCAGTAATAATCTTCGCTGTTCATTTGTCAAATCTAAAGATGACACATTGTTAGTTTTATCAGCATACGGACTGAAATTATCTATATATTCTTTTCCATTTGCAGTTAAATAATAAAAATCCTTGTTTTCTTCAATCATTTCAAGATCTAAAGCTAACCTTTTATAACAGTTAAAATTTGTTCTGCTACTAAAAGAAGAGAATATTTCCACATAGGATAGTTTGCCTTTTTGCAAATCCTTAAATGGTTTTAAAATCTTATTTAACCATCTGAGAAAACAAATTGTATAGTTTTTCGGATTGGGAAGTGCTAATCCAACATTTAGACTTAGTCGCCGAACTGTAGCAGAATAAAGTTGCTTTGTAGAATTTAGAGAATATGAGCGAATGATAATATCATTTTCTTTTCCAAACTTTTCAATTTTCCCAATATTATTTTTTGAAGTTTCTTCGGCAAAAAGAATGCAATATTTGGTATCATCAACAAATTTGATATTACGATAATTCAAAACTTGATTAAAACAGTAGTTCAATTTATCAGACGAATTCAAAGTAGTTTCTAACTCTACAATCAAATGCTGTTGTCTTCTATTTTCCAAGACAAAATCAATTCTGCCAAAATCAGTTGAAATTTCTTGTCCAATCTTTTTTGCAATTGGGAAATGTAAGCACTTAGAAAGGTAGGTCTTATTATTTAATAACGTCCACTGTACTAATGCTTCTTTCATCGTTCATTCTTCATATTTTAGTATTTACTGAGATTAGTTGCCAGTATGGTGGAGAAGTAATTACCAGATGAACAGAATTATCTTCCAAATCGTTCATCTGTCTACTGTCACCATTTATTATTTTATGATGTGTTTTCAAGTGTCCTTTATTTTGAATCAAATTCCCTTTTACTAAAAATGCTATTCTTGATCAAATCCTAAATGATAGTCCCTTTATTTTATTTCTTTTCCTCGGCGGTATTTGAAACATCCGGA
>JAUYAB010000097.1 GCA_030693705.1 Ignavibacteria bacterium | reverse complement strand
GCTAAGCTCGCCACGAACCGCCACGCTCGCGACGAATTTTCCCTTTGCGGACGTTGCGCTTTCTTTGCGAACGTTTCGAGAAATTTTCGATAACTATTCTTGCCATCTAGCGCAGAATATTTTTACTAACTATCTAATTCGTAATTCCTAATTATCATGACTTTATTCGAACAAAAAAACAAAATCTTAATCAACTGTCCTCTTCGCGCTGTTCCTTTTTTAAAAGAAGAAGTTCTTTCGCTCGGATTTGAGATTGTTTTAGAATCTTTGACGCATGTTGAAATTTCCGGAACAATGGCTGATACAATGCTGCTTAATTTATCATTGCGAACAGCTCACCGCGTTCTTTTCTATTTAGATGAATTTTATGCGGAAACACCGGATGAACTTTACAGAAATTTCAAAAAAATAAAATGGGAAGATTATTTACATGAAGACGGCTACATCAGCATTTCGTCTGCCGTTGAACATCCGATGGTTAATGATTCCCGCTTCCCGAATTTGAAATGTAAAGATGCAATCGTTGATAGGCTGCGGGATATTTATGGCAAACGTCCGGATTCCGGTTCCGAACGCAAAGGAGCGATGATCTATTTTCACTGGAAGGATAATCATTGCACAGTTTTCTTTGATACTTCCGGCGTAACACTCGCAAAAAGAAATTACCGCAAGATGCCTTTTCTCGCGCCGATGCAGGAATCACTTGCAGCTACAACGTTACTTGCGGCAAACTGGAAGGGTGAAGGAAATTTTATTAATCCCATGTGCGGCAGCGGAACACTTGCAATTGAAGCTGCGATGATTGCGCTGAACAAAGCTCCCGGTTTATTAAAAGATAATTACGCTTTCATGCACTTAAAAGGATACGATGATTCCGTCTGGCAGAAAATCCGAACTGAAATAAAGAGTAAGAGCCAAAAAAGTTTTAACGGAAGAATTATAGCAACCGACATAAGCGGTGAAGCGATCTATGCTGCAAAACAAAATGCCAAAACTGCCGGAGTAGATCATCTAATAGAATTTATGCAATGTGATTTTAGAGAAACAGAAATTCCCGAAGGCGGCGGGATTGTTTTTCTTAATCCCGAGTACGGTGAACGGCTTGGTGAAGAATTAAGATTAGAAAGTGTCTACAAAGCCATCGGTGATTTCTTTAAACAAAAATGCCAGGGATATACCGGTTATATTTTTACCGGCAATTTTAGTCTTGCAAAAAAAATCGGACTTCGCACCAAAAGAAAAATTCCCTTCTTTAACGGTACAATTGACTGCCGTCTACTCGAATTTGAACTCTATACCGGAACAAAAAAAGTGTTCGGGGAAAATGGTTAACAGCGGGCGCTTGATACTCGATTTAGCAGGCAACATTACTTTGATAGTTATTAGTGTAAATATAATTTTAATTTTCAGAAAACGAACTTTAGTTACTTCATCTCGAAGTTTTTTTATCAGTAAAGGCATCATGTATGAAATTTGATTTTCACGTACCTGACATTCTTGAAATAAAAGAAAAATATGTTAAATCAGAAACAGTTTATCGCAGAGGACAAAGCTTACTTGACAATGAAATGTGCACACTCACCAGTCAGTCCGGCAGTAAATTTAATTTTCTTGTTGAAGACCGGTTTGATGATTTTAATGTAACAATTTCCTTCCCGGAAAAGAAAACAGCCTCGCAAAGGGGGCTTTCGGTTCAATGCAATTGCGTTTCTCATTTGGATTGCTGCCAACATTCTGCTGCTGCTCTTATGATGCTTAAAATGAAATATGATGAGGAAAATAGTAAATCGTCTTCCGAAAGCAATCAGTATACAAAAAAGGAAATGATAAAACGGGTATTGAAGGAACGCCAGGAAAAAGCCGCAAAAGAGAAATTTGAAATTCATTTAGCAGAAAATATTCACGGCTTTCATAAAATCAAAACCACGGGTGGAAGAATTTATGAAATAACAATAAGAGATTTTACAACAGACAACGGCTACTGCTCGTGCCCAGACTTTAAGACCAACAAACTTGGAACCTGCAAGCATCTGATTTTTGCTTCGAACTACTTAAATAAGGAATACAAAGACTCAAAGGCGTTCACAAATCAAGATTATCCGGTAGTTGAAATATATTGCGACCCTCATTATGATTATAATATAACTTATTTTTATGAGCGGCAGCTTTTGCCTGAAATTGATTCGCTGATTCATAAATATTTTAACGGCAGCCAATATATAATGCCTGAAAGATATTTTGAATTCTTGAAGTTCATTGATGAAGCGGGAGAATTTAAATCAATTTTAATCCGCCCTGAAGTAAATGAAAAGGTTGATAAATATTTTGAGAAGCAGTCTCTTAAACAACTTAGTGAAAAGATAACTCCTGATTTTTCTAAAATAAAAGCTAAGTTGTTCGATTATCAAAAGGAGGGTATTTTATTTTCTTTGTTTAAAAAGGGAAATATTATTGCCGATGAAATGGGTCTGGGAAAAACTCTCCAGGCAATTGCTATTGCTATTTTGAAAAAAGATATTTACGGCATAAACAAAACGTTAATCATCTGTCCGGCATCCTTAAAATACCAGTGGAAAAAAGAGATCGAACGCTTTACCGGCGAAAAAGCAATTATCATAGAGGGCGTTCGAAGCTATAGACATTCCATTTACAAAAGCGCCGACGGATTCTTTTTTATTGCTAATTACGAAGCCGTAATGCGCGATATTACCGTTATTCATCAATACCCGCCCGACATGATAATACTTGACGAAGCGCAGAAAATAAAAAACTACGATACGAAAACATCCTACGCTGTTAAATCAATACCTAAAAAACATTCTTTGGTAATTACCGGTACTCCGCTTGAAAACAAGCTGCTGGATTTGTATTCGATAATGAATTTTATTGATCCCGAAGTATTAGCTCCACAGTGGGAATTTTCGATGAACCATTGTTATTTCGATAAGGATAAGCAGAACCAGATAACCGGCTATTTTAATTTACAGGAACTAAAAAATAAATTAGCCGATTATGTTATCAGACGCGAGAAGGCGGATGTTTTGAAAGAGCTGCCCGCAGTGCAGGAAGTAACGGTACCGATAGAACTTCACGCAATGCAGGCGGAAATTCATGCCGGGTATGCAAAATCACTCGCTCCGATTCTACATAAGAAACACAAAACTGTTTATGACATGCAGCGAATTCAGCAAATTCTTACAAGTATGCGAATGGTATGCGACTCAACTTTTCTAATAGACAAGGAGACAAATCACTCTCCCAAATTAGAGGAATTAGAAACGATACTTTTAGAAAAGTTGAATATCAAAAATCGAAAAAGGAAAGTGATAATCTTTTCCGAATGGAAAACGATGCTGCATTTAATCGGAAAAATGTTAAAGACCAACAGCATTAACTATGTTACTCTTTCGGGAGATGTACCTGTTAAGAAAAGAGATCTGTTGATTAATGAATTTGCAAATAACCCGGACACGCTTGTATTCCTTTCTACGGAAGCGGGCGGCACGGGATTAAACTTACAGTTTGCCGATACGGTTATAAATTTTGATTTGCCGTGGAACCCTGCGAAAAAGAATCAGCGGATTGGACGCATAAATCGCATTGGCCAGGTTAGTCCAAAATTAACTGCAATAAATATGGTTGCGCTTAACAGCATTGAACATAATATTGCAAACGGAATAGTTGTTAAAGAAGCTTTGTTCAATGCAGTATTAAATAACGCTAATTTAACCGATGAAGTAGATTTTGCAGCCAAAGGAAGATCAACATTTATTGAGCAAGTTCAAAAGATGATTCAACCTGCCGGGACGTCTTCTCTATCTACCGAAGAATCAACGATGGATACTGAAGAGGAAAATGTAAAAGAGAGTTGGGAATCTTCAGTAATGATCTCTTCGGATGTCTCTTCGGGAGAAGACACGGAAGAATTAGTTGAAAAATCCGACTACCGGGATGAGCATGCTGCAAGTAGTGATGCAAAGGCGCCACCTAAGCAATCAATTCCGGAGCCGCAGGAAATAGAAGCTACTTTAAACCAGGGAATGCAATTTTTGAACGGCATTTTTAAAATGGCTACCGGTAAAGAATTAATTTCGGAAGGAAAAGGAATAACCGTAAATCGAGAAACAGGAGAAGTAACTATGAAATTCAAGCTCCCGGGGTTTTAATTGTTCTTGAAGCGATTGAAATCATAACAGCAATATATACTTGACATATCAGTTATTAAATAGATAAGCTTAACTTTTTAATCCGTTAAAGACAAACCGGTGAAACAGTTAAAGAAAAGCAATGTTAGCTACACACACCTCGATAAATCGAGGTGTTAATGGAGAGCAGATTCCAGCCGGAATATTAAAACCGGAATTCATTCTGATGATGAAGAATAATGGAAGTAATTCTAACTATTTCATTCATCCACCTTTGGTGGAACGCTTTTATTTTTTTAACTCTACTTTAAAATCCCAAATAAAATCAGTAACCTCCCAGCGTGGAGGAAGATTTATTTCTTGAGGGCAATATTTTATTTCTCCCGATGGTTTGAACGGGAAAGAAAATCCGGGGGAAATTTTTCTGTCGTTGTCGGTATCATAAAAACAATAGAGATCGTATTTGCCGGGTTAAACTTTACATAACTCAACCCACCCCCGACCCCTCCAAGGAGGGGAGATCTTCATTGGGTTATTTTGAATTGAAAATTAGTTAAGTGGAACGGTTTTATTTTTTTAGAACTTCCACCGCAAAGTCCCAAACAAAATCCGTAACCTCCCAGCGGGGAGGAAGATTTATTTCTTGAGGACAATATTTTATTTCTTCCGATGGTTTGAACGGGAAAGGAAATCCGGAGGAATATTTTCCATCGTTATCGGTATCGTAAAAACAGTAAAGCGTGTACTTGCCCGGTTCGACTCTCGTGAAAGCGAACTTCCCTTCTCTGTCTATATGTTTGGAAAAGATTTTATTTTTTTCTGTTTTATGCTGAAGCACGAGAACGGCATCTTTCAGTGAATCAAGATTCTGTATTTGTCCGGAGAACCCAGTAAAGTTTAAGCCGTTAAATGTTTTGAATTTGAATTGATAGAGTGAGTCAATTTTATTTCCCGCAACATCAACAATATTTTTGAAGTTGAAGATAACCGCGTAAGATTCCAACGATTTTAATTTTTGCGCCGCTCTTATTACGAAAGACGCATCGTCTATTTTATCAAGTGTAAAGTTTAATTTATTGCCAAGCGTATCAACGAATAAGATTTTTGATCTTAATCCTTCAACATCAAATTCATTATCAAAATGAAAAGTGATTTCGGTATTGAGAAAATCAACCGCGTCACTTCTTTCAGGAGGAAAAGTAGTTATTAAAGCAGGTGCGGAAGTATCAACTCTATCGCTTACCGTTAGCGAAATTTCATCTAACGGAGTTCCGTTTTTTGAAGCGTCCCGGATATTCGTGGCACGCAAATAATATTGATCATCAAGCGGAAGCGTATCTCTTACGGCAAGAAATAATTCCTTCTCTTTTGCGCGCCCCTTAAAAGCAAATGAGACTGCATATTCTTTTTTAGAAGTTGAATCTATAATTGAAAAATTCTTCGCGTTAATTGAAGCCGAGTCAAGTTCTTCAGAGAGTGTAATGAGCAGATGATATTTGTCGGTCATAACAGCGCTAAATAACCGGGGACTAACCGTATCAATTTTGGAGAGAGAAAAATTCAATCCGTCAAAAAGCGTATCCGTTTCAGATAGTGTAACTTCGGTAGAAGGAACACCAATCAAGTCCTGATCCGGTTGAAAAAGAAAATCTCGGTACTCATCCTGGACGGCAAAAACTCTATACGTTTTATAAGCTAAACCTGAAAGTTTGAAATTTCCTTTTTCGCCAACTTGAGAAACGTAATCAGCTTTTTGCTTAACGGGATTGATCGTATCACCGGTAACGGTGTAAGCAAAGATCATAACGCCTGAAGGTTTTTCAGAATAAACATTTCCTTGAATGATTCCTTTATCTATTTTTGCTCCGGTGGAAAAAGAAAACGCGAACGCATCAGCCATCCGGTTTTTGTTGTTATAATCGATTAAGTCGGTGCCGATAGTAACATTGTAAGTAACATCTTTTTTTAACGATGCCGGGAAATAGACACGCACGGATTGACCGCTCCAGTCAAGCTCCAGATCGCCATCAATTTGCGGTGAAATGAAAATGGCGTCTTTCAAACTTCGCTTGTCAACATATTCTGAAAAATCCAATTCAAAATAATCATCTGTAAAATTTGTAGTTCCGTCGATTGGATAAACTTCAATTATTTTGGGTGGAACCGTATCAAGCGGTCCGCCACCCGGAGGAAGCTGGTTTGCGCAACTCATCAAATATACTGATGACAAGATGCTTGCAAAATATTTTAATTTTTTGATTGACTGTTTAACCATTTGTAATACTCACGCGCAAGTTTTTTATGCTCTGAAAAATTTTTAGAAAAAAGATGAGCGCCTTTAGTATCAGCGACAAAAAATAAGAAATTATGTTTTTCGGGATATAAGGCTGCAAGCAAAGCGTCTTTACCGGGATTATTAATTGGTCCGGGAGGGAAACCGAAATATTTATAGGTGTTGTACCTGGAATCAATTTGCAAATCTTTCCCGATCAATCTCTTCCATCCGTTTGTTTGCAAGTACTGCAACGTTGGGTCAGCTTGCAGTTTCATTCCGCCGTGAAGCCGATTTAAATAAACTCCGGCAATCCGGCTCATCTCTTCTTTTTTGTTCGTCTCTCCATCAACAATTGAAGCGAGTGTTACAACTTCATGTTCGGTGAGACCGATTTTTTTTGCCTGTTCTTTTAACGAATCGACAAAAAACTTTTGAAATGCTTTGTACATTTCCCCTACAATTTCTTCAGGAGAACTCCGCTCGTAAAAATTGTATTCTACCGGTAGAAGATATCCTTCAAGTGAAGAGTGAGTGAAATTTAATTTTGAAAGATATTCTTCGTTATTGATCAAAGCGCGGAGCGAATCTGCACTAACAATATTTTCAGATTGCAGCCTGGCACAAACACCTTTGGTTGAGATGCCGCCATAAAAAGAAATTTCTTTTAGTTCATCACCTTTACCGGAAACAAAAAGATCGAGCAGCGAGAGATAACTCAAACCGTTTGGAATGTAGTAACGGGCAGCTTTAATTCTTTTTGTGGCGCCGTAAACGTAGGCGGTAAATTTAAAATTTCCTTTACTCGATATCATTCCTTCGTTATAAAGTTGCTGCGAGAGAGATTCTAACGATTCACCTTTACTAACTTTGATGATTTTCGGTGAAGCACCAGAATAATAATTCGCACTAAAAAAAGTATATGATAAAATCGAAAGAACAACGATGAAAAAAAAGAGGATGATAAGAAATTCTTTTTTCGATAGAAGATTTTTGAATGAAATTTTTCCCTCGCTCGATAATAATTTATAAAGATTTCCTTTGTTAGCTTCTTCCCTTTGTATCGCGCGTGACTCATCAAGAATACGTTCGTAAATTCTCATCACGGCTTCTTTGCGCAGCGGTTCTTGCGCGTACGTTCCGATGCGTTCGTTGATGAATTTTTCTCGTTCCGGATTATAGGTTGGCAATCCCATTGAACGCTTAATTCTACCGATCAAGATTGAGTGTTTCGTCCGTTTGGAAAGGAGTGCAACCAATTCTCTATCGATGGCATCTACGCTGAGCCGAAGTTTATTTAACAGTTCTTCTTTCTCTTCATTTGAGAGAGATTGCAGTTCATTTTCTACTTTTTTGTAAACATTTTCCATTGAGCAAAGATAAGAAATTTCTCTTTCTACAGAGTAGAATTGATAAAATATTTTGAAGAAAAATTCGGGAAGGCGTCTGTTTCGAGCGAAAAACTTTCACCGGCATTAATTAAGGATTGTGCGCGGAAAGCTATCATAGCTGCATTGTCGCCGCAATATTCCAACTTCGGAATAACAACTTTTTTTTTATACTTTTCGCCAAGTTGAAGAAATGCCTTGCGCAATTCCTGGTTTGCTGCAACTCCACCAACGAGAGACATTGAAGAAATTTCAAATTCTTTTAACGCAAGCTCACATTTTTTTAGTAGCGCTTTAACTACCGCATATTGAAAGGATGCAGCAATATCATTAAGATCTGCTTCGGGGATAGGCGAATTTTGTGGTCTGCCAAAGGCGGATTGAACATAACGGAGAACAGATGTTTTTAACCCGCTGAAAGAAAAATCATATTTCCCTTTTAGGTCTGCAATTGGAAAAGGTATTTTCATCTTATCCCCTTTTTCTGCCGCAGCTTGAATTTTTGGTCCGCCGGGATAACCAAGTCCGACCATTTTAGCAACTTTGTCAAACGCTTCACCGGCGGCGTCATCAATCGTAGAGCCGAGTTTTATTATTTCAGTAAAACTTTTTGCGATTAAGAGAAGTGTGTGTCCACCGGAAACAGCCAATACCAGCAAGGGGAACGTTGGTTTATCTTCGGAAAGAAATCCGGAAAAGATATGTCCTTCAATATGATTTACCGGAACAAATTTTTTCTTCTTGGCGAATGCTAATCCTCGTGCAAAAGTGTAACCAACAAGCAGCGCGCCGATCAATCCCGGTCCGGCTGTTGCGCCAATTGCATCAATTTCATCGAGCGTACAATTTGCTTTTGCGAGAGCGTTTTTTACAAGCGTGGTAATTATTTGAATGTGTGCGCGGCTGGATAATTCAGGAACAACTCCGCCAAAGTTAATATGAAAATCTTGTGATGAAATAAGATTGGCTAAAACAAGATCATCTTTTAACACCGCTACAGAAGTCTCATCGCAAGAACTTTCAATTCCGAGAACGGTCATAAGTTAATGTCGTGAAAAAAGATTTTTCACAATTTGCCCGGCAACGTTGGGATTTTCTTTCAGTCTTCTGATCGAATATAAATACCAGTCTTTACCGAACGGAACGTAGATGCGAACTTTGTAACCGGATTCAGCAAGGTAATCTCTCAAATCTTCGTGCACACCAAGCAGCATTTGAAATTCAAAAGCATCACGCGGAATTTTTAATGTTTGAATCAAATTTATCGCCTCATCAATAAGATAGGAATCATGCGTTGCAATGCCGACATAATGTTTGTTCTCGAACATCCACTTCAGGTTATCTAAATAATTTTTCCTTATTTCTTCTTTTCCTTTAAAAGCGATCGAGACCGGTTCGATATAAATTCCTTTACACAACCGAACGTTAGGTTTTAAAGCGCTTAACGAAATTAAATCGCTCAACGTTCTTCTCATATAAGCCTGAACAACAATTCCGCAATTATCATGTGTTTCCCGTAATTTATTGAAAAGCCGAATAGTTGCATCGGTGCATGTGGAATCTTCCATGTCAAGTCGGACAAAGTTTTGCATCCCTTTGGCTTTTTCAACCAGGGTAAGTACCTGCTGGTATGCGAATTGTTCATCAAGTTTTAATCCCATCTGGGTTGGTTTTATCGAAAGGTTCGCTTTTAATTGAAGTTTTCTGATTGCGTCCAAAACATCTGAACAAGCTTGCTTTGAAGCGGTGGCTTCTTCTTTTGTAGTAATTGCTTCACCGAGCACATCAATGGTCGCGTGAATTCCTTTTCTATTTAAGTCCTGAACCACAAGAACAGCATCTTGAAGTGAATCACCCGCGATGTAACGGTTGGAAAATTTTTTAACAACAGATTTTGGCAAAGTCTGTACAAAAGAAACGATAAGCTCATTGATTAACGACACAAGAACTCCATAAAATTGTTACTTAAAATTACCTGTATATTATTTTCTAACAAAAACATTTGCAATAAATCGTCAGCTTTTATAAACCTCTCCCTTTTCGTAAGTCCCGAACACTTTAATTGAAAGAGAGATTTCTTCGAGATTTTTCAGCGCGTTCTTTATGCGCTCTTCACGCAAATCTCCGAAAAAGTCTGCATAAAACCGGTATTCAAACGGTTTGTGGGGGATCGGTCGCGATTCGATCTTAACTAAATTGATCTCTCTTAATGCAAAGACACTTAAGCTTTTGAATAGAGCGCCCGGAATATTTTTCAGTTCAAAACAAATTGAAGTTTTGGGAGATTTGAAATCTTCCAACAGAGGTTTTTTTGCAATAATTAAAAACCGGGTGTAGTTCTCGGAATTATTTTGGATATGCTTTTTAAGAATTTTTAATTGATAAACTTCGGCAGCTTCTTTACTTGCCACAATTGCAACCGGGTCGCCATTATGTTTAAGTAAGGTAAGAGCGGAGCCGGCAGTATCATACGAAGGTAGTATTTCAGCATTCTTTAGAGTCTTAAGGAACTCCGAGCACTGCCCTAACGCCTGCGGATGAGAATATACTTTTGTTATTTCTGCTAATTCCAAATGCCTTTTTGCAAGCAAATGATGATTTATTTGAAGCTGTAACTCACCGACAACACTTAAATTAGATTTTAGCAAAAGGTCGTAAGTGTCAAACACGCTGCCGTAAAGAGAGTTCTCGATCGGTATAACTCCAAACCGGACTTGCTTGTTCTCGACTTTTTCAAATACATCGGCAAATGCATAAGACGGTATCGTCTCTATTTTATCACCAAAAAACTTTTTTGCGGCAACTTCGCTAAAAGCGCCATGCTCACCCTGGAAGGCAATTTTCATCGCTAATTATTTCCTTGAGTTAATAATAATTGGAGAAGCAAGTTGGCTTTTTGCTCTAACTCTGCTACAGTTCCGTCATTGTAAAATGTGAAATCGGATTTTTCTTTTTTTATTTCATCCGGCATCTGGTATTTCATCCGCTGTTTAACTTCGTAGCTTGAGATGTTTTCTCTTTTCATCGTTCGGTCGATTCTTATTTTTTCATCCGCGGTAATTAAGATAACGTAATCGAAAAGTTTTTCCATGTTTGCTTCAAATATCAGAGCAGCTTCAACAAAAACAATTTTCTCGTTTTGGTGAAATGACATAAGCTTATTGATTTCTTTTATCACAACCGGATGAACAAGAGCGTTCAATTTTTTTACTTTTTCTTCATCCCTAAAAGCTTTTTGGTAGAGGGCTATTCTGTCAAATGATCCATCGGGATAAACCTCATCACCAAATTCTGCAATAACTTTTTGCTTTAATTCTTCGTTAGTTACATAAAGTTCCTTTGCTAAAATATCGGCTTTAATAACCGGGTAACCTTTCGCGAGCATGAGATTTGCAAACGTAGATTTACCCGAACCAATTCCGCCGGTAATTGCAACTTTGAGTAACTTTTCCATACTGAAAAATAAGAAAAAACCCCGAGAGATTTCGGGGTTTCTTCTTATTTCAGCTTTTCTTTTATTTTTTCAATCTTGCAATCATTAGCATCCGCCGACAACCCGTTTAGGTTTGGATATTTGCGGACCTGAAGCTGCCATTTTTAGTTTATATTCCTGGATGAGCTGCGGCAACACTTGTGCAGCCTTTGTTCTAAACCGGTACGTATCTATTTCATGCTGATTAGTACCTGCTGTCGTCATCGTAAAGTTAAGAATATCTTTTCTGAATTGATTCAATCCACCTTCAAGAAAATAGATTTCAGAATAGCCCAGTTCTTTAGCAAGTACGGCGGCTTTCTTTTCTGTAGCTTCATCATCGGCAACAAAAACATTTTGCTTATGTTTAATTGTTAATAATTTATGAGCATTTTTTTCAAAAAGATTTTCTAAAGTAAAACGCGTAGAATTTGGTAAAGTCATAGCATCAAAATCTTTCTGAGACCGCATATCAATTATCTGCAAGTTTTTATTTTTGTCAACAATATTGAATGCGAGCTCATCACAATCCATGGCATCAACTTGATAACCATTAACGAAACGACTATCATTTATTTCAGCTAAGAGTGATTGTCTTCTCTCCGGTAAAGCAAATGCTGATAAGGCTAAGATCAACGCTAAACCGGTTAATCCGTAATACAATGGTTTAGAATTGAACTCCGGATTCGGTTTCCCGTTTATTTTATTTTCAATTATCGTTGTTGCCCAGAAAGCTCCTACCGCTACAATGGTAAGGAGAAAAGCAAAAAGTGATTGAGACATTCCAAGCGTTTCAAAAATTCTTACATTTCCCCATGGTGCGGCTTTGTAAAGATTTTCAAAAAGTGGATATCCTTCTCCGAAAATCAAAACACCCAAAAAGGAACCGCCGACAAAGATCATCGCATCAACTTTTCCGATAGCTGCAGCACACACACTTGTACCGGGACAAAAGCCACCGATAACAAATCCTAATCCCATAATTAATCCGCCGACAATTGCCGACCAAAGAAAAGTGGGATTAATGTAAACGAGACTAATATCAAGCAAACCCCAATGATCAAAAGCGATAACGCCAATCATTGCAACTAAACCGGCTGTAAAGAAAACTCTTAATACGGTGAAGTCGTATCCGTAAAACAGACCGACAAGTTTTTTTGAGGTTGAAAATCCGGCTTGTTCGAGAATAAACCCAAACGCTATACCAACAAAAATTGCAACCACAAAGTTTAATTCATTTCCAATTACATCGGGAACTAAAGGTCCCATAATATAAACTCCTTTCCTATATCCAAAGTTTTCTGAAGAAATAAGCGAACGCGTAAGCTCCGCCAAAAATTGCCGCCATGGTGATTAGTCCACCTGTGGAAAGAACCGCCATTCCGCTTAATGCTGCGCCACTGGTACAGCCTCTGCCGAGTTGAGCGCCAAATCCAAATAAGGCACCACCAACGATTGCTCCTGCAATTCTAATTTTAGCGGTCGACTTGGGAGAATGTTCCAGTTTAAATTTTAGCCGGTTTGAAATTAATCCGGAAATAAATGCGCCAATCACTACTCCGATCATTTCAAATACGAGCCAATTTTTTAAAGGACTTCCGCCATGCTCTTCACTATATTCTTTATAGAATTTCGCGTCAGTTGTATGAGACGGTGTTACTGTTTGCACAGTGGCGACAACCGCACTTTTGATCGCACCGCTTGCGCCTAATCCTCTTCCTGTTATAAAAATAGTAACGAGTAAGATCAATCCGAGGAATAATCCTGCTAAGTAGGGATTCATATATTTTGTTTCATTCATTTTAAGCCTCAACTTCTTTTTTATCGTTTTTCAAATTTTCGCTCTCGTGGTTTCCGTGAGCATCTTCCAACTCTTCATAGCCGGTAATCATCGCTTTTAAGTTTGATGTGATGGTTGAACCGGTTGTCATCAAATATAAATGTACAATGATAAAAGCGACCAGAAGAAATGCCGCAGCCGTGTGGAACAGTGCGATCACTTCTATCGTACCAATGTTTAATCCTTCAATCATTCCTTTTTGCGGATAGCGGTAGAACATGTAAAGTAAACCGGAAATTACCATCGTGGGAATTACAAGAATCTTCAATGCGAGATAGGTTAATTTTTGTAAGGGATTCAACTTACTCAACACCGTTTTTTTTGTAGGATGAGGAGCGTTTTGAAATATTCCGATCAAATAAAAATTTATTTGAGCTTTTAGATGTTTTGTTGTCGGAAGATATTGCCTCCACTCGCCGGTTGTAAAGTGCCAAAAAATTGCAAACACGATCAATACGATAAACGTATAGGCAGCAATGTTATGGTACTTAACGGCATTTTGATAACCGAAAAATGTAAATGAACCGTGAATCTCAAATCCGGTTGCAGCTAAAAAGAAAATACTTAACGCTTGCATCCAGTGCCAGAATCTTTCGAATGACCGATAGATATATACTTTCTGTTTCATAATCATCCTCTTTTTTTCATTTTGCGTGAAGAAAAAAATCTAAATCCGCCGTGAATAAGAACAAGCAGAAATGAGAGTAACAATACTAATTTCCCGGCAGTCTCTATGAAGGGACTGTAATCTCTAGCGGGCATATAGAAATCATTTAATCCGGCTAAGCGGCTGTTATTCCTGGTATGGCATTCATTACACTTCACGGTATTTTCTTTTTTAGAAACCATGTGATTTACCGGCCAGTACATTTCTGTTTTTAAAAAAGAAACTTTTCCGCTGAAGGGAAGATTCACATCTTTCATTCCAACTTCAGAAGCGGTTTCCCAGTTGAAATCCTTCCACAATGCGCCTTCCCCAACTTTCTCCGCGTACAGTTTTGGTTGAATGATAATTTTATTTACCGGATCAAACGGCTGCCGTGCACGATGTATTTTTACAGGAATTATTTTTGAATCAACATCATTGTAAGAACCATAAAGAGGATTTAACACTAACGGTTTGGTAGTGTCGGCAACTTTATCTCCTAACAGATAATGCCCTGCCGTACCGTTAAACCAGACATAATCCGGTTTAAGATTTTTCCCCCAGGTAAAATTTCCTTTAATTGATAGGTAAGTATGATTTCCTGCTGCGTCATCAATTTCATACGGTTTTCCATCTTTTAATTTTCCGGCAGTTGACCAATCCCATGCAAGTTTTGTAGCGTTTACTTTTGCGTACGTAGGGATATGACACGTCTGGCAAGCGACTTTAAGCGTATGTTTATTTAAGATTGCGTCGTCATGCGGACTTTCGGTGTGGCAATCCTCGCACAAAGTGCGGTTTCTATTCATCGAAGAAAGTGAATACATTTTTCCGCTGATCATGTGGTTCTCAGTCTTGTGGCAATCAACGCATTGGAGATTCATTCCATCTGTTCCCATATGAACATCAACAGTTTTGGTTGGTTCGAACATCGATTTTTCAAGATCGCCATGCTTTACGTTATTACCGCCACCTCCAAAGAAATGACAAACGCCGCAGTTTGATCTTTTCGGTTTGCCAACGTGTTGAGCTACATTCGCCAAATCAACGCTTGGATCGGGAGCGCCGCCTTTTTCTTGAGCCTTCGCATACGTTTCGGAATTATCATGGCAAACAAGGCAATCGATGTTGCTTTCGTCCTGATAATTGAAATCTTTAGATGAACTCATGCCGTAACCAACATGGCATTTGGCACAGCTCATCTCATTTCCTTCGGTACCGATGCAGAAATTGTTGATCGCATTCTTTTTACCGAGATAAACAATACCGCGATCTTTAACATATTCGGCTTTTTCCCAATTCCAGTGATTGGATTGCATAATTTCTTGCGCTCTTCCATTATGGCAAGCGATACATGCTTCAGTTACTTGCCGGGGAGAAGTGAATTTTTTCTTCAATTCTGTGAATTGAGTGTGGTCTACATGTTGAACAGCTTTTTTATCGAATTGCTCTTTTAACACCATCAGTTTTGTTTGCTCGGTACCCTTCGAGGTTAGAAAACTGATCGCGCTGATTATCACTAATCCGATTAAAACTAATGGAATAACTATTTTTTTCATTTTATTATCTTATTTTTTTTCTAGTTTATTTTACCTTACAAAAAGTTTTGGAAAGTACATTTTTTCAAAAATAAAAAACAAATGTACTTTTCAAAATTACCTGTTTCTATTTATTAATTAAAAGCATAGGAGACTGAAAGATGAAACAGATTTTCCGAAAGTGAGCTAACGCTGTTGTTATACTCACTTGCAATTTTACTTACCGGATCAGCCGATAAATCTTTATTCAATACTAATTCATAAGCGGCATTTACTGAAAAATTGTTGGTCAATTTATAACTTCCGCCAACCGTTATATGGTTTTCTACGATTGCAGGAAAAACCGGGAAAACAGTTGAAGACGGCACGGGATTGCTTCCATAGGCATAACCGCCGCGGAGAGTAACAACTTCATTTAAAACATATTCTGCACCTAAACGAACCATAATTGCATCTTTCCAATCCATTGGAAAATCAAGAGTGAAATTTCCATCGTTACCTAACATGGTGTTGATGTTTGCATTATTTCCGTTTGAAAGAGAGATGGACATTTTATCAAAAGCTTTTTTCCAATTTGCCCATTGTAAATCTAAAGCTAAAGAAAGTTTATCAGATGGTTTATACGAGGCTCCAAAACCGATCATCTGGGGTAATTTCAATTCGTTTTTTAAATCATAATTGGCAACCGCACCTTTGGAAAGATCAATACCCATGCCGGCAAATTGTCCCATTACTGCCGCTTGAGCATCAGCTTGAGACATTCCCTGGCTCATGGCGCCCTGAACAGCTTTTCCAAAAGCATCGTTCAGTTGGGCAGTCATATCCATTGTAGCTTTACCATTTTTATATGTTAATGTTGAAGCGGATGTGTAGCTTAAACCAAACGCGACTTGATCATTCAACTTATATGCAAACCCGATTTTTCCTTCAAAACCGAAAGCGCTTAATTCTTTCATATCTGCTAAGGCAGTAACTTCGTTGTACCCAAATCCACCTGCTGAAGGAGGTGCGGAAAACATATCGCCAAATGTCATTCCGGTTGATGGATTAACCACGCCTTTCATTACGGAAGGAGATAAACTATAAGGCATTTTAAATTCTAATGTACTATAAAGCAAACTTACGGAAACACCAACAGAAAAATCTGGGGCAATTTTATAAGCGACACTTGGTCCAAATTGCATAACTGCTAATTGAGAATGATATTCCTGCGGATTGTAAGAGCCGTCTTGATTTTTATAAAGAGCATGATTTAATTTGAAATCCGCTCCCATGCCACCTTGAGTATATAAACCCAAACCCCAGGTAAAATCACAATCTTTATTTGAATTGATATATCCTACACTTGGCATTGGAAAATAATTTGTCTCCCCTTTAGCATCAGGATTAATACTATTAGTAAATCCAACTGAAGGAATCATCAAAGAAAAATTTGCATCAAGAACAGATTTTCCGATAAAAGAAATACCTGCAGGATTTGTCATCATTAACGTCGGGCTGTCAAATAAAGCAAAGCTAACTCCAGCACGTCCGGCAGTTTTTGCATCATAGCCAAGGAGTTTTGTCCCTCCGGTTGCAAAGAGCGTGGTAAATGTTAATTGGGTAATTATAAAAACAGAGATCAATTTGGTTTTCATGTTGTGTCTTTCTATGTAAAGATAGTTAATATTTAAGTATCGAATTTATTTTAAGAATTCCGGTTTAACGTAATTGAAATGAAATGAGATTTTATTTTTGAACATTCGGCAAAATTGAGATAAACATCGCATTCCCTACAGTTCTTGGTTCCGCATATTCCGGTAGTATGGTTATAGTCCCAACAAGGATTTGTATGTTCTTTGAAAGCTAAACAGTTAATACGATCCTGCTCTGTACATCTCAAAATATCCCAACAAGGAATCATGGATAAAATTCTTTTGATTCCCGCAATGCTAATTTTATCTTTATTAATGGTTTCTCGTATACATCGAATTCGATCTAAATCTGTTTGGGAATAGAGCCTTTGGTTAGATTCTTTCTTAAAAGGAACGATTAGTCCTTCTTTTTCGTACATGCGTAAAGTAGGAATTGAAATACCGAGTAAGGTTGCTGCAGTACTTATCGTAAAAACCGGTGTTTCTGGATTTTTGCTCATATTTCTTTAATTAGAACTTGATATTTATAATTATCAAGTATCTTGCCAATTATAATTGTCTTTTTTTATACCGGATTAACACTCAAAAACGGACTCTTTTTGCTGCAAAGAAAAATTTTCTTAAAAATGAAAAAACAAAATGTATGAATATGGTGTTACTTTACGGTAGAGAATGAACAAAAAGATGTGAATTGTTTTAGGAGTGAAAAAATAATAGAATGATCAAATTACAGAGCATGGTGAATCCATGGTTCACAATTCAATAAAATTCCCCATTTAGCTTGTTACCCCAAAAGTCTCAACAGCCCTCCTCCCACAGTCTTTTTACTTCGCGTAACTGATCTTTCTCACTTCACGGATGACGGTAACTTTAATTTGTCCCGGATACTCCATTTCATTCTCAATTTTTGCGGCTATATCTTGTGCTAATTTATCTGCAAAAATATCGTCAATCTTTTCATGTTCGACAACGACTCTTATTTCGCGACCGGCTTGAATTGCGTACGTTTTTGCTACACCTTCAAATGATTGTGCAAGGGCTTCTAACGTTTCAAGTCTCTTTACATACCCTTCGATCGGTTCGCGTCTTGCGCCGGGACGAGCGCCGCTGATTGAATCTGCAGCTTGTACCAACACCGCAATCGGGTGTTCCATTTCAATATCTTCGTGGTGGGAACCGATCGCGTTGGCGACTATTGGATTTTCTTTATAACGTTTCGCGACATCGTAACCCAGCAAAGCGTGTGGACCTTCAATATCTTTATCAACAACTTTTCCGATATCATGCAGCAATGCGGCGCGTTTCGCCATAATTGGATCGATACCAAGTTCAGCCGCCATAATGCCGCAAAGGTATGCAACTTCAACGCTGTGCTGCAATAAATTTTGTCCGTAACTTGAGCGATATCTCATTTTTCCGATCAGTTTAATAATTTCAGGATGGACTCCATGAATACCCAATTGCAGTAATGTGTTTTCCCCTTCTTTGAACATTTCTTCAATTAATTCAACACGGACTTTCTCAACTATCTCTTCAATTCTCGCCGGATGGATTCTTCCATCGGCAATTAATCGTTCCAATGAAACGCGGGCAACTTCTCGCCGGAATTGATCGAATGAAGAAAGAATAACCGCTTCCGGTGTGTCATCAACGATAACATCAACACCGGTAGCTGCTTCAAACGAACGGATATTGCGTCCTTCTTTTCCGATGATCCTTCCTTTTAATTCATCATTTTGGATTTGAACAACCGAGACTGTGGTTTCAACTGAATGATCTGCAGCAGTACGTTGGATGGCAAGAACAACAACTTTCTGCGCTTCTTGTTTGGCGTTTAATTTTGCTTTTTCAAATTTTTCTTTAAAGATTTTGTTCGCTTCGGTTTCGGCTTGCTGTTCCATGCTTTCAAGAAGTAATTTTTTTGCTTCTTCTGCTGTCAATCCTGAAATTTTTTCGAGTTTTAGGTTTTGTTCTTTTTCTAATCTATCTAATTCATTAAAACGGATCTCAAGATTTTTCTTTTGCTGAACAAGTCCTTGTTCGAGCGCTCGATTTTCTTTTTCTTTTCTTATTGCTGATTCTAATTTTTTATCGATATTATCTTCACGCCCGGAGAGTTGTTTTTCAATGGTTTGTAGTTTTTGTCGTTTTTGATTTACTTCAGTATCAAATTCTATTTTTTTCTTATACCATTCATCTTTTACTTCAAGAAGTTTTTCTCTTTTAATATTGCTTGATTCCTTTTGAGCATCGGCAATAAGTACTTTTGCACGTTCCTCACCTGCAACAATACTTCGTTTTCCTAATTTAGAATTTACTTTCCATCCCAGGTAAAAAAACAATGCAACTAATAAGACCACCATCGGAATGAGGATGAGTAGGTCAACATCAATAAAATTCACATTACACCTCAAGAAATAGATGAATAAAAGCGCCGCCGGCTACTGTTGAACAGGGAAAGAACCCTTATCCAAACAGTGTGGGAAAATGCCCGAATGTTTCTTGCTTCCTCCGTTCTGACCGAGATCAGATTCCTAATAAATTAGGATGAGGCCTGCCTTACACATCGTAAGTCAATAACCCATTGGCAAAGATGGTTCTTTTTTGTTACCATTAACCGGCAGCGGTAATGGTTTTTTTTAAGATGAGGTAGGATCAGATGATTGGTTTAAAAGAAGCTTAATTTTTTTTACTTTGTCCGTTGCTTGAATAAGAAATTCTTTGTTCTTGTTTTTTTCGATAAAATAATCGTAAGCAATATTCAGTGAGGCGATAATTGCAATAGTTTGCGCCGGTTGATCGGGCAATTCTTGCTTTGTTTCTTCCATAACATTGTTTACATATACAGCAAGTTCCTTCGCTATTTCTTCGTTATCAACTAGTAAAGAGTATTCTTTGTCAAATATTTTTACTTTAAGTTTCTTTTTTTCCGTCATAATGAACCGATACCATCAACAATAAGATTAAATTAAGAACTGGTTAAGTGATTATTAATTTTTGTTATTACATCAGTAATTTTCAATTTTAAACTTTCTCGTTCTTTAGCACTAAGTGAACCAAAAGCATTTTCCCCGTTTCCTGCGCTCCTTTGCTCAGCCGAATTTTCCCCGCTCTCTATTTGCAACTTTAGATACTCGTTTTCTCTTTGAAGAGTTGAAAGTTTTTTCTCCAACTCTTTATTTCTATTTTTTAATTCCTCGCAAAGTTCCTTGTGCGCAGAAACTTGAACTTCAACCGAGCTTAGCTCTTGTAAGAATATTTCGTATTTAGATAATTCCGACAATTATTTTCCTCGCAAATTTGCATTAAATTCTTTTTTAACAAGTTCAATTAATAATTGAAAATCTCTGTCCACTTCTTCATCGGTCAGCGTGCGTTCAGCATCATAATAAGCCAAACTAAATGCAACCGATTTCTGTGTTTCTCCGATCGACGCATGTTCAAAAACATCAAACGGATGGACATCTTTTAAAATCTTACTTGCCTTCTTCTTAATAAATAGAGTAACATTTTCAACAGGAATATCTTTCTCAAAGATAAATGCAAAATCTTTCATAACCTTCGGAAAACGAAGCAATCCGGCAAATACTTTTTCTTTGGGAGTAATAGATTTGAAAATCTCAACCGAACCTTCAAAACAAAAGACGTCCTGATGAATACCAAACTGTTTAAGAACTTCTTTTTTTACTTTTCCACCGCTGCCAAAAACGGTTTTTCCGTGGCTTTTAGTGAAGTAGTAATCAAAAAAATTATTTCCACTGTGATAATAGGAATCATTTAAAAGATTGTCAAGTGTTTTTTTCTGAAAACATTCATTTACGAAAGATTTCAAATCATAGAAATCGAAATTTCTTTCGCCGGTATACCATTCTTTTTCAGAAATTTTCCCGGTCAATAAGAAAAGAAACCTTTCTTCTTCAACAAAATCAGAGAAAGTAAAAAGGTCGTCATTTACTTTTAAAAATACTTTTCCGATCTCAAATAGTTTTATGTTTTTCTCGCCGACATTAATATTTTTTTCAACAACTGGAAGCGCGCTCGCAAGAAGTGAAGTCCGTAGGTAACCCATTTCGGAGCCTTGTGGATTAAGTAATCCAATCGGTTTACCAAAAATCTCTGCCGCTTTTTCCGTTATCATCGGGATGGAAAGAATTTCATTGAATCCTAAACCGGTAGCAATATTTCTAAGGTCATCAACAAAAGCAGATTCATCAATCTTCTCGCTGATCGGAATTGTGATTTTCGAAATTGTGGGGATCGTATCGTAATTATTTATTCTGGCGATTTCTTCTATCAGATCAATTTCACGTTCAATATCCGGACGAAAAGTTGGTGTTGAAACTGTGATCGATTCTCCACTGAAGTTTTTGATTCCAAAACCAAGCGAGCTTAAAATGTTTTTAATATTTTCATTTGGAACGGTATATCCCAAGACTCTTTCAACTTGATTAAATCGGAGAGTAATTTCTTTTTCTGAAATTTTAGTTGGATAAACATCAATCACTCCTTCTACCACTTCCCCGCCGCTTAATTCAGCCATAAGTTGTGCAGCGCGTTCAGCCGCATAAACAGTGATTGAAGGATCGGTTCCGCGCTCAAAACGGTAAGCTGCATCGGTAGTTAATCCCAAATATTTTGAAGTCTTGCGAACGCTAGTAGGATTAAAGTAGGCGCTTTCGATTAAAATATTTTTTGTGGAAGAAGTTACTTCGGAATTTTCTCCACCCATTACTCCAGCAACCGCAACAGGTTTTTCGCCGTCGCAGATCATCAAAACGTTTTCGTTCAATTTTCTTTCTTTGGCGTCAAGCGTTGTAAAGAGAGAATCTGCTTCAGCTTTTTTTACAACGATTTTTTGCTTTGCAAGTTTATCAAGATCAAAAGCGTGCAACGGTTGACCAATTTCATGCAAAACAAAGTTTGTCACGTCAACAATATTATTTATAGGACGTAAACCAATTGATTTTAGTCGTCGCTTCAACCAATCCGGTGATTCTTTTATTTCAACATTTAATAGAACTTTGGCAGAATATCGAGGACAATTCACTGAATCAACGATTTCAATCGAGGCAAAATCATTAATATTTTTTCCAGATTTTGGAATTGAAATTTCCGGTAGTTTTAATTCACGTTGGAAGATCGCGGCTAAATCTCTTGCAACACCAATATGAGAAAGCGCATCAGCGCGGTTTGGCGTTACACCAATTTCAAAAAGGACATCATTTAAATGAAGCGCTTCTGAAACGGAAGTTCCTTCTTTGAAAGAAGGATCTAACACAATAATTCCCGAATGATCTTCGCTTAAACCAAGTTCGGATTCTGAACAAAGCATTCCATTCGATTCTGTACCGCGAATTTTTGCTTTACTGATCTTCATTCCGTTATTTGGAATAACTGCTCCGATCTGCGCAAAAACTACTTTTTGCCCCGCAGCCACATTTGGCGCACCGCAAACCACTTTTAATTTTTCAGTTCCGTTGTTCACAACACAGAGAGAAAGTTTATCGGCATTCGGATGTTTTTCTTTTTCTTCTACATAACCGACAATGAAATTATTAAACATTTCAATTTGATTTTCAACGCCTTCGACTTCCAAACCGGACATAGTAAGCTTGGAGACAATTTCTTCAACTTCAATGTCTGTCAGATCAATATATTCTTTTAACCAATTAAGTGAAATTTTCAATTTATTTTCTCCATGTCAAAACTGTTTGAGAAATCGTACGTCATTTTCAAAAAAAGTACGAATATCGGTAATTCCATATTTCAACATCGCTGTTCTTTCAATTCCCATTCCGAACGCATAACCGGTATATTTTTCATTATCATACTTCGCGTATTCAAACACGTTCGGATCAACCATGCCGCAGCCGAGAATTTCAAGCCAGCCGGAATGTTTGCAGACTCTGCATCCTTTTCCTTTACACAAAAAGCAAGTAATATCCATCTCGGCGCTTGGTTCCGTAAACGGAAAAAAGCTTGGACGAAAACGGTAGTTCAAATCTTTCCCATAAAATTGTTTTGTGAAAGCAACAAGCGTTCCTTTCAATTCTGCAAAGGTAACATCGGTATCAACACACAATCCTTCAACTTGGTGGAACATACAATGACTGCGCGAACTTATCGCTTCGTTGCGGTAAACTTTTCCCGGCATAATTGCTCTTAGTGGCGGTTGAAGTTTTTCCATCAATCGGACTTGCACCGGCGAAGTGTGTGTACGAAGTAAAAATTCTTTATTTACAAAAAAAGTATCTTGCATATCTCTCGCCGGGTGATCGGCGGGAAAATTTAACGCTTCAAAATTGTAATAGTCTGATTCTAATTCAGGTCCTTCGAAGATCGAAAAACCTAATCCTTTAAAAATTGATTTTATTTCATCAAGCGTTTGTGTAAGCAGATGTTTGTGCCCCAATTCAACTTTTCTTCCGGGTAAAGAAAGATCAATCTGCTGAGATTGTTTTGTAAGAAGCTCATCGAATTGAGATTTTTTTTCGTTGAATTTTTCTTCGGCAAGTTTACGGAGTAAGTTCAGTTCTTTTCCAAGAACCGGCTTCTCTTCTTTCGGCGCTGTTTTCATTTCTTCAAAAAGAGCCGCGATCGAACCATTCCGGCTGAGATAATGTATACGGAGGTCTTCAAGTTCTTTTTGATCTTTTACAGCTTCAAGTGCTTGAATGAATTCTTTAGTAAGCGTTTGAATTTTGGTCAACATTTCCCGTGCAATCCTTTTAAATAAAAAAAACCCAAGTCACCCTTCCCGCTTTGCGGATAAAGGAAACCTGGGTTCATAATTTAGTTAGTGGCAAAAGATACTAGATCAGCGAATGCTTTTGCATTTTCCACAGCTAAACTTGCAAGTACTTTTCTATTGATAACAACACCCTTTGAGTCGAGTGCGTGCATCAATTGAGAGTACGTTGTTCCGTTTATTCTTGCGGCTGCATTAATTCTGATGATCCAGAGATTCCGGTAATTTCTTTTCTTTAGTTTTCTATCGCGGTAAGCGTGAAGCATTCCTTTTTCGACATGATTCTTGGCGACCGTGAAGACGTTTTTTCTTGTTCCCCAATAGCCTTTGGCCATTGAGAGAATTTTTTTACGACGTGCTTTAGAAGCAACTTTGTTTTTTGATCTTGGCATTGTTCTTCCTTTCTTATTGCATCATCGCGATTACACGTTTTTCTTCAGAGCCGGAGACAAGAGTAGCTTTACGCAATCCTCTTTTTCGTTTCGTGCTTTTTGAAGTGAGAATATGGCTTCGGAAAGCCTTCTTTCTCTTAAAATGACCGGACGCAGTTTCTCTGAAACTTTTACGGGCGCCACGGTTGCTTTTCATTTTTGGCATTTGGTTTCCTTATTTTGTTGGTTTTTTAGTTTTTCCCTTAAAGGGAACGAGAATTAAGTTCATGTACCGCCCTTCCATCTTGATAGGGCTTTCAACTTTTGCGACATCCTGTACTCTTTCAATAAAGCGGTTTAAAAGGTCTTCGCCGAGTTTAGTGTAAGCCATCTCGCGCCCTTTGAACATCACTACCGCTTTTACTTTATCGCCGTCCTGCAAAAAATTAATTGCATGCTTTGCTTTAAATTCAAAATCATGAACATCGGTGTTCGGATGAAAACGAATTTCTTTTAAAACGGAAACGACTTGATTTTTCTTCTGCGTTTTTTCCCGTTTCTGCTGCTCGTATTTGAATTTTCCGAAATCAATAATCTTACAAACCGGCGGATCAGCTTTAGGAGCAATTTCTACTAAGTCTAAGCCACGTTCCGTTGCTAAACGAATTGCGTCCTTTATTAAAAAAACACCAAGCTGGGTGCTGTCTTGATCGATTACTCTAACTTTTTGGGTCTTGATCTCTTCATTAATACGAATTTCTTCTGCTTGAGCGATAAAGAACCTCCTTATTTGTTATTGGATATTTTATTTTTAATTTCTTCTTCTAATTGAGTTAGAAAATTTTCTAATTGAAAAGTTCCTAAATCTCCTTGTTTATGTTTTCTAACTGAAATTACTTTTTGCTGTTCTTCTTTTTCACCAACAATGATCATATATGGGACTTTCTGTGTCTCCCAATCACGAATTTTATAACCGATTTTCTCACTTCGTTCGTCAAGTTCGATTCTAATTCCTTTTTCTTTAAGAACTTTTGAAATTTCACTAGCGTAATGTACGTAATTTTGGGATATCGGAACAACTACTGTTTGGATCGGAGCCAGCCAAAGAGGAAAATCTCCGGCAAAATGTTCAATTAGCACGCCGATAAACCTTTCCAAAGAACCAAAAGGTGCGCGGTGAATAACTACAGGTCTGTGTTTCTGTCCATCGCTTCCTATATATTCCAATTGAAATCTTTCCGGCATAACATAATCAATTTGAACTGTTCCCAATTGCCATTTTCTTCCAAGCGCATCTTTCACCATAAAATCAATTTTGGGTCCGTAGAAAGCGGCTTCGCCTTCTGCAACAAAATAATCAAGCTTCATAATATCAGCGGCTTCTTTTATTTCCTGTTGAGCTTTTTCCCAGAGTGCAATATCTCCGCCGTATTTTTCTACATTTGAATCTCTGAACGAAAGTTGAGTTGTAAAATCCTTAAATCCCATAGTTGTAAAAACTGCCTGGATCAATTCGATAACATTACATACTTCTTCTTTCAACTGATCGGGGCGGACAAACATATGTGAATCATCAACAGCAAAACAACGCACGCGTGTTAAACCGTTTAATTCTCCGGATTGTTCGTAACGGTAAACTGTTCCAAATTCTGCAAGACGGATTGGTAGATCGCGGTAACTTCTCGGCTTTACAGCATAAATTTGAAAATGATGTGGGCAGTTCATCGGCTTTAATAAATACTCTTCCTCACTATCTTCAAACTTGATTGTCGGGAATTGGCTCTCTTTATAATAAGGATAATGTCCGCTTGTTTTATATAAGTTGATATTTCCTATATGAGGAGTTACAACCGGTAGATACCCGCGTTTGGTTTGTTCTTCGCGAAGATATTTTTCCAAAGTTTCGCGAAGTACTGCACCTTTCGGAAGCCAAACCGGCAATCCGCTCCCAATTTTCGGACTGATGAAAAAGAGCTCCAACTCTTTTCCTAATTTTCTGTGATCCCGTTTTTTTGCTTCTTCTAAAAGGATAAGATGTTCATCGAGCAATTTTTTCTTCGGAAAAGAAATTCCATAAATTCTTTGAAGTTGTTTATTCTTTTCGTTTCCGCGCCAGTAAGAGCCGGAAATATTAAGCAATTTAACATACTTGATTTTTCCAGCATTCGGCAAATGAGGTCCGGTGCAAAGATCAGTAAAATCGCCTTCGTTGTATAAGCTGATCGCTTCTTCAGTATCATCAATTTCACTAATAATTTCAAGTTTATATTGATCTCCCTTTTCAGTAAAGAATTTCAATGCTTCCGTTTTTGATATTTCTTTTCTTTCAAAAACATTCTGTTGTTTTGAAAGTTCCATCATTTTATCTTCAATCTTTTTTAGATCATCTTCTGTAAGTTTTGAGTTGATATCAATATCATAGTAGAAACCATTCTCAATTGCAGGACCAACACCAAATTTTGCTTCCGGATAGATCGATTGAACAGCGTGAGCCATCAGGTGAGAAGTTGAATGCCAATAGACTTCCTTCCCCTTGTTATCCTCAAAAGTAATAAAGTTGATCTTTGAATCGGATTCAAGTTTTGTGTAGAGTTCTTTTAGAGAATCGTTTATTTTAACGGCGAGCGTATCGTCAGCCAATCTATTTGAAATTGATTTGGCGACCTCGAAAGCGGTTATCCCTTTTGCAAATTCTTTCGAATTACCGTCGGGAAAAGTAAGAGTAATATTTTCCATAATCTTCTATTTAATAAATAAAACGGAGACAACTCCAGGAATCAGTGGGCTCTATAGGATTCGAACCTATGACCTTCTGCACGTCAAGCAGACGCTCTAACCAACTGAGCTAAGAACCCAAATACAAAATCACAAAGAGCAAAATTCAAATAACAACTTATCATATTAACCTATGACTATTGTCTAATGACCAATCACCAAAAACTAAAAAAGTCAAAGGTGAGAAGCCAAAACTTTAGTTACAAAAAATTTGACTTTTGACTTTTGACTTTGGGAATTGACTTTTCATTGTTTTTTGTACCGAGAGCCGGACTCGAACCGGCACGTCCCAACGGGACACAGGATTTTAAGTCCTGTGCGTCTACCAATTCCGCCATCCCGGCAGAAAAGTCATTTTTTACTGGTGAAATATATTAAATTAGATAAAATTTACAAAGTTTATTTACTCAGTCCGGCGAGTTTTAAGCCATTTCTTAAAGAATTTTCGAAAATTCCAAACGCTAATCAGCAATAAAGAACGAAAAAGAAATCCTGCAGGCTGCTACTTAAGCTTAAATAATTTTTGTAAAAAACCCTGTTTCTCTTTCAACTTAAAACCACGTACTGAAAAGCCATAACTCTTAGGTTTATTAGATAAAGATACATTGTTCTCGTGATAAAGGAGAACCAGATTGTTGGCATTAATAGAATCATACTCTGTCGTACTCCAATAGTAAGGAACATAACCCAAATCATAAAAATAGCCTGTGCTGTCTCTTCCTCCTGCAAGTAAAACGGAGAAACCACTTTTATTGTTCATGTCTCCATCTCTCACTGCTTTTCGTGCAATTTCATCTTCACTTAAAATTTTTATTAATTCTTCAAATTCATTTTTTGAAGGGATTTGCCATCCTTTTGGAGCTAACCCTCGCGGATCAGTTATAGCGTACCAATTGTACAATTTTCCATATTTCTTCCCATTTTCAGCATCATTATTATAGTAACACCATGCACCAGATTTAAGTTTTGTCCATTCTTTCGCATCTTTAACTTCCGGGATCGAATCTCCATTTCTGTAAACATCAGTGTTCAAGTTCTCTCCCATCCATTCGGATTCAACGCCTTTTTCGTCATAGATAATTAGGAAGGTTGCCAAAGTTAATACTGTCCATATAACCAATTTAAGACCGATCGAGGCTTTTCGTTTTGTTCGTTTGGGAGGTCCTTCTTTTTTACTTTGTGACTCTAATAATGGAGGTGTTTGTTCAATTGGTTCTACTGTTTCGATTTCACTTTTCAACTGTCCCAACAGAACTATTTTTTCTTGAGCTTTCTTCTCGGCTTCTTCTTTTTCTTTTTGAAGCAGCAACTCTTTTTCATACTCTTCCTGCAATTTCGTTTCGTAGGCTTCACTACCTATTTTAAGTAGTGAGATGAACTCTTCGGCAGTTTTTATTCTATCAGATTTTTCTTTTGCGGTAGCTTGATTAATTATATCCACCAGCCAATCCGGAATGTCGGGGTAAAATTCACGCGGATCGTTCAATTTTTCACCAACAATTTTATTCATGAGGGTGAAATCGCTCATTGGGCTTATATTCGCGAACGGAAGGTTTCCGGCGAGCATTTCGTACAGTATAATTCCCAAACTGTAAATATCGGATTGAAGATCAGCATTCTTTGCGCTAAGCTCTTCCGGAGATCGATAAATAATTCCTTCTTTTTTTATTTTCTTTTTTAGAGTTGAATCTGTAATCTCGTTTATTACTACTTTATTATCCGGTGTTACATTAATGTAACTTGGATTAAGTGTAGTAAAAATTACATCGCGCTGATGAGCTGTTTTTACTTCTTCAAGAATTTTGAGAATGATACTAAGCGCTTCTCTGTAAGGAAGGGGACCAATCTCTTTACCGATAATTTTGTTGAGCATGCGTCCTTCAACAAATTCCATTTATTTTGCGCTTCATTTAAATAATAGAATAAAATGAAAAAGTTTAGATTCTTTTTAAAAGTTCTTCATGGTTATTAAACAACTCACCAGGCAACTAATCCTCAGATTTTAACTTTGTTTATTTAGGTGAATAAAGCTAAAATTATTTAGTTTTATTTCCAAGAAGAAAAAGAGGAAAATATTTTTTATGTGATCTTTAAAGAGTATGATTAAAGTTATTAGACTTTGAATGCTACAAGTCGGTATTTAAAATAACTCAAGTTGACCGCACCATTTGATAAACCGTTAAAACGGTTGAAATATATGTCACATTATTTCATTAACACCTCGATTAATCGAGGTGTTAATGAAACAAAAACTCAAATTGTTAAATGTTTTAACGGCTTTAATTTTTTATAATTTTTGGGTGGTCAACTTGAGGAAAATAAAATAAAGCTACATTTTAATGTAGCTTTATTACTGTGGGGGCTGAAGGAGTCGAACCTCCGACCCTCTGCTTGTAAGGCAGATGCTCTAAACCAACTGAGCTAAGCCCCCATGAGGGAAATTTCAAAATCCAAAAAACAAATGTTTTTCAAAAACCGATACAAATATCTTACTTTGAGATCAGAATTCCAAACACTTTCAAAATTTTTTGAGCGGAAGACGGGACTCGAACCCGCGACGTCAAGCTTGGGAAGCTTGCATTCTACCACTGAATTACTCCCGCAAATTTCTATCGTAAACTTAATTGATATTTTTCTTTCCTTCAACTCTTTTTTTATTTTTTTGTGGAAAAATAACCGGCAGCACAAATCTTTTTTTTAGAAACGCATTTGTTTATCTTTGTTCAATTACAAAACAAAAAGAATAGCTGACAATAATGAATGAGAAAATAAACCTTGCCGGGATGAGAAAAGTTTACGCATCGGCTCCGTTTGATGAAACTCATGTCAATCAATATCCGATTGACCAATTTGAAATCTGGTTCAATGAAGCTGTTTACGCTAAGATAGAAGAACCAAATGCCATGACTCTCGCGACATTATCAAATGAGGGTTTTCCTAATGCCCGGATAGTTTTATTAAAAGAGTTTGATAAGAAAGGATTTGTGTTCTATACAAATTATAGAAGTCACAAAGGCAAAGAATTGGAACTGAATCCTACTGCGGTTTTATTATTTTTCTGGAAAGAATTGGTAAGGCAAGTCCGCATAAAAGGAAAAGTAGAAAAAGTTTCTGGCGATGAGTCAGAAGAATATTTTCACTCAAGACCGAGAGAAAGTCAACTGGGAGCGTGGGCATCAAAACAGAGCAGTGAAATTCCGGATCGAAAATTTTTAGAAGATAAATTTCAATCTTTGCAAAAAGAATATGACGGAAAAGAAATTCCACTTCCCTCTTTCTGGGGCGGGTATAGAGTTATTCCTTTTGAAATTGAATTTTGGCAAGGAAGAGAAAACCGTTTACACGATAGAATACTTTATCGTTTAGTTGAAAATGATTGGAATATCAGTCGGCTTTCGCCATAATGACCTTCTAATACATTCCAGCTAAGACTGATTTAATTACAATTGTTTACGCAATAATTAAAACAAATTGATAGATAATTGTAATTACCCGCTTAGTAATTAAAATAAATCGGTAGTTAATTACAATTAATCGATTGGGAATTACAATAAATTGATGAGGAATTATAATAAACCGGAAGGTTATTACAATTAACCGATAAATAATTAAAATAAACCGGCAGGTAATTGTAATTACCCGGGAGTTTTCGGTAATTATTTCTGCGTTTTCGGCTTAAAAATAGGATTTTAAGGTGATTAATGCTTTTTAATTGATTTATTAGGAATGATGCGCTGAAACGAACAGGCATGAACTGTACGATTACGTTTTTCAATTATAATTAGCATAAATGTTTGGATTTTGGGACAAATTAAAGGTTTTAGAATTCATTCCTACAAACACTTTTACTTCCTACCACGTCTATCAGAATTTCCCCTTAATAAAATTTTCGCAAGAATCTGTTTATCAATTTCGTTTAACAAGAATTACTTGCGCTCTATCAGATTTTACAATGGCGGCTAAAAAGTTTTTGTATTCTGTATATTTTTCTGCGGAGATAGCATAATCATTAAACTTTATTTTCCTGATAAAAATAATCTTTGAATCGACATCGACTCTTGTTTTGGAACTGAACTCACCAAAAGAAGATTTTATCTTTACTTCACTTGGAACCGTTTCCACATTATAATCTTGCGGCACTGAATAGGTTATTGAATCAATATCCAAATAAGGATAATCAAATCTAATAGGCGAAAGTCTTTTTTCTACATCTTTTGGAACCGATGTTCTTCGCGACATCAGATTAGGATTAAAGAAAATTCTTTTCCCGGATACAGATGCATAACGCGGTAAGGTTAGTTCCATGTTCAGATTAATTTTATTAGTGCTGTCATTTGTAAAAACATAATTATTTAAAATTATTTCAGGAACTTCAAAAAGATCCTTCACCCACTCCTCTTTTTCTAAAGGAATCGATTTCACGGAAATCGGGTTCACATAATCATATTGATCCCCATACCAGTCAATCGAAGCTTTTATTTTTGCTTCTGTATTTGACAAAGAAACAGTAATATTTTTTTGCTGCACATTCTGTAACGCACCGCTTGAGGGAGTACGAACCACAACTCCTCCTTCCGGTGTAATCATTAATGCATAACGATTTTCGTTGCTATGACCAATTCGACCTGCAGGTTTTGTTTGACTTGTACATTCTAACCAAACGGTATCTTTTTCTAGCGGAACGCAGACCACCACATGGTTAAACTGATTGCTGGGAAATTCTTCTATCAGAGGAAGACGCTCATCCCCACTATTTATTAACACCGGATAACCGGTTATTTCCGCCTGTTTCAAAATAGCAACCATATAATTTGAAAGCGCCTTACAATCACCATAACCCCGCAGGTGAACATAGGTCGCGTCAAATGGCTGCCAACCACCAATACCAAGTTGAACGCTAACATATCGTGTTCGGCTTTGCATGTATTTATATAATTTAACAATCTTTTGTCTGATATTATCAGATGAATCAAAAGTACCTCTGATTTCTCTCTTAGCATCATCCGGAAGAACTCCTTTTTCCTTACTAAGTTTGCTGAACCAACTGCCAAATTCTTTCCACGAAAGCATATTTCCTTTATAACCGGCAATCTCAAAATTGGATGGAGCAATCTTTACGATCGTTGCAATGTCTTCTATATCATCACCGTAAACATCTCTCGAAAGTTTAGGCAGATTATTTTCGAACCATGAATAGAGTTTTTTACTTCCTTCATCAGAGATCAATGGTTTTAAAGAATCATGGTTGCACCAGTAACGAAGTTTTTGATCCGACGGAAAAAGAACTTCAAATTGGCTTAATTCTACAGGTTCTGTTGAGTATCTTGAAAACCATGTAGGCCAACTTAAATATCCATCGTAGGAAATTTCGTAGATATATTCAACAGTGTAAGGGAAAACATTATAATATAGTTCTGCAACTTTTACTCGATCATCTTCATATATTGAATAACCACTAATATTACTGTAATCTTTAATTTCATTGTCATCTAATTCTCGTACTTCTTCTCCCTTTGCATCATAAATTTTTCCTTCCAAATCTTCAATTTCAGAAAATTTGTCATATGGTAAAGACAATTGGCCATAATGCTTCCCATCTCTATTAAAAACGGTAACAGCAAATTTTACTTTCTTAAGAGCAGAACTCTCTCCTTTAACTTCAAACCGTAATGATTTAATTCTGATAATAGCATCCGCTCCGGGAATTAATTCCTGCTTAATATTTTTAATATCATAAGGATTTGTGTCATCATTCCCTTTGGTTAATGCAAAAGTGAACAAAGGTGATAGAATGAATATGACAATTATCAACCTCATTTTATTTCCCCTTTTTTCCATTTTTGCTCTTTGTGGTAGTAGCCTTTACCGATTCAGTTTGAACCGGCGCAGGTGCTGATGTTTCAACCGGAGCAACGGCTTTACGAGTTAACACAATCTGTTCCGACTCAAGATCAACTATCTGAGAATAAAACGTTCTCAAATCGTTATAAAACTGTTCCGGAATAACCGTAGCTTTTATCTCCATCTTGTTTACTATCGTCATCCAATTATTTTCAACTTTTACTAATCTCGAAAAAGCAACATAATCCCTGACCTTGAGAAATTTATCGCTTAATGATTCTTTCACTTCATATCCGTTTGGAATTGCAACATTTATAATCAGTTCTAAGCTTCTCGTATAGCTATAATCGATAGGAAAATTTCTCTTTTTTAATTTAAAGGGATTATCTTTTAACCGATGGATTAAGTAAGGGTTTAGATAAATTATCTCACCATTTTGCTGTACATAGTTGGATGATGATATATGCGCTCTGATTAATAGCGGCGCTTCCAAACTATCCTTTCCGCTAATTTCTACAGAGTCGATATCAATTCCCAGAGATTCGGTTCCTAATTCTTCTTTGGCGATATCAATATCTTTTTTGTTACTTAAATCGCTTCTAATAGAAAGGCTTTCATATTCAGAAAACGAATCTTCAAGTTTACCACTTAACGAACCATCCTCTTTAATGGTTATGTCAATATGGGATTTGCTTTGATTCAGTTTGTCCGAAATAAAAGTAACCCAATGAATGGAGCCAGGTTTTATGATCAATCCTTTTACGTTTAGCACTCTAATCGGTAAAAGATCAAACGGGCGAAGCGGATTTACAGCATCTAAATAGTAAGGTTTTGAATCAATAACTACCCGCACAAGCACATAATTAAATTGCGAGATCATCGGATACATATCTTGAATTTTCCCATTCTCCCTTGTGCTTAGAATAACCGGATCGGCCTGAATATCAACAGCTTTTAGAAGCGATATTAAAAGCATAGTAATCTCTGCATTTGAACCTTTCTTCAATTCCAGTATATCGTCAACGTCGCCGTCAGTAAAAACTCGATTTGTGTTAGTTGAAACTATCGACTTTGATACCCAATTATAGATTGACTTCATTTTATCGAGCGGTTTAGTTATTCCTTGAGTAATTTCACCGGCTAATTTTTCAACATCACTCGTAATATCAATAGCTTCACCAAAATTCTTATTTTCCAATAACTCGTTTATTAACACGTCCCATTCGTTTAATACTTTTTTTACTCCTGTTCCGATCAATGAATAACCGGCTAATTGAATTTCAACTTTATTTACGTAGTCGTCGGTAGTTGTAACATAAGGTTCATCTCTTATTGCGGGTGCATTTTTTACCACCCAACGCCGTGATTTACAATTGACAATTTTTTCTCCTAAATAACCCGATGCCGGACTTTCAAAGATCTGACTAACATCATTTTCTTCATCAACTTCCCAATATTCATACCCCTGTTTGGCGAAAGCAAAACCAAAAGAACGCGAAGGAAATTGGAGACGATATTCACTCCAAAGAACAGGCTCACTATATTGAAAAGTCCAATCTCTAACAAAATTCCAACGATCAGTTTTAATAGTATATCTGAACTCAACAACACACCCGGATTTCAAACCTGGCAATGTAAATCTATATCGAGTTCTGGTGTTGGAAGCTTTTTCTTTAAAGATTTCATCGTCATCTAATTCGCTTTTAACAATATCTCCCTTGTCATCAAGTGAATAAGTCGCTCCTTCAATATCATCAATATCTTCGGCTTTATCGCCAGTTACAATAACCACAGAATGCGTTCCCCATCCGAATCCTTTTTCCGTTAAGATTTTCACCCGTAAATGATGATAAAAAACAAGATTTAATTCATTATCAAATTTCGATTCACCGTAGTCGCATAAAATAACTGCTGAAGCATTGGAATCTTGCGGGAAGGTTTTCATTTCTAAATCTGCTTTTGGAATTTCTCCCCATTCAATTGGTGCGTCTTGAGCAAACACCGCGATGTTCAGCAGAAACATAATAAAATAGATAAGATGGGATTTTGGTTTATAATTCACACTCTCTCCTTTAAATGAATTTTGAATTTTACCGTTAAAAATCAATCGTGCTATTATGTTTCAACATTGTCGTTAAAATAACTTGAGTTCCAAAACGGTTACTTTGAAGCTATGCATGAATACATAAACACAATTATCTATATCGTGTAATCATCTTCAGGGGTTAGAGGAGCGAGTGGCTAGGTCAGCACCCCGTCCTGAGATATTTTTCTTTCTCTCAAAACTTACTGACTAAAACTACAATCTACTTTTGAAATATTCAAATGATGGGAATCTTTTTTTGTAAAATATTTTTTACAATCCAAAGGAAATTTCTCTGAATTAGACAGAGAAGTTAAAGTGATTTTTTCGTTCTCACCTTAATAAAATTTTCATAAAGAACCGATTTGATCGTTAAACCCAACAAAATTACCGCCCCGCCAATTAGCGCTAATGTTGATGGTTTTTCTCCGTACCAAATAAATACCCACACGGGATTTAACACCGGTTCAATCATCGAGATCAGCGATGCCTCAATCGCATGGACTCGTTTAAGCGAATAAGTAAATACCGCGTAAGCCAAACCGATCTGAACAATTCCGAGATATGCTACCATTGTCAGATCGGAAAAAGTAAGGACTTGAATTGAAAAAACTGAGAAGACACTAACCGCTGCAATGATAATATTTCCCCAAAATATTGTTGCAAATTGGTATGAGTGATCATTCTTTCTCATACCTAAAAGAAAACCGGCGAAACACATTCCGGAGATAAGTGCAACAATATTTCCAACAAAATGTCCCGGAGAAAGTTCGCCCATAAAAAAGAGGACCATCCCCGTGAATGCCAAAATAATGGTAACGATATTAATTTTTTCAAACTTCGTTTTAAGCAGGATCGGTTCTAAAATTAAAACGTAAATGGGAGCCGTGTATTGGAGAAAAATAGCGTTTGCCGCTGTCGTCATTTTGGTAGCGATAACAAAGAGAATGAGAATAGCGGCATAAAATAAAGCGTTAATGAATGTTGCTCTATTTCTTTTTACCGCTTCACTTTTAAAGAGGATAAGAAACGTTGCAGCCGAAAAAAGCGAACGGAAAAAAGAGAGTTGAAAAGGATTGAGCGAGATAAGTTTGATAAAGAGACCACCGGTACTCCACAAAATTCCGGCAAGGAATGCTGCAAATAATCCTTTTTGATGCGTTGAAAATGCGTTCATCTAAATTTATTTTTTTTCTGTAAATATAGGGAATAAAATAGTTGCAAGTCGAAAGTATAAAGTAAAAAGTGAATCTCAAAAACAGAATAAAAAAGGCTGATCATTCAACCAGCCTTTCTACTTTCTCAGCCAAAGGCTGATCCGCCTTTGGCGGATACTTTCTACTTGATTTCGTTCCCGTCAAGGTCCATATATTTTACTTCGCCAAGGTTCATATCTTTCAATCCCTGCTCAATTTTTTCGCGGTCGCCAACAACTATCCAGACTAATTGATTTGGGTGAATTGCTTTTTTAGCTGCATCCATCAATTGTTGTTTGGTTGCTGATTTTACTCTTGCTGCAAAAGTTGAAAAATGATTGTCAGGCAATCCGTAGCGAACCATTTCACTTAGACTTCCGCGTACAGCGTTTCCGGTTTCCCATGAACCCGCCATACTGTTCACTTGATTAGTAGTTACAAAATTAAATTCATCATCTTTAATAGGAACTGAACCGGTAATTCCGCTTAATTCATTTTGAATTTCTATGATCGATTCTTTTGTTTTATCTGCTTGAACCGGAGCGAAAGCAATAAATGGACGCTGCCCTTTAGCTCCAACTAAAACAGATTGTGCGCCGTATGACCAGTGTTTATCTTCACGAAGATTCATATTGATCCTGGAAGTAAAATTTCCGCCGAGAATATCGTTCATTAACCCGATTGCTATTTCATCCGGATTAGCCGATGGAAGAGTTACTTGACCTGCAATAATTACACTTTGCATCGCACCCGGTTTGTTCAAAATATAAATTACCGGTTTTTCTTTTTGTTCAACTTGTGCAATATTTTTTTGTTTTATTTCTCCGGTTTTCCAGTCTTTAAATAATTTTTCAATGCGTGGAGTTAGTTCATCTAAAGTAATATCTCCAACAACTACAAGAGTAGCATTATTTGGTTTAATCCAATCTTCCTTAAACTTAACGAGTTCTTCTCGAGTAAGTTTGTTCACACTTTCTTCATACCCGGAGCCTGTAAACGGACTACCATAAGCGTGATTTTCACCATAAAGAATTTTCGGAAATACTCGTAACGCCATTGTAAATGGAGAAGATTTTTCCTGTTTAATACCTGCAATTTGCTGTTTTTTCAAACGGTTAAAATCAGTCTCCGGGAATGATGGATTGAGTACTACATCTGCAAAAATTTCAAGCGATTTATCCAAATTGGATTTTAATGATGAAAGACTGACCGATGACATATCCAGATTTGAACCGGTATTTAATGTAGCGCCAAGACTTTCAAGTTCTTCACTTATTTGAAGTGCGTTTCTTTTTTTCGTTCCTTCATCAAGCATATTCATCGCAAGACTTGCCGTTCCTTTTAAGCCGAACTGATCAGCGGCATAACCGGCATCAAAAAGTAAACTCATATTTACAACCGGAACTTCGTGGCGTTCAGCTAAAATAATCTTCATTCCATTTGAGAGTGTAGCTCTTTTGAAATCAGGAAACTTTGCATCGGGCGGAGTTCCTGCTTCCGGAAGTTTGCTTCTGTCTGCATCTGATTTTACAACTTCAAAATTTGGGAATGGATGAACTTCTAAAATATAAACGCCATCGGATAACCATTTGCGGGCAGTTTCCAAAAGATCTTTTGCGGTTGCTTCATTCACCCATTTCAATACTTGTTTGTAATGGTCGGCATCACCGGTATAAACCTGGTTCTGTGCAATAATATCTGATTTACCACCGAATCCGCCGATGCGTTCAATTCCGCGTATGAATTGAGCCATGTATTGAGTTTTAATTTTTTCTAATTCCTTTGCGGTCGGACCATCTTTTAAGAATTTTTGCAATTCTTCATCACCGGCTTTTTCAACTTTGGCTAAATCTTCTCCCGGTTTAGCGGTTAAATCAAAATAAAATTGTCCGGCAATTTCACTAAGATCGACATAAGCTCTTGCAGAAGTAGCAATCTGATCGTCATAAACCAATCGTTTATAGAGACGTGAAGTTTTTCCCGAAGCGAGCACATCGCTTACTAAATCAAGGTAAACACCTTCCTGCGAACCCCATTGCGGAACATTCCATATTTTATAGATACGTGATTGAGGAACTCTGTCCTGCATAACTTGTCTGTGGCTTCCGGTCATCTTTGGAATCCAAGCGTTATACTTTGCGATTGGAGGACCTGATGGAATGTCCCCGAAATATTTTTCAACTTTTTGCAATGCTTCTTTCGTATCAATATCGCCGGCAACAACTAATGTTGCGTTTGCAGTTCCATAATAAGTTTTGAACCAATCTTGAACATCGGTTAAAGCGGCGGCATTTAAATCTTCCATCGAGCCGATGACAGTCCATGAATAAGGATGACCGGCAGGGAAAGTACTTTTTACAATAAGTTCATCAACTTGTCCGTAAGGCTCATTTTCACCCTGGCGTTTTTCATTTTGAACTACACCGCGCTGTTCATCAAGTTTAGCTTGATTTATTGCGCCAAGTAAATGCCCCATTCTGTCCGATTCCATCCACAAAGCTAAATCAAAAGATGACTTTGGAACATTTTGAAAATAGTTTGTTCTGTCGCTGTTCGTTGTTCCGTTCAGGTCAGTTGCCCCTATCTTTTCCATTACTTTAAAATAATCATCATTAAAATTTTCGCTTCCGTTAAACATAAGATGCTCAAACAGATGAGCGAATCCGGTCTTGCCAAGTTTCTCATTCTTTGAGCCGACGTGATACCAAACATTCACAGCTACAATCGGCGCTTTGTGATCTTCGTGAAGAAGAAGCGTTAAGCCGTTTTTCAAAATGTGTTTTTCGTATTTGATTTCAACGGGTTGGTCACTTAGAGCAGATTTTTTTTGTGCGGAAACAAGCAGCGTAAATGAAAACAGAATCATCACTGCTGCAATTAGTCTTTGCTTCATAACTTCGTCCTTTTTTTTGTAAAATATTTTGTACAAAAATAGAGATTAATTCCATTGAAAAACAAACACTGCGGAAAACTTTATATAAACGGTTGAATGAGTGGATAACCGTTACCGATCTCATAAAGCGATTCCATAATTCGATCAGTTTTTTTTCTGTCCCCTTTATTTAATTCCATTTACTAAATCTTTTTTAGGGCGAACCTCCTCTGCCGCCGGATCATCCCCATAAAGATTAACAACAGCTCCGCCAACGTACACAACTTTCTCGTTAAGCTCTCCTAATGCAAGAGCAATTTTTTTTATCATTCTTTCATTCAGCTTTTTGTTTTCTATTTTCATAGAATTCTCTTTTTCAATTCCTCTATTGCAATTTTTTGTTCACGTACTTTACCTATTCTTAACGCATCAGTGAGCGCCAGTAATTCATATAATTTTTCATCTTTTATTGAAATTTCCGGGACAGTTTTATACAACGGCTCAATAGCTTGCCCTCGATATTCACCTTTTGAGTAGGTCCAGACAAATATTTCATCGGCAGTTACTAAGTGATTTAAAGGAGGAGCAGAATGAGCAGTTGGGATACCTCTTGAAATCGCTCCCGTCTTTTGGGGAAAAACGAACTTTAACCCATACTCAAGAAACTCAAGAAAGGCTTTTTTCATTAATATTTTTTTGTCCGCGCTTAACAATCCGGCTATGGCTGACCTATTTAAAGACTCGCTGATTTCACTTGCACTGATTTTTAGATTTTTTGAAAGGTCTTTTGCAAGCCAGTTCTCTTTTATTAGTGCTATTTTCAACAAAACAACTATGTCCTGTGGACGCATTCCACTATGTTTTTTCATTTGCTCACCTTTCATAATATAGAATTCGCGATTCGCGTATTGCAAATTAGTGATCAAACTACAATTAACCAACTACTATGATCATTGGAGATATATTTGGCTCCAAATGATTAAAATCGTTTGGAGTATTTTTCGTCTTTTTTACTAAAATATTTTGTATAGAAATAGAGATTAATTCCTTTGAAAAACAAACATTGCGGAAAACTTTATTTAAATGGTTGAAATAATGGATGAAAAAGAATTGTTATAAAATTTTTAGAGTTTCCCCAAAACGGAAGATTATGATAAAATCATAAAAAACAATAAGTTAGAGCTCGTTAACAAAGTTGAAAGGGAAAAGAAATGTTAGCGAGAAAGAAAGAACTACCAGCG
>JAUYAB010000091.1 GCA_030693705.1 Ignavibacteria bacterium | reverse complement strand
TCCAAAATCGCCGCGGAATAATTTTTTGTTTAGAATGATTCCACCGCCAACTCCGGTACCGAGTGTTATCATCACAAAAGATTTATGATTTTTCCCGGCGCCAAAAATCAATTCTCCGATTGCTGCGGCGTTCGCATCGTTCTCTACAAATGTGGGAAGTTTAAAAGTTTTTTCGATCAAATGTCCAAGCTGAACTTTTCCCCAGCCGGGTAAGTTCGGTGGATTCTCCACCGTTCCTCTTTTCTTTGAAACAATTCCCGGCGAACCGATTCCAATTCCTTCAATCTTGATTTTATCATGATCGAATAATTCTTTCAATCCCTTTTTCATCTGCTTAATTACTGAGTCGGGACCGCCTTCAGCTTTTGTATCGACAAAAGATTTTCTTATAATCTTTCCCCGTTCGGTAACAATTCCGAATTTAATAAACGTTCCACCGAGGTCTACTCCGATTGCATATTTTTCTGCTTTAGCCATTCTTTACTCCGCCAATTCAATTCTAAAAATTATTTATCTCTAAATTCTTTATCAACAATTTTAAGTTCACCCGGATAGGTGATATCTCCAAGTACGGTATTCACGGTAGGTTTTGTATAAACCGTTAAACGCGAATTCCCATTTCCGGTTCCGGCAATGTTTAACGCAAGATTTACGAGAGATTCAAAACCATGATCTTTGATATTTTTATATAGATCAAAATTTATTGCGAGTGGAATGACAGTAGCTTCTCCGGTTCCCGGGATAGTTACCGGTGAAGAAATATTCCCGGTTAAAATTTCCTTCTCATCAACATAAAGCCGATAAGGCATTGAAACCAGCGAAGCATTAGTTGCTGTATATCCGCCGGTTCCGTCATTTGGATTTTTAACATCAATGTTTAAAATAAACGAAATAGGAAGCGATCCTCTAGTTATTGCTGAAGTTAATTTTATTCCATCGAAAGGAGAAAAGTCAGACAACTTTGTTTTTCCATCAAGTGAAATATCCGCGAGACGGACATTGTTTACAATCCCAAGTTTAAATTTTAGACGGGAAAGATTAACAATCGATTGATAAATGCTGCAAGATGTAAAAATGAACATCGCAGCAACGAGCAGTAAAATATTTTTTTTCATAACTACCTCTGGAACTATTGTGTTAATTTTATCAAAGATTCTTCAATTTTTTTAATGATCAGATCAGCAACTTTCAGCGCTTTCCAACCGTCTTCACCGGAAACCACCGGTCTTTCTTTTTTAATAATTGATTGAAGGAACAGATCAAGTTCATATTTCAGCGCGTTCACTTCTACCTGTTCCGGCTGCTCGTAAATTACAAATTTCTTCTTGTCGCCAACACCAATTTCGCCAAAGTTAATATGGGCTTCTTCAACTTTTTGATCTGAAGGAACAAGCCGGAATACTTCGGAAACGCCGGTAATAAAATCAAGTGAAAGATATCCTTCTCTTTGAAATATTCTCATCTTACGCATTTTTTTCTGCGAGATTCTACTCGCTGTTACGTTGGCAACCGCGCCGTTTTCAAATTCAATTCTCGCGTTTGCAATATCAATATTATTTGAAACAACTGCAACACCGCTTGCCTGCACACTTTTAACTTCGCTTTTTACGAGGCTTAAAATTATATCAATATCGTGGATCATTAAATCCAAAACGACAGCCACATCTGTTCCCCGCGGATTAAATTGTGCAAGTCTGTCGCTCTGTACAAAGAGAGGATTTAGATGATATTTTTCAAGTGCAAGCAGCGCCGGATTAAACCGTTCGATGTGCCCAACTTGCAAATTCATTTTATTTTCCCGCGCAAGCATCACCAATTCTTCAGCTTCATCAAGCAGCGCAGTAATTGGTTTTTCTACGAATACGTGGATCTTATTCTCCAAGCATTTTTTTGCCAATTGATAATGGGCGCTTGTAACGGCAGCGATGGAAACCGCCTCAACTTTGCCGATCAGTTCATCTATTGTTTCAAATGCTGTTGTGTTGTTTTCTTTCGCAACGGTTTTTGCCGTTGAAAAGTCTGCATCAAAAACACCTACTAATTCGGCATTTTGTAGTTGAGAAAACATTTTGGTGTGCAGCTTTCCCAAATGTCCGGTACCGATAACTCCAACTTTAATTTTTTCCATATTTCACCTTGTTAAAATTGTGAATCGAGAAAACTTTTAAATGCTTCTTTGTCGGGACAAAGATAGTAATCATTTAAAAATTGACGCGCTAAAACTTTTTCCCCGGCATTAAGATAATTAACATACACTGCGGCGATCGCTGATCTTATTTCCATTGTCGCCGAACAATCTTTTGTGGAACCACTCCATGAACTTTCAATAGAAGCAACGATCTGCTCATTCTCTTGCAGAAAAATATCATAGACCAAATCGTTCGCATTGTACAATTTCCCATCATCATAGAGCAAACAATTAACAGCAGAAAAATATTCATGCTCAAACGGCGAATAGAGAGAATCGAAATCGGGACAACCGGTGAGCAGCATCGTTCTTTCCAATTCATTTGAAAAACAGGGCACGGGTTCATACGCGCCTGAATAAAGTGAATCGATCAGAAAGAAACTATCGGTTACGCAATAAATAAAAACTGAATATTTGGGAATTCCCCCCTCAATTTTTTTATCACGGATCAAATACTCCGTTTCCGAAGCATCGCTTAAATTCACTAAAAGTTCTTCGGGGTCGTTAAAATATTTCTGAAAAATTATTTCCCCGGAGGAGCCATAAACCGATATTTTCTTGTTCTCTAATTTCGGTTCAAAAACTTTTTTCGGAGTGTTTTGTCCATAACCAATCATAACCAAGAATAAAAGGAACCCGAAAGTGCTCATCATTTAATTTTTTCAATTTATCTTCAATAATTTTTAAGCGGGATTTCATTATTTGTTGAAAAAAGTGGACAAAATCTGCCATCTTTTATAATGAATTTTTGCTTATTTTTATATACAAACATAAAGATTTTCTTAAACTTACTGAAATAACCACTGATGAATAAAATAGTTTCAGCGGAGTTTCTTGCAGCCGATATCAAAAGGTTTGTTGTTGAAGCTCCTAAAATTGCCGCAAAACGGAAAGCAGGACAGTTCGTAATTGTCCGTATTGACGAAAAGGGGGAAAGAATTCCGCTCACCATCGCCGATTCAAACAAAGACCAGGGAACAATTACCATTATCGTACAAGGAATTGGAAAAACTACAAAGGAAATTAATTCACACAAAACGGGTGATTACTTTCTGGACGTTGTTGGTCCATTGGGAAAACCTTCCCATATAGAAAATTTCGGAACCGCAGTCAGCATCGGCGGTGGAGTTGGAACCGCGATCGCATTTCCAACTGCAGTTGCTTTAAAAGAAGCCGGGAACCACACCATCGTTATCAACGGTGCGCGAAATAAAGATTTGGTCATCCTGGAAGAAGAATTAAAAAATGTTGCCGATGAACTTTACATTACCACGGATGACGGCAGTTACGGTTATCACGGATTTGTAACACAAAAACTGCAAGAATTGATTGACAGCGGCAGAAAAATCGATTTCGTTCTCGCTATCGGTCCCATTCCCATGATGAAAGCTGTTGCAAACACTACGAGACCTTACGGAATAAAAACCGTAGTAAGTCTAAATCCCGTTATGGTTGACGGTACCGGAATGTGCGGCGGCTGCCGTGCAACGGTTGATAATAAAACCGTCTTCGTCTGTGTTGATGGACCCGAATTTGACGCTCATCTTGTAGATTTTGAACTGTTGACGAAACGGAACCGGACGTACAATCAAAACGAAAAAGTTGCACTTGAAAGTCATCTTTGTGCCATTGATAAAGCTTTTTTTGAAGCGGTAAAAACTGAAACCATACACCAATAACGAGAATTTTTTATGCCCCCACTTACAAAAAAAGAAAGAATGCAGATCCCGCGTCAACCTATGCCGGAACAACCTCCTCTTGAACGAAATAAAAATTTTTTAGAAGTAAACCTTGGTCTTACCGAAGAACTTGCCCGCATGGAAGCTCAGCGATGTCTACAATGTCCTAAACCTGTTTGCATTGACGGCTGTCCTGTTGGAGTTCAAATCAGAGATTTTATTCAACTTGTTAGCGAAGGGGATTTCCTGGGAGCTGCGGCAAAAATTAAACAAGATAATGCATTGCCTGCAGTTTGCGGAAGAGTTTGCCCGCAAGAAGAACAGTGCGAAGTAAAGTGCGTCGTCGGTGTAAAACACGATCCCGTTGCGATCGGAAGATTGGAAAGATTTGTTTCCGATTATGAACGAGAAACAATTGGGATAAGAACTCCTGCAATAAAACCGAAAACCGGGAAGAAAGTTGCCGTCATCGGCAGCGGTCCGGCGGGATTAAGTTGCGCAGGCGATTTAATTCAACTTGGACACGATGTTACCGTCTTTGAAGCATTACATGAAGTCGGTGGAGTATTAATTTATGGAATCCCTGAATTCCGTCTTCCTAAAAGCATTGTAAAAGCTGAAGTTGATGCGCTAAAAAGTCTTGGCGTGGAATTCCAAACAAACGCAGTGATAGGATTTACCGATACAATCGACGAACTTTTTGCAAGCGGATATAACGCAGTTTTTATAGCTGTTGGAGCCGGTCTCCCCTATTTTATGAATATTCCGGGAGAAAATTATAACGGCGTTTATTCTGCAAATGAATTCCTCACCAGAGTTAATTTGATGAAAGCGTATAAATTCCCCGAATATGATACTCCCGTTTTTGATTGTAAAGATAAAAACGTTGCTGTCTTCGGTGGCGGAAATACAGCTATGGATGCGGTTCGCACAGCAAAACGTCTTGGAGCAAAAAATGCTTACATCATGTACCGCCGTTCAGAAAAAGAAATGCCTGCTCGTTTGGAAGAAGTCCACCACGCAAAACAAGAAGGTATTGAATTTGTTTTTCTTACCAATCCTTTGGAATTTCTTGGTGATGAAAACGGATGGCTTCGCAGTGTAAAATTACAAAAAATGAAACTTGGTGAACCGGACGCATCCGGAAGAAGAAGACCTGTTCCAATTCCAAACTCAGAATATATTACTGAATTAGATATGGCAGTTGTTGCAATTGGAAACGGATCAAATCCGATAATTCAAAAAACTACTCCGGATCTTTCGTACAACAAATGGGGAAACATCATTGTTGACGAAGCCACGATGAAAACTTCCAAAAAAGGTGTTTTTGCAGGCGGAGACATTGTATCCGGCGGAGCTACGGTAATTCTTGCAATGGGCGCCGGGCGCACAGCAGCTAAAGCGATTAACAATTATTTAAATAATACCGAAGCCAGGTAAATAATGTTCTGGAAAGAATTATTAAAAAAATACAACCGTCCGGAGAATTTTTTCAACCGCGATCTTAGCTGGATTGAATTTAACCGCCGCGTTTGTGAAGAAGCGTTAAATCCCAACCTCCCTCTTCTCGATAGAATCAAGTTCATTTCTATATTCTTTTCAAACCTTGATGAATTTTACATGATCCGTGTTTCCGGATTGAAAGAACAAGTTGCCGCAAATGTCGGTGGTCCGACCATCGACGGACTAACGCCGCGTGAACAGTTGGAAAAAATTGAAACCGCTCTTAAACCTATGTTGGAATCTCTTGTAGAGTTGTGGAAAAATGAAATCCTTCAGGGGCTTAGAAAGAACAATGTCTTCATCATTAACTTAGATGAGTTAAGCGAAGAAGAAAACAATTTGTTAAATGCCTACTTCAAAAAAGAAATTTATCCGGTACTTACACCGTTAGCTTTTGATCCGGGAAGACCTTTCCCCTACATTTCCAATTTAAGTTTAAGTCTGGCAGTAGTAGTACAAAGCCCTAAGGGAGACAAACACTTTGCACGTGTAAAAGTTCCGAACGTACTACCGCGTTTATTGCGAGTGGATCACGTTATAAATCCGCAAAAAAAGAAAGATGCAACGGAAGGTTTTTCCGCAAAATATATTTGGGTAGGCGATATAATAAAAGCAAATCTCCATCTTCTTTTTCCGAAGATGGAAATTTTAGAAGCGCATCGGTTCCGCGTCACCCGCGATACGGATATTGAAATTCAAGAAGATGAAGCTGATGACTTGCTGAGAGTAATTGAAGAAAACATCAGACAAAGAAAATTCGGGAATGTCGTTCGTATTGAAGTTGAAAAAGATATGCCCGACTATATGATAGAAACTTTGCTTGAAAATCTACAGATCCAGGAAAGTGATTTACACGTTTACGACGGTCCTCTTGGCTTAGCCGATGTCATGAGTTTGTGCGATCTCCCCATCCATCAATTAAAAGAAAAATCTTTTTACCCGGTTACTCCAAAATGGTTCGATGAAGATGAAGATATTTTTTCTTTGATCAGACAAAAAGATATTCTACTTCACCATCCGTATGAATCTTTTAAACCGGTTGTTGAATTTATAAAACAAGCCGCTAACGATCCCGATGTTTTAGCAATTAAACAAACACTCTACCGTGTTGGTTCAAATTCTCCAATCGTAAAATATTTAATTGAAGCTGCCGAGCGCGGCAAACAAGTTGCTGTTCTTGTAGAATTAAAAGCCCGCTTTGATGAAGAAAACAATATTTTCTGGGCGAGAGAATTGGAAAAAGTTGGCGCTCATGTGGTTTATGGATTAGTCGGTTTAAAAACCCACGCAAAAATGACGTTAGTTGTGCGTAAAGAGTTTGAAGGACTTAAACGATACGTTCACCTGGCGACCGGAAATTATAATGCGACCACAGCTAAAATCTACACCGACCTCGGTATCTTTACAACTGATGAAGACATTTGCTCGGATGTTTCAGATGTTTTTAATTATTTAACCGGATACTCCAAACAAGCTGACTTCAACAAATTAATTATCGCTCCGTTAAATTTGCGAAACACTTTTCTGAAAATGGTTTACCGCGAAATTGAAAATGTTAAAAACGGCGGCGAAGGAAAAATGATCCTGAAATGTAATGCGATCGTTGATCCGATGTGCATCGCCGGACTGTATGAAGCATCTAACTGCGGAGTTAAAATTGAACTGATTATACGTGGAATTTGTTGTTTAGTACCGGGAGTTCCCGGGCTAAGCGAGAATATTACCGTGCGAAGTATTGTTGGAAGATATTTGGAACATAGCCGGATCTATTATTTCTTCAATAATGGAGATGAAGAAGTCTATTTAAGCAGCGCCGACTTAATGCAAAGAAATCTTGATGGTCGCGTTGAAACGGCTTTCGCAGTACAAGATCCAAAGCTTAAAAATAATTTGATCAACAATATTCTTCACCCATATCTGAAGGATAATACGAAAGCAAGAATGTTAAATTCTTCTATGCAATATACCTTACGGCAACCAGGCGATGATGAAAAGAAATTTAATATTCAAGAGTGGCTGATGAAGCATGCCGAAAAAGCAGCAAGCAAAGTGAAGAAAGTGAAATGATGTTTTTTAATAAGTCAAATAAAGGAACACAAATGCAAATTACGCAAGAAGGAATTCTGAATGCTCTCAAAAGAGTAAACGATCCCGACCTTCATAAAGATTTAGTTACGCTTAAAATGATCGACAATATTCAAGTAAACGAAAACAAGATTTCGGTTGATGTTATACTTACAACACCGGCTTGCCCTTTAAAAGATAAAATTCAGCAAGATTGCGAAAATGCAATTAAAGAAGATTTTCCCGAAGCAAAAGAAATCACAATTAAAATGACCTCAAAAGTTGCCGCACACGCAAATGAAGTTAAAGACGCAATTTTACCCGGTGTAAAAAATACGATCGCTATTGCCAGCGGAAAAGGCGGCGTTGGAAAAAGCACAATAGCCGTTAATCTTGCTGTTGCACTTGCAAAAGACGGCGCTAAAGTCGGTTTAATTGATGCCGATATTTACGGACCCAGCATTCCCTTGATGATGGGCATAAAAGAAAAACCCCGCGTTTATCAAGACAAAGAGACGATGAAAATGCTTCCGCTTGAAAATTTCGGAATCAAATTAATGTCAATCGGATTTTTAATTGATGACAACGCTCCCGTTATTTGGCGCGGACCAATGGCAAGCGGTGCAGTAAAACAATTTTTATCTGATGTATCATGGGGAGAGCTTGATTATTTGATCTTCGATATGCCTCCGGGAACCGGTGATATTCAGTTAACATTAGCGCAAACAATTCCTCTTACCGGTGCAGTAATTGTTACCACACCGCAAGAAGTTTCTCTTATTGATGCGCGCAAAGGTTTAAAAATGTTTCATCGCGTGAACGTGCCGGTACTTGGTATTATTGAAAACATGAGTTATTTTATTGCGCCCGATACGGGAATAAAATATGATATCTTCGGGAATGGCGGCGGAGAAAATCTTTCGGCTGAACTTGAAGCTCCGTTTCTCGGCGGTATTCCGATTGATCCTCGTATTCGTATTGGCGGAGATAAAGGAGTGCCAATTGTATTCGATATTCCGGATTCAGAGCATGCAAAAATAATCTATTCGATCGCGAGAAAATTAGCGGCTCAAATCAGCATAAGAAACTCAAACGCGACCGAAACGAAAATTGAAATTTTGATGGAAAGTTAAAAATAATTTACATGGAAGAAAGAATAAAAAAAGCTCTTGATAGTATCCGCCCCTATCTGCAGGCAGATGGAGGCGATGTTGAACTTGTAAATATTTCTAAAGACGGAATCGTGCAGGTTAAATTGATTGGAGCTTGCAGCTCTTGTCCAATGTCTCAAATGACGCTGCGCGCCGGAGTAGAGCGGGCGCTTATTAGAGAAGTTCCCGGTATCAGAAGAGTAGAGGCGGTCTCGTAACAGCATGCAAAACGAAGCGGTTATAAAACGAAATTATCTCTCTCTCCTTCTTGTTATACTGCCGCTGTTTTTACTGATTTATTATTTGCTCGATGTGCTGATTCTTTTAGCACTTTCTATTCTCCTCGCGTTCATCTTTGATCCTGTGATTAATTTTCTTGAGAAGAATTCTTTTAAAAGATTACACGCTATTCTCCTTGTCTTTATTATTGCATCGCTGGTAGGAATTGGAATTTATTCATACTTAATTCCTGCCATTCTCGAACAAACCAACGCGATGTTTTCAAAATTAAGTACCGATTTCATCACGCATCAACTCTCTCAATTTGAAGATAAACTTCACATCCTCTTCCCTTTTGTTACAAAAGATTTAATCACACATCAAGTTGAAAAACTTTCAACGGGAATGCTTGAAAATCTGCTGCAGCAGGTTTCTCCATTTTTAACAAATATATTTTCTTTCTTAGCCGTAATGATCATTCTGCCGTTCACCACTTTTTTTATACTTCGGGATAGAACTCAAATCATAAAGGGAATCGTATCGGTTCTTCCAAACAGATATTTGGAAATGTCGTACTGGGTGATAAAAAAAGTTACTCAGCAGCTTGGCAGATATGTTCGCGGTTGGATGCTCGATGCGTTGTTCATTGGAGTTGCCTGCGGATTGTCGTTCCAACTTATCGGTATTGATAACGCTCTTGCTTTGGGGGCGTTAGCCGGAGTCGGTCATCTTATTCCCTATTTTGGTCCGATCATCGGCGGAGTTCCTGCATTACTTATTTCGTTTCTGCAATACGGCGATTTTTCAAAAGCCCCTATCATTCTTCTTTTTCTTCTAATAATTTACGCTTTGGATAATGGAATTGTTCAGCCTTATATCTTTTCAAAAAGCGTACACATGCATCCGTTAATCATTATATTTTTGATCATCGCCGGCGGGCAATTATACGGCGCGTTGGGAATGCTTCTCGCCATTCCAACGGCAACGGTAATTAAAACAGCAAGCATGGAATTTTACTTTGCCTGGAAAAATTACCGGATAACAAGAATATAACTTAAAGCTCAGATATTTTTTTAATCACTTCAACTGAATTTATCCCCTCGGCTTCAGCATTAAAATTTGTAATAATTCTATGGCGCAAAACTGGGATAAGTACAGATTTCACATCGTCAATATTCGGTGTGAACCTTCCATCGCAAACCGCTTTAGCTTTTGCGGCAAGTATCAAATACTGCGAGGCTCTTGGACCCGCTCCCCATCGCAGCCATTCCTTTATGAACTGAGGCGCTTCAATATTATTCGGGCGTGTTTTATTTACAAAGTTCACTGCAAACGAAATAACATTTTCCGCTACAGGAACGCGGCGTACCAATTTCTGAAAATTCACCAATTCTTCAGCGGAAACAATTTTATTGAGTTCGGGGAAAAATCCACCCGTAGTAGTTTTTACAATTTCTTTTTCTTCATCCAAAGAAGGATAATCGAGCCAGAGGTTAAACATAAATCTATCGAGCTGCGCTTCGGGCAGCGGATATGTTCCTTCTTGTTCAATTGGATTTTGGGTTGCCAGAACAAAGAACGGTTCATCGAGCGAGTAAGTTTTTCCGGCGATTGTTACTTTGTGTTCTTGCATCGCTTCTAATAACGCTGCTTGTGTTTTGGGCGGAGTTCTGTTGATTTCATCTGCTAAAATAACGTTAGCGAAAATTGGTCCGAAAATAAATCTGAACTCACGTTTTTTTGTGATGCTGTCTTCTTCAAGAATTTCAGTTCCCGTAATATCGCTCGGCATAAGATCGGGTGTAAATTGAATTCTGTTGAACTTCAGATCGAGCACATCGGCTAATGTTTTTATGATTAAAGTTTTTGCTAATCCCGGCACGCCCACTAACAAACAATGTCCGCGGGAAAGAAGCGACAAAAGAAGATGATCAATAATTTCATCTTGACCGATGATAACTTTTGCAATTTCTTTTTTAACCGATTGAACTGCTCCGGCTAATTGCTCAACTAATTGAACATCACTTGTTTGATTACTGTTTTCCAATGGAATTTTCCTTTGCCAACTTCGTTGTTACTCTTTTACTTCCCAAAAGATTTTTGCTTTCAGTTCTTCTAACCACGCCGCGTATAACTTTTGCTTTTTATATTCATCGGAAAGTTTTTTCAGTTCCGTATAATCGACATCGATATTGGGTTTATGCTGTGGAATTTTTTTCTCTAGCCACACGATATGATATCCGTAGCTATCTCCGGCATAATTAACACGCTTCGGATAACTGATCTCGTTTTCTTTTAACTTACCTACAACATCAAGAAGATTTTTATCAAGCTGGTTGAGATAAAACGAACCAAGCTGACCTCCAAGATTTACCGTCTCTTTGTCGTCTGAATATTTTTTTGCCAACTCATAAAACGTTCCAAATTTTCTAACGATACTATCGCGAATTTCAGTTAACATTTCGATCGTGTTCAAATCGCTTTCATCATCAGCTTTTACTTTGATTAGGATGTGGCGTGTGTGTATTGATTCGCCGCGTCTTTCAAGCAATTGAATAATGTGAAATCCCACCGGCGATTCAGTTACTTCAGAAAGTTGCTTTTCTTTTAACGCATAAGCGGCGCTTTCAAATTCAGGATAAAAAACTCCGCGTTTCACAAATCCAAGGTCACCGCCTTGCGTAGCGCTGCCGGGATCTTCTGAATATTTCTTTGCAAATTCTGCAAAGTCGGCTCCCGCATTTATAGAATCCAAAATTGCTTGAGCAGTAGCTTTGTATTTTGCTTTTAATGTAGATGAAGTTTGCGGGTTCTTAAATATGTGCGATATTTTTACTTTTTCGGGAATCACGCCAAGGCTGTCTTTAAATTGAGCGAAAAAATCTTCAACTTCGCGGCGGGTAGATTCCACCTGTCCGAATTTTTTCTCCTGCATTTTTTGGATCATGATATTTTTGCGAACATCATCACGCAATTCTCTTTTAATCTTTTCAAGATTCATTCCGTACATTTGTTCAATTCGTTCTTTAGATCCGTATTGTTGAATCAATTGAGATATTTGATACTCAATTTGTTTTCCGATTTCATCTTCCGAGACGGTGATGGAATCAAGCCCGGCTTGAGCATAAACTAATTTTTCATCGATGAGCATCTTCAAAACTTGTTCGCGCAGTGCGGGAGTTTTGGGATCAATCTTCCGCTGAGCCGCTAAAAGATTTATTTGATATTCAAGTTCACTTTTAAGAATAATTTCATTATCAACTACGGCAATAACTTTATCAATTGATTGCTGCGCGATCAGCTCCGGGAAAATAAAAATTAAAAGGAAGAGAAAGTACTTCTTCATGGTTGTCCTATTTTTTAATATCGATATCATTTTGTGAATAAAGTTCCTTTAGATGTTCTTCAACTAACTGCTTTTGCTTTTCATCCAAAAAAGTTTTTTCAACTTCTTTTTTAATCGAAACAAAAGGAGGCACTTCATCTTTCTTTAATTTTTGAAGTACTTGAACAACGGTAAAAAGATTTTTCTGAACCGGGATTACCAAACTAACCTCATTCGGTTGAAGTTCGTTGATGATATTTAGCAGATTACCGGTTTGAATCTGGTAGTTATAAACCAACTCACCGTTCGAAGCGCTCTGAAGCGAAGAGTCGTTTGCAAATGCTTTTAATGTCTTGTTCCAATCGCTTTCGAGAAGAACACTTCTAAATTGAATGGCGTTATCATATTGAATAAGATAAACCTGGTTAAGGATAACCGCATCTTGAAGAAGTTTGAATGCATCTAATTTTTTATTGTAGTAGTCTTCCAACTCTTTGGTGGTAACCGGCTTTATGTTTTCCGATAAATATTTTTTGAGCCAAAGAGATTTTAGAATTTCTTTTTCAGCTTTGTGAGAAAGTTGGATAAACTCATCGCTTTTTTCCAGATCATTTTTTCTGGCTTCCTGCGCAAGTAATTCTGTATTCACCCAATTACGGATAAATTCATTTCTGTTGGCGCTGTTTGAGTCCGGTGAAAACGTAAAATCTTTTTTATAAAGATAAACATCGTTCACCTTTGCAACATATTCAACCGACGGTTTTTCTTTTGCGCAGCCGGCTAAAAAAAAAGCAACAAAGATGAACGATGTTTTGAAAAAGTTATTCACTCTTAAATACTTTTGCTAATTCTTCTTTTTTTATTTCTGGTTTATACTTAGCTCGCAATGATTCGTTGTAAGCAGCTTCCAATCGTTTGCTTTCTTCTTCCTGGAAGGAACCGGAAACTTCAGCTTTCGCTTCTTCAAACGTTTTTGGTCGTGCAGCTTCTTTGCGGTCTAATTTAATTAATGAAAATCCGCTTGCATTTGCGAATGAAGAAGAAACATCGCCTGACTTTTCAAGCTTATATGCTTCCATAGCAAGAGGTGAACTATTGGCATCACTCAATTCATACTTTCCACCTTTTGATTTCATTCCGGCTCTTTCGGTATATTTTACAGCTAATGAATCAAAGTCGGTACCTTTGTTCAAAAGTTCTTTACAAAGCTGAATGATAGAATCTTTGCGCGAAAAAATTTCTGTGAAAGCAACGCGGTCGTTCCAATTATATTTCTCTTTGGTCTTGTTGTAATGTTCTTCGAGTTTGGCGTCATCAATTTTAATTTTATTCCAAATTTCTTCTTCCTGCAACTTGAAAATGAAGATTCCGTTTCTGTATTCTTCCATCAACTCAGCATACTCCGGATAACGTGAATCCATCGTTAGGGTTTCAGCTTCCAATGCCAGGTCGCCCGAAATTTTATTTGCCGCAGCTTTCACTACGTCTCCCGAAATTTTCTTATTAGCATATTCGTTTTCCGATTGGATCTTATCGATAACCGCATCAAGATTAAATGATTTGCCGTTCAAAGAAAAAATTTCGGATTTTCCAAATTCTTTGTAGAGTTTGCTTCCGTAATAGTCGGCGTTAATTTTAGTTGAATCATTTGCCGCGTTGATTTTTTCTATCCCGGATTCATTTAATTTGAATTTAAATTTGTTCCGGTAGAAAGCCAACAAGGTATCGTTATCGGCATTATAACGTGATTGTTTGTAAATCTTTTTTAACTCTTCTTTATCTTCTTCAAAACTCGGGTAAGGTTTTCTATCGGTTTGTTTTATAAGATGATAACCGTAATTAGTCTTAACGATATCGGAAACTTCTCCAACTTTTAGATTGAAAGCGGCTTCATCAAATTCTTTTACCATCACGCGGCGCGAGAAAAAGTCGAGATCACCACCATTCTTGGCTGAACCGGGATCTTTTGAATATGCTTGAGCCAGTTTCGCAAAGTCAGCGCCGTTCTTAAGAGCAGTTTTGATGCTGTCAATTATTCTGAATGCTTCAACCGTATCGGATTGTCCGGCGGCATTTGCAAAAGTGATAAGAATATGGCTTGCGCGGATTGCCGGGATTCTCTCTTTTTTCTCTGTAACTTTTATGATATGATAACCGAATCTGGTTTTAACAACTTCGGGATACACTTTTCCAACTTCCGTTTTGTAAGCGGCATCTTCAAATTCCGGAACGATTAATCCGGCAGTGATGTAATAAATGTCCCCGCCTTTTGGTTTTGAATATTGATCGACGGAATAATCGGTAACTAAATCTTCAAACTTTTCACCAGCAAGCGCTCTTTTTAAAACATCATTCGCTTTTTGTTTTGCAGCTTCTTCACCGGTTGAGTCGGGACGAATCATAATATGGCTGACTCGCAACTCAAGTTTTCTTTGATCGTATAATTTTTTAATCGAAGGCTCAACTAATTCTTTATCTAAAAGATAGCTTACGCCGACTTTCTTTTTGTAGTCGTTTAATTCCGCCAACATGGAAGAATCTTTATCAAATCCTTTTGCGTAAGCGTCTTTAATTTTCAATTTAAAATTAACATATAGGTCTAAGAATTTTTGATATTGCTCAAGGCTATCGTCTTTCGCAGCATCAACTCCGCCGGAATTTTTTGCGTAGGCTTTTTCAAATTCACCAAGCGTGATATTTCCATCATCATATTTGGTTAAAAGAATTTCACCATGCTTTGGCGAACATGCATTAAAAAACAGAACAACAGAAACTAATGAAAAGACAAAGAGACTTTTTCTCATAAGGATAACTCCGATTTTTTCTTCATAATTGAAATTTTAGTTAAGAATTTTAGTAAACCAACGTTAGAAAAACAAGGTAAATAAAATTGAAATTTCACGATTCTCAATTACTTATTTGTTTTTCTTAACTGAACGAACGATCTGCTCATTTGGCTCTTGTACCGTTCGGAACTGAAGGATCAATGTTCAGGAGATTTAATTTCCCCTCTCCTTCTACTGCCAAAACCATTCCCTGCGATTCCATTCCCATTAATTTTGCCGGTTTTAGATTTGCAACAATCACTACTTTTTTCCCTACGAGTTCTTCGGGAGAATAATGTTTTGCAATTCCGGCAAGGATCTGTCTTTCTTCGGAACCCAAGGAAACTTTTAACTTTAAGAGTTTTTCACTCTTTGCAACTTTTTCCGCTTCGAGAACTTCAGCAACTTTTAGCTGAACTTTTTGAAAATCTTCAATTGAAATTAATTCATCTTCTACTTTTGGCTCTTCCGCTTTTGGTTCAACAATTTCAGCCGCTTCTACCTTGGCTAGAAAAGGAGCCAGGTCTTCATCTTCAATTTTCTTAAAGAGAATTTCAAAATCGTGTAGCTGATGTCCGGAGCTTAAATGTTGTTGACCACATAAATCCCATTCAACGGGACGGGAATTAAGCATCGAAAATATTTTCTGCGAAGAGTTTGGAATGATCGGTTCGACTAATTCCGCTAAAGTAAAAATGGTTTGCAGACAAATATTTAAAGTTGTTGAACATTTTTCTTTATCAGATTTTATTGTCTTCCACGGTTCGGCATCGTTAAAATATTTATTTGCCGCACGGGCTAAATTCATTATCTCAAGTGTGGCATCTTTTATTTTGTAATTCTCAAACAGCAGTGATGTTTTAGCCGGATACGATTCCAACAGCGCTAACATCGCCTGATCTATTTCTTCTAATTGAAATTGTGGCGGAACTTTGCCTTCAAAATTCTTAGCGACGAATGTAAATGTCCGGTTAATAAAATTTCCGAGAATTGAAGAAAGCTCGTTGTTATTACGCGCCTGGAATTCCTTCCAATGGAAATCGGTATCGCGCATCTCCGGCAAATTTGCCGCAAGCGTGTAGCGTAACGGATCGGCGGGAAAAGCTTTTAAGAAATCGATAACATCAATTCCCCAATTCCTGCTTTTTGAAAATTTCTTTCCTTCAAAATTATAAAACTCATTTGCCGGAACATTTTGCGGAAGAACATATTTGTGTTCCCTTCCGTCATTCCATGCCATTAACATTGCCGGGAAGAAGATTGTGTGAAAGACCACATTATCTTTACCAATGAAAGCGATATACTTTGTTTTCGGATCTTGCCAGTAATTTTTCCAGAGATCAGGTTCTCCCCGTTTTTCAGATAGTTCTTTTGCTGCGGAAATGTAACCGAGAACCGCTTCAAACCAGACGTAAAGAACTTTTCCTTTTGCGTCATTAAGCGGAACGGGGATTCCCCAATCCAGATCGCGCGTTACTGCTCTATCTTGCAAACCGTCTTTGAACCAGCTTCTGCAATATTGAAGTACGTTTTCTTTCCAATGGAATTTCTCATCCATCTCTTTTATATAGGCTTCAAGTCGCTTTTGAAATTTTCCGAGCGGGAAAAACCAATGAGATGTTTCCTTTAACACCGGTGTATTTCCGCTGATTTTGCTCACGGGATTTATTAAGGCATTTGGTTCATACAACGCGCCGCAGGTTTCGCATTCATCGCTTCTAGCGCTTTCATTTCCGCAATTCGGGCAAGTTCCTTCAACATACCGATCAGGTAAAAACATGTTTGCTTTTTCGTCATAAAATTGAAGCGTCTTCTTTTCTTTTAATAAACCTTGTTTGTGGAATTCAAGAAAAAAATCTTTACCGGTTTGATGATGAATAGGAAGACTTGTGCGGGAATAAATATCAAAGCTCATCCCAAATTTATCAAATGAGTCTTTGTTAATTGAATGAAATCTATCAATTATATCTTTTGGTTTAACCCCTTCTTTATCCGCAGTAATCGTGATCGGAACCCCGTGCTCATCGGAACCGCAAACAAAGAGAATGTCGTTACCTTTTAACCGGTTATATCTCACAAAAATATCGGCAGGAAGGTACGCGCCCGCCAAATGACCGAGATGGATCGGACCATTGGCATAAGGAAGCGCGGCGGTAACGAGAATTTTTTCTTTGTTCAACAATTATTCCGTAATTTTGTTAAAATTTCGCTTTAAATATAAGCATATTTTTTTTCTCTTTAATCGAACAATTCTCGTTTGCGTGAGAATGACCATAAATTTTAATCATTGAGGCTGTTTTGGAGTACATCTTATTAACAATTGAAATAGTAATTCTTATTGTCCTATTTATCCTCTATCAAAAAATCACCCGGAAAACTGATGAACTTTTGCTCCCCGAAATTGAAAAGAAGTTCCGGGAAGGTTACGACAAGTTAGACGAGCAAGTAAAAAAAGAGTTTCAGCGAAACCGCGAAGAAACCGGATTGCAGCAGAAAAATCTTCGGGAAGAAGTCTTCTCTTCTTTTAAGAAATTTGAGGATTCCCTCTTTCATCAATTCACAACCTTTTCCGAGCGGCTCGAAAAACTGACTCAAATGAATGAGAAGAAATTTGAGGAGTTGAAAGAAAAGGTTGAGCAAAAACTCCAGCAGATTTCGGAAAACAATTCCTTAAAATTAGAAGAGATGCGTGTAACCGTTGATGAAAAACTTCATTCAACTTTAGAAAAACGTTTGGGCGAATCATTTAAACTTGTTAGCGACAGACTGGAACAAGTCCATAAAGGTTTGGGCGAAATGCAGACTTTAGCAGTTGGCGTCGGCGATCTGAAAAAAGTTCTAACAAATGTTAAATCACGCGGAACATGGGGAGAAATCCAGTTGGAAAATTTGATCGACCAGCTTTTAACTCCCGAACAGTACGCAAAAAATATCGCTACAAAAAAAGGAAGCGGCGACAGAGTTGAATTCGCTATAAAAATGCCGGGACGCGGAACAGATAAAAATGAAGTTCTCTGGCTTCCGATCGATGCGAAATTCCCGATGGAAGATTATCAGCGGTTACAGATTGCGCAAGATGCAGTTGATCTGATAGCAATAGAAGAGGCTTCCAAAGCGCTTGAGAACAGAATTAAAGGAGAGGCTAAAACCATTTTCGATAAATATCTTGATCCCCCGAACACCACGGATTTTGCCTTAATGTTTCTTCCGGTGGAAGGATTGTTTGCTGAAGTTTTGCGCCGACCGGGACTAATTGAGAAAATTCAATCTGAATATAAAGTAGTGTTAACCGGACCGACAACATTAACGGCAATCCTAAATAGTTTGCAAATGGGATTTAGAACTTTGGCAATTGAAAAACGTTCGAGTGAAGTTTGGAGCCTGCTTGGCGCAGTTAAAACCGAATTTGGAAAGTTTGGCGATATTCTTGAAAAAACACAAAAGAAACTTGTAGAAGCAAGCAACACGATTGATGATGCCTCCAAACGGTCTCGCGCAATTGAAAGAAGACTGCGGGATGTTCAAGAATTGCCGCAGGGAGAAAAACACCCGCCTGTGGCGGGTGAGTTGGATGAGTAGGTCATCATGTTCTGATGTTTAGTCATAACATCGAAAAGTTTCGATAAAATATCGAAGTGTTCCGTCCCAACATCGAAATGGTTCAATAAAATATCGGAAGGTTGCGTCCCAACATCGGAAGGATTCGAAATATTATCGAAGTGCTGCGTTGTAACATCGAAAGTTTGGGTAAAAATATCGAAACGATTCCTCTTTTTTACTCATAAAACCCTCTTTTTAGCCCATTGTTAAGGTTTTCCTTCGTGGAACTTCGTGCCTCCTTCGAGCGCTTCGTGTAACATTTTCTTTCACGAACCTGTCTGCCTCAGGCAGAGGAACACGAAGGAATTTTCACGAACGTGTCTGCCTTTGGCAGAGAGACACGAAGATTTATTTGATTAAAATCATCTTCTTCGTTGCCTGAAAGTTTTGCTTCCCATTAACGGAAACGGCGTTAATGTTGTACAAATAAATGCCGGAGGAAAGTCCTTCTCCGTTGAAGTTTACATTGTAAGAGCCGGTTTGTTTTGTCCCTTCGTTAAATGCTTTTACAACTTGTCCGAGTGTATTATAAACAGTTACACTTACATTACTCTCATACGGCAAAGTATATTGTATAACCGTTGTTGGGTTAAACGGGTTGGGATAGTTTTGGGATAAGCTATATGTTTTCGCATCTAACTTATCGTCCATAATGTCGGTAATCATTAACTTATATGTAACATCAACATTAGTTCCTACAGCGAAAATGTAGTCTATCCCGAAGTTATAAAATAATTGCATACCACCTTGGGCTGCCACCCAAGAGTTATCAATCCATTGAAAATATTCACCTTTTATAGCATTTCCATAGTTGTCATAAGAATAGGAATTCTTTTTGATGTTCGTCCATGTATCATTCGACCATGTTTCATATATACAATTAAGCTGATTTCGATTGTTGTCATACGTATAAGTGTATCTCCAATAATTCACCCAAGTATTATTAATACATCTTTCGGTTAACTCTGCAAGCAGATTACCACTATTGTCATAGGTATAAGTATCTCTTAAATTACTCAACCAAGCATTATTTACCCAATTTCCGAGTAGCCGTGTAAGCAAATTTCTATTATGGTCATACGTATAAGTATATCTCAAATAATACACCCAAGCACTATTCATCGGTGTTTCGATTAACTCTGTAAGCTGATTCCCATTATTGTCATACGTATAAGTATGTCTCCAATAATTCTCCCAACCGTTTCCCCACTCTTCTGATAGATAAGTAAGTCTAAACCCATTGTTGTCATACGTATAAGTATATCTCCAATAATTCTCCCAAGTGTTATCCCCCCATATTTCTTCTAAATAAGTAAGATTATTTCCGTTATTATCGTATGTAAAAGTTGATCTCCAGTAATTTACCCAAGCATTATTCTTCCATATTTCTGCTAGATATCTTATCCAATTGCCGTTGTTGTCATAAGTATAAGTATATTTTAAATAATTGCCCCAAGCATTATTCGTCCTTGTTTCGTCTAACTCTGTAAGTCTAACTCCATTGTTGTCGTATGTATAACTAAAACGAATTGAATCATCCACCATTGCGGTTACCGGAACATATTTAGTGTCATTTAATTTTGAAATATCTTTTTTCTTCCTATTATTTACACGTGGATCAATTGTCGGGTTTTGTCTTTGCCCCGCAGAGACTTGCCATGGCAGGTCTCTACTCATGGTTTTTTCACGCAAAAGCATATCAGCTTCAGGATTTATCATTAATCCTTTATCCTTATTAAAATTCTCAATTGTCTGTTCCGGTAAAAAGTTTTGTCCATAGGTTGTTATAGTTATAAGACAAAAGAACAATATGCCAAGAAAAATAAACGCTCTCATGTTTGTACTCCTTTATTATATAAAAAATTACTTGTTCTCCTTCGAGTAACTTCGTGCCTCCTTCGAGCGCTTCGTGTAATAAATTCTTTCACGAAGGAATACGAAGGTTTTGCACGAAGTTCCACGAAGATTTCGGAAGATCACCTTTTAAAAACAATGTAGAGCCATGCCATGGCAAGTCTTGTATGTTAAATGTGATAAAAAAAGTTCTTTGAAATATTGAAGAAAATAGTTTCCTATACGGAAGAGAAGGTGCAAGGCTTTGGTCTAAGAACCCGTTGTAGAGTTTCTTCCTTCCGTCAGGTTTAAGTCGAGGAATAACTTGGTACTTGGATACCGTATTTGACAAGACTGAT
>JAUYAB010000077.1 GCA_030693705.1 Ignavibacteria bacterium | reverse complement strand
TTTATTCTTAAAAGTGGATATTTCTGAATCGGACACAAGATCAAAAATATTAGATAAAATAATAATTGATGTACTTGGTTGGTCTGAAACTGACATTAATAGAGAGGGTTATGTAAAAAATGCCGGTTATTACGATTATCTCATAATTTTACCAACCTTCCAATTTGTTGTAGAAGCAAAAAAGAATTTTGAAAATTTCAACCTTGCACTGCAGACGAGAAATATTAAAATTAAAACTCTAATGAAAGGAAATAAAGCGATTATCGATCAAATTAGGTCTTATATCGCAGCAAAAAATTTATCAATTGGAATTGCAACTAATGGTCACCAATTTATTATAGGACAATTTGTAAATGTAGAAGGGGTAGATTGGCAAGAGAATGATTGTAAAATCTATCACTCACTCGAAGATATAGAAAAAAATTTTGTTCAGTTCTATAATGATTTATCACGTGAAGCTGTTAGAGAATATGGTAGAATAAAAATATTTTCGACTCCCCCGACCGGAAAAACTATTCTTGATTCCATAATTCAAAGAGATGAGCGTCTTGTTAGAAATATATTCAGTATACCTTTACAACCAATTATAAAAAAATTCTTTAGTGAACTTTTTACAGACGAAGAAAAGGATATTGATTATGATTTTTTAGAAAAGTGCTATGTGAAAAACGAAGATATTAAAAAATATAATAAAGAATTAAATATTATAATTCACGATAACCCGCCTACGTTTGATGAAAGAATAAATAAAGTACAGAATACAAACAATACAATGGTTCAACTAAAATCAGAGATCAATGAGGGTATTAAATATCTACCTGACCCAATACTTATTATTGGCGGAAAAGGTGTGGGGAAAACAACATTTATTAAGTATTTTATTCGGGTAATTTTAGACCCCGAAAAAGTAAAAGAACGTTTAATAGTTTATCTGGATTTCAAGAATTATACTGAGCAACAAATAAATGACACTGAAAAGATTTACAAACAGATTTTAGATAAAATTAATGAAAAATATCATGATCTTAATCTCAACAAATTAAATATAATAGAAAAAATATATAAGAAAGAATTAAATCAGCAAGAAGAAGGTATTTGGACACTGATAAAAGATGATACAACGGAATTAAATCGACGCAAATCAGCTTACTTGGAGGAATTAATTTCCGATTCAATTTTACATCTAAATAAAATAAGTAAATATCTGATTGGTATCTGCCGGAAGAGATTAACTATCATTTTTGATAATGTTGATCAATTACCAGATAAGTGCCAAAGATCAGTATACCTCTTAGCACAAAGTATTCATAACACAACAAAGTCGGTTATAATTTTATCATTAAGAGAGGGCTATTTTTATAAACTAAAAAGCAGTCCACCATTTGATGCTTTCAGATCTACAATTTATCATATTACAGCACCACCATATTCGGAAGTTCTTAAACGGCGGTTTAATTTTATTCTCACAAATTTTTCTTTCCCGAAAATTTCAATACCGGGAGAAACCGTGCAGTATGAGTCCCAAACATTAAAAACCTTATTTATGAATTTTAATTATACATTATTCGAAAAAGAAAATTCCGATGTATTGAAATATTTAGAGCAGTCTTCTTATCCGAATATAAGGATAGGACTTGATAAAATGGTCGAATTTATGATATCAGCAAATACTCAAATTAGTCAATATATTTATTCCGCTAAATATTCTATACCGATTTGGGAGTTTGTTAAATCTGTTGCTCTTGGTTCTCGGAAGTATTACGACCATGTTGATAGCAAGGTTTATAACCTTTTTTACCCTGCCACTAACAACAGCAATCATTTTACAAAAATCAGATTACTTCTTTTCCTTATGCATAATTTAGCTCATGAAAGAAAATTTATATCTTTAGAGTCAATAATTAATGCTTTTGGTTTAGCCGGATATTCTTCAGATATCGTAAAAGCAGAGATAAGAGAATTATCAAAATATGGATTAATCGAGGGTGATCTATATATATCTGATATATCTTTCAACGAAGATATACCACAAAGGGATAATTTGAGACTCACTAATTCTGGTTACTACTATTTGGACAATTTAGGCCGTTTTTACTATCTGGAATTAGCTCTCCAGGATACTCCAATCTTTGACCCACAGATTTATACAAACATACTTAAAAATTTCCCTTTTGTGGATGATGAAGGCTTCCGTGATTTAAAAAAAAGAATAAAGGTAGTAAACTCTTTTTTCTTGTATCTCCACCATCAAGAAAAATATGAACGTTCTAGGTATTTTTCTTCAAAGTTAGATCATATCTTTAGTATAGATATTACAAATGAACTAATAAGACCATTACTAAGAGAGGAAATGTTCCGAGTAAATAAAGCATTAAAATATAGAACATCATATTATTAAATGGCGCTACATCAAAAGTTTTCGTGGATCCCGTCTAATATTATTGAACCAACATTGAGTTGGTTCAGCTGATGAAACTCTTAACGAAAATGGTATGATAAATTATTCCCTCTGCTTGTTGTTAGATGAAGAAATAGAATATAAGTATTGAAAGATGGTGATTATGAAGGGTGTTCAACCACAAGAAACGCTTCTTGAATGTTGTTTTCTGACTAAACATCTTTATTTAAAGTTTGGTTGTAACACAACTCACGGAATGGAATAAAGGTTCATGAAAAGCCTTAATGTCTCCCGTGTCTCTTTCCTCAAATTTCCTAATACTCGCATCATCAAATTGTTTATAAATAACGTTGCACCTTCCTACTTTAACACCGTCCTCTTAAAAATGTAATCAATGTTCTTCAACATTTTATCATTGCTGAAAATTGTTTCGATCTCTTCTTTAGATAAATATTTCGCAGCTTCGTCAGAAGCAAGTAATTCATCCTTTAAATTGATATTTTGGTCAGCCCAGACTTTCATTGCGGAGGTTTGCACAATTTTATATGCTTCTTCGCGCGTTGCACCTTTCTCTGTAATTTTAAGAAGAATGGTTTGCGAGAAGACGAGTCCGCGCGTAAGGTTTAGATTCTTCAACATATTTTCAGGATAGATGAGAAGATTTTTAATCAAGTCTTTCATCTTTGCGAGCATATAGTTTAGAAGAATAGTACTATCCGGGATAATAACGCGTTCAACGGAAGAATGGGTAATATCGCGTTCGTGCCAGAGAGAAATATTTTCAAATCCGGCAGTTGCGTTGGCGCGAAGAATGCGTGCGAGTCCCGCTATTCTTTCGCATGTAATCGGATTCCGTTTATGCGGCATAGCGGAAGAACCTTTTTGTCCCTTAGCGAAAAACTCTTCGGCTTCCAGCACTTCGGTCTTTTGCAAATGTCTAATTTCCGTCGCGATCTTTTCTAAAGTACCTCCGGTAATGGCAAGGACGGAAAGATACTCGGCATGTCTATCCCGTTGAATAACTTGTGTGGAAACCGGCGCCGGAGTTAATCCCATTTTATCGCAAACGTATTCTTCCACTTTGGGTGAAAGATGCTCAAATGTTCCTACCGCGCCGGAAATTTGTCCAACGCTAATTCGTTCTACGGCAGAATGGAATCGTTCAATATTTCTTTTTGTTTCTTCAAACCACAAAGCGAACTTCAAGCCCATGGTTGTTGGCTCTGCATGGATTCCGTGTGTTCTACCGACGCATAAAGTATTTTTATACTCAAGCGCTTTATCTTTTAAGATTGATTTCAATTCTTCCAAATCTTTTAAAAGAATTTCTCCCGCAGTTTTCATTTGGAAGGAAAGAGTCGTGTCTAAAATATCGGAAGAAGTCATTCCGTAATGAATATGGCGGGAAACCGGTCCGACGTATTCCGCAACGTTCGTAAGGAAAGCAATAACGTCATGCTGGGTGGTCTCCTCGATCTCCAAAATCTTTTTAACATCAAACTTTGCTTTTTGTTTGATGAGTTCGACATCTTCTTTGGGAATTTGTCCAAGCTCGGCTCGCGCTTCGCAGGCGAGAATTTCAATTTGCAACCACGTCTGATACTTAAAATCATCTTCCCAAATTTTTCCCATTTCGGGGCGGGTATATCTTGCAATCATTAATGTTTCTCCAATTTCATTTTAATGTTTTCATCGGTATTATCACGGATGATTTTAAGTGAGATGTTCTGGTTCGTTCTGAATTCTTGTAAAACGCCGATAAGATTTTGCTGGTTATTAATTTTAAAATCATCTATTTGGGTAATAACATCGCCCGGTTTTAATCCGGCTCTTCCGGCGGGAGAATTTTTCTCAACCTGGGTAACAATAACGCCTCGCGTTGATGCCAACTTAAAATAACCGGCAATCGTTTCGTCAATATTCTGTATCGCAAAACCCGGGTAGAAATCTCTTTCGATTTTCCCATTTGACTTTAGCTCTTCCATTAGCCGCTTAATTTTATTTACAGGAATTGCAAATCCAAGACCAATGCTGCCGGAATTTCCACCGGCAGTATAAATTATGGTGTTCATTCCAATCAGCTCGCCGATGCTGTTAACCAAAGGTCCGCCGCTGTTACCGCCGTTTATCGCTGCATCTGTTTGAAGCATGTTGAGATAGTAGCGGTTTTGCACAGGGTCTAAATTCATTCCGGTTGCGCTGATAACTCCAACTGTTACCGTTGGTTTGTCGTTAATTTCAAAAAGTCCGAAAGGATTACCAAGAGCGATGACCCATTCGCCGATAATCGCATCATCAGAATTCCCAAAGGAAATAAACGGGAAATGATCTCCTTCAATTTTTAGGAGGCAAATATCGGAAACCGGATCAGAGCCGACAGTTTTTGCTTTATATTGTTTTCCATTCGTCAGGGTAACAACGGTCTCGGATGCATTTCCGGCAACATGGTCGTTGGTAATAATATAGCCGTCTGAGGAAACAAGGATTCCCGAGCCAAGACTTTTTACTTTCTGTTTGGTAGTTTGGTCTCCAAAAAATTGTCTAAAAAAGGAATCATCGGCAAAAGGGTTAGAAAAAAGATTCTGGTATTGTCTAATTTCAGTTACATTTATTCCAACAACCGCGGGACTAACTTTTGCGACCGTTTCCGTTAAAATATTTTTACGTGAATTGGTTATCGAGTTATTGGCTTCGTCCCTGGCGGATTGGCCAAAAAGTGTAAAAGGAATCAGAAAAAGGGTTATTAAGAATAATTTACTTTTAATTTTGTTCATTTTTTCTCCGAAATTGTACTTTACAAATATAAGAAGAGTTCACAATCAAAGCAGGGTAATCTTTTTTGAATAACGGATATTCTGCCAAAATGGTGAATCTTTTTAGCCAAAACGCATTTTTTAGCCGATATGTAATTAATCCTTAAAATTCAACTTGATTTTGGATTCTTTTAGGATTACATTTTGGGTGCTGTTACAAATAAATGGGTACTTGATGTCTTTTTTTGATTCTGAATATTCTGAGAACGAGAACGAATTTATTGAAAGTAGAGACCTTCCGGCTTCAATAAAGAAAGCCAAAACTTTAGTTGAAGAAGGAAAAACTTTTATAAACCAAAACTTTCTTGAAGAAGTTGTTGATCTCTGTATAGAAAATTACCGCTACCGCGATGCGCTTTCTTTAATCGATACATTGCTGGAAGTTGCGCCTTATAACGCCGATCTCTTCCTACAAAAAGGAATTTGCCTTGTTCAATTAAATCAGAACCGAAGAGCAATGAAATTTGTAGATAAATCTCTTTCGCTTAACCCGGTTGATGTAGATGCGCTTGCCGAAAAAGCTTTGATCAATATTAATTTAAAAAATTTCGAAGAAGCCCAGCGGATTTTACAGCAAGCTTTAGCTATCGAACCGAAAAATGAATTGATCTATTACCGTTTTGGCAAACTCTACCAGATGAAAGAGCTCTACCCCAAAGCTGCCGAATATTTTGAAAAAGCGGCTGAACTTGATCCCGAATTTTCCGAAGCTGTTTTTCAAACTGCAATTAGTTATGAGTATGGAAATAACTATGAAGCTGCGTTGGGCGCTTACGACAGATATTTAGACATCGAACCGAATTGTGAAGTCGGGTGGTTTAATCGCGGAATTGTTTTGGAAGGATTGAATAAACCGGAAAAAGCAATTAATAGTTACGAGTTATCGTTGGCGATAGACGATCATTTTACGGATGCGTGGTTTAATCTCGGAAATCTTTTTGCTGATCTTGGAAAATTTGATCAATCGATTGAGTGCTTTAAGAATGTATTGAAGTTAGAACGCGATGATGAAGCTGCATATTTTAATATTGCTACTATTTATGAAGAAAAAGAAGATTACGTTACCGCAATAAAATTTTATTCCCGAGCAATTAAAAAAGATTCCGGTTACCACGAAGCTTTTCTTGGAAGAGGATATTGTTTCTATAAATTGAATAAAGTCCGTTCAGCATTAAGGGATTTTCGTTTGGCGTTAGCGGCAAATTATTTTTCGGATGAAGTCTGGGATGTTTCTCTTAGGGAAAATTTCCAGATTGATGAATCAACTATATTGCGTATCAACGAGTTGATCGAGTTGTACCAGGAAAATCCAACCGATTTAAGCGTTGCCAAAGAGTTGTCTAAGAAATATTCTGAAATTTATGCGATCGATAAAGCAATCGATTATTTGTTTAAAGTCTTGCAGCTTCAACCGAATGATGGCGAGAGTTACTATCAACTGGCAAAGTTATATTTTCAAAAGAAGATGAGCAAACACGGATTATATTATTTGAAGAAAGCTTTTTCGGTTAAGTCTGCAATTAAGCAGAAGTTTTCAACATCTTTCCCGGGGGTTAGTCAGTCGAAACTCTTTATCGCCCTGATGGAAGATAATTCCATTTTTCAAGTTCGTTAAACCATTTTATAAATAATAATTAGTTTACTATGAAAGATACATTTCATCTCTCAACGCAAGTATTGGGTTTGCTCGGTCATCCGATAAAACATACTTATTCTCCTTTCATCCATAATATGGCAATTGATTTGCTTGGGCTGGATTACATTTATCTACCGTTTGATGTGCCTCAATCAAATTTAAGGAACGCACTAAGAGGAATTCTCGCCCTTGGAATAAAAGGCTTTAATGTAACGATTCCCCACAAAGAAGCGATGGTAGGTTATGTGAACAGTCTTTCCGAAGAAGCGGGCATTATAGGTTCGGTTAATACGGTTGTAAATGAAATGGGAAAGTTGGTCGGTTATAACACAGATGTAACGGGGGTAATTGAAACTCTTAATCCTTTCAAAGATGAAATAGCGAACAACGAAGTTACCGTGGTTGGAGCCGGTGGAGCCTGCCGTGCAGTGATCTATTCTTTGATCAGAAATTTTAAACCGTCACAAATTAATATTGTGAACCGAACAGAACAGCGTGCAGACAGTTTGAAAAATTATTTTTATGAAAAGATGAAGTATGAAAACTTCAAGACGTTCGAACTTTTTCCGCCTGATCTCGTTGAAGTTTTTAGAAATTCAAAATTAATTGTTAATGCAACATCCGTTGGAATGTTCCCTGAAATTGAAGATACGATCATCAATTTAAATAATGCGTTTGGAAAAGATCAGATAGTTTTTGATTTGGTTTACAATCCGCCGCAAACGCAGCTTCTTAAAATTGCTGCCGGTGAAGGCGCAAGAACAATAAACGGAATTAACATGCTGGTGCATCAAGGTGCAAAATCTTTTGAACTTTGGACGGGAGAGAAAATGCCCGTAGAAAAAATTTCCGATGCGCTAACACTCTACATCAATAAGAATTAAATTTGAAGACCAACCGTTAAATGAATTCAGATATAGAAAGCACTAAACTAATTTTTTAACCGCTCTTTTTATTCTCGTGATTCCCGCAAAAATTTCTTCATACGAACAAGCGTAAGACATTCGCACGCAATTATCATTTCCAAAAGCGATTCCCGGCACCAAACCGACTAATTCTTCTTTAAGCAGATAATCACAGAAGGAGGAAGAATCAAAGATGGTTGTGTGGTTTGTAGTTTTGCCATAGAATTTACCTACATCAAAAAAGATATAAAACGCTCCTTTTGGAAGAGGGCAGTGAATACCATCAATTCGATTCAACTCTTCTACAATAAAATCACGTCTTTTTTGAAAAGAGACAACCATCTTCTCTATCTCTTCGGAATGTTGAGTTAATGCAGCAACAGTTGCAGCTTGAGAAATCGAGCAAGCATTTGAGGTAGAATGACTTTGCAAGTTTCTCGCAAGTCTAATTACATTTTCATTCCCGGCAGCATAACCGATACGCCAACCGGTCATCGCATACGCTTTGCTCACACCATTAATGGTTATCGTTTTATCTCTTAATTCCTCAATTGATCCGATTGCAAAATGTTTCTCATTATCAAAAACAATTTTTTCATAAATTTCATCGGAAACAATAAATATATCTTTCTTCTTTAAAACTTCTGCAAGTGCAAGTATTTCTTCTTTAGAATAAACAGCCCCCGTAGGATTTGAAGGCGTATTGAATAAAAACACCTTTGTCTTGGGTGTAATTGCTTTCTCTAAAAGGTCAGGAGTTATTTTAAAATTTTGTTCGGCATGAGTTTCAATCGTGACCGATCTCGCTCCGGCTAATTTCACCATCTCCGGGTAACTTACCCAATAAGGTGATTGATAAATTACTTCATCTCCCGGATTACAAAGAGCCATTAAAACGTTATAGATCGCATGTTTTGCGCCGCTTGAGACTAAAATATTTTTCTGTTCAAAATGGAGGTCATTATCTTTAGAGAATTTTTCTATAATTGCTTTTAAAAGTTCCGGGGAACCTTCGTTTGCTGTGTAACGTGTGAAATTCCCGTGAATGGCTTTGATTGCCGCTTTTTTTATAAACTCAGGAGTATCAAAATCGGGTTCTCCTGCGGTAAAACTTAAAACATCGTTTCCTTCTGCTCTTAATTTCTTAATTAAAGCGGAAAGAGCCATGGTTCTGCTCTCTCCAACATTTAATAATAATTCTGATAATGACGACACTCTTACTCCTAAAAAAATCTTGTTAATTAAGTTCTTTTGAAATTCGATTTTAAATTAATGTTAATCCGAGAGACATCAAAAAAAGAGAGAAGACTTTTCCAACTGATTTGAATAAATATTCCCTTCGGGGAAATTGCATACTCGTCTAAACCGTTTTTCCTTGCTTATCTTGCCAATGACGAATAAATTGCATTCGCAAAAAAAATAATTATGAAATAAATAAATAGGATAAGCACAGATGAGTTTAAGTTTAATAGCAAAATCGATCAGCGGATCTCCGACGTTAAAGCTGAATGAAAAAGCGGCTATACTTAGGGAGAAAGGTGACCCCGTAATACATCTCGGCGGAGGTGAACCAAAGTCAATGGCGCCGATGGATGCAATTATGGCGTCTGTAAATTCATTAAATTCGGGAGAAGTTCGTTACGCTCCGGCAGACGGAATTCTTCCTCTAAAAAAAGCGATCATTCGTTATACTGAAGAATTTTACGGCAGACACGTGATGCCGGAAAATGTTATTGCAAGCGGCGGAGCAAAGCAAGCGTTAATGGTTGCAATGCAAGCGATATTGGATCCGCAGGATGAAATTATGTACCCGGTTCCATTCTGGGTAAGTTACCCTGAAATGGCAAAACTCTGCGGTGCGATCGGTGTTCCTGTTCTTCCTGAAGACGGTTCATTCTATCCCCGCATTTCTGATTTTGAGCAGCGCCTCGGAAGCCAAACAAAAGCGATCATTATTAACAGCCCGAACAATCCATCAGGCGTAATGTACTCGAAAGAATTTATTGCCGACATCGTAAAATTCTGCGAGAAAAAAGATTTGTACTTGATTATGGACGACATCTATCATCGCCTTGTATTTGATGGTAAAAAACCGATAAGCTGTTATGATTTTACAAAAGAAAGCGTTGATAAATCAAAATTGATCGTCATCAACGGAGTTTCAAAACAATATGCAATGACCGGTTTCAGAATCGGCTGGGCAGTTGCAAGTAAAAAATTAATTGAAGCGATGGCGAATATTCAAGGACATCAGACTTCCGGTCCTTCAGTAGTTTTACAAAAGGCAGCGGTTGGCGCATTAAACGGAATTCAATCCAGCGTTGAAAATCTTCGCGCGACTTTGGAAAATAACCGTAACGTAATGATCGATCTTCTCGAATCTTTCGATGGCGTTAAGGTTACAAAACCTGAAGGAACTTTTTATTGCTTTGCAGATTTTAGCGCTTACGAAAAAGATTCTAACAAACTCTCTGCTTTTTTAATCGACAAAGTGCAGGTGCTAACTGTTCCCGGAAAAGAATTCGGAATGGATGGATACCTACGCTTAAGTTATTGCGGTTCGATCAAAGATATTACCGAAGGTATTGAGCGCATCAAATGGGCTTTGGATCCCAATGCACCGAACGAACTCTACATAGGTGACCGCAAGTTAGTGAGGGATTGGTTATGAGTAAGTATTTAGATTTCAAAACCCCGGCAAGTAAAGAAGCTATGGAATTAGCTTCTGATTTCAGATTGAAGAATCAAGGTCTAACTTATCTTGATAAAGTTTTCTGGAATTTACCTGATGCAGCTTTGAACGAAGAAGTGATCTTCAGAAATGAAGCAAAATATTCTGCGCACGGCGCTATGCTGGTTAATACCGGTAAACATACAGCCCGTGCGGCGGCAGATAAATTTGTTGTTCAAGAAGATTCCACCGTTGATAATATCTGGTGGGGAGTTCATAACAGACCATATTCTTCCGAAAAATTTAATGCTTTGTTTGCAAGACTTCAAGCCTGGGCGCAAGGTGAGGAACTTTTTGTACAAGATTGTTATGCCGGAGCTGATCCTGAATATAGAATGCCGGTAAGAATTATTACAGAAAAAGCATGGCATAGTTTGTTCGCAAGAAATATGTTCATCACTACCGAAAGCAAAGATGAATTGAAAAAATTCATTCCTGAATTTACCGTTATTTCCGTTCCCGGCTTTAAAGTTGATCCGGTTATTGACGGAACGAGAACAGAAACTGCTATCATAATTAACTTTGCGAACAGAATGGCTATCATCGCAAATAGTGAATACGGCGGTGAAATAAAGAAATCAGTTTTCACAGTTTTAAATTATCTTTTAACTTTTAATGATGTTCTTCCAATGCACTGTTCCGCTAACCTTGGTAAAGAAGGCGACACCGCATTATTCTTTGGTCTTAGCGGCACCGGTAAAACCACTCTTTCCGCTGATCCTAAAAGAAAATTGATCGGCGATGATGAACACGGTTGGAGCCGGAACGGTATCTTCAATTTTGAAGGCGGCTGCTACGCAAAAGTTATCGGACTTTCGGCAGAAAGCGAACCTGAAATTTTTGCATGCACACAAAAGTACGGAACGATTTTAGAGAATGTAACTTTCGATCCAGTCTCCCGTAAAATTGATTTGAATGACGACAGCATTACAGAAAATACCCGCGCTTCATATCCGCTTGAGTTCATCCCGAATATTGTTAAGGAAGGATATGCACACACGCATCCGAAGAATATTATTTTCTTAACGTGCGATGCTTCAGGTGTAATGCCTCCGATAGCAAAACTTAGTCCCGAACAAGCGCAATACCATTTCATCAGCGGTTATACTTCCAAAATTGCCGGAACCGAAATTGGTTTGGGAATTGAACCGCAGATAACCTTCTCAGCTTGTTTCGGCGCACCGTTCATGGTTCGTCATCCTTTCAAATATGCAGAAATGTTGAAGGAAAGAATCATGAAAAACCAGTCTAATGTTTGGTTGGTAAATACCGGCTGGGTTGGAGGAAAATTTGGAATCGGCAAACGTATCAGCATTCGACACACACGTAACCTGCTTAACGCCGCGCTTGAAGGAAAACTTGTTTCGGTTGAATACAGAAAAGATAAGTTATTCGGATTTGAAGTTCCTCTAACTTGTCCTGAAGTTCCTTCAGATGTTCTTGATCCTGTGAACGCTTGGGGAAACAAAGAAGAATATTGGAACAAATATGACGCTCTGGCTGCACGGTTTATAGATAATTTCAAGCTGTTTAAAAAGGGTGTCACTGCAGAAGTTTATAACGCAGGACCGAAACGGTTGTAAAGTGATTTAGAAATTATTATCGATAGTGTTCAAACCTCCAGGGTTTTTAAAACTTTGGAGGTTTTTCTTTTTACACTAAAACAAAAATATTGCTTGCATAAATATCATTACATATTTATGTTTGCAAAAGCAAAGGCTGTTTAATCTACCTGATGCCGGTCGTTCTTTGAATAGTTGAATCTTTCCCGGTTGTTTTTTAAGACGATGGAAACCGTAGCTTATTTTTCTGTAATACCCTTTGGCAAAATCCTTAGGTTCGGAAAAAGCTTTTTGAGCCGCTTTATTCTCTAACACTGTTGGAGGCTGCTAAGCTTGTATTAAATTAACTATTTTATTTTGCCTAAGGGGAAGATTCGTTCTATACCAAAGTTATCTCTTCTATTATAGGAGTTTTTATGGCGGATAAATACGTTCATACCGAAAATATATTTCATTTCTTTTATTAACTCAAATTACGCAAAAGACACAATTGATGTCTTAATCTCAATCTTTTTCTTACCTGTCAGCCTTTGGCTGAATCTGATTTTGCTGTCTAAAAACGATTAAGATTAGGACTACGATTATGATTAAGATGATTTTTTATTAGCAACTGCGTAACATGAGCTATTAAATAAATTCTTAGACGTAAATCATTTTTTTTAATTGCTAAGCGCACGGGTGATTATTTGCGTTAAGGAAAAACTATTTTTTTCATTAAGAAGGATTCACTCAATAAGTAATTCGTTTATTAAGAAAATGGTGTGTCACAAAAAAAACTAATACTAACTTTAAGTTGAAAGGAACAAAAAATGAAAAAGATCATTTTAACAATTTCAGCAGCGTTGATAATGCAGCTTGTTGCATTCGCGCAAATCCAGGAAGAACTGTTCTCATCTTGTTTAAAATGTGATTTTGAAGGTGTAAAAAAAGCTGTCGAAAATGGCGCTGATGTAAACGAACCGAATGCTAAAACCAAACAAAACGCTCTGGCATATTCGTACTTTTCCCATGAGATTACACGTTATTTACTTGAAAAAAAATGCGACCCCAACGGAGGCAGTTATCCGGCGATTCTTGGCGCAGCTTCGGTAGGATCATACGAGGTTATGCAATTACTGCTTGAAAACGGCGCTGATCCAAACAAATCGGCATATAATATGAACGCCCTTATACAAGTGGCAAAAATGACCAACTGTGCCGAATGCGCTGATTTATTGTTAACCAAAGGCGCTGATAAAAATGCTAAAGAAAGTATTTACGGCAATGCAATGGGTGTGTATGCCGCAAACGGTCTGCCGCAAGATGAACGAAAGGAAGCTATGAAAAAATACGGCGATATGCTGAAAGGGTACGGTCTTAACGTTCCTGACTGGTATTACAATCCTTCACCTAAATTAAATGCGGCGCCTGATGAGATGGTAAAAGTATTGGTAAAGCACGGTGTTGATATCAATAAAAGAGGCATGAATGTAACCGATGCAACTCTGCCGGGAGAACCTCCTCTATTTACAGCTATGAATGTCGGCAAACAAGAAATAATTTTAAGTTTGCTAAATAACGGTGCAGATTATAATGCACAACACACGGTTTTTGAAAAAGGTTTAACTTATTGGAATGCCTCCGGTGGTTATACTCCATTAATGTATGCTTGTGTTAAGAAGTATCCAAACATTGTTAAGTGGCTTGCAGGCAAAAGTGATATAATAAATCATTCCGTTTCGGGACAAACTATAAGCAGCGCCGATATGATATATAGTTTTTCAGGATTATCTGCTATTTTTCTTGCCATCATGAAGGACGATATGGAGTCTGTACAGGCGCTTGCGGAAAGCAATATTAAATGGGAAGATTTTGTTCTTGAAGCTCTTCCCGGTCAAAAATTTGAACAATCTTACGGATCAAAACCATCCGGGAAAATATATGATTTTGGTACAATTGGCGGTTCCACCGATGGAGGAAGTACATTGAAATATACACCTTCTCTATATGCTGATTTGCTAGAACAAAAAGAAATGGCTGATTATCTACGTTCAAAGGGATTATAAATTGATTGTTTAAAACATCACATATTGCCAATCGCGGGAGATGAATACATTCATAATTTCATTTCCCGCGATTTCCCATCTCAAACATCATTGAAGAAAAGCGCCGCACACTTCGCAGAGGCTATAAGCGTAACCAGCTTGTGATGAGATGTGGTGAAAGCAAATTTAATTCTTCTCTCCATTTTGTTGGTTTCCTACCAAAGCTAATTTCCCGAAAAAGAATTTGTAGGGAATAGTTTTGAATAGTTAGTCAACCAGAATAGACATTAAAAATTTAGGAAAGTAAAATGTTCTATCTCTTAGCATTTCTTTTCTGCTTCATACAAACAAGCCACAAGATCAGTATTGAAAATCAATGGATACGCAATGCCGGAAAGGGAGCCAACAAGGCTTTCTTTGCGGATGTAAAAAAAATTTCAACTGCTGCGGATACGCAGTACAAAGTATCCTCGCCGTTAGCAAGACTCGTGTAAGTGCATAAAACTTTTGAAGAAAACGGAATGATGGGAATACGTGAAACCGGAAACATGGCAATAAAACCGGGGGAAACGTTGAAGTTGAAGCCGCGATCTTTCTATGTTATGTTAATCGGATTAAAAAAAGAATTAAAAAAAACCAAACCGATGAAGTAACGCTTTACTTTAAACATGCGGGAGCCATTAAAGTAAAAGCAAAAATTAAAAATATGATTGAGTAATAAACGTATTGTCAACGACGCGAAACTTTTTCCTCTAAAGCTTTTTGTACCACCGGAGGAACGAACTCACTAACATCCGCTTTAAATCTGGCTAATCCGCGAATAATCGTCGAGTTCAAATAAGTATATTTTTCATTCGGCATAAGAAAAACTGTGGTGATGTCGTCGGCAAGTTTTCTGTTCATCAATGCCATCTGAAATTCAAATTCAAAATCCGAGACAGCGCGTAAACCGCGGATAATTGCAGCCGCGTTTACCGAGTGGGCGTGTTCAACGATCAATCCATTGAATGAATCAATTTTAACAGTGGGGAAATCCTTCAAACTTTCTCTTAATAGAATTAAGCGTTCTTCAACAGTAAACATCGGATCCTTTGACGGGTTTACGGCAACCGTAACAATAACTTCATCAAATAATTCGCACGCGCGTTGCACAATATCGATGTGTCCATTTGTAACAGGATCAAAAGTTCCGGGATAAACCGCAATTCTCTTCATCAATTTTCTCCGATAAATTAGAAAAAGTAACTTCAGAAATCATTTCCTTAAATATAGGGAAGTGAAAATATATTTCCTTTATTCCGATTTATTAATTAATTTTATTATACATCCTTAACATCAGAGAAGAGATAATGAAAAAGAAAGCCGGTTTTTACGTTGGACTAATTGTATTTGCTCTTGTTCTTCTCTTTTTTAATTTTGATCAAAAAAATTTAATGATAACGCGAATGGCTGCAGTAGCCTTGCTTATGGCTGTTTGGTGGGTTACGGAAGCTATTCCGCTTGGAGCAACTTCACTTTTACCACTTTTTCTCTTTCCACTTCTTGGAATTCTCAACGGAGAACAAATAGCCGGAACGTATATCAACTCAACTATTTTTTTATTTCTCGGTGGATTTCTGATTGCGCTTGCAATGGAAAAATGGAATTTGCATAAACGAATAGCGATTGCGATAATTTCATTTGTGGGGAATAGTCCGCAAAAAATAATTCTCGGTTTTTTATTATCGTCTTTTTTTATTTCGATGTGGATCTCGAATACCGCAACGGCAGTAATGATGTTACCGATAGGTTTGGCGATTATCAGTCAGCTTGAAGAAAAATTTTCTGAAGAGATTACTCATTCTTTTTCTATGGGAGTATTGTTGAGCATAGCTTATGGCGCTTCGTTGGGCGGGATTGCTACATTAATCGGAACTCCTCCAAATTTATCTATGGCAAGAATTCTTCATATAATTTTCCCCAAAGCTCCGGAAATTGGTTTTGGTACATGGATGCAACTGGCATTGCCAATCGCTCTTTTGCTGATGACGGTTTGTTACCTGCTGCTTGTTAAAGTGTTTTTCAAAATTCATAAAGATCTACTGGTAGATAGTAGAATGCTGGAAGAGGAAAAAAGAAAATTGGGGAAGATTGGTTCTGAGGAAATTTTGGTTGGTACTGTTTTTTTTACTACCGCTATTCTTTGGATATTCAGAAGTGATATGGTTCTTGGTTTTACTACTCTTCCCGGGTGGTCAAATATTTTTCCACACCCAGAATATTTTAATGATGGGGTTGTGGCAATAGCGATGTCGTCGCTTCTTTTTATGTTTCCTTCAAAAAGCCGGCGCTCAACTTTTATTTTAGATAAAGACGTTTTTTCAAAAATACCCTGGGGAATTATTTTACTATTCGGCGGAGGTTTTGCACTTGCAAAGGGATTTGTAACAAGCGGGCTTTCAGACAGCATCGGGAGATCCTTAACTTCATTCGGTGTTATTTCTCCCATCATCATGATAATAATTATCGCTTTTGTTGTTCAAGCATTAACTGAATTTACTTCCAACACTGCAACAGCGGAAATGGTTTTGCCGATAACGGCATCAATGGCGGTGGCGATGCATGTAAACCCTCTCTTTTTTATGATCCCGGCTACGCTTTCAGCTTCATTTGCATTTATGTTCCCGGTAGGAACACCGCCGAATGCCGTGGTATTCGGAAGTCAACGTTTAAAAATGTCTGAAATGGCAAAAGTTGGTGCAACATTAAATTTAATTAGCATTCCGGTTCTACTTATTGCTATTTATTTCTTCGGCAGGATAATTTTCAATATAGATCTTTCCGTTTTCCCGGATTGGGCTGTTCCGGCAGCGAAATAGTTTAAGGAATTTTCTAAAAAAGGTGAATTTGAAATTTATCATTTCAAAAAAAATTCGTAAATTTTGGTTGGGAATTAATTTTAATTATGAATTATGAAGTGTCTGCCTTAGAAACTTTAGAAAAACAGCGAAATTTTCTTCAACATTTTTAAGATTTCATTGAATTACTTAAGAAAAGATGGAAATTAGTCCGTTTCAAAAAAATCGGCTTAATCCATGTAACTTACTTAACGAGAAGCATTCCAATCCCTTACTTAAACTGTAAAGCGGATGCCGGTTGATCAGTAAAACAGTCAAATGTAAATCGGTTTGGTAAGAATCTTCAAAGAAATAAAAATTATGTTGAAATTTTTTTAGGTAGAGAAACGATGTAATAAGTAAAGCACACAACTTCATAATGTAGAGTAAAGGAATTATCTTTGACAGAGATAGCTAAAACGCAAAGGAAAACAATGGCTCCAATAAAAGTAAAAAGAGTAGGAATATTAACTGGAGGAGGAGATTGCCCGGGGTTAAATGCAGTTATCCGTGGTGTAACTAAACCCGCCATTGAACATGGCATGACCGTGCTGGGAATTATTGACGGATTTGAAGGTCTGGTTGAAGGGAAATCAAAAGAAATATACAACAAAGACGTTTCCGGTATTTTAGCGATGGGAGGTACTATTTTAGGTGCATCAAATAAAGGCGATCCGTTCCACTTCCCGGTTGAAAGGAATGGGAAAATTGAAATTCTCGATCTTGGTGAAGAGGCAATAAAGAATTACAAACTATGGAATTTGGATTGTCTTATCGGTATCGGCGGTGATGGAACGATGCACATTTTAAATAAACTATCCAATATGGGCTTAAATTGTGTCGGTGTGCCCAAAACGATCGATAACGATTTGGATTCAACCGACTTAACTTTCGGACATGATTCAGCAGTTTACGTTGTATCAAAAGCTCTCGATAGATTACATACCACAGCTTCGTCACATCATAGAGTTATTGTAGTTGAAGTGATGGGAAGATATGCCGGCTGGATAGCTTTGCACGGCGGATTAGCCGGTGGCGCGGATATTATTCTTATTCCCGAAATTCCGTTTGAGTGGGAAAAAGTCTATGAAAAAATCAGACAGCGCGAAATGCAAGGGAAGAAATTCAGTTTAGTCTGTGTTTCCGAAGGAGCGAAACCAAAGGACGGTGACATTGTTTTAAAAGGACATGATATTAAGAGAACCGATCCGAAACAGCTTGGTGGTATTGCAGAAGTTGTAGCTAAAAACATTGAGGAAAACACCGGACGGGAGACCAGAGTAACTGTGTTGGGACATGTACAACGTGGAGGCACACCAACTCCATACGATAGAATTCTTTCGACAAAGTTCGGCGCCTATGCAATTGATCTGGTTGCAAGAGGAAAATTTGGAAGAATGGTCTCTCTTAGAGGGAACGAAGTAAAGAATGTTAAAATAAAAGACGCGATCTCTAAACAAAAATTGGTGCAGCCAAAGACCCAGGCACTTATAGCCGCTCGTGCAGTTGGAATTTCTTTCGGAGATTAAAGAAAACAATTGATTTTTATAATACGCACTGCTATATTTGTATTCCAAAATTAAATGTTCTTGAAACATGGGGTCATAGCTCAGTTGGTTAGAGCGCCTGCCTGTCACGCAGGAGGTCGCGAGTTCGAGCCTCGTTGACCCCGCCACTTAAAACCCTATAACATAACAAGTTATAGGGTTTGTTGTTTTAAAGACATTTTTCATGTAACGAATTTTACCAGAGATGTAAAGTTGGAGGCAAAAAATACCAAGCTTTTACCAAGAATAGGATAAACTCTACTGATTAAAACCAAACCAAGTGGAATCATCTAATAAGATTTGCTTGGCGCTATACAGCTTCATTTAATATTCCGTTTATAGGTAGTAAACAATATGTTTTTTACTCCCGACAGTTTATAAATAGTAATTGGGTTCAATGGTTTAGGTAGTTATCAAAAATATTCTGAGCAGAATGGCGAGAATATTTAAATCTGTTGGAATAGAAGTAAGAATTCAGAATGTAATTTCTTCTGACTTCTGTATTCTGATTTCTGAGGAGAAGCAAATTTAAGTTTTTTGGTTCTGGCTTTGCCAGGTTATGAATTAGGAGTTGTAAGAAACGATTTGATGATTGCTTTGGCAACTTAATTAAGAATATTTTAATTGGCTCATATAAGGGAGATGTGAGCTAATTAATAGGCTCATGGTACTATTTACGATATTTAGCATCTCTCCCTTTGCCAACGGTTTTAATTACTTGTTTCAATTTTAATTCATGTAGACCGCGTTTAAGAGTAGCGAAACTAATACCGGGACACGCGTGCAAAAGATCGGAGAAAGAAAATTCATCCGGCAGATTATCAATAGCGGCAAAAACCATTTCTCTTTTTGCTCTTTTTGCTGTGGTGATTTTACCGACGCGTTGTTCAAATTCTTTATAAGCGGCAATTAACGTAGAGAGAAAATAGTTCCACCAGGGAATAAGATCGTGTTCACCTTCGTGCCATTTTTGAGAACTCTTATAAAGAGCGTCGTAATATGTCTCTTTGCTTTCTTCGATAATTCTCTCAATTGAAATAAAGCGACCGACTTCATAACCGATATGATATAAAAGGAGAAGAGTTAAAAGCCTACCGATCCTTCCGTTGCCATCTTTGAAAGGATGGATGCATTCAAAATCAAGAACAAAAGACGCAACAGCAAGCAGAGGTTCAACTTTATTTTGCGCAATGCTTTTATTAAACGAATCACAAAGTTTCTGAACTGCTTTAGGAGTATTTTTTGCGGAGACAGGACGAAAACGAATAACGGTTTTACCATTGGGAAGAATTTCCAGGATTGCATTGTCTGAAGTTTTAAAGCCAACAACTTTTTCTGGTGTATAACGATAAAGCTGTTTAATCCATTTTAGAATTAGATTAGGAGTAAGTTGATTTTTACTTGCATTAGTATGAATATCATTCAGAATATCTTTATAACCGGAAACTTCTTCTTCGGGTCTGTTAAGAGGTTTTACGTTTTGAGCAACGATCATGCGGATTCTTTTTTCCGGCACAAAGATACCTTCGATACGATTACTCGATTCCGTGCTTTGTATAATAGCTGTTTGCTGCAAGGTTTTTAGAACTTCCGGGAATTGATCTCTAAATAAAGATTCTTTCCCTTTAAATTCACCAAGCACTCTTACGGCAATTAGTAACTTTTGAGAGATGGGTTGATCCAAAAAATAATCGTATTCAAAAGATTTCATTGAGGACCTTCAGTAGTTAATGATGTATTTGTAAAACTTTAAAAAATTAAAATGAGTTTTACTGGCAAAAAATAATTTAATCTTAATGATAAAACAAATTGTGATAGGAGTGAGAATTTAAAATTCCCACAGAATGAGTTACTAATAAACTGGACAAATATTTGTTTTTGTTTTGTTGCGCTACTAACCCTTTCTTCCTCCTTCAAGGAATTTATCTCGCCATTTGTAGTAGAGGGTTTGAGATAATCCGTGTTTACGGCAAATATCGCTGATGGAGGTTTCAGCTTTGAGTCCCTCATGACCAATGGCGAGCTTTTCTACTGCTGTTTTGTTTGTCTTAACTGGAATTAGGTTTTCCTAAAATAATGTGTTAGAAAAACGGTAAAATGCCGTAAAATTTTTTTCGCCAGATTCAGAGGCACTACGTCTAGCTGTGTTCCACTTCGGGACTCTGAATCAAACATTTTCTCTCCACCTTATACTGCTCCACTATTTTTGGGGGCAATATATTTTCCTCTAACTAATTTTAATTAAATGAATCAATTCCAAGGTAATTGTTGTATATTTGCCTTGTAAACGATTCAAGGTTTTTATGGAAAAAATTATCAAAACATTCGAGAGGAATAATGGCTATCTCCATATGAAAGAACTACGCGAAGCCGGAATTCAAACTCGTATTGTTGCCAAAGCAGTGGGAGAAAAGATTATAGAAAAGGTTAAACCGGGACTATATAAACTGGTTGAATACCCTTGGGATGAACATAGTAGTTTTGTCGATGTTTGTAATTCAAACAAGAACGCTGTTATTTCACTCCTCTCCGCATCTTCTTATTATGAACTCACAACATTCAATCCATCTGAAATATATGTAGCTGTTCCGAATAACACTGATAAATTTGTGCTCAAATATCCACCAATTAGAGTTTACTATTTCGCTAATAGTTATTATTCGCATGGGATTGAAACAATTCAAACTAAAAGTGGAACAATAAAAATTTACAATAAAGAGAAAACCATCGGCGATCTTTTTCGATATATTAACAAACTAGGGGAGGATGTGGCTGTCGAGTCGCTAAAAGAATACCTAAAGAATCGGAAAGAGAGGAATATTTCCAAGCTCCTTGAATATGCTGATGTTTGTGATGTTAAGAAAAAAATGGAACCAATGATTAAAGCTATCCTATCATGAAAGAGTGTAAAGAAATAAAAAATATTGCAGCTTCAGTAAAAGAACGTCTCAGAAATATTTCTATTCAAGCCGGTAAAGATTTTCAAAGCGTTTTACGTCAATACATTCAAGAACGATTTCTTTTTCGCCTTTCAAAATCAATTTATGTCAATAATCTGATTCTTAAAGGGGCGTTACTTTTTATTGCACATGATATTAGCCGTTCACGCCCAACAAAAGATATTGATTTCCTTGGCTCTTCAGTCCCAAATGAAAAGGAGAAGATTGTAGATATAATAAAAGATATCCTGGATATAAGCTACGAAGATGGGTTACTATTTGACAAGGCTGGTGTTAAGGCAGAGGATATTGCAGAAGGTGAAGAATATCACGGAGTACAAGTTAAATTTTATACATATCTTGATCACTCTCGGGAGAGAGTCCAAATTGATATTGGGTTTGGTGATCATATTACGGGTGGTCCAGTTGAGATTGATTTTCCAACTTTACTTGATTTCCAGGCACCAAGATTAAAAGTATATTCAATCGAAAGTGCTGTGGCAGAAAAATTTGAAGCAATTGTTTCGCTTCAACTGGAAACAAGCCGCATGAAGGACTTTTATGACATTCTTTACTTTGCAGAGCATTATGAATTCAATAAGACGCTACTAAGAGAAGCCATTCGGACAACATTTAGCCAAAGAAATACTGATATTGAGAAGCGAAAGAATATTTATGAAGTTAAATTCAAATCGGACGAACAACTTCAGAAATATTGGGTTGCATTTTTGGATCGAAATAAATTAACCACCGATATTAATTTTGCAAATATTGTTGATAAATTAAAATCATTCATCGAACCAATTTTGCTCATTGATTTGTGAAAAATGGTGTGGAATAAAAAGGTTACCCAATAATCTTTTTCAATATAAACTGCCGGTAAATTCAATTGCTGTGCCGCAATGGTTACTGCCTCCTTGAACAGTGATATGTTTTTGTGCAAGATCATTTTATATTCCAGTCAGCAGCAGTTGATAATGTCTTTTCTTTTACCCCCAATAAAAATTGACTCAACGGATTCAAACTATCTTTCAATATTTTTAATTCTTTTTTTCTATCAAGTTGTTCAAGTATTGCTCCGAGCAAAGCCCTTACCCGTGGTGGATACAATAGGGCACATTGAATCATACCCCTTATCCGCACTTCATTCATTTTTTTTATTATTTCAATGAGAATAGTAACTGCTGAATTAGGGTTGCAGTCATGAATGATTTTAAGATCTTTCAATGCATCCAAAAAACCAAGGAGTTCATAATTATTATCCGTTACATCGGCATAGCTCTTTACCGGTGTGGCTTTAATTGCTCCTCTATTTACATAGATACGTTTCTGTCTGCAGGCAATTTTTACACGAAAAGTCATCTGAGTAGTAAGTCCTAATTCTTTATATAAAGCTGCTCCAGTAATGTAGGCAATTCGTTTTCCGTTTTTAAATAGATAGGGACGCAATATCTCCTGATCGCTTGGCTTTAGTTCGCCAAATACGGTCATTTGGGGTTTATAGAAAACGCCCTTAGATATTTTTCTAATCAATCCTTTTTTCTGCATCCGTTCCAATGCTTTGGCGGCAGTTTGATATTCTTTTTTGGCAATGCCCAGTTGGCCATACCCAAAGGTTGTATTTTCAGGGATAGTTTTTAATTGTTTTACTATTTTTTCTGATATTTTCATTACACTGCAAAAATAACTTGTTTATATAAAATGTCAAGTTTATTGCGCAAGACACTTGACTTATGAAACACAAAAAGTCCAGTAAATTTACAAATAAACTGGACAAATATTTGTTTTTGCTTTTGTGGTGGGGAATTTGTTGTGGTACTAACCCTTTCTTCATCTTACGAGGAATTTATCTCGTTATTTGTAGTAGAGGGTTTGAGATAATCCGTGTTTGCGGCAAAGGTCACTGATAGAGGATTCAGCCTTGAGCCTTTCCAGGACGACGAACAGTTTTTCTTCTGCAATTTTGTTTGTCTCAAATGGTATTGGGTTCTCCTAAAATAATGTGTTAGAAAAACAGTAAAGTGCCGTAAAATTTTTTCGCCAGATTCAGAAACATTACGTTTCGTTGCGCCCACTTCGGGACTCTGAATCAATCCTCTTCTCTCCACCTTATACCGCTCCACTATTTTGGGGGCAGGTCAGGGCAGAAAATTTTTATATTTAAATTGGGGGATAAAAGTACCGGCTTTGAAATTTTTAATATCCATTGTGATAGCTCGATATAAGTTGAAAGCAGGCCATGGCTTGCTTTGGTAACCAGTTGAGCGAGTATCAAATTCCAAATGCAAGTTAGACTAAAAAAAAGATAGTCAAGGATAATGGATTAAATTAGACTAAGAAAAATCACAGTCAAGGAAAAGTGAACCCTCTGATTAAAAACTTTTTATTCAAACTTTCTCAGATTTTGTAAAAGCCATAGGGGCTAAACAAATGTCGTTGATGAAATGGAAGATCTGGCGACCAAATTTATTACTTATCGGATTGAACATTCTGTGAGGAGCGAGTTAAAAAAGAATCCGGATATTACAGAGTATTTGTTGAGAAACATGAATTATATTTCAAGGAAATAATAAAGATTTTTAAGGACAAGCTAAAATAACTCTCTTAATTCCGCTACTTCTAATATCTCCTTCCGCTTTTGACATTAATAGTATTTTTTCAAAAAATGTTAATTGTTACTTGGTTTCATAATAATTCTAAATTATGGGCATCTCTAAAAACAGCATTTTGTAAATCTACTAGCTGACTTTAGAAGAAGTTCGTTTGTCCAGGAGGTTATTCTCTGTTGTTTTTACTTTTTTGTTTTCTTGTATTCTCGTTTTATTAGATTAGCTAAATCTTTAGCA
>JAUYAB010000075.1 GCA_030693705.1 Ignavibacteria bacterium | reverse complement strand
TATTCCTTGTTCGATGTTCGGTATTTGATTTCAACCAAATAGTCTTACCAGTTTGCATAGAATATTTTTAGTAACTATCTAATTATAAATTCATAAACTGTACAAGCAAGAGACATTTTGCTCGAGGAAGGAACATTTGTTCCATCTTTTATCTCGCTAAGCTCGCCACGAACCGCCACGCTCGCGATGAATTTTCCCTTTGCGGATGTTGCGCTTTCTTTGCGAACGTTGCGAGAAACTTGTCTGAAAAATATTCTCGCCATCCAGCACAGAATATATTTGCTAACTGTATAAAGTCCTTCCGTGCCTTCAATATGTTTTAAATAATCTTCTGGCACTTGCCGTATTGTTTCTATGAGTTTAAAAGTCCAAATGATTTTGTCTTTTACTTTCTGCTTTTGTCTATCGTAAAAGTGAGTAAAGTAGTCTTTATACAAAAACACTGTTCTTGTTTTTTCATTGTTCATACGATGCAAAGATAAGCATAGTTGTCCGAATGTACAACCATTAAGCGTGATTATAGGAAGATCATTTTATGGGTAGTGGTCTTCAAAATAGAAGTTGGGTGTAATTAAGGGGATGAATGAGTTTTATTTCTGTTTGACACTTGTTTACTTAAACAGTAAGTTGCAAACACAAAACGGAGTTCTTTGTCTCTTTAATTAAATAGCAAAGGTGAAATGATGAAAACTTGTATCAACCATCCCCAAAAGGAAGCATTATCAATATGTCACAGTTGTGGAAAAGATTATTGTGAATCTTGCTTAGACGAAGGGAAGGAGTTTTATTATTGTAAAAATCCTGAATGCCAGGAATTGTTAAAAAAAGAAATGCCCGCGGGGAAGTTGACTGCCAAAATCATTTGTCCAAACTGCGCGAGTGAATTAGATCTTACAGAAGATGAGAGATTAAACGGAAAAGTTCACTGCCCAAAATGTGAAGCGGCAATTGATTTCAATGTTATCCCGACAGAAATTTTGAACAAAGAAAACTTTGTGGAATTGTTAGTCTCGTTAAATCAGGGAGATATCGCATTGATAAAATCTCTCCTTGATAACTCCTCTATTGAATATTACACGACCGGAGAAAACTTTCTAAGCGTTGATCCTTTAATTCAGCCAGCCAAATTTTTTGTAAACGAAAACCAGGTAGAAGAAGCAAAAGAATTACTAAAAGAATTTAAATTACATATTTGGGGTACATCAAAAGAACAGGATGAATAATTTTTCTTGTCTTTATTAACATCATAGATTGAAAAGGAGTCCGTTATGAAACAATTAGTCAAAAAAACGCTAAACATAGGTTGTGTCCTTTTGTTTATTCAATTTGTCTTCACCGGTATAGTCTTTGCTCAGGATACTAAGAAACCGTCTCCTGATGAAGTGATTAACATGCTTCTGCAGGGGAACGAAAGATTTTACACCGGTAAATCTACTTATCCCCACACAAATGCCGCACGTCTAGAGATGGCGGGAAAAGAGAACCAGGGAAATTATGCTTACGCTACCGTGCTGGCATGTTCTGATTCCCGTGTGCCTGTAGAACTTCTTTTCGATGCGGGAGTAATGGATCTTTTTGTTGTACGGGTTGCGGGAAATGTTTGCGACACGGATGAGATCGGTTCGATTGAATATGGATTGGCGCATGTAAATACTCCCTTACTCGTTGTGTTAGGTCATACGCAATGCGGCGCGGTTACCGCCGTTTCCCATGCGGTGCATGGAGAAGGGCATAAACTCGAACGTAATATTCCTCCGCTTGTTGATAATATTATTCCGGCAGTTAAACGGGCAATGAAGCAGCATACAGAAGCGCATGGTGACGCTGTTATTCCTTTTGCCATAGAAGAAAATGTTTGGCAGGCTGTTGATGATCTGTTCATGAAAAGTCCGGCTGTTCGCAACATTGTGAAAGAAGGGAAAGTTAAAGTTGTTGGTGCAATCTATGATGTTGCAACAGGCAAAGTTAAATGGCTTCCAATTGAGCAAGTGGATACAATTCTAAAAAAAGTTGAAGCTTCTCCGAACAAGGAGACAGAGCCGTTCATTTCAGAATAATTTTATTATAAATGAATGAAAATAGAAATAAACAAAAATGTTTTTACGGCATTTCCGGAATTGGAAAGTGAGCGGATCCTTTTTAGAAAGATTTTATTGAGCGATGCAGAAGCGATTTACTTTATCCGGTCGAACGATGAGGTGATGAAATTTATGGATACCAATAAAATGGAATCAATTAACGATGCTGAAAAAATGATTCGATCCGCAGAAGAATCTTTTAATAACGAAACCGGATTAAATTGGGGCATTGTTGAAAAGCGCACAAACTCGTTCATCGGTTATTTTGGATTTTGGAGAATACTGTATGAACATTGCAGAGCTGAAATTGGTTATGCTCTCAATCCGCAGTATTGGGGAAAAGGATATATGAATGAAACACTCGAGACAATGATGAAATTTGGTCTCAAAAGCATGAGACTGCACAGCGTGGAAGCAAACGTAAATCCGGGGAACGATAAATCTATTAAGTTACTTGAAAGAGCCGGGTTCAAAAGGGAAGCTTATTTTAGAGAGAATTTTTTATTCAACAATACGTTTTACGACAGCATAATTTATTCGTTACTTGAAAAAGCTTTGACAGGGATTTAGTTCATTACGATTCAAATATTACGGTGGATTGGAAAACTTTTTCCCCATCAAATTGCATATCGTAGTTAGAATTCTTTATTTTCTTAGGAATCAATTTTTGCTGCTCATGTCGTGAAAAAGAGTAAATAAACGAAGGAAAAGTTTGACAGCAAGGGAACGTGGGAATAATATTACTGGCTATTTTACACTGTTTGCAGAAGGTTTTTTATTAATCGCTGGTTTCTTCTTTGATAGGATTTTTGATATCTTGTTTTCTAAAAACACTTGATGCAATTTTACTAAGTCCAAAACCACCAAGTATACCAGTTAGAAAAGTTAACCAAGGGATGAAATATGTTTCCTTAAAAAATAATATTAACATAGTTAAAGCGGGAATTATAATTAAAAGCCCACCAACAAGGATTATTTTTAGCGTTTTTTGATTTATTACTGATGCATCAATCTTTTTGAGTTCAATCTCTTTTATGGCGTCAATTCTTTTTGTATGAAAAGCAAAAGCATTTTTTTCATTCTCTGCTAAAGTGTCAAGTAATTTATCTATTTGTTCTTTGTCAAATTTTCCTATATCAAGAGTGTTATGGCTACCCTTTTGCATTGCCATTATTTCGAGTTCTTGAAACATTGCTTGCACTTTGTTTTTCGGGATTTGAGGTGAAACAATATCGGACTTTTCAGGACTTTTGTCGCTGTTTTCTACATTCTCAATATTGTTCATGGCTGACAAGGCGATGTTTATTATTGTAATAAAATAATTTCGTTATATTTTTGTTATCGGTTTCGTCAAAAGATTTGGTTAAAGCAAATGAAATAGATTTTCTAAAGTAGTCAGAAAACTCAAATAATTTTGTTTCAAAAAAGTAAGAAGCTTTTTTTTCAAGATAAACTGTCAAAATCTGTTCCTTAAAATTTGAAATTTGCTCTTCATTCAAATTATTTTTTGTGGCATATTCTTCAAATGTATCAATAAATAATTTATAAGCTTCTTCTAAAGATTGTGTCCTATCATTTGTAAAATAGATGGGATTGTTACGGAATTTTTGTTTTGTTGTTCTCATAATTAATTAAAGCATTAGTGAAGTCATAAAAACCTACTTAAAGTACACAATAATCTTAAAATATCAAATGCAGAATATCTTACTTATTCAGTTCCTTACTATATTAGTTGCGAAATGAGGGCAGAAATTTCCGCGGTTATATCTATGCAGTTTCTTGTTAAAACGTATTCAGCGCAACTTTCTACTAATGAAGTAAGAATTTCTATAGAAAAATAATTATTTTTTTGTTTATGTCAAGTCTTTTTTGAAAAAAAACTTGCAAGATTTAGTCTATTAAAAATCTCAAGGATTTTGAATTCCCTCAAACTTTTTCCCCGTCAAATTGCATATCGTAGTTAGAATTCTTAATTTTCTTTTAGATGAAAAAAAAATTGCTCACTTTTGAACGCAACCTAAAATATAATGAAACCTGTTTTAGCGCCGACATTCAATCAACAATTCCATTTCTTAAAAACTTAAAAAGGAGAATATGAATGAGTTGGTTCACTGATTTCACCAATTCCTCACTCGGTAAAAAGTTCATAATGGCTCTTACCGGTGTACTGCTGATGATGTTTCTTATTGTTCACTTCATCGGCAATATGATGCTCTACTTCGGTCCCGCCGCTTTTCAAACATATGTTGAAACTTTGGAAACAGTAAAACCTGCAGTTAGAGTAATCGAAATAGTTTTAGCCTTAATTTTTATCTTCCACATTTATAACGGAATAAGATTATGGTGGCAGAATAAAAAAGCCAACCCGGAGAAATATGCAGTTAATGCTACGGTTGAAAATACAACGATCTTTTCCAGAAGCATGATAGTTACCGGAACACTTATTTTTCTATTTCTTGCTCTGCATCTTTCAACTTTCTGGTTTGGATTTAATTTTGGAACTCATCCCGAAACCGAATATCCGTTTTATACAATTGTTTCCGATTGGTTTAGGACTCCTTATTATTCAATCATTTATATTATTTCAATGGGTGTTTTGGGTTTCCATTTGAACCACGCATTTCAAAGTGCGTTTCAAACATTCGGATTAAATCACAAAAAATATACTCCGCTAATTAAAAAAATAGGAACCGTTTACGCACTTATTTTAGCGTTAGGTTTCGCATCTATCCCAATCTACTTTTTAATGGGAGGTAAATAATGATAAAGTTAAATTCAAACGTACCTGAAGGTAATATTACCGAAAAATGGTCGAACCATAAATTTTCGATGAAGCTCGTCAATCCCGCCAACAAAAGAAAATTTGATATTATTGTTGTCGGTACCGGTTTAGCCGGCGCTTCAGCCGCTGCTACATTAGGTGAACTCGGTTATAAAGTAAAAGCATTTACTTACCACGATTCACCACGCCGCGCCCACTCAATTGCAGCGCAAGGTGGAATTAACGCAGCAAAAAATTATCAGAATGATGCCGACTCCGTCTACCGTTTGTTTTATGATACGGTAAAAGGCGGAGACTTCCGCGCACGCGAAGCAAATGTTTACAGGTTAGCAGAAGTAAGCAACAACATTATTGATCAATGCGTTGCGCAAGGCGTTCCATTTGCAAGAGAATACGGCGGAACGTTAGCGAACCGTTCATTCGGCGGCGCGCAAGTATCAAGAACCTTTTATGCACGTGGTGAAACCGGTCAGCAGCTTTTACTTGGCGCTTACAGTTCGCTCAACAGGCAAATTAAACTCGGCAATGTACAAATGTACAATCGTCGCGAGATGCTTGATCTGGTTCTTGTTGATGGAAAAGCAAAAGGAATTATTGTAAGGAATTTACTGACCGGTGAGATAGAAAGACATGCTGCCCAAGCAGTTGTTGTTGCTACCGGCGGATATGTGAATGTTTATTTTTTATCTACCAACGCAATGAACAGCAACGCAACGGCAATTTGGCGGGCGCATAAACGGGGAGCCGCTTTTGCAAATCCTTGCTATACACAAATTCACCCAACATGTCTGCCGGTTCACGGAGAAGCTCAATCAAAATTAGTTTTGATGAGCGAAAGTTTGCGGAATGACGGAAGAATCTGGGTACCGAAAAAAGTTGGAGATCATCGTCCACCGAATCAAATCCCCGAAGATGAAAGAGATTATTATCTTGAAAGAAGATACCCGGCATTTGGAAATTTAGTTCCGCGAGATGTTGCATCGCGTAATGCAAAATATGTTTGCGATGAAAACCGCGGCGTAAACGGCGGACGTTCTGTCTATCTCGATTTCTCCGAAGCCTTTGGCAGAATAGGAAAAGATGGAGTTAAAGACAGATACGGTAACTTGTTCGATATGTACCAAAACATTACCGGCGTTGATCCGTATGAAATTCCAATGCAGATTTATCCTGCTCCGCATTACGCAATGGGCGGCTTGTGGGTTGATTATAATTTGATGAGTAACGTTCCCGGCTTGTTCGTACTTGGCGAAGCAAACTTCTCAGATCACGGTGCAAACAGACTCGGCGCGAGCGCATTAATGCAAGGTTTGGCGGATGGTTACTTTGTTATTCCCTACACCATCGGAAATTATTTTGCGACCGAAAAACCGGAGAAAGCAAATCCGGATAGCGCTGAATTCAAAGAAACAGAAAAAAGCGTTAACGACGATGTGAAGAAATTGCTTTCTGTAAATGGAAAACAAACCGTTGATGCAATCCATAAAAAACTTGGTTTGATCTTAATCGATAAAGTCGGGATGTCAAGAGATGAAAAAGGATTGAACGAAGGAATTAAAAAGATAAAAGATTTAAGAGAAGAATTCTGGACTGACGTTAAAGTTGTTGGTAAAGGCGAAGAACTTAATCAAACTTTAGAACGCGCAGGAAGAGTCGCGGATTATCTTGAACTTGGTGAACTGATGGCAAAAGATGCTCTCAACAGAAACGAAAGCTGCGGCGGACATTTCCGTGAAGAATATCAAACTCCTGAAGGCGAAGCGTTAAGAAGAGATGATGAATATTCTTATGTGGCTGCATGGGAATATAAAGGTCCGGGTGAATCGGAACTCTCTAAAGAAAATCTTGAATTTACAAATATTAAATTAGCTACGAGGAGTTATAAATAATGAGCAGTAATCATATCACCTTGAAGTTAAAAATCTGGCGGCAAGAAAATAATAAAGCTAAAGGACACTTCGACGAGTTCAATCAAAAAGTTTCTCCCGATTCTTCTATTCTTGAAATGCTTGATGAAGTAAATAACAAATTGGAAGCAGATGGAAAAATCCCGATAGCGTTTGAAAGCGATTGCCGTGAGGGAATTTGCGGAACTTGCGGACTCTCTGTAAACGGACACCCGCATGGACCATTGCCCAAAACCGCAACGTGTCAATTGCACATGCGGAATTTCAAAGATGGCGAAACGCTTTACATTGAACCGTTCAGGGCGGCGGCTTTTCCTGTTATAAAAGATTTAGTAATCGATAGAACAGGCTTTGATAAAATTCAGCAAGCCGGCGGATACACATCTATCAATGCAGGAAGCGCGCAAGACGCAAACGCAATTCTTATTTCAAAAGAGAATGCCGATCTTTCCCTTGATGCGGCTGAATGTATCGGCTGCGGCGCGTGTGTAGCTGCTTGTAAAAATTCTTCCGCAATGCTTTTTGTAAGCGCGAAGGTTTCTCAATTTGCTTTGCTTCCGCAAGGGCAGCCGGAACGATACGACCGCGTTCAAGCGATGGTTAAAGTTATGGATGAAAATGCTTTCGGAAGCTGTACGAACACCTATGCTTGCGAAGCCGAATGTCCGAAAGGAATTTCCGTTAGCAACATCGCCCGCATGAACCGGGATTATTTAAAAGCAAAACTTTGCGGAGAAAAAGCAGAAGCGTAGTTTGTTTTGAAGAATGTTGAAGCAAGAAAAGCCAGGTGAAACAATGGTTTTTCTTGCTTTCTTTTTAACCAAGGTTCTTGCAAGGTTCCTCCCACATCAATCTTAAAAGTATTCAGAGGAAAAATGAGTCTATGAAATCGGTGAAAAGGAAAATTGATAAAACTTCTTCTATCTCAAAAAAGGAAGTTATCATTTACAAATCTCCGAAGGGGAGACGGCGATTGATGTAAAATTTGAAAACGAAACACTCCGGCTAATCCATCAGCAAATAGCCGATCTCTTTGATAGAGATCGCACCGTAATTACCCGTCATATTACAAACATTTTAAGAACCAAAGAACTTGATGAAAAAAGCAATGTGCAAAAACTGCACATTCATTATTCCCCGACCGAGTCGGGCAGGCTTGTTCCATGCTCGATATTGAGTTGGTAAGATTTATCCATGAAGTATTACCTTAGATGAGTTATTCAATATAAATTGTATTACTATAACTCATCTTACGCAGAATTTACTATTGAATAGCCGCGTTCCGAAGGCTTTAGGAACGTAGAGTAATCAACACGATAAATAATGTCCCGATAGCTATCGGGACATTACAAATAGCCGTTTTGTGGCTAATGCCAAGAGTTTGGTGTTTTCTTTTCCCCACGAGCTAAAGCGCGTGGCTATTCAAATGAATATTTTGCGTAAGGGGAGTTGCTATAGTTTATCGCGAGAATATATTTCCGTTAAAAAATTTTTAAGTGAACATTTCAATATTTTTTTTGTAATTTTGAACAAATAGAAAAAGGAACTACCATGAAAGAAAAAATATTCTCAAATAAATTTCTTGTAATAACAGGAATGATTTTACTCGCAGCCATAAGCCGGTTAATTCCCCATCCGTTAAACTTTGCCCCGATAACGGGCATGGCGTTATTTGCCGCTGTCTATTTTGATGAAAAGAAATTCGCTTTTGCCGTTCCGGTTTTAGCAATGTTTCTTTCGGATTTAGTTATCGGCTTGCATCCACAGATGGTAACGGTCTATCTCAGTTTTGTTTTAATAGTTGGAATCGGATTTCTTATTAAGAATAAAAAATCAGTTGCAACTGTGGCGCTTGCATCAGTTGGTTCGTCTATTCTCTTTTTTGTAATTACAAATTTTGGAATGTGGGCATTAGGAACTCTTTACACAAAAGATTTAGCTGGACTACTCATTTGCTTCACAGCCGCAATTCCCTTTTTCCAGAACACTTTGCTTGGAGATTTATTTTATACCGGCTTGCTCTTTGGAGTTTATGAAGTTGTAAAAGTAAAATTACCGCAGACCGTTAAAAGCCCCCTTTAATACCCCAAAGGGAGAATCATTACGCCCTTCCCTTTGGGAAGGGTCGGGGATGGGCTTTTTCTCCACGCAGCAAAGCGAAACGAATTAATTTCTCCAGAACTTCATCATAGGTAAACCCGGCAGCTTCCGCAGAGCGCATAAAACCGGCTCCTTCAGTCAGATCAGGATTTGGATTTACTTCCAATACAAAGAGTTCGTTAGCGGTCGAAAGCCGCATATCAATTCTGGCATAATCGCGAACGCCCATCGCTTTAAATGCTGCAAGAGCGATCTTCTCTGCTTTCACCTGGATTTTCTTTGGCAAAATAGCCGGACATATAGGAATGGTTTTATGATACGATTCGTGCATTTGATCCCACTTTGCCTGATAACTAACAATATTCGGGAGATGATCCGGCATAGCGGAAAAATCAATTTCACTTATCGGAAGCACCACGGGATTCTCGTCTCCCATTACTGCAACATTTAATTCCCGTCCTTCAATAAACTCTTCGATCAAAGCAGCTTGCTTGAACTCGCTAAAAATGTAATTGATCTTTGCGTTCAATTCGGAATTATTGTGAACTACCGCATTGTAATCAATTCCCGCACTGGCATCTTCAAACGCCGGTTTTACAATTATCGGGAAGCGGAGAGCATGTTTGTATCTCTCGGCAAAGGTTTTTACCAATTCAAAATTAGCCGTTTTTATTCCGTAAGAACCAAGGAGTCTTTTGGTAAATACTTTACTTTGGCAATTTGCCAATGCTAACGGAGGAGCTCCGGTGTAAGGGATTTCCAACAGTTCGTAAATTCCGGTAACATTCATCTCAAGTTTGGGATTGTTGTAAAACAATTCCACAAAATTGAAAATTACATCCGGGCGGTTTTTCGTCAATTCATCAACTAAGAGATGGAAATCATCTTTCAGGTTTAAAGTGTAGCAATTAAATCCCCGTGCCTCAATTTTATGAGCAAACGTCTCGTAGTCTTCCATCGGAGTGGTGTTTTCTACTTCGAAATAGGGGATAAAACTGAGATTTTCAAAATTTGCTGGAGATTTTTTTACATAAAGCTCCGGTTCGGGCTCGTTATAGATCACTACTACGGTTGGTAAACCGGGTTCTCCCCCATCCGGGGCGCTAATTCCGCCGCTTGACTCATTTTTCTTCATCTTTTTAAAAAATTCCTCGATAATTTCATTTCCTTGAAGTAAATTTACAACAATCAATTTATAATTAAAAGTTTAGAATAGCCTTTATGAGTTTCTACCCTCAGCCTTACAAATATCAGTGTGGACCTTTTGCGTTAAAATATGCATTGGTTATGCTGGGGCAATTTCAAAACGAAAATGAGATTGGCAAAAAAGCCGGCAGTAACTGGTGGTACGGTACAGATGAGATAGGACTTGCGAAAGCAGCCAAAGCTTATAATTGTAAGATGAAATATTTTCGCCGTGAAATTCCCAAAGAAGCATTAAAGGTTTTGAACGAACAGTTAAAAAATGGTTATCCTTGCGTTTTAAGTGTTGATAATTGGGAACATTGGTTCACGGTAATCAATTTTCAGCAGAATAAATATATTGTTGTTGATAGCGCTCTCGATAAAGTCATTGTAATTTATTCCCCGACACAGCTTTTAAAAAGATGGAAATATCTGGATGAAGAATCGGGCGAAAAAAGTTACGATGGATATGCCGTTATTCCTAAGCTAAAAGTTACTACCAAAGCTCACTTCTCATTAGAAAAAGCCCGTTACGTTATGCGCGAACGGAATAAAAATCTTGCAGAGAAATGGGATACTTATTTTAACGACTTGATCTCCATCTGCCGTCCACAATTCCCGAACAGTTACAAAACGATTTCTTTTAACGAATTTCTCCGCCGTTATGAAAACATTCTAGTAAAAGAAGTGGCTAATTGGCACGGGACTCCCTCCTACCAGGAGTTGAGGAAAATATTGAAAGACTTGAGCTTTGTAGCCGAAGTATATGATCTGGTAATTTATATCGATGATCAGAAGAAAGCTCTTGTTGATCTTTCCGCTGTACTGATGATGTACGCCTGCGGTAAATATGGGATGGATCCGATCTATTAATCCCTTTTGATCATCCAGCTTAATCTTAATCTTAATCCTTTTCCTAATCAGAAATTAAAACTTGAATTATGAATATTGAACAAGAAATGTTGAACACATAAAGAATTTAATTTATTCTGAATTCTGAATTCTAAGGTCAATCAGCTCAAGTATTTAATACATGTTTGTCCAGATTAGACTCTTAGAAAATTGCTATTGATAACATGTTAACGATAAATAAATATCGAATTTTGAGTAAGGAATAATGAATTTCGAAGTGAAAGCAATCTGTATTTCATCCGCGGCGGCGTATCATCATTCAAAATTCCTTGTTCGATATTCATTATTCGTTTTTTCCTTTTTACCTGCCTCTCTGGCGGCAATGAGGCGGGCAGGTAGCTTTTTTCCCAAGCAGCGTTTTGGGAAAAACGTAGTACCTTATCAGTAAAGTTCGTGTAATTCGCCGCTCCGCCGCGGCGGAGAATTGGCAGAATATTTATAAGGAGCTAGAAAACCTTCGAGGTTTTTTGAGATATCTCAACCAAAATGAAAAGTACTGGAAACCTCGAAGGTTTGAAAACTGATTACTTCCGCCAAAGGCGGATCAGCCTCTGGCCGAGATAACTGACAACTGTGAACTCTTTGGTTCTGGCTTGTCCAGGTTAGGTATATCATAACGATGAAATGAAATGTAAACGATGTCGTGCTATTTTGCGACTGTTAAAAAACTCCCTATAGGGAGTTAGTGCCCCTTTGTCTTCGATGTTGTGCTACACTTCTGATTGTTAAGATTTGTCTACGATGTTATGCTACATGACAAATAGCGATTATAAATTTGGTTTTAACTTCTAAAATCAGATTTGATACTTGCTCGCTGATAGAGAAACTAAGCAATTTATTTTGTGGATGGAAGAAAGTCTTCAATTCTTCTTCCCCCCATAAAACGTTGGTTATAATATCCGTCTTCAAGAGAAGAGACAACCACTCCAAGTTTTGAACTTGAGTGGGCAAAGATATTATTCCCCAAATAAATACCAACATGCCCGGGGCGAACACGTCTGCGTGTGTTAAAAAAAACAAGATCACCAAATTTTAAATCTTCTGTATTATCAATGTCCTCGCCTTGTGTAAATTGTTCACGTGCCGAACGAAGGAGTGAATAATTCAGAGAACTTTTAAAAACCGTTTGTGTGAAAGCTGAGCAGTCAATTCCATGTTTTGTATTTCCCCCATATTTGTACGGAGTATTTAACCAGCGGATTATTTCCATCAACATTTTTTCTTTTGAAGTTCCGAAGTCGTTATCAATTGCATCTTCGTTCAACGTAAACTTTTTTAGAATTTCTTTGGAATTAATCCGGGAAGAGTCGGCATCGTAATCTTCAAGCTCATCTTCACCATCGTTTACCAATAACGAATCATTTGCAGCAGTGTTCAAAATCGAATCCTGTTCGTTATAGAATCGAAGATTTACTTCGGATTCTTTTTCTGATTTTGGGGTTTTCGAGTAGCGCGTGGATTGGCTTATAGAAGAACAGCCGGTCATCAATAGAATTCCGGCTGTTATTAAAAATGAAACAATAATTTTGCGGTTCACAAACTTAACCGAGATACGCTTTAAGATTTTTACTGCGTGAGGCGTGGCGCAATCTTCTGATCGCTTTTTCCTTTATCTGGCGTACACGCTCGCGGGTTAAATTAAATCTCTCTCCAATTTCTTCAAGGGTTAACGAATGTTCTTTGTTTAATCCGAAATAGAGTTTAATAACTTCAGCTTCACGTTCGGTTAACGTAGAAAGAGCTCGCTCTATTTCAGTTTTTAATGATTCCGTCATCAAGGTTTGATCCGGCTGCGGATGTTGATCGTTCTGCAAAACATCAAGCAGTCTGTTGTCTTCACCTTGCGCAAAAGGGGCGTCCATTGAAACGTGTCTGCCGGAAATTTTTAAAGTATCGGCAACTTCATTCACATCCATTTCAAGTTCGGTAGCTAATTCTGCGGCGCTTGGTTCGCGTTCGTATTCTTGTTCAAGATTGCTGTACGCTTTTCCAATTTTATTTAACGCTCCAACACGGTTTAACGGCAGACGAACAATTCTGGATTGTTCAGCTAACGCTTGTAAAATTGATTGACGAATCCACCAAACCGCATAAGAAATAAATTTGAATCCTCTCGTTTCGTCAAATCTTTTTGCTGCTTTTATCAAGCCGAGATTTCCCTCGTTAATTAAGTCCCCAAGAGACAAACCTTGATTCTGGTATTGTTTAGCAACGCTCACCACAAATCGGAGATTTGCTTTTGTAAGCTGTTCTAAGGCTAACTGTTCACCCTTTTTAATTCGAATGGCTAATTCAATTTCTTGTTCGGGATTAAGAAGGCTAACCTTTCCAATTTCCTGCAAATATTTATCGAGAGACTGGCTCTCACGATTTGTATATTGCTTTGTTATTCTCACGTGTGTTCCTCGTAATTAATGTGCTAAATTTATAGTGTCTATAATTCCAACAATCGAAGCATCAACCGGGGCAAAATCAACCGGAAGTGGAATGACCGCTTCACTTGCAGTAATGTATATAACAATTTCTCCGGGACCTGCGCCAACTGTATCGACCGCAATTATCGGTTCGCCTAAATTTTCCAGTTCCGCAGACATAGGCTGGACAATCATCATTTTTAAGCTGAAAAGAGCTTCATACTTTTTAGTAGCCCAAATATTTCCTATCACTTTTCCAAAATACATCCAACATCCTGTCGGTTAAAAGAACTTAAAAAAAGACTTGCAAATTTAAGGTTTTCCACTGCCATTATCAACTGAATTAATTCCCCTTTTTTGCTTGAAAACGGATTAGTGTACCGGAATATCCAATTTGTCTACTATCGCCATAACAACAGCGTCAACCGGGCGATTTTTGGTACTGTTGGTTTGTCTCGCCGAACTTCCGGTGGCAACAAGAACGACCTCACCTTCACCGGCACCGACACTATCGACAGCGACGACAAAATTCTCTTTTTCCTTAAAATCCAAACTAAGTTGTCTAACGATTAAAAGTTTTGAACCAACAAGATTTTCATCTTTTTTTGTTGACCAAACTGTACCGATAACTTTTCCTAAAATCATTTTGATAGCTCTTATTGTTTATCGTTATTTTTCTAATTTATTAGCACACAGACTGAAATCCGTGCTACGTTTTATTAATATCTACTGAACAAAAAGTGATTTACTCATTCAAAAAACTTTTTCCTTTAAGAGAATTTTTCACTTTGAAAAATTCAGCCACGGTTTTTCCTGCATCGGAAAAAGTTTCGCGGGTTCCCAAATTCTTGCCGAATTTATTTTTCTTGTAGAATAGGAGCGGAACATACTCGCGGGAGTGATCTGTGCTTGGCGTAGTAGGATCGTTCCCATGATCTGCCGAAAGAAGTAATACATCGGTCTCATCCATTTTTTTTATTAAAGACGGAAGGAAATTATCAAATTCTCTCAACGCTTTTGCAAAACCAATCGAATCATTTCTGTGTCCGAAGTAAACATCAAAATCAACAAGATTTGTGAAGATGAAGCTGTTTGAAACTTTTGACGTATAGTCAAGTGTTTTGTTACAACCCTCTTTATTTGATTTCGTCGGATCTTGAATTTGAATTCCTCTTCGATTGAAAAGATCATTTATCTTCCCGATCCCAACCGTAGTGATCTTTTTTTCGAGAAGAACATCAAGTACGGTTTTATCTGTTGGATCAAACGTATAATCATGCCGGTTGGTAGTCCTTTTAAAATTTCCTTTTGAACCAAGGAACGGTCGAGCAATCACCCTGCCCACAAGATAAGGAGATGAAATAACTTTTTCTCTCGTTATTTTACAAATTTCGTAAAGCCGTTTCAAAGGTATTACTTCTTCATGTGCAGCGATTTGAAAGACAGAATCTGCCGAAGTATAAATTATCGGGAAACCGGTTCTTACATGTTCTTCGCCAAGTTCCTTAATTATTTCCGTACCTGAAGCCGGTTTATTGCCGAGAAAACCTTTGCAATTTGTGTATCTCAAAAATCTCTCCAGCATGTCTTCCGGAAAACCGTTTGGGAAGTAGGAGAAATCATAATCAATTGAGATACCGGCGAGTTCCCAATGCCCACTAATCGAGTCTTTTCCTTTAGAAACCTCCTTAAATTTTCCGTACGAGGCTGTAGGAAATGTTACCGGTTCAACGCCTTCGATAGAAGCAATATTTCCTAAACCAAACGCACGAAGATTAGGCAGGTCTAATCCGCCGACAGCTTTAGCCATATTTACCAATGTGTTGCTTCCTTGGTCGCCGTAAAGATGCGCGTCGGGTAATTCACCGATTCCCAATCCATCCAACACTATGAAAATAAAATTATTAATGGTTTCCTCAATTGATATTTCTAACTTTGTTTCCGCCGCTTTCAATCGCTTTTTCCAAAGCAAGGTTGGCGTTGTAGAGGACTTCTTCGGTATCGGTCTTCCCTTTTGCCGAAGCGACTCCTGCAGAAATTGTAAAAGTAGTTTGGCGTGCAATTACGGAAATCGGTTGGCGTGCAATTTTAACCCTTAACTTCTCCGCCCAAATGTAAACATCTTTGGAAGAGTAGTTAAGAAAAAATACCGCGAACAGTTTTTCATCAAGCCGTCCGAAAAGTCGATACGGATTAGCATCTGCAAGAATCATTTCAGAAATTGAAGAAACAATTTTATTGAAAGGATTGCCGTCAAAAAGTGATTCTTGCTCGAGGAATTCATCGATACGGATCAGCGCGATGGAGCAATCAATACTAAACTCTTTCGCTTTAATTAACTCTTCCGAAACGCGTTCGTTAAAAGTTTTTGCATTCAAGGCTTTTGTTTCAATATCGATTGCGAGATAACTTTTTAGAACGCTCTGTGTTGCAAAAGAATAGATAATGAATGAAAGAATTCCGACAGAGTTTAAAAGGAAATCAATATCTGACTTGGAGTAAGCATTCTTTCTCAAACTTTCAAAGCAGAGCGCTCCGTAATTTTGATTCTGAAACACCAGCGGAATAACTACAAACGATCCATCAAAAGTTACGTCTTCGTTTTTCGAAAATCGTTTATAATCGTTGGCGGAAGTGTCGTCTATTTTCACGGGTAAACCGGTTAAAATACTTTTACCTGCAAGTGTGCCGTTCAACTCAATCTCAAGATTCTCGCCAATATATTTTAACGAAGTTTTGTTCTTAACACGCATTGTTTTAAAATTTTTTGCCATCGGATTGTAATAAACAAACACAAATGCATCCCAGGTAAGCAAAAATTCAATCGATTTTTCAAGCGCCTGCATTACATCTTTTTCATGTTCAAAAGATGAAGAGGGAGTTATTAAACTTAACAATCCGTGCAATCGTCTTTGAGAAACAAACTCGGAATATTTTTGTTCAAAAATATTTATAAGAATTGTTATTAACCGTACAAAACGTCCCAGCGAAAAAATTGTTTCGATACCAAAACTATCATTCATTTTGGAATCTATTGCGAGAACTCCGATCATCTCCTTCTCGTAAAAAATAGGAACGCCGACAAAACTTTTTATTCCTTGAGGTGAAGTGTAATAACGGATCACATCGGCTTCTGCCGTTTTAGAGATATCAGACATGAGTTCCGGTTCGCCCGTTGTAACAATTTTACTTAAGATGTCGTCTTCAATTGCCAATTTATTTTTAGAAATTTCCGACGAGTTTGAAACATATCTTTCAACCGAAAGTTTTTCTCTCTTCTTATTGTACCAAAAAAATATTGCTGTATTAGATACATATGCTTCTTTTATTACCGAAAGAATTTTTTCCAAAATAAAAGAGAATTGCCCGTCATATCCAATTTCTTTTGGAAGTTCTTCGTTTACGATTTCGGAAAAACGTTCTTTAAGATCAGGCGGTTTTTCAAGTGAGAGCGGCGCTTTAACCTTGAAATAATTGGCTTCGGTGATTATCTGAGAACCCGGATGTTTTGCAATAATTTCAAACGAGCTTTCTTCATCAAGCGATGGCGGTGTGTGTGGTTTCTCTTGAATTTCAGTTTCACTTTCACCCGTTTGAAGATCGAAGATGGGAGGTTTGCGAAAACTATCCCGCAGAAAAAGAATTGAACCGACATAGATAAAGGAGAGAAGTAACGCAATAATTCTTATTGCGACATCTTGCACAAAAAATGTAACGGAAAGTAAAACGGGAAAAATTAAAAAAAATAGAAATCTTTTCTTTTGTCTTCTATCCATAGCCATGCAAAATGTTTAATTAATTTTTAGCTAAATATAACCTTAGCCCGGTTTATTAGCAACTTTTGATTTCAGTTTAGCTTGTTCTAATTGTCCATAAAGCTGCTTTTCAATATCTCTTTTCCATCTGCCCGACATTGTAGAGTAGAAGAAAAGATTTGCGCCGAAATTAAAATCGGGAAAATATTTCGACACATTTTTTTTTGCCGCCGCAAGCTGTGATTGATTCAGTTTATCAACTTTACTTAAAATGATGAAGTACGGCAATTGGTAAAAAGAAATCATGTTGTATAAATCAATATCGCTCTGCATCGGTTCATGACGGCTATCGATAAAATGAAAGATCAACGTAATAACTTTTGAAGCTTTGAAATAATCTTCGATAAGTTTTCCCCATCGTTTTCTCTCTTCCAAACCGATCTTAGCGTATCCAAATCCGGGCAGATCGACAACATAAAAAGATTTATCAATTTCGTAAAAGTTCAACGAACGGGTTTTCCCCGGATCCGAACTTACTTTTGCCAAATTCTTTTTACCGAAAAACGAATTTATAAAAGAAGATTTCCCGACATTTGATCGACCACAAAGAACAACTTCCGGAAGCGAATCCGTGGGCAATTCAGAGACTGCGTAAACTGATTTTTTAAAGAGTAATTCTTTGTGCATAAACAAAAAAAGAGTAACCGGAAATCCGACTACTCTTTTTTCTCCAAACTATATTATAATTATTTTTTCGCTTTTGCTGTTTCTTCAATTATTTTAGCGTCTTCAACAGCTCCTTTTTCGGCTGCTTTAGTTTTTTTGGCTTCGCCTTTTGCTTCTTTTTTCTCTTTGTTTTCAACTGCTTTTTGGTTAGCAACTTCGTTGTAATCAACCAATTCAATAATTGCAATTTCAGCGCCGTCACCTAAGCGACGCCCGAGTTTTACAACGCGGGTGTAACCGCCTTTTCTTTCACCAATAGTAGGAACAATCGAACTGAAAAGTTCTTTTACAACTTCCTTATCTTTAATTGAATCCATCACCATTTTTTGATTGTGGAGATCACCCACAATAGCTTTACTTAATAACGGTTCAACAAACATGCGAAGTTCTTTAGCTTTTGCAACGGTTGTTCTAATTCTTTTATGTTTCAATAATGAAGTAGCCAAATTACGTAAGAGTGCAGATCTGTGACTTGCTGTTCTATTTAATTTTCTACCTTTAACACTGTGTCTCATAGCAAAACCTTTGTTTAATAATTTTCATACAACCATTCATCCATTCAATTAAACTACAGTTTTGGGAGCAAGACTGAATGAATGCGCGGATGCATGTTTTAAATTTCAGTTGTTTTCGTTCTCGTCTTTAATGTAACTGTCAATATCCATTCCGAATTCCAAACCTAAAGTTTCAACAATTTCGGTTAATTCGGAAAGCGATTTGCGTCCGAAATTTCTGAATTTGAGCATCTCGGCTTCATCACGTTTTACAAGCTCGGCAATATTTTTGATATTGGCAGCCTTTAAACAATTATGAGCGCGAACGCTTAATTCAAGGTCATCAACGTTGGTTAATAAGATTTTTTTAACTCTCTCTTTTTCAGAATCTCTTTGAATTTCAGCTTGTTTTTCTTCAGGTTCAAGATCAAGATTAATAAAAAGTTGAATATGATCTTTCATGATTTTGGCTGATTGAGTTAACGCATCATCAGGCGCAATTGAACCATCTGTCCAGATTTCGAGAGTAAGTTTTTCGAAATCGTTTTTGTCCCCGATACGAACGTTTTCAACATCGTATTTAACATTTTTAATCGGAGTATAAATTGAATCGATTGCAATGGTACCCAACGTGTACTCAGGTGATTTATTTTCGTTAGCCGGTACGAATCCTCGTCCTCTGCCAATACGAATCTCTAAATCAAACTTGGCTGATTTGTTTAACGTGGCGATATGTAAATCCGGATTAAGAATTTCAACTTCCGCGCTTTCTTTTTGAATATCTGATGCTTTGAATTCACCTTCACCGTTGAAAGATAAATCAATTTTGATCGGCTTTTTATTCAATAGTTTCATTCTAACTTGTTTAAGGTTAAGAATAATTTCGGCTGTATCTTCAACCACTCCTTGAATTGTGCTGAATTCATGCAATACATTTGAAAATTTAACGGCAACAATAGCTGCGCCGGGTAAAGATGAAAGGAGAACTCTTCTTAAAGAGTTACCTAACGTTACACCGTAACCTCTTTCGAGCGGTTGTAAGGAAAATTTGCCATAATCATTTGTGAAGGTGGCGTCATCTAAGACAACCATTTCGGGCATTTTAAAATTTACTAAAGTCATTTCTATCCTCTGTCATACTTAAAAAAATTATTTAGAATAAAGCTCTACAACAAGTTGTTCATTTGCATTTAGAGGGACATCAGCTCTTTCAGGAACTTGTAAAAATGTACCGCTTAACGTAGCTTTATCAATTGACAACCAAGAATAAACGTTATCTTTTACTCTTTTTAACGAGTTGTGAATAAGATCGAGTTTTTTACTTTTCTCACGAACTTTAATAACGTCACCGGCTTTGAGAATATAAGAAGGAATATCAACCAATCTGTCGTTAATCATTACGTGTCTATGGCGGATCAATTGTCTTGCAGATTTTCTGGAAGAAGCTAGTCCAAGGCGGTAAACAACGTTATCAAATCTGCTTTCAAGCATCTTTACAAGATTATCTCCGGTGATACCTTTTTGGTTGTTAGCTGATTCAAAGTAATTTCTAAATTGAGTTTCTAAAACTCCGTATTGTCTTTTAATCTTCTGTTTTTCACGTAACTGAATTCCATATTCGGAAATTTTTGCACGACGGTTCAACCCATGCTGTCCGGGAGGATAGTTTTTCTTTTCGATCGGACATTTATCCGTAAAACATTTTTGTCCTTTTAAGAATAACTTCTGTTTTTCGCGTCTACATAATTTACAAACAGGACCTGTGTATCTTGCCATTTACTTACTTCTCCAATAATAAAATTAAACTCTTCTTTTCTTAGGAGGTCTGCAGCCGTTATGCGGAATAGGAGTCACATCTTTAATTTGTGTGATTTCAATTCCTGCAGTACTTAATGCACGGATAGCAGATTCTCTACCGGATCCGGGACCTTTCACAAACACTTCTACCCTGCGCAAACCTAATGCATATGCTTCTTTCGCTGCCGCATCCGCTGTAACTTGAGCGGCAAACGGGGTATTCTTTCTCGATCCTTTGAATCCGTTTCTGCCGGCAGAAGACCAGGAGATAGTATTACCATAAATATCTGCTAACGTAACTTGAACATTATTAAACGTTGCTTTAATATGAGCAGTTCCGTTAGAATCTACTAAATTTTTCTTTTTTGTTTTTTTTACACTTTTAGCCAAGATTTAGCCTCGCCTTTAATCTATTTAATTATTTCTTAGTTGGAGTTTTCTTTTTGCCGGCAACGGTTTTCCGTTTACCTTTACGAGTTCTTGAATTAGTTCTGGTTCTTTGACCTCTGGCAGGCAAGCTTCTTCTATGACGAAGACCGCGGTAACTGCCAATATCCATCAAACGTTTAATATTCTGTTGAACTTCGGAACGAAGAGCTCCTTCAACTTTATAATCAGCTTGAAGTACGCCGCGAATTGCAGCAACTTCATCTTCATTTAATGCCGATACTTTTTTATCAGGATCAATTTTTGCTTTTTCTAAAACTTCTTTTGCTACTTGTTCACCAATACCAAAAATATATTGAAGACCAAAAAAGACTTTTTTGTTTTTGGGTAAATCAACTCCAGCTATACGAGCCAACTATGTATCTCCTTTATTTTAAAATTAACCTTGGCGTTGCTTATGTTTTGGATTTTTACAGATCACGCGCACAACACCTTTTCGTTTGATAACTTTGCAGTTATCGCAAATTTTCTTTACAGATGATCGAACTTTCATATTTTCTCCGCTTATTTATATCTGTAGGTTATTCTGCCTTTTGTAAGATCATAAGGCGATAATTCAACAGATACTTTATCTCCAACCAGTATTTTTATAAAATGCATTCTCATTTTGCCTGAAATATGAGCAAGTATTTCGTGTCCGTTATCCAACTGCACTTTAAAGTGAGCGTTTGGCAACGTTTCTGAAATTACTCCATCAACTTTTATAGGACCTTGCTTCGCCATATCAACAAACTGTTAAAATTTCCGGTTTCCCGTTAGTTACTAAAATAGTATGCTCAAAATGAGCTGACGGCAATCCGTCTTTTGTCAGTACTGTCCAGCCGTCATAACCTACAACAACTTCTTTCTTTCCCATATTCACCATCGGTTCAATTGCCAGGGTCATTCCGCTTTTCATTTTTGGACCTGAATCTCGTTTGCCAAAGTTCGGAATAGAAGGATCTTCGTGCAAGCGTTTTCCAACTCCATGTCCCGTTAATTCTCTAACAATTGAAAAACCATTCTCTTCAACAAAAGACTGAATTGCATTTGAAATATTGTGCAGACGTCTGTTTTCAATTGCTTCGGCAATGCCAAGGTAAAGCGATCTTTCAGTAACATCCATCAATTTTTGAACCTCGGGTGCAATTGATCCGACTGCTACTGTTAAAGCTGCATCGCCAAAATAACCGTTTTTATTTACGCCAACATCAATCGAGATGATGTCACCTTCGGTTAAAACGGTTTTTGCAGGGATTCCATGCACAACTTCACAATTTCTCGAAGAACAAATGGTGCCCGGAAAAGGATTTCCATCGCCTTGCGAATAGCCTTTGAATGCCGGTTTCGCATTTTTACTTAAAATAAAATCTTCAGCAATTAGATCCAGTTCTTTAGTTGTAACACCGGGGCGAACATTTTTTTTTACTAATTGCAGGGTTTCTGCTACAATGACACAACTTTCTCTAATAAAATCAATTTCTTTTTTTGTCTTAATTATTATCAAGATCGCTTAGGCTCTTCTGCCTTTAATTTTACCGGATTTCATAAATCCGTCGTAATGTCTCATTAACAAATGAGATTCAATTTGTTGCAAAGTATCTAATGCAACACCAACGATGATCAATAAACTTGTACCGCCAAAGAACTGGGCAAATCTACCCGAAACTCCAAAGCCGCCAACAAATGTAGGCAGAATTGCAACAATCGCTAAAAAGAAGGAACCGGGCAAAGTAATCTTGGTTAAAATATTATCAATAAAATCCGAAGTATGTTTTCCGGGGCGAATACCGGGAATAAATCCGCCTTGCTTTTTCATATTATCGGCAACGTCTTTCGGATTAAAAGCAATTGCAGTATAAAAATAGGTGAAAAAGATAATCACTAAAGCATATAAAAACGCATAAACAGGCGATGTATAATTGAAGTAACTTGAAACGCTCTGTAAAAATTCATTATCCGGGAAGAACTGTAGTATTGTATTCGGAATAAACATAATTGACTGAGCAAAAATTATTGGCATAACTCCGGCAGTATTTACACGCAACGGAATATATTGAGTAACTCCGCCGTAAACTTTTCTTCCTACAACTCTTTTAGCATATTGAACGGGAATTCTTCTCGTTCCTTGAGTAACTAAAATAACACCGGCAATTACCAAAACCATAAACGATACAATAACAATTTCAACAACTAAACTTCTTGTGCCTTGAGAAATCATCTGATACTCATCCAAGATGGCATAAGGAAAACGATCAATAATACCGATGAAAATAATTAAAGAGATACCATTTCCAAGTCCTCTTTCAGTGATTTGTTCACCAAGCCACATCATAAAAACGGTGCCCGCGGTTAAAATCAAAATTGTTGATAAAACCCAAAACACACCTTGCACTTGCACCGGAATAATCGAAACGCCTTGAACATCAATATTGGTTAAGCGTATAGTAATTCCCCATGCTTGCATTGCAGAAATTAAAACCGTCCCGTAACGAGTCAATTGCGTAATCTTTTTTCTTCCTTCTTCACCTTCTTGTTGAAGTTTTTGGAAATAAGGAACAACTGCTCCCATCAATTGTAGTATGATTGAAGCTGAGATGTAAGGCATAATTCCTAACGCAAAAATTGCCGCATTAGAAAACGCACCGCCGACGAAAAGATCGTATAACCCAAATAAAGTATCACTGGATTGGTTTTGCATCGCTTGAGTCAAAAGCGTTGCATCTACACCGGGAACTGTTACGTGAGCGCCAAAACGAACGATTAAGAGCACTGCCAAAGTGTAAAGAATTCTCTGGCGGAGTTCCGTTATCTTAAAAATATTGCGAAAGGTATCTGTAATTTTTGGCATTTATAACCGCATTAAACTAATTTAATTGAACCGCCGACAGCTTCAATCTTCGCTTGAGCTGATTTACTGACGGCATTTGCTTCGAGAGAAAGTTTAGCTTTAAGTTCACCATTTCCTAAAATCTTTAAAGGAAGTGTTTTAGACGAAAGAAGTCCTAATTTTTGTAAATCTTCAAGAGTTACTACAGCCGGAAGTGAAGATTTTTCCGCCCATTTCTGAAGATCGGAAACATTAATAATTTGAAACTCTTTCTTAAATGTATTTGTAAATCCAAATTTTGGAATTCTGCGCTGTAAAGGCATTTGACCGCCTTCAAACCAAGCTCTAAAATTTGCGCCGGATCGTGAGTGCTGTCCGTTCATACCTTTTGTAGATGTGCCACCGTGACCGGAGCCTTCTCCTCTGCCAATTCTTTTGCGAGGTTTTCTTGAACCTTTAGCGTATTTAAGATTACTTAAAACATCCATAAACTAACCTTTTTCTTTAAACTATTCAGTAATTTCTTCAACAGAAACTAAATGGGGAATTTTTTTAACCATTCCTCTTATCTGAGGAGTGTCGTTATGAATTACTTGATAATTCGGTCTACCAAGACCCAATGCTTTAATTGTAGCTTTCTGTCTTACCGGTCTATCAATAATACTTCGTGTCTGAGTTATTTTTAATTTCTTAGCCATCATCTTCTCTTTATGCATTAAACAATTGATTAACTGACATTACTCTTTTGGCAGCCATAGCTTTTGCACTGATCAAAGACTGCAAAGCATTTAACGTTGCTTTTACCTGGTTGTGCGGATTGCTTGAGCCTAAAGATTTTGTAAGAATATCTTGAACGCCTGCAGCTTCTAATACGGCTCTCACTCCACCGCCGGCAATTAGTCCGGTACCGGCAGAAGCAGGTTTTAATAAAACTTTTCCGGCTCCGAATTTGCCGATAATTTCATGCGGGATAGTATTTTTGTGAAGCGTAACGGATACTAAATTTTTCTTAGCATCATCAACGCCTTTTGAGATAGCGTCTGTAACTTCGTTAGCTTTTCCAAGCCCGATGCCAACGGTACCTTCACCATTACCAACAACAACAATAGCATTAAAGCTGAACCGGCGTCCACCTTTAACAACTTTTGCCACACGGTTAATGTGAACAACTTTTTCTTTTAATCCGTCAACCGGCTGCTCGTTCGCTTTTACATTTTTTTTCAATTAATTCTCCGTTTAACTACCATACAAATGAAATTTTCATGCTGCCGAGGGAGGATTCGAACCTCCGCAGACGCCTCCAAAGGGCGTTGTCCTACCATTAGACGACCCGGCAATCATTTTTTATAATTTTAATCCGCCTTCTCTGGCGCTTTCTGCTAATGCTTGAACTCTTCCATGGTAACGATAACCGTTTCTATCAAACACTGCGGCTTTAATATTTATTTCTAAGGCTGATTTTGCAACAAATTTTCCGATAACTTTGCTCTTCGCAATTTTACCTTTTGCCTCTTTTAACGATTCAGCTAATTCTTTAGTTAAATCTGAAGCTGCAACAAGGGTATTTCCGGTAACATCATCAATCATCTGAGCATAAATTTTACCGAGACTTCTGTAAACAGTTAGTCTTGGTCTTTCCGCGGTTCCGGAAATCTTTTTTCTAATTTTAGTTTTTGAACGTTCTCTATTTCCTTTTTTCACTAACATCTTTTTTCAAAGCTCCTAATCTTATTTACCAGCGGTCTTTCCGGCTTTTCTTCTAATAACTTCAGTTGAATATTTAATTCCTTTGCCTTTATAAGGTTCAGGTTTACGTATCGATCTAATTTTGGATGCTACTGCCCCAACTAACTGTTTATCGATTCCAGAAATCACAATTTGTGTTGGCAGAGGAGCTTGTAACGTAATTCCAGCCGGCGGCATAAAATAAACCGGATGAGAATAACCAATATTGATAAGTAAATTACTTTCCTTTAACTCAACGCGGTAACCTACTCCTACGATATCTAAAGTTTTAGAATATCCGTCGCTCACACCGATAATCATATTTTGAATTAACGAACGAGTTAGCCCGTGTAACGCACGATTTTCTTTTTGATCGTTCGATCGGGTCGCAATAATTTCATTGTCTTTAATTTCAAGCGAAATATTCGGATGAAAAGTATTGTTTAATTCTCCTTTCGGTCCTTTAACCGAAAGAGAGTGACCGTCTAATTTTACGGTTATATTTGAAGGTATTACTACCGGTTTTTTTCCAATTCGTGACACTACAAAACTCCGTTAAAAATTACCAAATTTTACAAATAACTTCTCCACCAATTGCTTCACGTTTTGCTTGTTTATCTGTAAGCAAACCTTTTGAAGTGGAGATAATTGAAATACCATAACCGTTTAGCACGCGCGGGAGATTTTCTTTTTGCGAATAGATTCTCAATCCCGGTTTGCTGATTCTTTGTAAACCGCTAAGTGCAGAAACTCCGTTTGTATAGCGGAGAAAAACTCTTAGAACGTTTTGTTTGTCGTCTTCAATAATTTGATAATCGACGATAAAATTTTGTGCTTTTAAGATTTCTAGGATACCCTTTTTTTGGTTAGAAAAAGGAATCTCAACTCTTCTTTTTTGAGCTTTAACTGCGTTTCTGATTCTTGTTAATAAATCTGCAATTGGATCTGTTACTGCCATAAAATCTCCTACCAGCTTGCCTTTCTTAAACCCGGAATTTCACCACGTAAAGCTTTTTCGCGTAAAACTAAACGAGAGACTCCGAACTTTCTGTGATATCCTCTGGATCTTCCTGTAATCATACATCTATTATGCAAGCGGACTTTAGAAGAATTTCTTGGAAGCTGTTGTAACGCATCCCAATCGCCTTTGGCTTTTAGGTCTTTGCGAATTTGTTGGTATTTTTCAACCATAACTCTTCTTTTTTCTTCTCTTGCAATTAAACACTTTCTTGCCATGAAAAATCCTTTAACCTTATTTAATTTCTTTTTTTCTGAAAGGGAAACCAAAAGCTTGTAAAAGTTCAAAAGCTTCAGCATCCGTTTTTGCAGTAGTTACCAAAGTAACATCCATTCCTAAAACTTTAACCACTTTGTCGGCGTTTATTTCAGGAAAAATAATCTGTTCTTTAACTCCGATTGAATAATTTCCTCTACCGTCAAACGATTTATCGGAAAGTCCCTTAAAATCTCTTACACGAGGTAAAGCAACGTTAATAAAGCGGTCAAGAAATTCATACATTCTTTCTTTGCGTAAAGTAACCATAACACCAATGTTAACACCCTTACGAAGTTTGAAGTTCGAAATATCTTTTTTAGCTTTGCGAACACTGGCTTTTTGTCCGGTGATTGTTTCAAGATCACGGATTGCTTCTTCCATAACTTTAGCATCGGAAGCTGCTGCGCCAACGCCCATGTTAACAACAATTTTAGTAAGCTTAGGCGCCTGCATTACGTTTTTATAATTTAATTTTTTAATTAAATCTTGAACGATCTGCTTTCTATAAACACCTAATAGTCTATTTGCAACTCTAACTTCCGGAGCTGCTGATGCAGGCACCTTAGGAGCTTCTTTCGGTTGTTTACCTTTTTTATCAGGGGTTCCGCTCGGGGCGGACTGTTTTACTTTTTTTTCTGCCATTGTATCTTCAAACCTTTAGAAAATGATGATTACTTATAACATCTCGCCGGAAGCTCTGCTTACGCGGGCAATTTTCTTTTTGCCTGTTTTTTCATCAATAATTATTTTAGAACCAATTCGGGTACGTGCACTTGATTTAGGATCAACAATCATTACGTTAGAAACATGTATTGATGCTTCTTGTGCAACAATTCCGCCTTGTTGGCTTTTTTGTGAAGGCTTTGTGTGACGTTTGTGAATGTTAATTCCTTCAACTATCAAACGATTTACCTTGGGGTACACTTTTAAAACTTTTCCGGTTTTATTTCTATCGTTTCCGGCTACAACGATTACATTATCATTTTTTTTAATTCGCATGGTTAACCTATTATAAAACTTCTGGTGCTAATGAAACTATTTTCATAAACTGTTTCTCTCTAAGCTCTCTTGCTACCGGTCCAAAGATACGTGTACCTTTGGGTTCGTTTTGAGCATTTAAGAGAACTGCTGCATTTTCATCAAATCGAATGTATGATCCGTCTTTTCTTCTCACTTCTTTATTGGTTCTAACAATCACCGCTCTTGAAACTTCCCCTTTTTTAACTTGACCATTCGGGATGGCAGATTTAACACTAACAACAATTAAATCACCGAGACTTGCATATTGTCTTCCGCTTCCGCCCAGAACTCTGATGCAGCGTACTTTTTTAGCGCCGGAGTTATCCGCAACTACTAAATTGGTTTCTTCTTGAATCATCTCATTAACTCCTTGCTTTAACTACTTTGCTTTTTCAACAACTTCAACTAAGCGCCATCTTTTAACTTTGCTCAGCGGTCTGGTTTCCATAATTTTAACAACGTCGCCGATATTGCATTCGTTCTTTTCGTCGTGAGCCATCAATTTTGTTGTTTTCTTAAAATATTTTTTGTAAACAGGATGTGGAACTTTTCTTTCGATAGTTACCGTGATGGTTTTTTCCATTTTGTTGCTGACAACTTTACCTTGTCTGGTTTTACGTAAAGATCTTTTTTCCATGGTTAAGCGTCAACTCCTTTATCCAACACCGGGCTGGATATCTTTTCTGATCCGCCGCGGCGGACTCTTTCTTTCAAGATAGTTTTCATTCTTGCAATATCTTTTTTTGTTGCACGAAGTTTTGCCGTATTCGTCAACTGTTTTAACTCGTGAGAGAAGCGTAAGTCAACCATGTTGATCTCTTCTCCAATTATTTGCTTCCCAATTTCTTCGGAAGACATTTCTTTTATTTCAGAAAGTTTCATATTCATTTACCAATTTTTATTCGTAATCCGGTCTTGCAATAATTTTTGTTTTAATAGGAAGTTTGTGTGCGCAAACTTTTAAGGCATCGTGAGCTACTTCTTTAGTTACGCCGGAAACTTCAAACATAATTCTACCTGGTTTTACAACGGCAACCCAAAATTCCGGTCCGCCTTTACCTTTACCCATTCTTGTTTCGAGAGGTTTTTTGGAAACCGGTTTGTCGGGGAAAATTCTGATCCAAACTTTACCGTCACGCTTCATTTTTCTTGAAAGGGCAACACGACAAGCTTCAATTTGTCTGCTGGTAATCCATTGTGGCTCAAGAGCTTTTATACCGAAATCTCCGAAAGCAATCGTACTGCCGCGTTTGGCTTTTCCGGCCATTCTTCCGCGCTGCGATTTTCTAAACTTAACTCTTTTGGGCATTAACATATTAAAAAAACTCCTACAGTAATATTATTCTGAAGCTCGTTTACCTAAAATTTCACCACGGCAGATCCACACTTTAATTCCGATCGAACCGTAAATTGTTTCCGCTCTGCCGTTAGCATAATCTATGTCGGCGCGGATTGTATGAAGAGGAACTCTTCCTTCTTTGTACTGTTCGGTTCTTGCCATTTCCGCTCCGCCCAATCTTCCGGCGCACATAATCTTAATTCCTTCAGCGCCCATCCTCATCGTGGAATTGATCGCCGATTTCATCGCTCTTCTAAAAGAAATTCTTCCAACAAGTTGATTGGCAATGTTTTCTGCAACTAAAAATGCATCTAATTCAGGTCTTTTTATTTCAGATATCTGAATCTTAACTTCTTTTTCGGTTAATTGACGTAACTCTTGTTCAAGTTGAGTGATTTCTTTTCCGCTCTTTCCGATAACTACACCGGGTCTTGAAGTATGAATATTAAGAATGATATTCTTAGTAGTTCTATCAATAATGATTTTAGAAATACCGGCTTTTTTTAATCTGTTGCGTACGTAAGAACGAAGTTTGTCATCTTCTTTTAACTTTTTAGCGTAGCTATGATTTTCATACCAATTTGAGTCCCATCCTCTGATGATGCCAACTCTGAAACCGATCGGATTTGTTTTTTGTCCCAAAAAGAAATCTCCTAATTTATTTTGTTGCTACCACAATAGTGACGTGGCATGAGCGTTTTCTAATTCTAAATGCGCGGCCCATTGGTGCCGGTGAAATTCGTTTTGCAGTCGGTCCTTGATCAACGAATGCTGTTTTCACGAACAATTCGCTTGATTCTACTTTAACGCCGTCTTCTTTATTAATAAGATTAGCGACTGCAGAGCGTAAAGTTTTTTCAGCATCTTTAGATGCATGTTTCGGTTGAAAATGAAGGATTTCAATTGCTTTATCAACGGAAATTCCTCTGATGAGATCAATTACCAATCTCATTTTTCGTGGTGATGAACCGATATACCTTGTAATAGCTTTTGCTTCCATAAACCTTTATTCCGTCCTATTTCGCTTTTGATGCTTTTTCAGCTTTAGTTCCAGGATGACCTCTAAAAATTCGGGTCGGAGAAAATTCGCCGAGCTTGTGTCCGACCATATTTTCCGTAATATAAATCGGGATCATTTTATTACCATTGTGAACAGCAATAGTGTGTCCAACAAACTCAGGTGAAATAGTTGAAGAGCGTGACCAGGTTTTAATAATTTTCTTTTGACTTGTCTGGTTAAGCACTTGAACTTTCTTCAACAATTTTAGATCAATAAAAGGACCTTTTTTAACTGAACGAGGCATATTAACTCTCTACTTACTTTCGTCTTTTGATAATAAGTTTATTAGATACTTTTTTATTTTTTCTGGTCTTAAGACCTTTGGCTTTTTGACCCCATGGAGATACCGGATGACCGCCGCCTGAAGTCTTACCTTCACCGCCACCCATCGGGTGATCGACAGGGTTCATGGCAACACCACGTACATGCGAACGAATTCCGCGCCATCTGTTTCTACCGGCTTTACCCTGGCTAAGGTTTGTTTGTTCTGCGTTACTTACTGTGCCATAAGTTGCGTAGCACTCTAATCTAACTAATCTGATCTCACCGGAAGATAGTTTTAGCTGCGCATAATCGCCTTCTTTAGCCATTAATTGAATTGAAGCTCCGGCGCTTCTACCAAGTTGTCCGCCTTTGCCAGGTTTCATTTCAACGTTGTGAATAAAACTACCGAGCGGTAATTCTTTTAAAGGAAGTGCGTTTCCAACTTTAATTTCTGAACCGGGACCTGATTGAATTGACTCACCGGCTTTTAAACCATCCGGAGCGATGATATATCTTTTTTCACCATCGGCATAATGTAAAAGAGCAATTCTTGCAGTTCTATTTGGATCGTACTCGATCGAGAAAACTTTTGCAGGAATACCGAATTTATTTCTCTTAAAATCGATAAGGCGATATCTTCTTTTATGACCACCACCGATATGGCGAGAGGTAATGCGTCCGTGATTATTTCTACCGCCGGATTTTTTTAAGGATACCGTTAACGATTTTTCCGGGGTTGATTTTGTGATTTCATCAAATGTTGAAACCGACATAAATCGTGTTCCCGGGGTAACGGGTTTCATTTTTCTAATTGCCATTTATCGTAGCTCCAAATCCATTTTCTTATACTTGCTCAAATAAATCTATTTTATCACCGGTCTTCAAAGAAACAAAAGCCTTTTTATATTTAGCAGTGCTGCCGATAAATCTTCCTCTTTTAGAGAGTTGAGTTTTAACTTTGCCTTTGTTTACAACCGTATTAACCGAAGTAACCGTAACATTAAACTTTTTAGCTATAGCTTTAGCGATTTCAATTTTATTCGCAGTAACAGAAACCACAAAACCATATTTGTTTTGATCGGTGTTACTTTTTGTAACTTTTTCCGTAAAAAGAGGTTTAATCAATATTCCTTGCATTAGCTTACCACCTCTTTCGGCACTGATTGATTATTCAAAACTTCAATTGCGCTTTTTTGTACTAAAAGAACTTGATTGTTTAGAATCTGATAAGGAGCAGCATTCTGCGCTTCAAGAACTTTTACTTTATTAATGTTTCTACCGGACTTCCAAACATTTTCTTGTTTTCCGTTAGTAAGAACCAAAGTTCTTTTGCCTTCGATCTTCAACGCTTTCAAAATTGAAAGAAAACTTTGTGTTTTTGGACTATCGAAATTAAAGTCATCAACAACAACTAACTGTTCGTCTTTAACCTTATAACTTAAAGCCGATCTTCTTGCAAGGGCTTTAACTTTTTTAGGTAAATCTTGTCTGTAATCTCTCGGGCGCGGACCAAAGATTGTTCCACCGCCAACCCACAATGGTGAGCGAGTTGTACCGGCACGGGCGCCGCCTCTACCTTTTTGTTTCCAGGGTTTTTTTCCGCCGCCGCTTACTTCGCCGCGTTCTTTAGTCTTATGAGTTCCTTGTCTTTGATTGGCGAGATAAGCTTTAACCGATAAGTAAACGACGTGGTCATTCGGTTCAATACCGAAGACGCTGTCGGTTAATTCGACTTTTTCGCCGGACAAAGTACCATCTATTTTGTAAACATCTACTAACATTTTTATACCAAACTACTTTTTATACAATTCAACTATTGAGTTAATTGATCCTGGAATACATCCTTTAACAAAAATCACATTTTTTTCTGCGTTAACTTTAAGAACCTTCAAGTTGTGAACGGTTACGGAGTCGTTTCCCATTCTTCCGGCCATTTTCAGTCCCTTAAAAACTCTTGAAGGATAAGATGAAGAACCGATAGAACCGGGGGCTCTTAAACGATCGCTCTGACCATGGGTTGTTCCGCCAACACCGCCAAAGCCATGACGTTTCATAACACCCTGGAAACCTTTTCCTTTGCTGATTCCGCGAACTTTTATTGATTCGCCTTCGGTAAAGAAAGAAACATTAATGTCGTCTCCTACTTTATAAGAATCATCTGCTGGGAAAGCAAATTCTTTAAGAACAGCATAGCAAGGAAGATTATTCTTCTTAAAAAAACCGATTTCAGGTTTTGAAAAAGCTTTTTCTTTCTTTTCTTGAAAACCTAATTGCAATGCAGCATAACCGTTCTTTTCCAGCGTTTTTATTGCTGTAACTTTGCAAGGACCAACTTCAATTGCGGTTGCAACTATCCGTTGACCTTCTGCATCGTAAATATTTGTCATACCTAATTTTTTACCTAATAACCCGGACATGGTTACTCCATCTTCATTATAACTTAATCTCAATGTCAACACCGGCTGGGATATCCAGCTTACTTAAGGAATCTATTGTCTTAGAATTTGAATTATGAATATCAATAATTCTTTTGTGTGCTCTGGTTTCGAACTGCTCACGGGATTTTTTATCGACGTGAGGAGAACGGAGAACCGTATACAGAGTGCGTTTCGTCGGTAACGGAATCGGTCCTGAAACGACTGCACCGGTACTTCTAACGGTTTTAATAATTTTCTCAGTCGATTTATCAATCAAAATATGATCATATGATTTTAGTTTAATACGAATCTTTTGACCGGGCACTTACATATCTCCTTAACAGTTAATTAGACACAAAAAGGGAGTGCGAAACTCCCTTTTCGTTATTCATTTCATTTATTCTATAATTTTACCAACAACACCGGCACCAACTGTACGCCCACCTTCGCGGATAGCAAACTTCAATCCTTCTTCCATAGCAATGGTGGTAATAAGTGAAATTGATAAAACAACACTATCACCCGGCATAACCATTTCAACACCTTCCGGTAAGGAAGCAACACCGGTTACGTCTGTTGTTCTAAAGTAGAACTGAGGACGGTATCCGTTGAAAAATGGTGTATGACGTCCACCTTCGTCTTTTGAAAGGATGTACACCTGAGCTTCAAATTTTTTGTGAGGAGTGATAGTTCCGGTTTTAGCAAGAACCATTCCTCGTTCAATTTCATTTTTATCGATACCGCGTAAAAGAATACCGGCATTATCGCCAGCCATAGCGGCATCCAATTCTTTTCTGAACATTTCAATTCCGGTAACAACAGTCTTTTTGTGTAAGCCTAAACCGATAAGTTCAACTTCCTCTTGAATTTTTACTTGTCCTCTTTCAACTCTTCCGGTAGCTACAGTACCACGACCGGTAATTGAGAAAACATCTTCAACTGGCATCAAGAAAGGTTTATCAACACTTCTTTCAGGAACAGGAATATAGGTATCAACGGCATCCATTAGTTCCCAAATACAGTTATAACGCGGATCACTTGGATCAGCATTACTTGCACCGGCTTCCAATGCCTGCAAAGCAGAACCTTTGATAATCGGAATCTCGTCTCCGGGGAATTCATATTTACTTAAGAGTTCTCTAATTTCCATTTCAACTAAATCGATTAATTCAGGATCATCAACCGCGTCAACTTTGTTCATAAACACCACAATTTTTGGAACACCAACCTGGCGAGCTAAAAGAATGTGTTCTCTCGTTTGAGGCATAGGTCCATCTGTTGCAGCAACAACAACGATTGCGCCATCCATTTGTGCCGCACCGGTGATCATGTTTTTAACATAATCTGCGTGACCGGGACAATCTACGTGCGCATAATGTCTTTTTGCAGTGGAATACTCTACGTGTGCCGTAGCGATGGTAATACCGCGTTCTCTTTCTTCAGGAGCATTATCAATAGAATCGAAAGTTCTCACTTGAGAAAGACCCTTTCTTGCAAGAGCCATTGTAATAGCTGCAGTTAAGGTTGTTTTACCATGATCTACGTGACCGATTGTGCCAACGTTTACGTGCGGCTTACTTCTGTCAAATTTTTCTTTGGCCATTTAATTCTCCTTTTTTACTTACTTTCTTTGAGTTCTTAAATATTATTTGTTTGTTAATGACTTTTACCGGATGATTTTTCTGCTATTTCTTCAGCAACCGATTTCGGTACTTCCGAATAATGCGAAAACTGCATTGAATAAATGGCTCTTCCTTGCGTCATAGAGCGCAATATGGTGGAATAACCAAACATTTCGGCAAGCGGAACTTGAGCTTTAATAACTTGGGCATCTTTTCTTGCAGAAAATCCTTCAATTCTTCCTCTTCTCGAATTTAAATCTCCCATAACGTCTCCAAGATAATCTTCAGGAGAAATAACTTCAACAGCCATAATCGGCTCAAGAAGAATAGGGTGCGCCTTACGAGCTCCCGCTTTGAATCCCATAGAACCGGCAACTTTAAATGAAAGTTCATCGGAATCAACATCGTGATATGAACCATCGTATAATTTTACTTTAATGTCTACCATCGGGTATCCGGCTACAACTCCATTTTTCATGGCTTCTTGAATACCGGCTGAAACAGGGGCAATGTATTCCTTCGGAACCACGCCGCCAACGATCCCATTAATAAATTCGTATCCTTTTCCAACTTCATTAGGACTAATTTCCAACCAGACGTGACCAAATTTTCCGCGTCCACCGGATTGTTTAATAAACTTACCTTCTGCATTAACAGATTGAGTAATAGTCTCGCGATAAGCAACCTGGGGTTTTCCAACATTTGCTTCAACTTTGAATTCACGTCGCATTCTATCAACAAGGATCTCAAGATGAAGTTCGCCCATACCACTGATAAGTGTTTGGCTTGTTTCGTCATCAACTTTTACTTTAAAAGTAGGATCTTCTTCGGAAAGTTTAGACAGCGCTTCCGAAAGTTTGTCTTGATCTGCCTTTGTCTTCGGTTCAATTGCAATTTGGATAACCGGTTCAGGGAATATAATTTTTTCCATAACAACCGGATCGTCTTCACTACAAAGCGTATCACCGGTTCTTGTATATTTCAACCCGATTGCTGCAGCAATATCACCCGCTCGAACACTTGAAACTTCTTCGCGGTGATTTGCGTGCATCTGTAATAATCTGCTGATTCTTTCTTTTTTCTGGCTGACCGAATTATAAACGTAGGACCCGGCTTCTAATTTACCCGCATACACTCTGAAAAATGTTAATTTTCCAACAAAAGGATCATTCATCATCTTAAAAGCTAAAGCTGTAAATTTCTCATTTTCACTAATTTTTCTAGTTACTAAATCACTTGTGTTCACATGATGCGCAGTAACTTCAACAGTGTCGGAAGGAGCGGGTAAAAAGTCAACAACAGCATCCAACAAACGTTGAACACCCTTATTTTTAAATGAAGAACCGCAAAGAACCGGAATAATTTTAGCTTCGATAGTAGCTGTTCTTAAAACTTTTATAATCTCTTGTTCAGAAATTTCTTTTCCGGCAAGATATTTTTCCAATAGAGTGTCATCAACATCGGATACCGCTTCCAACATTTCAGTACGATATTTGTTTGCTATATCCACTAAATCATGCGGGATATCCATTTCATCAAAAGTACTGCCATAAGTTTCATCATGGAAAATTCTAGATTTGAATGAAATCAGATCGATAATTCCAGCGAACATATCGCCTTCACCAATGGGTAAAGTAACCGGAATTGCGTTTGCGCCTAATCGTTCACGAATCATTTGAACCGCACTATAAAAATCAGCACCAATGCGATCCATCTTGTTAATAAAAGCAATTCGAGGAACTTGATATTTATCTGCTTGTCTCCAAACGGTTTCGGACTGAGGCTCAACACCGCCAACAGCGCAAAATAGTGCAATTGCACCATCTAAAACCCTTAAAGATCTTTCAACTTCAGCGGTAAAATCAACATGTCCGGGAGTATCAATAATGTTGATTTGATGATCTAACCAGTAACATGTAGTTGCAGCGCTTGTAATTGTAATTCCACGTTCTTTTTCCTGTTCCATCCAGTCCATCGTTGCTGCACCGTCGTGAACTTCACCAAGTCGATGTAATTTTCCGGTATAATATAAAATTCTTTCGGTCGTAGTGGTTTTCCCGGCGTCAATATGCGCCATAATTCCAATGTTACGAACTTTTTCTATAGGGTAAACTTGTGCCATTCTGCTTTCTTAAATTTCATTACCATTTAAAATGAGCAAAAGCTTTGTTCGCTTCAGCCATTTTATGAGTTTCTTCTTTTTTCTTTACCGAGGATCCTTCGTTATTTGAAGCGGCTAATAATTCATTAGCTAATTTAACCGACATCGATTTCTCGCTTCTTTTACGAGCATAGGTTTTGATCCATCTCATCGCCAATGCAATTCGTCTTTCAGGGCGAACTTCCATCGGAACTTGATAAGTTGCACCGCCAACTCTTCTACTACGGACTTCGATAAGAGGTTGAACGTTGCTCATCGCTTTCTTAAAAACTTCAATACCCGGTTTCTTAGTTTTTTCTTCTAAAATATCAAATGCGGAATAAACAATATCTCTCGCGACTGATTTTTTCCCTTCATACATGATTGCGTTGACAAACTTTGCAACAATCAAGTCATTGAATTTAGGATCGGGTTTTATGTATCGCTTTTCAGCTCTTTTCTTTCTCATACTCTTTATTTCGATTTAGGTTTTTTAGCACCGTACTTGGATCTACTTTGTTTTCTATCTTCAACGCCGCTTGTGTCAAGTGTTCCGCGAATGATGTGGTAACGAACACCGGGAAGATCTTTAATTCTTCCACCGCGTATTAACACAATTGAGTGTTCCTGAAGGTTATGACCTTCGCCCGGAATATAAGCGGTAACTTCCATATTATTCGTCAACCGAACTCTTGCAACTTTTCTTAATGCAGAGTTAGGTTTTTTTGGAGTAGTTGTATATACTCTTGTACAAACTCCACGTTTTTGTGGGCATCCGTCAAGGGCGGGAGCCTTGCTGTTCGATTTAATAACCTTGCGACCTTTTCGCACTAGTTGGTTTATTGTTGGCACTAAAAACTCTCCAAAAATTCTTTAATTAAAAAAATTAGCCTTACAATATATGACTAATATTATTTTTTGTCAAGAAACCCAGCCTGTTTTTTGCTTTTTATTTTAGGCTTCTTGAGAAACATCGGGTGTTTCCACCACTTCCGGTTCAGCAGACTTTAAAATAACGTTCTTATATTTTTTAAGTCCGGTTCCAGCAGGGATCAATTGTCCCATGACAACATTTTCCTTTAGTCCCCGCAAAGTATCATTTTTAGCTGCAATGGCTGCGTTCGTTAATACTTTTGTGGTTTCCTGGAAAGATGCTGCTGAAATGAAACTCTCAGTTGACAATGCTGCTTGAGTAATTCCAAGTAGAATGTGTTCGAAAGTAGCCGGTTTCGCATCGCGAACTTCTACTTCTTTTTTAGCTTTTCTCTTAAGATCGGCTTCTATTTCACGAAGTTTGACTTTAGCAATAACTTGCCCTTCTTTTAACTTTGAATCACCTTTTGAAGATATAGCTACAGAATTAAGAATTCTTTGGTTTTCATCAAAGAAATCATAGCGATCGACTGTATCGTCTTCTAAGAATTTGGAATCACCGGAATCAACAATACGCAGCTTCTGAAGCATTTGTCTAACAATTACTTCGATATGTTTATCATTGATTTTTACACCTTGTAAGCGATAAACGTCCTGGATCTCGTTTAACAAGTATTCTTGGACTGCATTCGTACCGTTGATTTTCAAAATATCATGCGGATTGATCGGACCATCGGTAATTTTTTCACCGGCAGGGATTTCATCGCCTTCTTGGACCAAAACGTGTTTCGATAACGGCACATTATATTTTTTCTGATCGGATTCATCGATAGCAACAACAAGGATTTCTCGCGAGCCTTTCTTTTTGGCTCCAAACTTAACAATTCCTTCAATTTCAGAAACAATTGCAGGTTCTTGAGGGCTGCGAGCTTCAAACAACTCGGTTACTCTTGGAAGACCTCCGGTAATATCCCGCGATTTAGAAGCTTGTTTCGAAATTTTTGCAAGAATAGTACCCGCAGAAATTTCTTCTCCTTCTTCAACTGATAGGAATGCACGGATCGGCAAGTTGAAGGTTTTCGAAGTTCCATCATGTGCTTCGATGGAGATACTTGGTGTTAAATTTTTATCTTTCGATTCAATGACAATTTTCTGAACGTGCCCGGTTTGTTCATCAGTGATCTGCTGGATAGTATTATTGTCGATCAAATCAATAAATCGAACTTTTCCGGCTATATCGCTAATAATCAGTGAATTGTAAGGATCGTGATTGTACAATGGTGTTTTCTTTGCAACCTTTGTTCCTTCGCGAACGTGTAATTCAGCGCCATAAGGAACGTCATACTTTTTAATAACAACATCGTTTTCATCATAAATTTCAACTGAACCACGTCGTCCGGTAACAACTTGAACTTTTCCGAAGAATCCGTCTTTTTCAACCGAATTAATTCTGTTGTATTTGATATAACCGCTAACAGCCGATTCAACTTGAGACTGACTTGCGATACGCGAAGACGTACCACCTAAGTGGAAGGTTCTAAGTGTAAGCTGAGTTCCAGGCTCACCGATGGATTGTGCTGCCACTACACCTACGGCTTCACCAACTTCAACTAATTTACCTGTAGTTAGGTTTCTACCATAACATTTTGCGCAAACACCATGTTTAGATTCGCATGTAAGCACGGTTCTGATATAAACGGAATCTATGTTTGCGTCTTCAATCCGCTGAGCGATGGTTTCTGTAATTAATTCACTTGCTCCAACTATCAATTCATCGGTTTTTGAATCATAAATATCTTCTTGCGCAACTCTTCCTGTAATACGTTCTGCAAGAGGTTCTCTTTCTTCTTCAACATCTTTTAATGCTGTAATATGAATTCCGAGAATTGTTCCGCAATCAATTTCCGTGATGATAACATCTTGAGAAACGTCGACTAATCTTCTTGTTAAATAGCCGGCATCGGCTGTTTTAAGAGCCGTATCGGCAAGACCTTTACGAGCACCGTGTGTAGAAATAAAATATTCAAGAACCGATAGACCTTCTTTGAAGTTCGCGATAATCGGGTTCTCGATAATTTCACCGGCTTGTCCACTTAAAGATTTCTGCGGTTTCATCATCAATCCGCGCATACCGGCTAACTGGCGAACTTGTTCTTGCGAACCTCTCGCGCCTGAATCAACCATCATGTGAATTGCGTTAAATCCGTTTTCAGCTTTCTTTAATTTTTCCATTAAAATCTTAGCAACGTCATTAGTTGTGTGTGTCCAAACGTCTATAATCTTATTGTAGCGTTCAGTATCTGTAATAACGCCTTGCTCATGTTCGTTAAGTATTTGCTCAACCTTTTCATTCGCGCTGGTGATGTAGGTTTCCTTCTCAGCCGGAATAAGCATATCGCTAAAGCTGATTGATAAACCGCCGGCGGTAGCATAACGAAATCCGGTAGCTTTTAAATCGTCAAGGAATTTTGCGGTAACTTTATTTCCAAGTTTAAGGAATACTTTACCAATAAATCCGCCGAAAGTTTTCTTTATAAGAAGATGGTTAAAAAATCCCATTTCTTTCGGAACGATCTGGTTGAAAATAACTCTACCGGTAGTGGTTTCGATCATTTCACCATCAATGCGAACATTAACTTTTGCATGAAGTCCAACAACTTTATTATTATAAGCAATTATAGCTTCTTCAGCATTTCCAAACGTCATTCCTTCGCCGAGATCACCATCTCTTTTCTTGGTTAAATAGTAACAACCAAGAACGATATCTTGCGTCGGAACTACAATCGGGCTTCCGTTTTGAGGTGAAAGAATATTGTGTGAACTGAGCATTAATAACGCTGCTTCAAGTTGAGCTTCGTAAGAAAGAGGAACGTGAACAGCCATCTGGTCGCCGTCGAAATCTGCGTTGAACGCCGTACAAACCATTGGATGCAAACGAATAGCTTTTTCATCGATAAGTACCGGTTGGAAAGCCTGGATACCAAGTCTGTGCAATGTTGGAGCGCGGTTTAATAAAACCGGGTGTCCATCAATAATTTTTTCTAAGACTTCCCAGATGATAGGGTCTTTTCTATCAACAACTTTTTTAGCGCTTTTAACGGTTTTGTTATGTCCGCGTTCAATTAATTTTCTGATTACAAACGGTTTGAATAATTCAATCGCCATATCCTTTGGCAAACCGCATTGGTGCAATTTCAATTCAGGACCAACAACAATTACCGAACGACCTGAATAGTCAACTCTTTTTCCTAAAAGATTTTGACGGAATCTTCCTTGTTTTCCTTTAAGAACATCGCTTAAAGATTTTAAAGGACGATTGTTGTCGCTTCTTACAGCGGAACCGCGGCGCGAATTATCAAACAAAGCGTCTACAGCTTCTTGAAGCATTCTCTTTTCATTACGAAGAATAACTTCAGGAGCTTTAATATCAATCAATCTTTTTAAACGGTTATTACGGATAATAACACGTCTGTACAAATCATTTAAATCTGAAGTTGCGAATCTTCCACCTTCTAATGGAACGAGCGGACGAAGTTCCGGAGGTATAACCGGAATGTAGCTAAGAGTCATCCATTCAGGTTTGTTTGGAAGTTTTCCTTCTTTTTCGCGGAAGGCTTCAATAACTTTTAATCTTTTAAGAATTTCTTCTTTTTTCTGCTGCGAAGTTTCAACTTTAACTTGCTCACGAAGTGAGTTAAAGAGAGCTTCAGTATCAGTTTGCTTTAATAATTCTTTTACCGCATCACCACCGATACGAGCATAGAATTTATTCGGATCGTTTTCAGGAAGACGGTCATTTCCGGCAGGTAAAGAATTTAACACTTCAAAATACTGATCCTCGGAAATTAGATCTTTACGTTTCAATCCGGTTGGTCCGGGATTCATAACAACGTAAGATTCATAGTAAATAACTCTTTCAAGTTCTTTAGTACTAAACCCGAGCATGTTTCCAATTTTAGAAGGAAGCGAGCGGAAGAACCAGATATGAACAACAGGAACGGCAAGAGCAATATGCCCCATTCTTTCCCGGCGAACACTCTTCTGAGTTACTTCAACACCGCAACGGTCGCAAACGATGCCTTTGTATCTAATTCTCTTATATTTTCCGCAATAGCATTCCCAATCACGAGTTGGTCCGAATATTTTTTCACAGAAAAGTCCATCCTTTTCAGGGCGGAAGGTTCTGTAATTGATTGTCTCCGGTTTTGTAATCTCACCATGTGAACGGGAAAGAATATCATCCGGGCTTGCCAGGGTAATAGTAATATTTGTTATTTCTTTTAAAGTATTTTCTTGATTTCTGAAGGACATTTATAGTCTCCTTATCCCGCACCGCGGGACGTTAAAAAATTATTTAGCGTTAATTAATATGAATATCCAAGCCTAAGCCCTGGAGTTCTTTAATAAGAACGTTAAACGATTCCGGCACATTCGGCACCGGTAAATTTTCACCTTTCACAATGGCTTCATACACTTTTGAACGCCCGGCGACGTCATCGCTTTTTACAGTTAATACTTCCTGTAAAATATTCGAAGCTCCGTAACCTTCAAGCGCCCAGACTTCCATTTCACCGAATCTCTGACCGCCGAATTGGGCTTTTCCGCCAAGCGGCTGTTGTGTAATGAGCGAGTATGGTCCGATTGAACGAGCATGGATCTTATCATCAACCATGTGTCCAAGTTTTAACATATAGATGTAGCCGCAAGTAACTTTTTGGTGGAATTTCTCGCCGCTTCTTCCGTCAATGAGTTCAACTTTGCTGCCTGTATCTAAACCGGCTTTTTCCAACCAGCTTTCAACATCGCCTAATTTAGCGCCGTCAAAAATTGGAGTTGCAAATTTTACTCCGAGTAATTTTCCGACCCAGCCGAGAGCTGTTTCGTATAATTGACCCAGGTTCATACGTGATGGAACACCAAGAGGATTCAAAATAATATCAACAGGAGTTCCGTCCGGCATAAACGGCATGTCTTCAACAGGAACAACCTTAGAAACAACACCTTTGTTTCCGTGTCGACCAGCCATTTTATCGCCAACTGAAATTTTACGTTTTTTAGCAACGTAAACTTTAGCAAGTTGAACGATTCCCGGAGGTAATTCGTCTCCAATTTGTATTTTGATCTTCTCACGTTTAAAGTCTTCTTCCAAATCGCTTAAGCGATCGAAGTAATTTGCATATAATCTTTGAACAATCTGGTTGACTTTTTTAGTCTCGAACCATCCGGAGGTATAATCTAATTTTGTAACATCATCTAAATCGGAGAAAGTTTTTTCTTTAATTGAAGTTCCGCTTCTAAGAACAACCGAACCGTCCAAATCACGGATACCGGTAGAAGTTTGCCCTTCACAGATGACACTTAATTTATCAACTAATTTTTTGTAATGAGCCGTTACTTTAGACTTATGAGCCGTTTCTATCTGGTCAAAAGATTTTTTCTCAACCTTTTTACCGTCGGCTTCTTTTTTCTTACGGCTGAATAATCTTGTTTTGATAACGGTTCCGCGAATACCGGGAGAAGCTTTAAGAGATGCATCTTTAACATCTCCGGCTTTGTCGCCAAATATTGCACGCAACAGTTTTTCTTCCGGTGTAGGATCGGTTTCGCCTTTTGGAGTAATTTTTCCAATCAGGATATCACCTTCTTTTACTTCAGCGCCGACATGTACAATTCCATTCTCATCAAGATTCTTAACAGCTTCTTCGCTAACGTTAGGAATTTCTCTTGTAAGTTCTTCTTCACCGCGTTTAGTTTCTCTTACTTGTAATTCAAATTCTTCAACATGAAGAGAAGTAAACGTATCATTCGCAACAAGTCTTTCACTTAATATGATAGCATCTTCAAAGTTGTAACCGCGCCAGGGCATGAACGCAACGAGTACGTTTTTACCAAGCGCCAATTCACCTTGATCAGTTGCGCAACCATCGGCAATAACTTCACCTTTTTTAACACGCTGTCCCTCTTTAACAATCGGTTTTTGGTTGATGCTTGTTTCCTGGTTAGTACCGGAAAATTTAATTAAGTGATATGTTTCTCTGCGAACATCATCAAAACTTGTGATAGCTTCAATTGATTTCGGATCGGTGTCATAAACAACGGTTATTTTATTTGCGTCGACAAATTCGATAAAGCCATCATCTTCCGCTAAAATAACCGCGCGGGAATCAACTGCAATCTTTCCTTCGAAACCTGTTCCAACGATCGGGGCTTCAGTTACCATTAACGGAACTGCCTGGCGCATCATGTTTGAACCCATCAAAGCTCTGTTCGCATCATCATGCTCGAGGAATGGAATTAAGGCAGCCGCGGCGCTTACAATTTGCGCCGGTGCAACATCCATAAATTGTAATTGATCGTGATGAACGATCGGGAATTCGCCTTTATTTCTTGATTTGATTCTATCGTTAACAAATTCATTTTTCTCGTTCAATTCAGCGTTAGCTTGAGCGATTGTAAATAAATCTTCTTGCTCGGCAGTTAGATAACTTACTTCTTCAGTAGCTTTCCTTCCTTTTACTTTGCGGTATGGAGTCTCAAGGAATCCATATTTGTTTACCCTTGCAAAGATCGTTAAAGAGGAAATAAGACCGATGTTCGGACCTTCAGGGGTCTCAATCGGGCATAAGCGTCCGTAATGTGTATAGTGAACGTCACGAACTTCAAATCCGGCGCGTTCTCTCGTTAAACCGCCTGGTCCAAGGGCAGACATTCTCCGTTTGTGAGTTAACTCTGCGAGAGGATTAGTCTGATCCATGAATTGTGAAAGAGGATTAGTTCCAAAGAAGGCGTTAATTACACTGCTGATCGTTCTTGCGTTTACAAGTTCTTGCGGTGTAAAATTTTCAGAATCACGAACGTTCATACGTTCTTTAATGGTTCTGGACATACGGGAAATACCAACATTAAACTGCTGTTGAATTTGCTCCCCTACTGTTCTAACTCTTCTATTTCCCAAGTGATCAATATCGTCTGTCGATTCTAATCCGTTTTTCATACGGATGATATAACGCATAATTTCAACGATATCGACCGGGGTTAATACTGTTGTGGTTTCCGGAATATCTAATTTTAATTTATCGTTCATGCGATGACGACCAACATCTCCGAGATCGTAACGCTTATCGTTAAAGAAAAGTTTTTCAATAAGAGAAGCGGCGGTATCAACATCAGGAGCTTCACCGGTGCGAAGTTGACGATAAATCGCAAACAAAGCTTCTTCTTTAGTATGAGCCGGATCTTTTCTTAATGTATTGAGAATTAAACTTTGATCGGTATTTACTTCTCCACTTATAAATTTAATTTCTTCAACTTCAGCGTCTTTTACTCTTTCTACATCTTCTTCCGAGAAAACACTTTCTCTTGATAAGAAAATTTCACCGCTCGACATATCAAACACGTCACTGGCGATCATTCTGCCGATGTAATCTTCAATTTTAACTTTATTTACATTTACGGTTTCAACTAAATCAAAGAGCTGGAGAATTTCTTCATCGTTTGTATAGCCAAGCGCTCTTAATAAAGTAGTTGATGGAAATTTTTTTCTTCTGTCGATATAAACGTATAAGATATGATTAATATCTGTTGCAAACTCTACCCATGAACCTTTAAGCGGAATGATTCTCGCTGCATAAAGCGGAGTTCCGTTCGGGTGGATTGTTTGTGAAAACGCAACGCCTGGTGAACGATGTAATTGAGTAACGACTACACGTTCAGCGCCGTTGATTACAAATGTTCCCTGTTCGGTCATAAACGGTAAGTTACCAAGATAAACTTCTTGTTCAACCGCATTGATAAATTCTTCGGTATCGGGGTCTTTTGTAGCTAATCTTAATTTAGCTTTTAAAGGAGCGGCAAAGGTAAGTCCCTTTTCAATACATTCTTGAATTGAATAGCGGGCTTTTTCGATGTTGTATTCAACAAAGTCCAGCCGGAAATTTTCCTTATTATCAAAAATCGGGAAGTTGGAAGTAAAAACAGCTTGAAGCCCTTTATTCTCGCGCTGAGTAGGATGTATATTACGCTGTAAAAATTCTTCAAAAGACTCTTTTTGAATATCGAGCAAGTCCGGAATAGGAAGGACCGGTTTAATTTTTCCAAAGGAAATTCGTTGATTAGTCAAGTGAAATCCTCCAATTAGTTTTCGAAATCATAGCTTGTATCCTGTCTCATCATTACAAAAAAATAAGAAAAAGCGATCCCGAAGTAATCGGGATCACTTTTTTAAGAAAAGGGAACGATGAAATAAAAAGTTAATAATTATTTTACTTCTACTGTAGCGCCGGCTTCTTCGAGTTCTTTCTTCAGTTTTTCAGCTTCGTCTTTTGAGACAGCTTCTTTAACTGTTTTAGGTGCGCCGTCAACGAGGTCTTTAGCTTCTTTTAAGCCTAAACCTGTATGAGCGCGAACAACTTTAATTACGTTGATTTTTTTCTCGCCGGCAGCGATAAGGTTAACGTTAAATTCGGTTTGCTCTTCAACAGGAGCTGCAGCAGCAGCGCCTGCAACTGCGGCACCCATTACAACAGGGGCGGCGGCAGTAACACCAAATTCTTGTTCTAAAGCTTTTTTCAATTCAGAAGCTTCGACCAAGGTTAAGCTTTTTATTTTTTCGACTAATTCAGCAACTTTTTCAGACATTATAGATCTCCTATTTATTTCTTTTATAAAAATTTAATTAAGCGGCTTTTTTCTTTGCGATTTCATCAACCACGCTAACAAGCTCGCGTAAGACGGAATTAAGAACACCAACAATTCCGGAAGCAGGGGCATCCAGGCTTCCAAGAATTCCTGCAATGATTTCCGGTTTACTCGGCAGAGTAGCTAATTGATCGAGCAATTTACCATCGAAGTATTGCGATTCAATATAGCAAGCTTTTAAGGAAAGCTTTTGTTTGTCCGAATAATATTTCTTGATGATCTTTGCCGGAGCTACGGAATTCTCTCCAGCGAATACCGCGCCGGTCATCCCGACTAAGCTCGCCTCAAGTTTTTCGTATTTACCAGCTTGAACAAGAGCTCTTTTTAACAAAGTATTTTTGATTACCTTGTATTGAGAACCCTGTTTCTTGAACTCTCTCCGAAGATTTTTGATATCTTCGACTTTGATTCCGCTGTAGTCTGTTATGTAAAGAGCGGTGGATTTATTTACCAACTCTACTACTTTTTCAACAGCTTCAGCTTTTTCGGTTTTATTCATTTTTCTCCTACATCATTTTAGTTATTGACATGGAGTCGGATAGAAGCATTACGTGCGTAATAAACTTTTAGTGAACAGCAATTTCTTCTTTAGATATTTTCAAACCGGGACCCATAGTTGACGAAAGGAAAACGCTCTTAACGTATGTTCCTTTAGCGCTTGCCGGTTTAAGTTTTACTATCATATTAAGAAATGCGTTTGTATTCTCGACTAATTTGTCAGTTTCAAAATTTAATTTTCCAACGGAAACATGTACAATTCCGGTTTTATCAACACGGAATTCGATCTTTCCGGCTTTAACTTCTTTTACGGCTTTTTCAACATCCATTGTAACTGTGCCGCTTTTCGGATTAGGCATTAATCCTTTAGGACCCAATATCTTTCCAAGTTTACCAACTTCAGCCATTACATCAGGAGTTGCAATCAAGACATCAATATCAGCCCAACCGCCTTTAATTTTCTCTAAATAATCTTCCAACCCGGCATAATCTGCGCCTGCATCCAAAGCTTCTTTAGCTTTTGGACCCTTAGCCATAACCAACACCCGAACTTCTTTACCGGTTCCGTTTGGAAGAGAAACGGTTCCTCTAATCATTTGATCGGCATGTCGCGGGTCAACGCCCAAACGGATTGCACAGTCAAGTGATTCGACAAACTTAACTTTTGTTTGTGCTTGAAGGGTTTTGATTGCATCAGCGATTGAGTAATCTTTATTTTTATCGATCGCTTTATTAATTGCTGTAACTCTTTTTGAAGTCTTCATAATAAAATCATCTCATTCTTATAGTTATTCGTCAACAGTAATGCCCATGCTTCTTGCGGTTCCTGCAACCATACTCATAGCATGTTCAACATCATTTGCGTTAAGATCAGGCATTTTAAGTTTAGCAATTTCTTCAACCTGAGTTTTGGAAACTTTGCCCACTTTAATTTTATTAGATTCAGCCGATCCTTTTTCAATTTTAGCCGCTTTTTTTAATAGAACTGCGGCAGGCGGGGTTTTGGTAATAAAGGTGAATGATTTATCAGAAAAAACGGTAATTACCACAGGGATAATTAATCCTTCTTGACCGGAGGTTTTTGCATTAAACTGCTTGCAAAACTCCATGATGTTAACACCTTTTTGACCTAAAGCAGGACCAACCGGAGGAGAAGGATTAGCTTTTCCAGCGGGAATTTGTAATTTAATATAACCAGTTATTTTCTTAGCCATTGTAATGTTCCTCTAGAAATTACTTTTCTAACTCTGCTTGTACAAAATCAATTTCGACAGGAGTTTTTCTGCCAAAAATTGAGACCAACACTTTAATTTTCATTTTCTCTTCGTTAACTTCTTCGATGCTGCCGGAAAAATTATTAAATGGTCCATCTATAATTTTTACGAGATCGCCTGTTCTAAATATCGTTTCAATTCTTTCGCCGTTAGTCTCTTGCGTAATTCTTCCAACTATTCTCTTCACTTCTTCAGGTTGAAGCGGATTCGGGTTGTTCTGCGGACCAAGAAATCCCATAACAGAAGGAGTATTAAGAATGAAATCTTTTACTTGAGCATCAAGTTCAGCTTGTAAAAGAAGGTAACCCGGGAAGAAGTTTTTTGTTTTGCTCCGTTTTTTACCATCGCGTACTTCAAATACCTTTTCAGTAGGAACGAGGACTTGCTGGATCTTCGCAAGAAGCTTTTCATTATCCTTTAATTCAAGATCGATGAGATTCTTTACTTTGTTCTCATGCCCTGAAAACGTTCTAACAACATACCAACGAAAATCCATCAATGTTACCTAAAATATTCCTTTGAAAGCCTGGGTAATTGCCATATCGATGACGTAGGTCAACGCGGCAAAGATCAAACAAACAGCAATAACCACGTAAGTTGATTCTTTTAGTTCATCTTTAGTCGGCCAAGTAACTTTTTTCATTTCTTTGACGACGTCATTAAAGAAGGCTTTAATTTTATTAATCATAGTGTTGAAACTTTCTGCACGTCAGGAGGGACTCGAACCCCCAACCTGCGGTTTTGGAGACCGCTGCTCTACCAATTGAGCCACTGACGTAGCAAGTACTATTTGGTTTCCTTGTGAATAGTATGCTTTCTATCCCAGCGGCAGTATTTTTTAAATTCTACGCGGCTTGGATGATTACGCTTGTTTTTAGTTGTGGTGTAATTTCTTCTTTTACACTCTGTGCACTCTAAGGTGATTATTTCTCTCATAATAACGATACTTTATGTTTTTGTAAACTAATTGAGCCGACGATCCCGATTTCATCGGGGTGACCTTATCCTCACCAAGGATGATCTTAAATTAACTTTTGAGCTGACGATCCCGATTTCATCGGGATGACCTCATCCTTACCAAGGATGTACTTCAATTATCTTTTTGAGCTGACGACCGGGATTGAACCGGTGACCTCATCCTTACCAAGGATGTGCTCTACCAACTGAGCTACGTCAGCGGAGAGTGTACTCTTCTGAAAAATTCTAGAGAGCGGGAGACGGGATTCGAACCCGCGACCAACAGCTTGGAAGGCTGTGACTCTAGCCAACTGAGTTACTCCCGCAGTTGAAAAATTCCAATATTTTAAGAACAAAGCTCTAAAGTGGGCGGCGAGGGATTCGAACCCCCAAAGGCGTATGCCAACGGATTTACAGTCCGCCCCGGCTCTCCAACTCCGGCGTCCGCCCAAATTTGACAAAAGAGACACAAAATTACCAGCATTTTCTTTAAAATGCAAATTTATTGGATTTCAAATATAATACTTTCTTTCATAAATGAAAATTTTTTGGGGTTCAAGAAAGAATTTTTCTAAAATTTTACGAGTTCTACCCTTACGAGGCAGGTAAGAGTTTATTTTGAGACGATTTTGACTTTCCAAATTTACTTAAAACAGTTGGATTTTTCTAAATTCGAAACGATGAAAAAGTAGTGCAAAAATTGAGTAGCCCATATCACATTGGCGTTTTTCTGCTTAATTAAGTTACAGTTTTTAGCGGGACACAAACTTCAATACGATTTCATTTTTTTTACACTTTTGCTAATTGCAGTACCAATGGCTTCTCAAATTTTCTTTAGCCTAAACACGCCATTTTTATTATTGAGATTGCCTATTTTAGAGTATCTGTCGGAGATAAATTATGAAAAGTTCACTTTCAAATTTCTTTTATCCAAAATCGGTTTGTGTTGTTGGAGCTTCTTCAAAAGAAAAAAGTATCGGTTACGAAATTCTACGATCTATTCAAACTTTTAATTTTACCGGGGAAGTTTATCCGGTAAATCCAAACTCATCTGAAATACTCGGATATAAATGCTTCACCACAATTAGTCAAATTGAAGAAGCAATAGATCTGGCATTTGTTGTCGTTCCTAAAAAATTTGTTCTGGATTCTGTTTCAGAATTGATTTCCAAACAAGTTAAATCACTCGTTGTTATAACCGCAGGATACAGAGAAATGGGATCGGAAGGTGAACAAGAAGAGATTGCATTGCTTGAATTAGCAAGAAGAAACAATGTTCGTTTAGTCGGTCCAAATTGTATGGGGATAATAAATTCCGATGATCAAATAAAACTTAACGCGACATTTGTGGCAGAAAAACCGGAATACGAACCGGTTGGATTTTTATCGCAAAGCGGAGCTTTGGGCGCTGCGGTCATCAATTCCTTGCGGGAAACCAATATTAAATTTGCTCATTTTATAAGTGTCGGGAACAAAGCCGACATCAACGAGATCGACTTACTCAAATTCTGGGAAAAAGATAAATCGATCCGTCTTTCAACTTATTATCTCGAAAGTTTTGTAGATGGATTCAAATTTTTAGAACCTTTTCTTTTAGGAAAAATTAAAAAGCCTGTAATAGTTTTGAAAGCCGGAAAATCAAAAGCCGGGATGAAAGCCGCTTCATCGCATACCGGAGCTTTGGGTAGCGCCGATAGAGTGGTGAACGCTGCGCTGCGACAATTTGGAATTATTCGCGTTGAAACAATTTCCGAAATGTTTATTACTGTAAAAGGATTTCTTCACTTCCCTATTCCCAAAGGAAAGCGAATTGCTGTTGTAACAAATGCCGGCGGTCCCGCGATTCTCGCGGTCGACGCTCTTGAAAAATCGGGGTTGGAGCTTGCTAAATTTTCTGAAGCCACAATTCATAAGCTGTCGGAAATCGTTCCGAAGGAAGGATCAAAATTAAATCCGATTGATCTACTCCCGGGCGGTTCTGCGGAAATGTACAAATCAGTAATTGAATTAATTCTAAAAGATAAAAATGTTGACGCTGTGATTTCAATATTTGTTGAACCGATAATGGTTGAACCGCTTGGAGTAGTTGAAGCTGTGAATTCAATCAGATCGAAAAAACCAATTCTTCAAGTTGTGATGCCGCTGCCGGAGTTTTGGGAAAATTACAAGCTGAATTCTGAACTTGCAAAACCGATATTCAGAAATCCGGAAGAACCTGCTAGTGTTCTCTCAAATTTACTTTTTCATTCGACAAACAAAAAGAAATTACTTTTACGCAAAGATGAGTATCAATCCCAATTAAAAAGTGTTAACTCAAAATTGATTAAAAGAACAGACTTTCTCTCACAACGGGCAATCAATAAATTAGCGAGAAATTATAAGCTGCCGCTCATTGAGGAATTCTCGATTCGAAACGATGAAGTTGAACAATTTGAAATTAAAAATTATCCAATCGTATTGAAAGGAATTAACGAGGATGCGTCTCATAAATCTGATTTTGGAGCCGTAGAATTAGGCATAAGAACCAGCAAAGAATTTAAAGCTGCAATAAAGAGAATCCGAATGCGAATGAAATCTTTCAATCTTACACCGGAATATTTTCTGATTCAACCACACATTTCGTCGCGATTTGAATTATTGATCGGTGGATTTCGAGATACATCATTTGGTCCGATGATCTCATTTGGTCTTGGCGGAAAATATGTAAATTACTTCGAAGACTTTTCGTTAAGATCAGCTTTTATTACCGAAGATGAAATACGGGAAATGATCCATGAAACAAAAATCGGAAAAATAATTCAGGGTGTTCGCGGAGAAGTTGGAGCCGATTTAGATTTGCTGATCAAGCTAATTTCAAACGCAGCCAAAATGATCCGTGAAAACAAAAATCTATCGGAGTTTGATATAAATCCATTATTAATAACTGAGCAGAATGAATTCGTAATCGTGGACTTCCGGGTAAAATTAAGTTGATTCCATGAGATAATTTTTGATGGAATGTAAAGGAAAAAATAAATTCATTTTCTTCTTTTATCGAAAAAAATTCTTTATTTTCCGCATGATAAGAAAAAGAAATCGGGAGCGTTATGAAGGATAAAAATCTTTCTAAAAAAAGAATTTGTTTTTTAGTTACAAAATTTCCCCCGGCTAATCCGCTTTTAGCTTTGTACGATTTTCAGGCTTCGGTTAAATGAAGAGCGAACCGTGAGGGATCCAATTATAAAATATGGTTTTCTTCAGTTCAAATTCTTTCTGATCACCGCAATAATTTTTCTTTTCCTATGGATACTTTCTGTTCTTCCCTATAACCTTGCCCTCAACGATCCTATTTCCAACGCCTTAATAGACTTTGACGCTTATGATATTGTCTTTTCTAAAATGCGCCCCCAGGTTACGCCCGATACATCGATCGTAATTGTAAATGCAGGATATTTAAACCGTAACCTGATAGCCAAAGTGCTCGAAAGAATAGAGAAAGAAAATCCAAAAGTAATTGGGATAGACTTGTTGTTTTCCGAAAGCGATAATAACGGGGATGATTCTCTTTTGACTTCGGTTATTTCAGGTTATAACAATTGTGTCGTTGTAAATCAGATGTCGGCTTTTAATGAAGACACGGAAGCATTTGATTCCATCGCTCTTCCGGGAATTCAATTTAAAGAAAAAATTAAATACGGGTTTGCGAATCTTCCTTCATCCGGAGACGAATCGCGGAGAACGGTAAGAGATTTTATTCCACTTGCAATAGTAGGAAAGGATACCGCTTATTCATTTGCTGCCAGAATTATCGGACTTTATAACTATGCCGCTTTAGCCAAAGTTACTGAACGAGGCAAAGCGCGAGAACCAATTAATTTTAGAAGAAATATCTCCGACCCCGGTTACTATTTCATCAACTACGATCAAGCGCTGGATACCGCGATTGATCTTTCGGTCTGCAAGGATAAAATAGTTCTGCTGGGGTTTACCGGAATTGATCTGCAAACAAAAACGTTTGAAGATATTTTCTTTACTCCGCTAAATGAAAATTATGCCGGTAAATCTTTCCCGGATATGTACGGGGTTGTTATTCATGCTAATATTATTTCGATGATTAATGCGAATGATTATATAAACGAACTTCCGTTTGTACTAACTCTCTTGATAGCATTTTTTATTTGTTACACTTCCATTTACCTGCTTCATGTTATTAAATCATATTATCCAAATCTCTACCAGGCGCTGTCGAAGATATACATCCTCTTATTAGTAATTTTTTATTTCTTCATCGCCGTTTACGTTTTTTACCTTTACAACATCAAACTGAATTTAACCTTGACCTTGATCTCAATATTTGTTCTACCATCGAGCATTGAGATTTATGAAAACTATTTAAATCCATTAATTCAAAAGATAAATCCTTTTAACAAAAAGGGAGTGCAGATATGAAAATGATATTACTCGTGGTGATTTTTTTCTCTTTAAACGCCTGGAGCCAGAATCAAGAATTTACCGTACTTACAAGCAAGGGAGATGTGCAGGTAAAACGACTGACCGGAAGCTGGCAGCCTTTATCCATAAGCGCAAAACTCTTTAAGGGAGAAATCATAAAACTAAGCAAAAATAATTATTTAGGGCTTCTCCATTCCTCCGGTAAAACAAAAGAATTGAAGAATGAAGGAAGTTTTAATGTTTCAGACCTTGCAGGTTCTTTTGATTCTCAAAAGGCGAGCGTCTCTGCTAAATTTGCAGGTTACCTTTTAGATGAGTTTATGAATAAAGACGACACTAAAAAAGAAATGGAAAATCTTGGCGCAGTTGTGCGGCAGGGGATAGAAAGGATTGAACTGGACTTTCCGAAAAACACGCTTATTGTGGATTCAACTATTCAATTTGCATGGTTCCCAAGAGAACATGGCGAAAAATATATCTTCCAAATTATTAATAGCGCAAAGAATACTGTTTTTATGAAAGAGATAAGCGACTCATTCATTGTGATAGATGTAAACGAATTACAATTTGAAAAAGGAAAACCGTATCAGTGGGAATTGTTTTCAAGCGTAAACGATGAGATACATTCCGATACTGCAATTTTTGAACTGCTGCCCGGAAACCGGAAACAAACTCTAATGGTTGAGTTGAGTGAATTATTAAAAGAATTGGATTACGATGAAACAGCTCTAAACTATTTAATCATTGCAAAATATTTTGAGAAGAATAAACTTAACACCAGCGCTCAAAAGTACTATGCAAAATCAGTTGCCGATGCGCCAGGTGTAGATGATTATTTATTCGCTTATCTGAAGTTCTTGCAAGCAAACGGGATGCAATCAAAAGCTGAAAGACTTTACAAACAAAAACAATTTTCCGGAACAAATTAATGAAGAGAATTTTACTTTTATGCTTACTATTGCCTTTCCATATTCTCTCGCAGGAATTTGGGATGGGAGTACTTCTTGACGACACGTTATATTCAAACCGTCCACTTTCTGTAAAACTTATGCGCGGCGATTATGCAAATCTTCCTTCATCTTTTTCTTTAAAAGAATTTGCCCCTGAGCCCGGATATCAAGGCTCATCCGGCACTTGCGCAGCCTGGTCGGCGGTGTACGGAGGTAAAACAATTCTGGAAGCGGTGAAAAACAAATGGACAAGTAAAGAGATTTTTGAAAACCGCTTCTCCCCTTCTTTCGTTTATAATCAAGTAAGAAGATCGAGCGGATGCAGCGAAGGGGTTTCATTAATAAATGTTTTAGATTTCTTAAAAGAAAACGGAGTTGTGAAATATTCCGATTTCGGTTTTGAATGCGATCGCGAAGTTAAACCGCCGGAAAAAGAAAAAGCGAAATCTTTTAGAATATTAGAATATAGAACCATCGCTGATTTCAAACTACAACACAAAACATCTTTCATCAAAAAAAGTCTCTCGGAAAACAAACCGGTTATCGCCGCTATTGACTGCCCGAATTCATTTAAACATGCTAAAGATTTTTGGCAGCCCGATTCAAATGATTATAGTGTTTGGGCGCAAGGACACGGCATAACCATCGTCGGCTTTGACGATAAAAAACTTGGCGGCGCTTTTGAGATATTAAACAGTTGGGGAACAAATTGGGGAGAGAATGGATTCACATGGATACGCTATTCTGATTTCGATTATTTCTGCAAATACGCTTTTGAATTGATCGATCCCGAACCGGAAAACAAACAACCGCTCCTTTCCGGTTCCTTACTTTTTAATGAAGATAACGGCGATGCAATGAAGTTGATTAAATCCGGCAATCTGTTTGAGACAGAAAAAAATTATCCAACCGGAACACTCTTTGAACTCCGCATCTCAAACGATGAACCCGCATACGTTTATGCGTTTGCAACAGATATTACAAACATGGTCACCAAAATATTTCCTCCGGAAGAAAACGTTTCAGCCTATCTGCCATACAGGCAGAACAATATTGCTATTCCCGATGAAGACAGCTACGCGATGTTGGATGAAACTAAAGGAGTAACGTATTATGTTTTTCTTTACTCAAAAGAAAAACTGGACTTTGATAAACTTGTGAGAGATTTCGAAGCGATTAAAGGTGGTTTCTCGAACCGGTTTGAAACAGTATTTGGGAAGATGAGCATTGAGCCGGAAAATATTTCATTTGATACAACCGAGAAACTTAAATTCCGGTCTCTATACACAGCGGAGAAAAAAGTTGTACCGGTAATTGTAAAAATAAACCATAAGTAAGATTAGATAGGTGAAAGACATATTTTATGCAAACTATCAAAAGTAATTATGCGGAAAATAACCCGGTAGAATGGATGAATGAAAGTAAATGGATGAATGGATTTAATTTTTCATTATGTGATGTTTAATGATTTCCATTCAATCATGCAAACATTCAATCATTCATTAGTTGATCTCATTTTTTTTGTTCCGGTTCATTCAGATTATAATATTGTACACAAAAGGTAAAGAAATGAAAAATTTATTACTTCTCTTGCTCGGCTTATTTATAGCTGCGCCGATCCATGCACAGCAGAAAATGTCCGCCTCATTCGAATCTCTCGATAATAAAATTCAAATCAGTTATGAATTTCAAGGAGAAGCCGACAAAGAGTACGAGATAAAAGTTACGTTGAAGAGATCTTCTTCATCAACTTATAATTATATCCCCGCAACATTATCAGGTAATGTTGGAAAAGGTAAATTCGCAAACAAAAAAAATCTGATCGTTTGGAACTTGACGAATAAAGAAACAGAAACTTTAACTGATACGGATTATTATTTTGAAATTACAGCATATGAAGTAAAAGGTGGAATCCCATGGTATTATTATGTTGGTACTGCAGTAGTTGGCGGAGGTGCAGCGGCAGTGCTTCTCTTGAAAAAGAAAACAGAAGACAAACCGGCAACAACAACAGCGCTGCCGCCGGCAAGACCTGAATAAGTAGAAAGTTAAAAGTTGAAAGTTGAAAGTGAAAATATTAATTACTGATTAAGATGAATGAAGAGAATTGATTTAAGAACACCGATTAACGATTTTTGATTTATGAAGTATTTATAGGCTTTTGTGATTACTTGGTGTCTTCGAGTCTTGGTGGCAACATTAATTATTTAAAGAATAGCCACAAGGACACAAAGACACGAAGAAGAAAACTTTTTGGTTCTGGATTGTACAGATTATGAAATTATTATTTAGGAGATAGTTATGAAAAAAACAATGTTGCTTTTCGTGATATCAAGTTTGTTTGTCTCGCTAGTTGCGCAGATAACCGGCACTACGCAAACCGGAAGTCTGGTAGCGAAGAAACAAACACCACCAAAGATCACAATCGTTGAGCCTAAATTTCTTGACGCAAAAGATTATGTGCATCACGAAGGAACGATCACCATTAGAGGTAACGCTGAAAGTGAAGTTGGAATTTCAGAAATATTGATCAACTCCCAAAAAGCTACGCTGTTAAGCAGCGGAATGTTCTTTGGCAATGTCATTTTAGGAGATGGTCTAAATGAAATAACGGTTATTGCAAAGGATGTTAACGGATTGACTTCAAAGTCGATTGTAAAAGTAATGTGCAAGACGGACGCTTACCCTCCTGTAATTGCAATATTAGAACCCGCTGTCTCGCGCGGACTTAAAATAATCAAGAAGAGCGAAGTAGTTTCAATTAAAGGAAATGCTTACGACGAAAGCGGCATTTATGAAATTACAGTGAATGAACGAAGAGCGCTCGTTCAACCGAATGGAGATTTTTCCATTAATATGAATCTGGCGATGGGCGATAACATGCTTATTGTTAAAGCCCTTGATACGAAATTTAACTCTGCCATAGACACATTTTATATTACGCGCCAATCTGAAGAATTAGTAACCGTCGGGAAATATTATGCCTTAGTAATCGGGATTGATAATTACAAAGGTGATTGGCCCAAGCTGAACAACGCGGTGAATGATGCTAAAACGGTTTCGGAAGTACTGCTGAAAGATTACCGTTTTGATGAAATAATTACACTCTATAACGAGGAAGCTTCGCGGGATAATATTATTCAAAAACTTGAAGCGCTTGCAAGCAAAACAGCCAAAGATGATAACGTGTTGGTTTATTATTCGGGACACGGTGAGTTCAACCAGCAATACAACCGCGGTTATTGGGTTCCCGCTAATGCTACTACAAAATCCACAAGCGGATACATTTCTAATCCTGATCTCCAAACCTATTTAAATGGAATACGTTCTCGCCACACGCTTTTAATTTCCGATGCCTGTTTCAGCGGCGATATTTTACGCGGAAGAACAGAAGAAGTCCCTTTTGAAAATTCTGACAGATACTTTAAAGAAGTTTACCGGAGAGCCTCCCGCTGCGCATTAACCTCCGGTGGAAACGAACCGGTGATGGATGGCGGAAGAGATGGGCATTCCGTCTTTACTTATTATTTGTTAAAAAGTTTAAGAGAAAATGAATCGCAATATTTAACTGCGGGACAATTATTTAACGAACTGCAAATTCCCGTAGCGAATAACTCGGAACAAACCCCCATCTTCCAACCGATAAAGAACATCGGTGATGAAGGAGGGCAGTTCATTTTTGTAAAGAGAAAATAATACTCCGTGTCTTGGTGTCTCCGTGGCAAAAAAGCACCGCCACAAAGACACTAAGACACAATGAAGGAAAACACTATGAACAAAGAATTCGAACCATTAACCGAGAATGAAAATAGAATAGGAAAACTGATTGTTGAAGCGGCATTTGAAGTACATAAAAATTTAGGTCCCGGTTTATTAGAAAAAGTTTATGAAGTCTGTTTTGTGCATGAATTGCAAAAAAGAGGACTGAATGTTAAACGGCAAATAGATATTCCGATACAATACGATGGAATAGTTTTTCAAGAAGGTTTAAGGTTAGATGTTCTGGTTGAGGATTTAGTTATCTGTGAATTAAAAGCAGTAGAACAAGTGAATCCGGTTTGGATGGCTCAGGTACTTAGCCATTTAAAACTTACCGACAAACGGTTAGGATATTTAATAAACTTTGATGTTCCTTTAATTAAAGATGGGATACGTAGAATAATTTTATAACCTTGGTGTCTCCGTGCCTCTGTGGCGAAAGAAATTATTTGCCACAAGGACACCAAGGCACAAAGCTTTAAACTGAGAATAAAGATACTCTCTATTTAACAGATGGTATCTCAAAAATTAAATAAGTAATTTGCTAGAAAATTATAAGGAATTTAAATATTATGAGTACAAAAGATGAAGTGCTAAATAAATTGCAGCAGGTTAAACCCACGCTTATTAAAGAATATGGTTTAAAACGTATAGGACTATTTGGCTCTTTTGCTCGTGATGAACAGCAGAACGATAGTGACATTGATATTATCATCGAAACTTCAGAACCGGACTTTAGCAGTTTTGCCGGAACACTTATTTTTCTTGAAAATGTGTTTGGCAAAAAGGTGGATTTAATTCGTAAACATGACAAGATGCGTAAATCGCTTACCGAAAGAATTGAAAAGGAAGCCATCTATGTCTAAAGAAATCGTTGCGGAAAAAATCGATTTAATCCTTGAATCCATTTCTATAATCCATGAAAGAATGAATACTATAAATTCAGCCGATCAGTTTGTTTCTTCTCCTTTTGGAATAATGCTGCTGGATTCCATTGCTATACGGCTGCAAATTATAGGTGAACAGACCAAAGGCATTGATAAACTCGATAAACTCTTGCTGCCCAAATTCCCAGGTGTTGAATGGAATAAAATAATGAGGCTAAGAGATTTAATTTCTCACCATTATGAAGACATTGATTACGAAATTGTATTTCAAGTATGCAAAAACGAATTACCAAGATTAACGATTGAACTGCAAAAAATTAAACTGGAAATTCAAGAAATAGAATAAAGGTTCCTTGTTGCAAGGAACAAGACAGTGTTTTATTTCCTTTTTATTAGGAAACGTTTAACTTTAATTAAAAAGATTATGAGTGCCAAAGGTTCTTCTATTTATTATGTATTAAAATTAGTTGGCTCATAGTTGGCTCAATGGGCTCATAATGGAATCAAACGGCTCATAATTGGTTTAATAATTTATTTGGTGTCTCCGTTCCGCCACGGCGGATCTGTGGCGAAAAAAAATAATTGCCACCAAGACACCAGGGCACAGAGAAAGTTAACAGCATCTTTTAAGATGCTTTATTCGTGCAGCATTACCCTTTAGGGTAATGCGCTTGATAAAAATAATAATTCTTAGTGTCCCCGTTCCGCCGCGGCGGATTGGTGGCGAAAAAAGAATTGCCACAGAGGCGCCAAGGCACAAGGAAAGTAAACTGTTTTATTTTTTAAGTAATGCGAAAAATTAAAAACGGAAGTTGTTTATGATACAGTATTTAATAATGGAGGAAATGTGAAAAAACTAATTATACTTTGTATTTTTTTGAATTTGGCTTTTTATGCCCAAACAAATGTAAGTGGTTTAATAGCCTCTGATAGAACATGGACACTTGCCGAAAGCCCTTATATAGTAACTGGAAATATCCTAGTTAATACTGGCGTACGACTAACAATTGAACCGGGAGTAGTTGTTAAATTCAATAGCCTTAAGGCAATGCAAATAGACGGGGAATTAATTGTACGGGGAAATGCTAATAACAAAATTACTTTTACAAGCAACTTACCGAGCCCGGCAGCCGGAGATTGGGGTTATATTTTATTTACCAATTCCAGTGTTGATGCACAATATGATGGTAGTGGTAATTATATATCCGGTTCTATATTGGAATATTGTACTATTGAATATGCTGGTGGAGCAAGTGTTAGCGATAATGGAAGTTTAAGATTAGATGGTGCACATCCATCTATAAACTATTCTCATATTTCAAACGGTAATTCTGATGGAATTCGCGGTTATAATTTATCAAATACATTAGATTTAAGAATAACCAACTCCAGAATTAGTGATAATAACTCTTCAAATGGAGGAAATACTGGAGCTATTTATATTGGGGCAGGTAGGGGATACATTCTTAATGATACGATTAGCAATAATATAGGTAATGGTATTAAATTCTCTGCAACCGATAGTTGCGTAATAATTAATTGCGTTATTGAAGGCAATACGTGGAAAGGAATAATCCTTGGTGAAGTTAACGCAAGTTTACCTAATACTAGAATTATTAATAATTTAATACAAAATAATGGTGAGGAAGGTATTGCTTCATCCTACTGTGGTACTCATTTAATCATGTATAACAAGCTTATTACAAATAGTGGTGGAGGAATCTCGTTAGCGAATAGATGGTTAGTGAATCAGATTGTAAGAAAAAATTTAATTTATAATAATCAAGGTGTTGGTATAATTATTGGCGGAGCTCAAAGTCAAAGTGAAATAAGAAACAATATTATAGTTAATAATAGTTTTTTATGGGATTGTGGTGGAATTTCTACTGGCACTGACGATGCGGCAGGAGTTAATTATATCGCTAATAACGTAATTGCTTATAATTCAAGTACTTCAAATTCATACATAATCAATGGTTCCAGTGGTAATCCACCAACGTATGTAACTCATAATTTGCTGTTCAAAAATAAGAGTGCAGCATCACCATTGATAAAAGTGTTCTCTAATCCAACCCTCACTTTTCAGAATAACTTTATTTCCAATGAAAATATCACTAGTTTTTATAATAATGTTCCACAAGGGGGAGGAAACGTTAACTCTGTCAGTAATTATTGGGGAACTACAAATATTGATTCAATTGGCACCCAAATTTATGATTGGTTTGATGATCCAACGAAGAGTATCGTAAACTATTCACCGTTTCTTACTCAATTGGATACTATTGCACCAATATCACCTCCGGATAATATTAAAAAAACAATTGCTTCAGGCGGCGTACGTTTAATGTGGTCCTCAAACCAAGAAGCAGATGTAGCAGGGTATAAAATTTATTGGGGCGATCCGACGGGGTATACATTTTCAAATTCAGTTGACGTAGGTAATGTAAACACATATATTTTAAGCGGAGTATCATTAACAGACGAAATAGCTGTAACGGCTTATGATGGAAGCCGGGACGGAAATGACGATATGTATGACGGAAATGAAAGCTGGTTCTCCCAAAATGCAGCAATACCTTCTATTTCGCTCTCTTCGCCTAATGGAAGCGAGAACTGGCTTGTTGGCTCAACAAAAAATATTTCATGGTCAAGTGAAAACATAATAAACGTAAAACTTGAATACACAACGAACAGCGGCACAAACTGGAGTACAATAATTGCAAGCACACCCGCAAGCAGTGGAAGTTATGCATGGACAATTCCGAATTCTGAATCAATTAATTGTAAAGTTAAAATTAGCGATGCTGATAATGCGGCAACTTCAGATCAAAGTGATAATGTTTTTACAATTATTGGTGCCGATGGTCTATTGTATGGAGGCAAAATATATCACACAGTAAAAATTGGTACGCAAACATGGTTAAAAGAAAATCTTGATATTGGAACAATGATACAAGGTACGATTAGTCAAACTAGTAACGGGATAGTAGAAAAGTATTGTTATAATAATAATACCGTAAACTGCGACATTTATGGTGGGTTATATCAATGGGGTGAAGCAATGACATATTTGGTAACACCAGGTGTACGTGGTATTTGTCCCGTTGGGTGGCATATACCAACGAATGCTGAGTTCCAAGAACTAACAATTGCGGTTGGCAACGATGGAAATGCACTAAAAGAAGTTGGGCAGGGAATGGAAGTCGGAGCAGGTACCAATTCAAGCGGTTTCTCAGCGTTGCTTGGAGGTTCCCATTCAGGGGTTATTGATTATGATGCTTTTTATGAAATTGGATTAATCACTAACATTTGGAGTTCTTCTGAAAATAATTCTGCAGGTGCTTATGTCTTCAGCTTACTATACAACGATAATCGTATTTGGGTGTTCCTATCTTCTAAGGAACAAGAGAAAGCTGGTTACAATATTCGTTGCCTCAAAAATGATACTCCCGCAGCATCTCTCCAACTTACTTCCCCCAACGGCTCCGAAACCTGGCAAGCTGCTTCAACTCAAAATATTACCTGGACAAGCACCGGTGTAACAAACGTAAAACTTGAATACACAACAGACAAAGGAACAAGCTGGACAAATGTAATTGCAAGTACACCGGCAAGCAGTGGTAGTTATGCTTGGACAATTCCTAATACACCATCAACACAATGTAAAGTAAGAGCCACGAACGTTGACAACGCAGCATTGTTTGATGTTAGCGATACCACATTTACAATTTCAGATGGAAATTGGGTTGTGTATAATATTACCAATTCAAGCTTACCTCACAACTCTATCAAGTCGATAGCGGTAGATAACGCCGGAGTAAAATGGATAGGCACAGAGAACGGGCTTGCAAAATTTGACGGCACAAACTGGACGGTTTATGCAACTGCTAATTCAGGCTTGCCATATAATTATGTTAGTGCAATCGCCATAGACGGCGCGGGTAATAAATGGATCGGGACTTTTAGCAGATACCTTGCAAAATATGATGGCGTAAATTGGACAGTTTATGACACAAACGATTGGGGTTTACCTATCGGCGCTATACAAGCACTTGCTATCGATGCTTCCGGGAATAAATGGATCGGAACGAGTGAAGGACTTGCCAAATTCGACGGCACAACGGGAACAATTTATACTCCTTCAAATTCGGGTTTGCCATATAAAGCAGTTCAATCTATTGCCATTGACGAACAAGGAAATAAATGGATCGGAACATTGGACAGCGGGCTTGTTAAATTTGATGGAACTAACTGGACTGTTTACAAAACTGCTAATTCACAAATACCAAATAACCAGGTACATGCAATCGCAATCAGCAGATATGGAAATAAATGGTTAGGCACAACCGGAGGATTTGCAAAATATGACGGCTTCACATGGAACGTTTACGATCGTTCGGCTGACTATTTAGATAATTGGGTCTTTGCAACAGCGATTGATAATTCGGGAAATAAATGGACAGGCTCGCTTGGTGGTGTTGGAGTTTTTGACGGAACAAACTGGACTTCTTATCGCACTACAAATTCCGGTTTACCCGATAGTAGAATTAATACAGTTGCAATTGACGTCTCCGGAAATAAATGGTTCGGGACAAATGCCGGAGGTGTAGCGGTTCTTAAAGCAGGTACAACCATCGACAAAACTCTTTCACTTATTACTCCAAACGGAAGTGAAAGCTGGCAGGCAAACGCATCAAAAAATATTAGCTGGTCAAGCACAAACGTTTCAAACATCAAACTTGAGTACTCCACCAACAGCGGAACAAACTGGACAACGATAATTGCAAGTACTTCAGCCGGAAGCGGAAGTTATGCATGGACGGTTCCTAACACTTCAGCAACAACATGCAGAGTAAGAATTTCCGATGCATCAAATAATGATCTTACTGATAAGAGTGACAACGTATTTTCAATCGTTAAGATTGTAACGTCTCCACAAAGTTTAGCTGCCACAGCCGGCAACAAACAAGTAACATTAAAATGGAACAAGAATTCTGAAACCGATCTTCGTGTTTACCGCATTTACGGCGGTACTTCATCTAACCCAAGTACAAAAATTGATAGCGTTAATTACACGGATACAACAAAAACAATTACCAACCTTATTAACGGAACGACTTATTATTACAGAATTACCGCTGTAGATAGTACCGGAAACCAAAGTGGATTTTCTAATGAAGTTAGTGCAACTCCTGCACCTAAGACATACACTGTGAAAACAGATGGCTTGGGTAATTTTACATCTATCCAGTCAGCAATAAATACAGCCGGCAGCGGCGATACGATTGTTGTTTATAGCGGGACTTATTACGAGAATATAAATTTCATCGGGAAGGATATTATTCTAAGAAGCGCTAGCGGCGCTTTGAATACAAACATAAATGGTAATCAAGCGGGAAGCTGCGTGAGATTTATTTCGGGTGAAACTTCTACTGCCGTCATAGATGGATTTACGATCACTAATGGATCCGGTACTAATGTAAGTGGAGTTCAACGATTCGGCGGCGGTATCTACTGTTATAATGGCTCAAATCCTACAATCAAGAACTGTATCATAACCGGAAATTCTGCGGCAGCCGGTTCGGGCGGTGGAATTGAGTGCTGGTATGCCAGCGCTACAATTGAGAATTGTATTATTAAAAATAATTCAAATCATGGTATTGCCAATTCTTTTGGTAATGGTGTTCTTGTTATTAATTGTCTGATCTATGGAAACTATGGGAACGATAATGGCGGTGGCATTAACACAGCCGGAGGTTCATCTCCTACTATTATCAACTCAACTATTGTGAAGAACGATTCATACCACCAGACAAACTCCGGCATTTATGCTATCTCTGGTGGAACGGTCATTAATAGTATCGTTCGTGATAACACTGGAATAGATGCAACAATTGCGCAAGGGACAACCAGTGTGACCTATTCCAACATAGACGGAGGATTTACGGGGACAGGAAATATAGATGTTGATCCATTGTTCGTCGATGGCAGCAATAACAATTATCATCTTTCAGGTACCAGTCCTTGCATTGGTGCGGCTACCTCAACTAATGCACCATCGAAAGATATAGAAGGCAATCCTCGGCCCAATCCTTCGGGTTCAAATCCGGATATGGGTGCGTACGAAAATGCGTTGGCGAATCCAAGTTCTCTAATTACGCTTACTCGGCCAAACGGTGGAGAAAATTTTGTTGCGGGAACGGTTGATACAATTAAATGGACAAGCACAAATGTTACAAATGTAAAACTTGAATACACATCTAACAGCGGAACAAGTTGGAGTACAATAATTACGAGCACACCTGCTACCAGTGGAAAATATGCTTGGCTAATTCCAACCATATCTTCTATAAATTGTAAAGCACGAATAAGTGATGTTACTAATAGTTTGTTAGCTGATACAAGCGATAATATTTTTTCAATTAATTATGTAAACGGATATGACAGCATTACTTACGGCGGCAAAATATATCACACAGTAAAAATCGGTAACCAAACGTGGTTAAAAGAAAACCTTGATATTGGTACGATGATACAAGGAACGGCAAACCCAGGTAATAACGGAACGATAGAAAAATATTGTTATAACAATGATCCAAACAATTGCGCAACCTATGGAGGTTTATACCAAGGGAACGAAGCGATGGCTTACAACACGGCTTCAGGCGCTCAAGGCATTTGTCCCACCGGTTGGCATTTACCGACTAAAGAAGAATATGATACATTAGTATCAACAGCTAATGGTAACGGCAACGCTTTGAAGGCTGTGGGACAAGGAGAAGGAAAACCAGGAGCCGGTACAAACACAAGTGGTTTTTCGGCGTTGTTTGCAGGCAACCGATGGTACTCCGATGGTCAATTCTACAATGTAACGTTCTACAATTATTTTTGGAGTTCTACATCGAATGACGCCACTACCGCCTACGGTCTTACCTTGTCCTGCGATAACAACGGAACTACTATTTACAGCGATTTAAAGACAAATGGTTTTAGTGTTCGCTGCATAAAGGATGAAAGCCAAACAGCATCTATTCAACTCACTTCTCCCAACGGCGGAGAAAGTTTTATCGCCGGAACTATTGATACAATTAAATGGACAAGCATAAATGTTACAAACGTAAAACTTGAATACACAACAAACAGTGGAACGAATTGGAGTACAATAATTGTAAGCACTCCGGCAATTGGTGGAAGTTACGCTTGGCTAATTCCAACCTTATCTTCTACAAATTGTAAAGCACGAATAAGCGATGTTACTAATAGTTTGTTAGCTGATACAAGCGATAATATTTTTTCAATTAATTACGTTAACGGATATGACAGCATTACATATGGCGGCAAAGTCTATCACACAGTAAAAATTGGGAACCAAACTTGGTTAAAAGAAAACCTTGATATTGGTATGATGATACAAGGAACGGCAAGTCCAAGTAATAATGGTACCCTAGAAAAATATTGCTATGATAATAACCCCGCAAACTGTGATACCTATGGTGGTTTGTACTATTGGAATGAGGCGATGGCGTACAGTAATAATCCTGGTGCACAAGGTATTTGTCCCACAGGCTGGCACGTACCAACGATAGCTGAATACGATACATTAAGTGTGACAGTAGATAGAGACGGAAACAGATTAAAGGCCGTCGGGCAAGGAACTGGCACCGGAATCGGCACAAATACCAGTGGTTTCTCTGCCTTGTTAGCGGGCCACCGCGACGGCAATGGTGGCTTCGCCAGTTTAGGGGACGGCACTTTCTTTTGGAGTTCTACAGAGCCCAATGCACCGAGCGCCTACGCCATATACTTCTGGTACGATGGTAGCAGTATCGGCATGCGCGATTTTAACAAGGAAATCGGTTTTAGTATTCGTTGCCTCAAAGACGAAAATCCTACAGCATTTATTCAATTAACTTCCCCAAACGGTTCTGAAACCTGGCAAGCCGGCTCAACACAAAATATTACTTGGACAAGCACCGGTGTAACGAACGTAAAACTTGAATACACAACTAACAGTGGAGCAGATTGGGCAACAATAATTGCGAGCATTCCGGCAAGCGGTGGCAGTTATGCTTGGACAATTCCAAATACACCATCGACACAATGCAAAGTAAAAATTAGTGATGTTGATAATGCTTCTGTTTTTGATACAAGCGGCATTTTTACAATTACAGCGCCGGTGCAAAAAATTACAGTAACCTCTCCAAATGGCGGAGAACGGTGGAAGGGAAACAGCAGTCAGCAGATTACGTGGGGAGTGGGTGTAGGAAAGTTGGCAGTCGGCAGTTCGCAGTCGGCAATTCTCAGTCGGCAGTCGGCAGTTGGCAAGGGGCAAAAGGTCAGTGGTCAGGAGTCAATGGACAGTGATGAAACAAATGGTTTAAGTGGAAAGTTGAAAGTGAAAAGTGGAAAGTTAAATTTGAATAGCGGTGATCAAGAACTATCTACTACCAACTCTATCGAAAATGTCCGGATAGATTACTCAACAAATAATGGAGTGAACTGGACGACGGTTGCAAATGGAGTTTCGGCTGCACAAAATAATTATAACTGGCTTGTGCCAAAAGTAAATTCCCAAAATTGTAAAGTTAGAGTGGTTGCTGAGACGGATACCACCATTGTGGATACAAGTGATGCGGCGTTTGAAATTTATTCTCCACAAATAGCGGTTACATCACCAAACGGTGGAGAAGATTGGTATATCGGTACGGTGCATGATATTACCTGGACACAAAGTAATTGCGATACGGTAAAAATATCGTATTCAACAAATCAAGGAACCGGCTGGATACCAATTGCAGAAAAAGTTGCAACCGCCGGAAGTTATTCATGGACGATCCCATCAACCGTTTCGCTGCTATGCAAAGTAAAGATAAGCGACAAAGCAGATTCTTCATTTGCAGATTCAAGCAACGCATATTTTACCGTTGCCTATGCCCCTCCGGTTCATGTAGTATTGAGTTCACCAAATGGAGGAGAGAATTGGAAAGTCGGTGAGGTTCATAATATCACATGGATAAATACAAATGTTGACACAGTTAAAATAGAATTAACAACAAATAACGGAACAAGCTGGACGACAATAAAGGATTCAGTAAAAGCAAGTCTCGGAACGTTCGCCTGGACAATTCCCAACACACCTTCAACTCAATGTAAAATTAGAATCAGTGATTTTAAAAACAGCGCAATCGGTGATACTTCAAACGCTGTATTTACTATTGAATTAGTGGTTCAGAAATCTATTACTGTCACTTCACCAAACGGTGGAGAGAATTGGAAAGTTGGTGAGGTTGATACGATAAAATGGACGAATACGAATGTTGAAACCGTAAAAATAGAAGTTACAAAAAACGATGGAAGCAGTTGGACTACAATAAAAGATTCCGTCAAATCAAGTATGGGTATACATGCCTGGGTAATTCCAAATACGCCATCAGCACAATGCAGAGTGAAGATTTCCGATGTTACCAGCAGCTCATTTGCCGATACAAGTGACAATGTTTTTTCAATTTCTTACGAGAGCGGATACGATAGCATTATTTATAGCGGTAAAACTTATCACATCGTAAAAATAGGTACGCAAACCTGGTTGAAAGAAAACCTTGATATAGGAACGATGGTATTAGGTGATCAAAATCAGGCGAATAACGAAACCATAGAAAAATATTGCTACGATAATAAGCCTGCAAATTGTGATACTTATGGTGGTCTGTACCAATGGGATGAAGCGATGAAATATGTTTTAACGGAAAACGCCCAAGGAATTTGTCCTGCCGGTTGGCATATTCCAACAGAAGCAGATTATACAAAATTAAGTACGGCAGTTAGTAGTAATAGTAACGTTTTAAAAGCAATTGGTCAAGGTACAGGAAGCGGAACCGGTACAAACACAAGCGGGTTTTCTGCTTTGTTCGGGGGATACCGATTCCCTGATGATGGAAAGTTCTACAATGCAGGGCAAGCTACTTATTTTACCAGCTCTACTCAATACAATACTACTGATGCTAACCTGATACGCTTGTCCTCTATCGATAATGTTATTTTACCATTACAACATGTTAAACAAAGAGGTTTTAGTGTACGCTGCCTTAAAGATGAAAGCGCGACAGCATCTATTCAGCTTACTGTTCCGAACGGCGGAGAGAATTGGAAAGTTGGTGAAGTTGATACGATAAAATGGACGAGCACAAATGTTGATTCAATTAAAATAGAATTAACAACAAACAACGGAAGTAATTGGACAACCATGAAAGATTCACTCAACGCAAGTACTGGGAAGTTTGCTTGGACGATTCCAAATACTCCTTCAACACAATGCAAGATCAGGCTCATGGATTTTAGGAACAGCGCGATCGGTGATACTTCAAACGCTGTATTTACGATTGAATTAGTTGTACAAAAATCAATTGCAGTAACTTCGCCAAACGGCGGAGAGAATTGGAAAGTTGGTTCTGCACAAAACATTACCTGGACAAGTATTAACGTCAGCAAGTTCAAGATCGAATACAAAATAAACAATTCGGGAAGTTGGATACAAGTTGGTTATGCATCTGCTTCTCCCTACTCATGGAATATTCCAAACACAATTTCATCTCAGAGTAAAGTTAGGATCAGCGATTCTACAAACACAGCTATAAGTGATTCTTCTGATGCGGTCTTCACAATATTCAAACCTACCATTACGGTGGTATATCCGAATGGCGGTGAAGAACTGCAAGTCGGATCAAACATAAACATATCTTGGCAGTGCAGCAATGTTCAAAACGTTGCGGTTGAATATTCAATTACAAACAAAAGAACATGGAATACTATTTCCGCAAGTGTAACCGCATCGAATCAATCTTTAAGCTGGACTGTACCTGACGCGATCTCGGATAGCTGCTTCATAAGAATAAAAGATGTGAGTGATACAACTATAGCCGATACGAGCAACGCAAAGTTCAAAATTATTGTAGCGAGTCCGGCTTCTCTTACGTTAACTTCTCCAATCGGAAATGAAATGTGGAGAATGGGAACAAAGCATTTTATCGCCTGGACAAAGAATAAAGTTACAACGGTTAAAATTGAATTCTCAACCAACGATGGAAGCAGTTGGTCGGTCTTAACGACTTCGGCGATTGCAGACAGCGGAAAATATGAATGGACTGTTCCAAACTCAGCTTCAGCAGTATGCAGAATAAGGATTAGCGATGCAGCTAATTCTCAACTTACAAGCGTAAGTCCTCAACCGTTTGAAATTTATTATGCGGAAATTGTTGTTACTGCACCAAACGGAAGTGAAGAATGGATGGTAAGTGAAACCAGGGCAATAACATGGACGAGCATCGGAGTAGGTAAAGTAAAGATCGAATTAACAACAGATAACGGAGCAAATTGGATAGTACAAAAAGATAGCACTGCTGCATCAATGGGTACAGTTACCTGGGTAGTTCCTAATCTTCCTTCGATAAACTGTAAAATTAGAGTTAGAGACATTTTTGATTTGAGTGTTGGTGATACAAGCGATCAAGTATTCACAATCAAAGGGCTTCCTAAAATCCAAGTTCTTTCACCAAAAGCTGGTGATACATGGGAAGCAGGCACAACCAAAGCGATAACCTGGTATAGAGAAAACATTGATCAAGTTAAAATAGAACTTTCAACCAACAGCGGAGGCGATTGGATGAACATTGCAAGCAGTGTTCAAGCTTCGGATCAAAGTTATAATTGGGATGTGCAGAATTATCTTTCACAAAATTGTCTCGTAAAAATTAGTGATGTCGCAAATCCTTCCTTCAGTGATACGAGCGGTGTCTTTTCAATCGTTGCAAAAGTTAAACCGGTTGTTCTTACTCCAAACGGAGGAGAAAAACTTACACTCGGTGAAGCTTTTGATATTACCTGGAAATTAGGTTCAGGTAAGTTAGTTGCGCCGAAGGTTTCCTTGCATAAATCCATAAAGATAAAAGGAACAAACGATGCTCTTGAAATTGGTGCGACTTCCAACATCAGAATCCTTCTTTCTACCGATGACGGCGTAAGCTGGGCAACGATAAACAACCAGATAGCCGTTGATTCGGGAAAATATACATGGACTGTGAGCGGCGAACCTTCAGATAAGTGTTTCATCAAGATCGTGGATATCAACGACGCATCAAACTTTGACTTGAGCGATTCAGCTTTTGTAATTCTTGATAATAAATTCCCGGATATATTAGTCTCGACAAATGTTCTTGATTTTGAAACTGTTTATAAAGATTCAACCATAGGGAAGGAATTCACTATCACCAATACAGGTACGGCTGATCTTCAGATACAATCTTTATCGTTCTATCAAACAAGTTCCGCTTATAAAGTAACGACATTTAATCAAACCATTAAACCGGATAGTACAAGGAATGTCTCCATCTCGTTCAAACCAACAGAAATTGCAAGTTATGCCGATACGCTTTATATTTATCACAATGCTGCTGGAAGTCCGGCTAAAGTTACTCTTACCGGTTCGGGTATTGAGGTTCCGAAGCCGGTAATAAAAATTGCGGTTACATCAGTCACGTTTGATACAACTTATATCGGATCGAATAATCAGAAGACCATAACTATCATCAATGAAGGAACTGCTGATTTATTTGTTACGAACATCTCTGCGAATAAACCAGTTTTTTCTACGACGGAAACTACATTCACTGTCGGCGCCGGGTTGCAACACTTGCTGGCACTAAATTTTGCACCAACTTCGGATTCCGGTTATAGCGGAACGTTAACAATCCAGCATAATGCGGTTAGTAGTCCTTCTACTCTATCCTTAGCAGGTAAAGGTAAGAAGCATGTTCCGAATATTATTCTTTCAAGCAAGGAAATTAATTTCGGAGTCATCACGGTGTACACGCATGTTGATGTGAATTTGACAATCAATAATTCCGGGACTGCGGATTTGATTGTAACGAACATCAATTCATCCAATAACAGATTTGCAATTAACCTTACAAACTTTACGGTACAACCGAACGAGAGCAAGGAAGTTACTCTAACGTTTACGCCGATAAATGCATCGCAATACACGGGAACATTAACCATTTCGCATAACGCGGGATCCGGTGTAACTACTGTTCCGATGGCAGGCGCCGGGTATCCGGTTGATGTGATAGTAACAAGAACGATTTCATTCGGTGATATTTCCCTGAGTGGTAATTACCGTATGGTTGGGCTGCCCGGGGATTCGACCCTTCCGGTTAAGTCAACGATTCCTTCCGGTGCGCAAAAAACCGACTGGAATGCTTTCTATGATAACGGTGTCATAAGTGCGAATCAATCAGATTACTTAAAGGAATATGACGGAAGCGCTAAGTTCACATTCAAACCGGGAAATGGTTTTTGGATTATCAGTAAAAACGGATTAACCGTCTCGGCGAATGTTAAACCTGTCCCGCTTGCAGCAGACAGTACTTATTCAATCCCCTTGCAGGCTAATTGGAACATCATTTCTAATCCATTTGAAAAGAGTACGAGCTGGACAAAAATAAAACAGTTAAATGGTCTTACTACTCATCCTCTCTATAAATGGAACGGGCAAAGTTATGATCAAGTTTCTGAAATAACCACGTATGAAGGATTTTATTTTTATAATACGGCTGGACTTAGTTCTCTAAAAATTCCATACGATGCAAACGGAACGTTAAGAAAATTCTTTAAGGCTAAAGAAGATTTCCAACTTGGCGAAAGAGGTTTTACTATCAGTTGTGTTGAAGGAGGAGTTCAAAGATCATCGGTTTATGCGGGTTTCAATTCAAAGTCAAGTAATGATGTTGATGATTACGATTACTTTATGCCACCTGCAGATTTCGGTGAAGTCTCAGTTGTTCTACAGAATGATAGTCTCTCTACCAATTATAAAAAGCTTCTCGTTGAACAGAGAAAAGAGATCGGTGAAGGAACGCAATTTGATTTCACAGCCAGAAATAGCAGCACGCAGCAAGTACAAATAACAGTTAATGGAATTGAATTTTTTCCGGAAAGTGAAACATATCTTTTAGATAAGCTGTATAATAAATTCACGAATCTAAAAGAGAAGAGTGTGTTTACTCTTCCTCAGCAAATGGGAAAGCGGAGTTACGCACTGTTGGTTGGAAGTCAATCGTTTATACAAGAACGAAAAGCTGCTATTATTCCCACAGAATATTTGCTCTATCAGAATTTCCCGAATCCATTTAATCCGGCGACAACAATTGCTTTCGGTCTGCCGAAAGAGAGTAACGTTACACTAACGCTTTATAATATGCTTGGAGAAGTTATTCTGAAAAATGAACTCGGCAGCAAAGTTTCGGGTTATCATGAATTGCTTTTGGATTTAAGCAGCAAAACCAGCGGAGTTTATTTCTATGCGATTCAAGCAAACGCTTTGGACGGCAGTAAAAATTTCCGCGAGGTGAAGAAGATGATGCTTTTGAAATAATTAGCTGGTTACTAATAATCCGCCGCCGCGGATTACTCAAAATGGCAAAAATATTTTCATTGCGTTGAAAATTTAATCACTTAATTAAGAAGCCGTGCCTCTGTAACTTTGTGGCGAGGAAGTTTTGTCACAAGACACAAAGACACGAAAAAGAAAACTTTTTTTGTTCTGGCTTGTCCAGATTATGAATTGCCAAGCGGAATTTCCACCAAATGCGGATACGCCTCTGTCGTATATTTTTATCAAATCCGCGCAGGTAGTTTTGTGCAGATGAAGAAGTTGATACTACTGAAGTAATGAGAATGTAGTAAGCAATTAAGTTACAGAAAAAACCTAAGAGATGGATGATTTATTTTACTTCAGACTTAACGCGGTCTGAATGATAGTTTTAAGAAATTGTGTGTTTTTGTGTTGAGGTAATTGTTTAATTAGTTATTCTATTTTGCTAAAAGCATATGGAATTTATAGTATACGTCGCATAATAAATCTACAGAAGATGCAGTACAATCAAGCTAAAATATGTTTTACAATTTTAGGAGTTTAGTCATGCGTTTCAAATTGAGTACGATCCTTTTCTTTTTCATTCTCATCGTATCTTCCATTCATTCCCAAATCACTCTCGATGATGGCGATTTAACAAACTTTGTCAACCCGGGAGTAGTAGTTTATGAATATGATGATACAGTAATAACATCGATCAATATCGGCAGCCTTGGCGCCACATTGTGGGATTTCTCAGGGTTAAAAACACACAAAACATTATCAGAGGTATCAATTTCACCAATTGGTACACCTTTAGCTTCCCTTTATCCGGATGCGACCCATTGTTTTTATTATGAAGATATAACTTTGAACCATTCAAGTCAAAGTTGGACTTACTACAATAAATCAAACGGATTTAAAGAGCTTGGCACTTTTCAGAAGTACATTGCGGGAACAGATACGCTTACCTTTAGGGATAAAAAGATCCCATACGATTATCGTTATATGATACCTCTTGCATACAACACCTCATGGAATATAAGTTTTATTGACAGTATCTTCCAAAGCCATAATTCACTAAAGTTGGCACTTTATAAAAACGAGTATATAGAACGAATCGTTGACGCATATGGCACAATGATTTTACCGGGCGGTAAATCTGTAGAAGCTTTGAGAGTTAAAACAGACAGCCGTATTACTACCTTTCAAACCAGTCTGCCAATGAAATATGAGCGTACCATTAAATACACGTTTTGGGCAAAAACAGGTAACATGGTAACTTTTGTTGCGCTTGATACCAGTGCTACAACGGGTGGCGTTATCTCTATTAAGGGAGCTTCCTGGATTATTTATAATTTTACAGACATTAACGATCTTCCCGTTTCTCCAACGCAATTCATACTTGAGCAGAACTACCCGAATCCGTTCAATCCAACTACAGTGATTAGCTATCAGTTACCAAAGAACAGTTTTGTTACGCTGAAAGTATATGATGTGCTTGGGAATGAAGTGGCAGTGTTGGTGAATGAGGAAAAGCAACCCGGAACGTATGAAGTAGAATTTCAGTCAACAGTTAACAGTAGGCGGTTGGCAAGTGGATTTTATTTCTATGCAATTCAAGCAAACGCTTTGGACGGCAGTAAAAACTTCCGTGAGGTGAAGAAGCTGATACTCTTAAAATAGTTATGAGTTCAAAGTTGGTAGAAAAAAGAAAATCCCCCATCACCGGGGGATTTTCTTTATGCAAATGAATATTAGAGTAAAATCTTTTTTCTATATCGAAACATATTTTGCAATTTTCTCAAAGAGTTTTTCAAAGGAGAATGGTTTTGCAATGTAATCATCACATCCGGCAGCCAATGCGTTTCTCCGATCTTCTGGGAATGAATGGGCGGTAACTGCAATTACCGGAACATGTAAATATGCTTCTATCGCTTTTAATTCTTTCGTCAATTCCAAACCATTTTTACTGCCGTGAATTGAAATATCCATCAATATTAAATCAACCCGATAATTTTGCAGCACATTATAAACTCCTTCGGCAGAGTCGGCAACAAGTGATTTATATTTTCGGTCGAGCATTCTTCTTAAAACATCTTGATTGATCAAATCATCTTCAACAATTAAAATCACTGCATCTTTTTTAGGTTCTGGACGTTTTACGTTTTCCATAGTTTCAATTTTTATCGGCTTCACCGATTCCGGTTGTACAAGATTTTTGAACTCTATTGTAAAAGTTGTCCCTACTCCCTTCTTACTTACGGCGGTTAGTGACGCTTCATTGAGTTCGATATATTTTTTAGTGAGCACAAGACCAAGTCCAACACCTTCATACGAGCGTCCATACCCCATATCTTCTTGTCTAAACGGTTCAAAGAGATGGGTTAAATATTCATCGCTTATGCCGATCCCTGTGTCGGTTATTTCGAGTACAATTCCAGTTTTATCATTTGATGAGAGGGTAACTTTTGCAAATCCATTATTAGTATATTTTATCGCGTTATCTACCAGGTTAGAAATAGCCTGAGTAATAGAAAACTCATCACCAATTACCTTAGCGCCGGAAGATTTATTCTCAAATAACAATTCGAGGTTTTTGTTTTGAGCGGCTGATTTATTTTGATCGATAATCGGTTTGCAGATTGCAGCAAGCTCTATTTCTTTATTAACCTTAGAATAATCGCCTGTTTGTAAGCGAGAATAATTTAAGATCATATCAACGGTTCGAATGATGCGTTGAGCAGATTTATCGATGCCGTCAAACAACGGTTCATCTTCTGTTTCGATATAGCGGGCGTAGTTTTCTTTGAAGAGAGATGACAGCCCCAAAATTCCGCTTAATGGAGTTCTAATTTCATGGGACATATTATTTATGAACGCATCTTTAAGTTTATTTGCAGCTTCGGCTTTTTCTTTTGCATCGATGAGGTCTTGAAGCATTTTCCTTCGTTCGGTAATATCTTCTTTAAGCGCTAAGAAAAATGTTTTTCCATTTATGATAGGAACAATATTGGCTGATTCCCAATAAAGTTCTCCGTTCTTTTTCTTGTTATGGAATTCCCCTTTCCATTCTTTGCCGGATTTTATTGTTTCCCAGAGCGACTTGTATTCTTGTTCCGATTTCTCCCCGGATTTTAATATTCGCGGATTCTGCCCTTTCACCTCTTCAAAAGTATAACCGGTCAATTCAGTGAATTTAGAGTTAATGTACTCAATATTCCCTTCTTCATTGGTGAGCATAATGGTAACCGGGCTTTTATCCATCGCACGCGAAAGCAATAAGATTTGTTCTTCAGCTTTTTTTCTGGCGGTTATGTCAAACATATAACCGGTGATTTCTTTCAGTTCACCCTGATCGTCAAAGATTCCAAGTACATTTTCAACCACATAAACTTTTGAGCCGTCACAAGCCTTTAAAGTTAATTCTACATTAATGATTTTCTTTTTTTCTTTCAGTTCTTTTAAGAAATCGGTTCTGTTTTGGAATTCCCAGTATAATTCAAAAGAATTTTTGTTCAGTAATTCTTCCTTGCTACCGTATTTTAAAATTTTTACGAAAGCATCATTGCACATTAGGATTTTACCGTCTACAGAGGCGACAAAGTCACCGGTCAAATCATCATCAAAAAAGCGGCGGTACTTTTCTTCACTTTTAATTAATGCGTTCTCCGTTTTTTTGCGATCGGTGATATTCCGGCTAACACCAAAGATTTGCAAACCGGTTTTTACATCACCAACTAAGCTCGTTGTTACTTCAGTAATTACCGTTGAACCGTCTTTGCATGGCTGTAAAACTTCATACGCTGCCGGCATATCGGGATTACCTTCAAGATAGGATTTAATACGAATCGGTAATGATTCTTGAATCATTTTTAATGATTCGGGCGCCACTACTTGTTCGAACGGTTGCTGCATTACTTCTTCTGAAGTGTAGCCGCGAAGGTTGAATACGGAAGGACTAACATAACTATATTTCAATGTGCTTACATCCAATATCCAAACCACATCAACGATGTTTTCCGCTAAGTATTTGTAGCGTTCTTCGCTTTCTTTTAGATTTATTTCAGCTTGTTTGGCGGCAGTTATATCTTCAACCGTTCCGGCGACAAATTTCGGATTTCCAAATGAGTCTCTTAATAATGTCAGAGAAATCTTTCCCCAGAATATTTCTCCATTCTTCTTCCGGAAGCGTTTCTCGTCTTTAATTGAATTTAGTTTTCCATGTACCAGTTGTTTCAATAAATTAAGATCGTTTTCAATATCAGCCGGATGTGTAAATTGAGTAAAATTCATATTTACTAATTCGTTTTCTTCATATTGAAGTAATTCACAAAATGTTTTATTTGTTTTTACGATTGTTCCGGAAAGGGAAACAATAGCCATCGGCATATTGAACATCTCGAAAAAATTTTTAAAATGCTCAACTCCGTCGTTTGATATCACCGGGGTCATATCATCCTTAAATTCTCTGTTCATAATACTACCTTTTTTCCTCCAAAATATTTTCTTCGTTCTCTTCAGAAAAAAACTCATCAAGTTTTTTAAGAAGCAAGTCAAATTCTGTCACTTTATCGAAACAATAGTTGGTTCCGTGCATGTGATAATAGTTAAAGATTTTAGTGTTGGGATGGGACGAAAGAAGAATTACTAGCGCAGCGGGATTCTTTTTTTTGATAAGGTTAATTAGTATGGAATATTTTCCCTCCATATTTTCCATATCCATAATGATCAGATTATATGAAACATCATGCAATGATTCCATCACGGTATTAATATCAAACACCATTTTTACACTCAACGGCGCACCGATTTGCAGCAAGTTTTTTTGGATCAGGCTACTTATGGTCGGAGATTTATCATATAACAGAATGTTCACTTATTTCTCTTCTTCTTTCAACACAAAAATAATTTAACGCATAAACGTTGGGTATAGTTAAACAATGGATTGTTTTGTAAATAATTAAGGATAGAATGTAGTAGAAATGCGACAGTACCGTAATCTAACGATGCGCTAACTCTTTCATTATATTGATCAGTTTGTCTACGTCGTTAGTTTTGTCAAGAAAGTAGTTTGCTCCAAGCCGCTCCGATGCTTTTTGAAAAGCAGCATTAAAATAATTTGTGAACATAATAATAATCACTTTTTTTTCTGAACTTCTTATCTGGGCGAGAACATCAATTCCGTTCCCATCTTTTAAATCGATATCAAGAATAATAATATCCGGTTTATGCGCTTCATACAACTTCAATGCTTCCACCGGCTCCGCGGCTTCACCAACTACTTTAATACCGCCAACGGATTTAAGTATTTTTCTTATCTCTTTTCTAATGCTAACTGAATCATCAATAATGAGAATGTTTTTCATTCCAATTTCCTTTTTACGAAGGAAAAATAAAATGAACACGGAAAAAAGAATGTAGTTTTAATCTGAAATTGTTGTAGTATTTTTTCTACAAGGTGTAGCTATTCTACTAAGTTGTGCGTGATTGCATAATGGATGAGCGCGGCATTCGACCGGATATTTAATTTTTCAAAAATCCGGCTCCGGTATGTATTAACGGTTGATGTGCTGATCATAAGTTCATCGGCTATTTCTGTTTGTGATTTACCGATGCCCATCATTTTTAATATTTGAAACTCTCTATCCGATAAAATTTCGTGCGGAAACTTAGATGATCTATCACCAAGGTCATCGACCAATTTTTCGGCTAAAGATTGCGTTACGAACTTTTTCCCCGAGGCAATTCTTCTAATTGCGGTTAACAATTCTTCAGAAGCTCTATCTTTTGTTATGTATCCCCAGGCTCCGGCTTTTAATGTACGTTTAGCAAATTGATCTTCGGGCAGCATTGTAGATACCAAAACTTTTACATTGGGAGCAATTGTTTGAAGTTCTTTTAAAATATCCAAACCGCTCTTGCCGGGCATGGATAAATCTAAAATTAAAATATCGCACTTATTTTTTTTTACCTGTTCAATTACCTCAAACGGATCGGAGGTTTCGCCAACAAGATTAATATCTTTTTCAAGACTAAGAAGATTCTTAATCCCTTCTCTTATTAAGGTATGATCATCTGCTATAAATACATTTATCATAGTATAACCGTTGAAATTCTACTTAAAATATACAACTCTTTTCGTTTGAATTCAACTAACCGAACTTCCATTAAATAGTTAGTAAAAATATTCTGCGCTGAATGGCGGGAATATTTATCGAAAATTTCTCGCCACGTTCGCAAAGAAGACGCCACGTTCGCAAAGAGTAAATTCGTTGCGTGCTTTGCGGTTCGTTGCGAGCTTAGCGGGATAAAAGATGGAACAAATGTTCCTTGCTTGAGCAAAATGTTTCCGGCTTGTCGGGTTTATGGATTACTTAACTTTTGTTCACTGACCAATTATCAATTTTACCGTAGTTCCTTTTCCTTCTACTCCGGAAATTTCTAATGTACCACCGGTAATAGTTGCCCGCTCACGCATACCTAACAACCCGAATGAATTTTCTCCTTTACGTTTTTCATCAGAGATGCCTACGCCATTATCTTTTATCTCAACGATGATTTCATGATTTGTTTTTTTAATACTTACCTTAACTTTAGTTGCATTAGCGTGTCTTGCAACGTTGGTCAGCGTTTCTTGCACAATGCGAAATACAGCCAGTTTTTTATGCTGATCTATTCCAAGGTTTTGAACTGTGAACTTATACTCGCATTTTATTTTTGTTTCTTTTGCAAATTCCTCTATAAACCATTCCAGCGCAGGAATTAATCCTAACTTATCAAGAAGTTCAGGTCTTAATTCGGTAATAATTTTTCTTACACGGACGACCGCATGGTCAACCATCCCGGACATCGATTGAATTTCTTTATCGAGTTCTTTTATTTTGATTTTCTTCTCACCGGCTTCCACTTGTCTTCGTAGAAATGATAAATTCATTTTAATCGAAGTGAGAATCTGTCCGATCTCATCGTGCATTTCTCTTGCCAGACTTTTGCGTTCTTCCTCACGAATGTCTTGTAAGTGCACAGTTAACCTATGTAATTCTTCACGTGATCGTTTTATTTCATCTTCAGCTTTTTTTCGTTCGGTAATATCACTAAAAAATATTGCGATTCCGTCTTCTGTGGGATTAATCCTATTTTCGAACCATTTATCATATGGAGGATAATACTCCTCAATCCGAATAAAAATATTTTCATTCATTGCTTTTTCATAATTTCGTTGAAACGGTTGACCAATCCCTTCAGGGAATTCCGTCCAAATGTGTTTACCGATCATATCCTTTGGGTTGCGGTTAAAAATTTTTCCCGCTTTTTCATTCATATAAGAATAACACCAGTTTCTATCAAGTGAAACAAACGCATCATTCATGTTTTCGAGAACATCGGTCAAACGATTATTAGCTGTACGAAGTTCTTCATCTGCATTTTTACGATCTGTGATAACTTCCGAAAAGAGAATGATTCCGCCAATTTCATTCTCACGCTCATACCACGGACGAATTTCCCATTTCACCCAATCAACTTTACCATCTGCACGAGGGAAAGGATCTTCATCGCATCTTTCGGTTGCACCGGCAAGACAGCGCTTGTGAATCTCTTTCCATCTTTCGGTCATTTCCGGGAAGACATCATAATGAGAGCGCCCGGCTAAGTTCTGTTCTCCCAAATTATAATCAGCAACAAAACGGTGGCTTGCGATGACGTATTTCATTTCCGTATCGAACATTGCAATCGCCGCAGGAGAATTTTCAATAAAAAGTCTTAACATCTTTTCGTTTTTTTTCACAGCTTCTTCGGAAAGCTTGCGTTTGGTTATGTCTAACATGATCCCTTGATAATGAGTGATTTTGCCTTCGTTATCACGACGAATCCATGTGCGGTCATCTACGTAACGCACATCTCCCGATTTTGTTAAGATTCTATATTCTTGATTAAATTCATTAACCTCCAACTTTGAATAATCACTTACTTCTTGAACTACCCGGTGCAAATCTTCCGGATAAACAATACTCGACAAAAGGGTTTTACCGGTTAGTAATTCTTCCGGTGTGTAACCAAACTGAATAACATTTTCCGAGACATACTCAACGGTCCAATTTTCTTCTGCCTTCCATAGGAAAGCCACAGCAGGACTTCGATTAATAATCGTTTCAAGTTCCTTTGTTTTTACGTAAGATTTTTGTAATTCCTCCTCACCTAGTTTGCGTGCAGTAATATCCTTGGTAATTGAAAGAATGTGGGGTTTATCTTTTAATAATATAATTGCAGCAGACATTAGTCCGTGAATAATTTTCCCGTCCTTCATCCGAAATTTTGTCTCAAGATTATCAATTCTTCCTCTTTCCCTCAATCCTTCAACTAATTTTGATCTCTGTTCTTGATTTTCCCAGATATTAATTTCAAAAGACGATTTACCTATTACGTCTTCTTTTGTATAACCGGTAATTCTTGTAAAACCTTCATTAATCTCAATGTATTTTCCGTCAGATAAGGAGTTGATGTTTACAGAATCAGGGCTTGTATGGAACGCGAATTTAAACTTTTCTTCACTTTCACGAAGCGCATCTTCAATCTTTTTTCGCTCGGTAATATCCGTTATAACAGCAATCCGCGCTTCCCGGTCATTAAAAATAAATCCATGTGAATGCGCCTCGATTGTAATTTGTGTTCCATCTTTTTTTAGATGATGCCATTCTCCAACGTAGGCATGTCCATGGAGTTCACCGCTCAACTTGGCTATTGGACTTTTTTCTGTTTCCGGATAGAGATCAGTTAGTTTCAGTGATAGCGCTTCACTCTGGCTATAGCCGTAATGTGAAATGAAGGCATCGTTCACTGCAAGAAGATTTAGACTTCCTAATTCATAGATTAACATCGGAGCCGGATTTTGTGAAAAGAGATATCGGTATTGAATTTCACTTTCTTTTAACGAAAGTTCCATCTCCTTTCGTTCGGTTATATCCGTAATGGTTCCTAAGTACCCGACAATTTCATTCTCAAAATTTCTTTCGAAAACCGCACGCCCCATCACCCAAACAGTTTTTCCATCCGGACGAACGAAACGATATTCCGACGTAGACTCTTGATGATCGTGAGTCGCGTTTTTCCAACCATTAAATAATTTTTCTCTATCTTCAGGATGCACAGCCTTTAGCCAACCATCTCCGAGCGCTTCGTCTCTCTCTAATCCTGTAATACTACTCCAGCGAGGATTTACATAAGTTGTCACTCCATCCGGATCGGTACGGAATATTCCCACGGGTGAAACTTCTGCAAGTATCTGGAACCGCTTTTCACTTTCCTTAAGGGCAATTTCACTTTTCTTCCGGTTTTCATTTTCTTGATGCAGTTCATGGAGAAGATTTAGTGTGTTGCCGTGAGTTCTTTCCAGTTCATATATTCTCTTTGCAACCAATGCATCCAACAACTGTTGTTCGCTGCGCTTCTTAACATTACTAACTTTTATTCTTGCCATAACCCGAATTTGAGCGGTGAATTCACTCTTGCTAATCGGGTAAGCAATAAAGGAATCAGCGCCAAATTCTAATGCGTGAAGACGGTTAACTTCATCTTCATCCGAAGGAAAAAGTAAAATAATAGGAATGTCCCTCAACTTTTCATCAGCTTGAATTATTTTACAAAAGGGGCATTGTTCTTTTGGATCATAGAGAGTACCGATAAGAATGACGTCCGGGTCTTGCTGAGCGGCAATGTCTAATCCGGTTTTAAAATCAACCGCAATAAGAAGGATTGCATCGGGAAACGCATCTTTCGTTACTATCTTTAACTGGATCAGGTAATCCGAGTTGTTTTCAATAATTAGTATTTTAAGAACATCGAGATTCACATTTTCACCTAAACGAATTAAATAACTTTGACTGTTTTCTAAAACAAAAATTTACCTTATTAAAACCCTGAACAAAAAGTAGCTAACCTTTAAATTAAAAACAATTATAAGTTGAAAGGAAGTAATTCGTTTTCTATTTCATCAACTTTCGCTCTCTTAACCAATCCTCCATCCTATCCGCCCATGTTTCAACGGGACCTCTTCCCTTTTTCTTCAGGGCATACCCATGACCACCTTTTTCGTAAATATGTATTTCTACCGGAACACCATTTTTCTTACAAGCTAAATAGTAGAGAATACTGTTTTCCGCCGGAACGCCGTCATCGGTTGTGCTGATTAAAAATGCCGGGGGTGTTTCTTTTGTAACCTGCTGATCGTTTGAGTAGAGGTCAATATTTTCCTGGGAAGGATTTTGACCAAGCAAATTACTTCTTGAACCGGAATGTGTTATCGAATCGCTAAGAGAAATAACTGGGTAGATAAGAAGAGAAAAATCAGGCCGAACACTAACGGTTTGATCTGTAATTTCACCAACCTGTTTTTGAAAATGTGTTGAGGCGGTTGAAGCCAAATGTCCGCCGGCAGAAAAACCCATGATGCCGATTTTATTTGGTGAAACTCCATATTTTTCAGCATTACTGCGCACAATTCTAAAAGCTTGCTGTGCATCTTGCAATGGTCTGATCTCCCGGTTTTCAAATAAATTTTCCTGCGGTAAGCGGTACTTCAAAACGAATGCCGTTACACCCCGATCATTAAACCATTTGGCGATGTCATACCCTTCATGGTCAATCGCCAAAATGCTGTATCCGCCGCCGGGACAAATTATTACAGCCGCGTCTGAAGTTTTTTCTTTTGGTTGATACCAATATATAGCCGGTTGGGTTATATCTTTTACACGTGTGATACCGTCTGTGGTTTTTGAATCCTCCGGAATTTGTTTTCCTATAAGCCCGGGAACTCCCTCTGGATAAAGGAGAATTGTTTTATCTTGAGCAAAAAGTTTTAAGGAAATTAAAAAGCAGAGAGCGAAGAGAAGAATGTTTTTCATTTTCAATCCAGTTTATTCCACAGAAATATTTTACAATCACAAAAATAATTTCTTCTCAAAACGAAGTGGTTGAGAAGTTGAACCAAAACAGAATAGAGGGTGGATTAATATTGTCCTTTATTCTACCGGCAGTTCAAATCCAAAAGTTGAACCCGCACCAAGTTTACTTTCAACCCAGACTTTACCGCCGTGCTCTTCGATAATTTTTTTTACTATCCATAACCCTAAACCGGAGCTTTGTTCAAGTCCGGTCGGCCTGGCGCTAAGGGTTGAGCCTTTTTGGAAGGAACGTCTCAAGTCTTCTTCACTTAAACCAACCCCGGTATCTTTAACAGCCACCACCACGGTTTTCTTTTTTTCGCCTTTGAGGTAACTCGAAATTTCTATAGTGGTATCCGGCGGAGCAAATTTAATTGCGTTGTTAAGCAAATTATCCAGCGCTTCCTCAATTTTTTCAGAATCAATATAAAGTTCCGGCAACTGTGTAGTATTCTTTTTGACCAGCTTAACTTTCTTTGTCTTGGAATAGGATACGTTTTGATTTACTACTGTTTCAATAATTCTATTAACATCATTCCTGGTAAAATTGAGCGATGGTTCCGGCATTGGTTTGGCAAGGATCGTACACATATCCTGTGACATTTTTACAATATCTTCCGAGGTAGCAACAAGCGACACCATTATCTCCTGCTGCTCGTTGGCGTTAAGATCAAATGAGTTGAGCAGATCGATATAACCGCGTATCGCCGAAGCCGGATTTTTAATATCGTGGATTACCATCGCAAACATTTCTTCTTTTTGTGCGTGAAGCGCTTCAAGTTTATACTTGCTTTGTTCAAGTTTATCTTTCTGTTCAACCAGGTGAACATTTGCTCTTTCCAAATCTTGAATATTTTCGTTGACCTCTTTTAATTGTTTCTGAAGATATTCAACTGTTTCCTGTTTAGCTATTAATTCATCTTTACATCTTGCGATAGTTTTTTTAAGTCCGGTCAGTTCTGGTTCTGTCCGATCTTGGGTTTCAGTATCTTTACTTGCATTTACCTTCTCTGATAAGATCCTTTTTCTCTTAGCAACTGATATTAAATAAATTATAATGAACAGTTGTACCACAATTAACGCTGCCAAAATGTAATCCAGGTAGTGCATTGGCTCCAAACCAGACTTATCCTCTGCTGCCTTTGGTTGATTTGCCGTATCACCCGTAACCGAAAATGAAATAAGAAGAGGAATGCCTTCACCACCTAAAGGCGCTGCGGGAGTTATTTTTAGTACGTGTGTTCCAATCTTAAGATTATTCAGCGAAATTCTGTTCTCTTTCTGATTAACAGAAAATAAATTTCCGTCTAAGAAAACTTTGTAAAATATTTGCCCACGAATTTCACTTGATGGTTCAAAGTCAACAGTTAGTGGTACATTTTGAGTGAAAGAAAGGTTTTTCCATTCGGATTGGTCGACAACCGAGCTTCCAACTTTCACTTCGGTAATGGAAATACTCACCGTATCCATTGATTGAGCAAGGTGGATATCCGCTAAAAGAAGAAAAGATAAAATTAGTATGCTGAATAATTTGTGATTCATATTTTAACTTTTTAATACTGAAATAAATTGATCAGGTTGAAATAAAATGGATTGCCAAACTGAAGATACCGGAGCAATCGTTTATGAGTATTATTCACAAATAGAATAATACTTTATCCAAATCTAAAAAAAACACATGAGAAGCCATAATATGAGACATGTAGAATGCAAGATAATCGGTCGGGAGCTACTTTGTTTAATTTAACTTTACGGTAATTAATAAAAACGCCGGATTGAGTCCGGCGTTTGTAAAAAGATCTATTTCATTCTGGCTTGGCGTTCACCTGCTTTTTTGTCCCACTCAGGAATAACTGTGGAGAGAAAAACTTTTTTTTCATTTTTCAATTTTGGTATATCAAGTCCAAGAAATTTTTGCGCTTTTTCCTTTGTTGAGATATCCGGTAAAACAACCGGAGTTTCAATGCCGAGTTTTGTAAGTACTTTCGTCAGTTCGATGCGAGCCTCCGCCGCTTTTTGAATTGAGGCTCCAAGTACTCTTGCACATTCTACCGGTGCATGGAAACTTCCACCATGTGAAGCCGCTACATAGTCCCAGCGCCATTGTGCTTGACGAATCAACGACAGCGCCTGCTTCATTTGTGATTCTGTTGCTCCTCTGTCCCATGCAATTTTAGCTTCCAGATGTGCCTTAACAATCGAACCTTCAGCAGTAAGCTGCATCTCGGAAATTTTATCTTGCCTGTCATTCACATTCTTTACTAATGTTGCTTCACTCTCACGATGACAAACCTGGCATGAGCGGGAAACATTATTTAATGGACTTTGGATGTGGTGATCCGTAAACTTTACGCCGCCTTCACTTTTGTATGGCATGTGGCAATCAGCGCAGGCAACACCGCGTTCTGCATGGATTCCAAATTGAGCAACTTCAAAATCAGGATGCTGCGCTTTTAATATTGGCGTTTTACTCAAAGTGTGAACGAAATCAACATGTTCAACTTCATCATAATATTTCTCCATCGCTTCAACCGTAAATCCATTCTGCCACGGAAGTGTTAAATACTTTTCGGTTTTTCCTTTAAAATAATATTCCACATGGCATTGAGCACAAACCAACGAACGCATTTCTTGATGAGAAGCTTGTGAAATCTCTTTCCCTTGATTTTTGAATGCTTCAATCAACGCCGGACGAGTAATTCTCAAATTCATGGTTTTGGGATCGTGACAATCTTGACAGCCGATCACATTTACGACCTGTTCACCTAAATCATTCCAACCTTTTTTATAAAAATTTGCGACTCCCATTTCTTTCATCAAACGGGGAACGTCTGTTGATTTACACGTCCAACATGTAGCTGGTTGAGGAGTGCCGGTTCTTAGAGTTTTACGAATATCTTTAATCGCCCAGAAATGCCCTCTTCCCTGATTATAATCTTTTGAAAAAGCATATCCAGCCCAAAGGACAACAAGGTTTGGATCTTGAGCAAGCATATCTCTATTTGCCGAGCCGCCGTACTGGCTTGCAAACGTTGTATCCGATGTTTTATAGTAAGATTCAAATTCTCTTGGGAAGTTTTCACCCCAAACTTCGTTTCTCGGTTCCCAATCAGCAATGGGTTTTACAATTTGAAAACGCTGCACCGCTTCACTTCTTCTCTCAACAATTGAAGCGCCGAATAATCCAATGAGAAATACTACGATAACCGTAGCTGCAAAAATTACGTATGCGATCCACGGTTTTTCTGAAATAATTTGTTGAATTTTTTTCATGGTAATACCTTTATTTTATTTTTTTGCTTCCGATCGAATAAATTTATCCAGCCACGCGGGCATAACGGGTGTAAGCTGCGGAACACGCGCAAAAGGAAATGACGAAAGTGAATTAACTCTTCCGTGCGGTGTTTCGCGATGACACTCCCAACACAATTTACCATTACCATGATCTGCTTGTTTTTTTGTTATAGTTACAAGTGAGGAAGTGTTGATGAATTCATAATGGCATCGGATGCAATTCTCTTGGACAACTCCTGCGCCAGCTTCTTTTATATGAATCACCTCCGGCTCAAGATGTAAAGTAAACATTGTTGCATGCCGTAACCCATCACTCGCTTTGAAAAAATATTTTCGGATAAAATTGTCGTGCGGTACATGACAATCATTGCAGGTTGCCAGACGGGCGTGACTACTCTTCTGCCACGTAGCAAATTGAGGAGTCATAACATGACAATTCATACAAGCTACCGGATCGTCCGATAAATATGACACCGCATTTGAGATCCGTAAAACTACCAGGAGTAATCCGAATAAAACACCAAGGATTATGAAAACATAAATTCTCCATTCCGGTGGCGGTTCGATCACTTTTACAATTTTCTTTATAGGATTCATAAAACTTACAACTCGCTGCTTTTTTGTGTAACAATAATCAGGTCCTTTGAAGTTTCATAATTGAACTTTTCCAGCAATAAACTCCCGTATGATTTGGTTTTTGAAAATCCGGATTGCCGGTGTGCAGTTGAAATAAATTTTTGTTTGTGCGGAAATATTTTTGTGCTGTAATGGCTTGAAGCGGAAATGTTTTTTTTGTCGATCGATAAAAAGTGAAAGATCATTTCATCTTTTAAAAATTCATTGAACCGAATGATCGTTGAATCTTCCGTTTCTCTAATCCCGATTATCGTTTCTTTCTGTTTTTCAATCCGCGAATAGTTTAATATTTGGGAAATGAAAAGTCCGTTCGCTTTTAAAAGATAAGATATTTTCTGGAACGTTTTAATCAGATCGTTTTTATTAATGTTCGCCAAAGTATTGCCGAATGAGATTATGCAATCGAATTTATTGTTGAATTTATTAGGAATCTCGATTATTGATTTCCGGTAAAAACTAATTTCTGCACCGAACTTTTCGGCATTTTTCTTTGCCAGTTTAATCATTTCCGCGGAAGGATCGAAGCCGGTTACTTTTAAACCGATGCCCGCTAAAGCCAATGAATCCAACCCGGAACCGCATCCGAGGTCTGCAACTGTTTTAACATTTTCTTCAACTAAAACTTTTTCATAAAAAGATTTTCTTTTATCCAGCGATTTCTCAAACGAGATCATTGAATCATAAGCGGAAGAAACCGCGTTATAAAAAGTTTCATTTTTCATATGATAGTAGTATTTAAAAATTATTCTTTTGTGGTTATCTAATTTGTTTTCGGTTTGTAGAAAAAGAATTATTTGTATCAAACTCATCCGCACTGCTTACATGACCGATGCGCTCGATATTTTTATTTAATAAAAGATATTCTTTTTTTGTTATCTGATTTTGCCATTTTCCGCCAATTACTCCAATCGCAGTAATAATTAGAAAAATTCCCGCGATGCCATAAGCTACCCTTCTCTTCTTGATGACGATCTTCGTTTTTACCGGTTGAAGATACAGCGTGTCGGCAACGGGACACGCATCAACACAGCTCATACAGGTGGTGCATTCATCACTTATTATAATTTTAACTTTATCAACTTTAATAGTAGAAGGACACGCTTTTGCGCATAATCCGCAATCAATACAGCTTGATGCGTTACGTTTTATTTTGTTGGGACTGAGCAGTGAAAAAATTCCAAGTAAAGCGCCGTAGGGACATAAATACCGGCACCAGAAATTTCTAATGATTATTGAGAGAATGAATAATATGGAAAGAACAACAATCGAAAATCTTGTGATGTCTGCAAAGAAATAATACAACTTCAAATCGGCAACAATGTTGTAAGGGCTATCGAGGAAGAGTTTCAACGTAAGCGCATCCATCTCCATAAAAATTGTATAAGAGAAAAAAGCGAGGATGAGATATTTTAAACTGCGTAGAGGATAATCCAAAATTTTGGGAACGGTGATTTTTCTTCCAAATAACTTTTCTCCAAAATCTCCAATCAATTCCGAGAGAAAACCAATTGGACACAGCCAACTGCAAAATGATTTTCCAAAGACAAATGAAGTGGCGACGATTCCAATAAATATAAAAAAGCCAGCCGGATGAACTTGGTGCACCGAACCGGTCAAGAAAAAGTAGTAAACACTCATCAACGAACTGATCGGAAGAAAGCCATCAACACCCGGAGGACGCTGATAAAACGAGGCTGTACCACCGCTTTCCAAATATCTTGCAAAGAGAAAGAACTCAATTCCAATCCATACACAGAGCAGTGCAAAAATCAATTGAATTGTGAATCGGTATTTCTGGATCGGCTTTTCTTCGTTCTTTATAATATTTATTTTTCTCATTATCTGATATTATTGTCTGATTATAACATAAAAATTTTATCTCATCGAAATGAACAAAGCAAAAAATAATGAATAACCTAAGAGCGTTAGCCCTACCTTTTTAAAATTGGTAATAATTCTCCCTGAAAAATACATTGTAATAGAATGGATGACCATCGGAAGAAATGCAACCGCTTTGAAATATTGGTCCGGGAAAACGACGATAAATGAAATAAGAAAAATGCTAAGGGCTAAATGATAAATGAAGTGGATATTCTTTGCCGGAATGATTCCGGTGATTAGGTTCTTTCCTTTTGCTCTTGAAATTTTTTCTGTTAAAAAATTGACATAACAAGTACCGGAGAAAAAGAATAAAATGTTCAGAAACCAAATTGTTATAGCATCATCAGTAATTCGGTTTCCCAACAAATAAACAGCGATAGGCGCGGTAGCAGTCAAGATCATTACTCCAAGAAACTCCCTTAAGAATGAAAATTTTCCGGAAGACTTAATATTAACACTGAGAATAAAAATTAATAATGCACCAGCCGCAAAACCTAAAAGCAAATATTTTTGCAAGAAAAGAAATTCATAAACGAAAAAAACGGCTGCAAAAAATCCATAAACTAAAAATGAAACTATCGCACTTTGATATTTTTGACTTTTTCTTCGTCCACTCTGCCATTCATAATAAAGTATTTCAGAAGGTTTGTACAGCATGAACGAAAAAAGCACAAGAAAGAAGAGAGGAATTATTTCCGCTGAAATAAGTTTGGTTGAAACTATTCCGATAATCATAGGAATTAGCAAGATCACCCACGAACCGTGTTCGCTTGTTACAATTAATGTTTGATCACCGATTTTCATTCTACTTCAAAGATTCTATTTTTCTTAAAACTTTATTCTTGTAGTTATCAATTGTTTCTTCGCTTAACATTTTAAATGTTTCATCAATAAGCTGCGACCATGTTGCGTGCATCGGGCAAGGGGTTTCACTCGAACAGTTTGGAAATCCAAGCACGCATTTCGAAAATATATCAGCCCCGTCAATTGCCAAAACAATATCAATTAAGTGAATTTTGTTGGGATTTTTCGCCAATGAAAATCCCCCCATCTTCCCTTTCTTGGAAGAAATTATTCCGCTCGAAGTGAGTTCTTGAAGTATCTTTGAAATAAACTCTTTTGGAATCTTGAGTTCATTTGCTATTTCTTCCGAGGAGATCACTTCTCTTCCCTCAGCCGACGCTAAGTAAAGAACGGCTTGTATTCCGAGTTCACATTTTCTTGAAAATATTATTGCCATGTTAAATCAGATATTTTTATCTGATTAAAATTAAGCTATTTTTTCTTACAAGTCAAGATTATTTAATAAAATTTTTCTATTTTGCTTCAGAATTTTTTAAAAAACTAATCGGAGTTTCTATGAAAAGGGCGACGCTTTTTTTCTTCCTTTTCGTTATAGGAGGAATTAGCTTAACGTTTAGCCAAAACGTTAACGTAACCGATTACCAGGTGGCAGTTAGCAGAGCTACTGTCTTTCGTTTTAACGGAAATTGGAACTGGTCGCAGGTTGGCGATTCAGTAAGTTCAAACAATGCTCTCGGAACACTTTCGTATAAAACTTTTTACTCGTCTCTTCCGCTTGCCTGGTTTCTTAATGTGGATGCAAGCGGCGGAAAGAATTTTTCACAATACAACAACGACGTAAACGTTGATGCAAGTTTTCTAAAATATTTTTCAGAAACCAAAAACTTCTTTGGGGCTGCTGAACTTGCGGCAAGACATGTTGGATCTTTTTATTTAAAACCTTTCAGATGGGTCAAAAATTCCTCCTTCACGCATATTGAGTCTGCAATAACAGTCGGATTCGGTTATGGAAGGTATATCAACGCAACGGCGCTTGCAAAGGCTGTGCGCATAGAAGGACATTTGTTGCGCGATAACGTTATAAAGGGCAATTTGCCGAAAGAAACAATGATCGCCATTGCAAACATCATCGACCGGCAGCAAGAATATCAAGAAGTTTATCAAACCACTTATGAAACATTTTGGTTTGACGATATCGAAAAAGAAATTCAAAAAAGCGGTTTAATTGATGAGTTCGGTGGTGTTGGGGCAATAGGGTTCCAAAGAATGCGGCAGGTATTATTTAACATCAATGAAAGAGTAAACGATAGATATTACGGTTGGTTAACTTCTGCAGGGATTAAAATTCCAACTTCTACAAAAGACACGTTGCGTGTTGGGTCTCCCGAAACAAGTTTAAACGGCAAATATTCATTCCCGATTAGTTGGGATACACAAATTAATTTTAAGATTGTAATTACCTCACCTCTTGATAGTTTATATTTCAAAAAGTACACCGTGAGCGCTAATCTTGATTTCATTTATGAATTAAGCAACCGCATCAATTTTCTTGCGAAATATACATTCGATTATGAAAAACAGCCCGGATTAGTTATAAAACCTCTTCATACTTTAGATGCATCTTTTGGGTATTACGTTGAAAACAATATTTATGTTACTATAAATTCAAGGTTCTTAAAAAAAGGTTCTAACCCGCAAGAACTAACAACTTCGGTAGGATTAAGTTATAATATTTTATAAAAACACTAAAGTTTTGTTATTTCGAAAACAAAGAAAACTGAGAGGCTTTTAACATTGCCTCATCCTTTTGTCTATCATCGAACAGTTTCCCCATTTCTGCCCCAACAATAAAAACCACTGCTGTATAGTAAATCCAGAACGCAATTACAACAATCACAACATACGTTCCATATATTTTTCCTAACGTTGCAAAATTGTAGATGTAAAAACCAAAAATCTGCTTTGCAATTTCCCACAATAACGCAGCCCAAAACGCACCAAACCGTACTCCCCTCCTGGAAATTTTTTTAGTTGGGACAAACTTATACAACCATGAGAAAAGCGCGAAGATTAAAACGACCGCAAGTAACGAAGTGAACATTTTTTGGAATATCCCGTACTGAAGAAATTCGAAAACACCATATTGTTCCGAAGCCTGGCGAAGAATATCAATCATCGGTAAGATTATGGTGGCGATGAGAAAAACTAGAATGACAATGATGATCGTTACGAAATCTCTTAAATATCCGAGTAGAAAATTTATTTCCGCAGAAGCGCCGAAGATTTTATTTAATACCGTTCTTAAACTGCTTAAGAATCCGCTTGCCGCAATAAAAAGTCCGGTTACACCAATAAACCCAACAATATTCCGGTATTCAATAACTTCATTTATTCTTTTATACAGAACATTTTTTGCGAAATCAGCATAAACGGCATAAGGAATAATCGTATCAATAAGATGATTAATTTGAATCTCAACTGCAGATGACTCTAAGAAATATCCAAGCATCCCAAAAAGGATAAGATTAAACGGAATGATGCAAACAAAAAGTGAAAAGGCAAGTCCGCCGGCGAATAAAAAAAGATGATGCTGATCAGTGTTGTGATACAATCCTAGTAAATAGTATTTAGGAGTATCAACAAACTTCTTAAAACCGGGAGAGATTTTGTAAAGCAGTGAAAATTTTTTTAAATAACCTATCATCAAATTGATCCTGCCATTATTGAGGATCCATCAACTTACTTATCGTATTGTAATAAATATTCGATAGTAAAAGGAGATTCATCCTGTGGTCATTAATATGAAATGATTTCCCTCCAACTTTTCCTATTTGCAATACTGGAAAATCTTTAGCGAGAAGAAATGCATCAAATTCATCTTTCTTTTCCGGCGAAACAGAAACGATCACTCGCGATTGTGATTCTGAAAAGAAAGCAAAATCTTCCCGTGTGGCAACATCAACAGAAATTTCTGCGCCTAACGGTTTTGCTTCATTCATAACGCAGCATTCTGCAAGTGCGGTAATTATTCCACCGTCTGAAACATCGTGCGCAGAGTTAATAAGTTTTTTACTGATTAAACCGAGCACAACCTCATGCAATTGTTTTTCCTTTTCCAGATCAATTTTTGGCGGTTCACCTGCAACCACTTTATGAATTACTTTTAGATACTCACTTCCACCGATCTCTTCAAAATCCTCACCAAGAAGGTAGATTAAATCATCTTCGCTTTTAAAATAAGAAGTCATGATGTTTTCGTAATCTTCAATTAATCCAACCATTCCGATTACAGGTGTTGGATAGACAGAGGTATCAGGAGATTCGTTATAAAAACTGACGTTTCCACCGGTAACAGGGGTATCAAAATAACGGCAGGCTTCCCCCATTCCTTCAATTGCTTTGCTGAATTGCCAATAGATTTCAGGTTTGTAAGGATTACCAAAATTCAAACAATTGGTAATTGCCAGAGGAACTCCACCGCTGCAAACAACGTTGCGCGCTGATTCAGCAACTGCAATCTTCGTTCCTTCTTTCGGATTGAGATAAACGTATCTTCCGTTGCAATCGGTTTTAACTGCCAATGCTTTTTTCGTCCCTTTAATTCTGATCACTGCAGCATCACATCCGGGACCTACAACGGTATTTGTTCGTACCATTGAATCATATTGCTCATACACCCATTTTTTAGAAACGATGTTCGGAGAAGAAAATACTTTTAAGAATGTTTCGGAAAGATTTCCCGGTTGCGGAAGTTTATCCAATGGATAATTTCTTGTTTCAAAAAGATATTCAGGTTCGGCTGTTTCTCTATAATAAACCGGAGCGCCGCCGCCAAGAACTAATTCATACGCGGGAAGTTCGGCTTTTTTTTCACCGAGGTATTCGATGTCCAATTTGCCATCGGTTGTTACGGTTCCGATTATTTCGCAATGCAAATCCCATTTTTCAAAAATTTCTTTTACTCTATCTTCCCATCCTTTTTTAGCTACAACGAGCATCCGTTCCTGGCTTTCGGAAAGCATAATTTCATACGCCGACATTCCCGACTCACGTAACGGAACTTTTGAAAGATCGATCTTCATCCCCGATCTTCCTTTTGCGCTCATCTCGGAAGTTGAACAGGATATTCCGGCTGCGCCCATATCCTGAATACCGACGATCAAATCTTCACGAATAATCTCTAAAGAAGCTTCGAGCAAAAGTTTTTCTGTGAAAGGATCGCCAACCTGAACCGAAGTTCTTTTCGCTTCCGATTCTTCAGATATTTCTACCGATGCAAATGTTGCACCATGAATTCCATCTCTGCCGGTAGAAGAACCAACGATCATCACGGGATTTCCTTCCCCTTCGGCTGTAGCTGATGCACTTTGTCCAATTTTAACAATTCCAACAGCCATCGCATTAATAAGCGGATTGCCTTGATAACACTCATCAAAATACACTTCCCCGGCTATGGTTGGAACGCCAAAACTATTTCCGTAATCACCAATTCCTTTCACAACTCCATCAAACAAATAACGGGTTCTCGCATCTTTTAATGATCCGAAGCGAAGTGAATTGAGTGAGGCAATTGGTCGAGCGCCCATTGTAAAAATATCGCGCATGATTCCGCCAACACCTGTAGCCGCGCCCTGGTACGGCTCAACCGCCGACGGATGATTGTGGCTTTCGATCTTAAAAGCTACTGCCAAACCATCGCCGATATCGACTAAACCTGCATTTTCTTCACCGGCGCCAACAAGGAGTTTGCCGCCGCTTCTGGGTAGAGTCTTTAAGAGTGCGATTGAGTTTTTGTAACTGCAATGTTCGCTCCACATTACGCTAAAAATTCCGAGTTCCGTAAAATTTGGTCTCCGCCCGAGAATCTTACAAATTTTTTCGTATTCTTCTTTGTTCAGTCCGTGTTCTATTGCCAAATCTAATGTTACTTCAGGTTCTGTCATTTTTCTTTTCGAAGGTTAATTTTTACTGTTCAAAATATAAGGATTTAATTTAAGTTTGAATAAGGATTTGGGGAGAATCAAACGGAACTTTTGGGATTGTCATCCATCTAAATATTAAACGAAAGGATAAAAAGATGAAAAAACAATTTCTTTTTGCTGTGATTTTAGGTTTAGCCATTTCTTTCGGCGTTTTTGCCCAAGAAAAAAATATAAAGGAAAAACTTAAAAAAATTGAAGGTAATGCTAAGAGTATTGAGGTTAAAACCGATAAAGGAACGGTTTCCTTTACCGGGGAAGAAGCTGAGGAGCTGCTAAAACTGCTGATGAAGAAACACGCAAAGAAAGTCATCGTTATTAATGATGATGAGGATTTCGATTGGAATGAAGACAATGATGTGGATATCGACGAACTAACTTTGCCTTCACATAAGTTTAATTTCTTCCATGATAGAGGATTAGACAGCAACATCAGAATTGATGTTTCGGATTTTATGGATTCTTTTGGTCCGAATAAAATCAAAAAGAAAATTGTTATTCAAAATAGAGATGGGAATAAAACCGTAACCGTAACCACAAAAGAGAATGGTACTGAAAAAATAGAGATGTTTGAAGGTTCAGATGCAGATAAATATTTGGAAGAGCATAAAAACGATTCTGAAAAAGAAGAAGCTCCGTCTAAAGGCACGAAGAAAAAATGAAGATGACCCTAAGTAAATAATGACCTGGAATAGTGAAGTAATGACGTGAATGAAAATGCCGGCGTCTAGTGCCGGCATTTTTTTTGTTAAAACTTTAGATAATCTTCCCATATTTTGAAAAGTTTGTAAGTGGCGACAATATCTTTTCCGCAGTAGACGGCGATATCTTTAATTCTCCCGGCTTGATACAAATTTTGCACTTCCATCCCTGAAACCTCGTGCGATTTGGGAGTCTGCACGCCAAACGCATGGCAATAAAAATCAAGGTTGAACTTTCTCGTTGCAGCGTAAAATGTAAATTGTTCAAGGAGATCAACATGCGTTTTTGTATCGAACCGGTAACCCATAAAATTTTTCGAAGGCTTTACCTTCAGCATTGCAGAGCGCATCATTAAAAACGGAATATCAAAATTTCTTCCGTTGAACGTAACAACTTGATCTGTTTTTTCCATTACATGCCAGAATCTTTCAAGCATGATTTTTTCCGGGAAAGCTTTGTAAACAATTTTACCGTCTTCGGATTGCCATTCGTCTTCCGCTTCGTTCTCGTAATAGACAAATGCTTTTTTATTCTGCACGTCAAACATTCCTATTGCAACGACCTTAGCAGTATAAGGATAAAGACTTAAAAATCTTTCTGCATCATCGGTTTTTTGTTGGCGGATGGTCTCGTCGGTTTCCTTCAGCGCCTCGCGAAGAATGTACTCCTGTTGACTTTCTGCAAGTTCGGTTAGCCTGCACCCGCTGGTTTCAATATCAAAAACAATTTGTCTTGTTATTTTTTGTGCCATAATATTCCTCCTGAATTTAGATGTTTCCTTCTCTTAAAATTTTAACGTTCGGTTCATAATTTTTCACAACATCAATCATATGTTGTTTTATATTGATCGGCTTTTTGGTTTTTGCTTCAACATGAACAAAAACCCCGGCGCCGTCTGCAACCAACTCGCCCGTGTTGTCTTTGATGATGATATGTTCAAATCCGTATGACGAATTTTTAATAAATGCTATTCGACTGAAGATCAATAATTTTTCATCGTAAAAAGCGTGAGATTTATAATTCACTTCATTTCTTACCATAAAGTAAACGTCGCCGTCTGTAAAAATTCCGGCTTCAGGAAGTAACCCAATATCTTTTATGTATTGCAGCCGGGCATACTCAAAATAGTTTAAATACACAGCATTGTTGCAAACGCCAAGCATATCAACTTCGTGAAAACGCACGGTAACGGAAGTGCGATGTTTATAATCTTTAATATTCATATTAAAAAATGATCTCTATAAATTATTTAAAAAGCTTTATAACACTGAAAGAAAATTACCAATAAATAGTTATTCACCACAGATGAAATGAACTTCAAGCGAGGTTATTTTTTTTATTTTAGTTTTTTAGCTTCCTTTGCCCGTAACTGTTTTGCATTTAATTGCGTAACCACTTTTTTCCCGGATTTTTCTTCAATTTCTTTCCTGGCATTCCCGGCAATTGTCCCACCTTGTTTTGCAATTTTCTTATTTTCTTCAAAAGTTTCAGGATTCTTTTCTTTTGAAATTTCTGTTGTGGTTGCCTCCGCGAGCATATTGAGCACTAACTCCAAATTGGTCATGTGGTCGCGTAGATTTTCTTTCTTCAAGTTTTTAAAATTTTTGTATTGTTTGGTAGTAAAACCGCTCCATGCGGTAGTAATTTCATCAGTTAGGATTGCAAATTCCCCTCCTTTTTTAACTCCACGATTCTCCCATTCATCCGTTAATTCCTTACGGACTTCAATACTTTTCAATCTTTGGTTTATCCACTCCTTTGAATACCCTTTTTTCAAATAGGTTTCCATAGCGCGGTCAAAAGTTAATTCGGGATTTTCTGTTTCCTCTATTCTTTCGTAACCAACTCTTGCGAGCCATTGCTTTAAAGGTTCTGCTTTAGGAGATGGAATGGATTGAATTAACCTCAAAAGCTGTTCGGTATCTGCAACATCGGTACGATAAAATTTCCCGTCTGCCGATTGCATTTTCAGTTGTCCCATACTTTGGGACAACTGACTTCCCTCATCTTTTAGCTTGGTTTTTAGTGCATTCCAATATTTTCTGGGACGCGGACTTTCCGTGAGAATTTGTATAACATCAATTACAGAGAAATACCATTTCTCTTCTTCGCTATTCCACGAAGAACGTATTTTTTTGTTTTCAAATAATTTAATATTGCTCATGTTACCACCTTTTAGTTATTACATCGAAATAATTTCCCTAAGCTGAAATATCATCATTTATTTCCGGATAGACGTTTCAATTCTTATTAACTGAAAACTCTATTCATAATTTCTTTTGCTTTTTCTATTTCCTCGAAGCTTACATCAAGATGAGTAACCGCTCGCAAGGCTGTTGCTGTTCCCGCAGAAAGAAGCAAACCTTTTTCTTTGCATTTTGTTTGAGCTTCTTCAACTGTCATCTTTAATGGTTCAAAAATAATGATATTGGTTTGTACCGCTTCCAAGTTCACTTTTAAATTTGGATTTGCTGAAATACTTTGCGCAAGTATCTGCGCTTTTTCGTGATCTTCTTTTAATCTGTCTCGATTATTTTTAAGAGCGAACAAACCGGCGGCGGCGAGAATTCCAACTTGACGCATTCCCCCGCCCCAAGCTTTTCTTACACAAAATGCTTTATCGATAAATTCTTTTGATCCGGCGATGATCGAACCGACCGGAGCGCCTAATCCTTTTGATAAACAGCAAGAGATAGTATCGAAATGCGAAGCATATTCCGCAACAGAAATTCCGGTTGCAGCAGAAGCATTCCAAATTCTTGCACCGTCTAGATGAAAAAAGAGATTATATTTCTTTGCTACATTTTTTAATGCAATAATATTTTCAATCGGATGGACGGCGCCGCTTGCACGGTTGTGGGTGTTCTCAACTTCAATAACCTTCGTGCGGGGCATATAATAAGCGCTCACGGGACGGATTGCAGCTTCCGCTTGTTCAGGAGTAAATACACCGAGATTTCCTTCAACCGGATAAATTTGTATCCCGCTTAATGCAGAAGGTGACCCCGATTCATAATTAAAAATGTGCGCGTTCTTTTCGCAGATAATTTCATCGCCGGGATTTGTTAACACATTTAAACATAGTTGATTTCCCATAACTCCTGAAGAAACAAACAAAGCCGCTTCTTTTCCTATTAGTTCTGCTGCGAATTTTTCAAGTTCGTTTACGGTCGGGTCTTCTTTAAAAACATCGTCACCGACTTCGGCTTCATACATGGCTTTACGCATTTCAGCGGAAGGTTTGGTTACAGTATCGCTGCGGAGGTCTATTATTTTATTCACTATTTAAATTCCACTTTATGGTAAATTTCTTTCAGATCAATTTCACATTCAATTGAAGTGAACTGCGCTCTCGAATCAATTCCGTTCACCTCCGAATAAAGCCATTTGCCGTCCTGCTGTTTCAAAAATTGTTCAACTTTTGGTTTTTCCTGACTTACAAGCACATACTCTTGCAGCGATTCCAAAGTACGGTAATGTTCAAACTTTTTCCCGCGATCATAACTTTCGGTTGACTCGGAAAGGATTTCAACTATAAGTGTTGGATTCAATAATGTATCCATTTCATCGGTTTCAAGTTTAATCTCTCCGCAAGCAATAATAACATCCGGGTATGTGTACAAGCCCGTTGCAGAAATTTTTACTCTCAAATCATTTGAAAAAACCTTGCAAGGTTTATCTTTTAATCTATTACCGAGTTCTCTGTTAAGATTGCCATTAATAAGTATGTGATTAACTTTGGCTCCTGCCAACACAAACATCTCACCGTTAAAATATTCGCTCTTAAATTCAGCTTTTCTTTCTAACTCCAAATATTCTTCCGGAGTGATAAATGCTTTCTTTTTCGGTATCATAAAAACCTCTTCTCATTTTACTTTCAGCAAAAATAACAACATTAAAAAAGGGAAACAACATTACTTTTACCGTCCTTAAATTTTGCTTTTAACTTGAACAAAATAAATATTCCGAAAATCCATAAAGATATTACACTGCTTGTAACCGGAATTATAAAAGGATGAAGCGTGTAAAAGGTTTTTTCGTTATTCAAACTTACATTGCCAACTAAAACATCTTTGGTGTACATTTTTGTATCGGCAATCGTGACTCCCAACGGATTAATAATACAACTTATTCCTCCATTAGCCGCACGGACAACACTTCTTCTATTTTCAACCGCGCGCAAAACGGAAATTTCTTTGTGCTGATATGGACCACTCGTATTGCCGTACCAACTATCGTTCGTTACTACCGCAATCATTTCAGAACCGCGCTGGGTAAAGGCTGCAATAAATTCCGGGAAAATTGATTCGTAGCAAACGACGGCGTTGATGTTGGTTGTTAGTGGTTGGTTGTTAGTTGGTTGAGTCTTTCCTAATTCATAATCCGCCGGCGGCGGACTAATTCGTAATTTGAAGTTAGAAGTATCTCGTCCAATATTCCAACCGCCGAGTCCAACGCCCCATTTTATTAAATCGCCAAGAAATGGAAGTTGATCTGCAAAAGGTGTATGCTCACCAAAGGGAACAAGTTTCATTTTACCGTAAGATTGAATTCTCACGCTATCAGGATTGAAAAGAAGAATTGCGTTGTAGTTTGTGTAATAAAATTTTCCGGCTTCGCTAAATTTCGCATCGGTGGGAGCTTGATTATTTTCAAAATAAGCAATAAAGTTCGGCATGCCGGTTAACAAAGAAACGTGTAAAGAATTTACAAAATTTCTGATCGAATCTCTGGTTTGAAAATATTCACCGGAGAGAAGATAAACAGGAAGCGCAGTTTCAGGCCAGATTACTACTTCCGCTTTTTTTGCAACGGCTTTACGGGACAAAGCAAGATACATGCTTGTGATCTCATCCAAATTTCCACCGGACCATTTTTCGTATGGGTCTAAGTTTGGCTGAATTAATCCTACACGAATTTTCTTTTCACTTTCTTTAAATGAATTTACTTTTACTGCTCCATAAACGAGTGGGAGAATAAGTAACAATAACGCGGCTGAAAACGGAATTTTGTAGTTACTCTTTTTTAGATAATGCCGATAACTAACGAAGAAAAAAAGATTGATAAATACGATTATCAAAGAAAGACCATACACCCCAATTATATCGGCAATTTGGATGAAGTGCAAAAATTTTGATTGTGAATTTCCCAGTGTGAGCCACGGGAATTGGAAATCGGTCAGCGAATAACAGTACTCATAGCATACCCAAAAGAAAGGAAAGAGAAGCATTGCAACCTTTCTTGAAAAGGATTTTAACGCGAAATAAAAAAGCGTCGAGCCAATGAGAAAAAGAAGCGGATTAAAAAACAAAAGCACAAAGCCGGAAAGCATTAAAAAATAATCTTTCCCAACCGTAAAACCGCCAACCCAATAAACTGTGAACAAAGAAAATACGAATGCCATGAAATATGTTGCCCGGTTTATTTCCGCGAGTGTTTCTCTTTTTTCAAGTACAACGAAGTAAGGAATTAATCCAACAAAGATAAAGTAGTGAAACGGTAACGGTGGAAAAGCTAAAGCAAGAAGTAGACCGCTTAAAGAAAGGAGCGCAAGATCCTTTCGTTTTTTAGATTTTTCTTCGGCAGTAAGTTTTTTTTTTTGAAATAAACGCAAATTAACCCTTCCGTTTTAAAAGATATTTTACTAAAAAATAGATCGCAATGACTGCAGTAATTATTAAAATTCCCTTTGTGTAAGTAGAAAGGAAATAATCGATGGTTGACAAATTGTAGCCGAAAAGAATTCCGAGACCCAGCAAAATTGCGTTCCAAACGATAGAACCGAGCGAAGAGAAAATAATTGTTCGCCAAACATTCAATTCAGATAAACCGGCAAAGAATGAGATAACCGCTCTTATCCCGGAAAGAAAACGGTTAAAAAGAATGAGCATAAATCCATATTTAATGAACCAATCTTCAGCTTTGATTACTGCTTCATGTGAAATAAATTTTAACTTCCCGGTATGAATTAATTTTCTGTCGGTCTGAAGTCCAATGTAATAAAGCACCATGAATCCTATTTCACTTCCGATCGTTGAAAGAACTAATGCGGCAAAAAAATTGATGGTTCCATTTACAATAAGTGATCCGGCAAGAACCACAACAATATCGCTAGGCGAAGGCGGAAAAAGGTTTTCGATAAATGGAATAAGTAAGATCAAACTATAAATTAAAAGTGGATCGTAAGAAGAAAGTGATGTAAAAATATGTTCAAACATTTAGGAATTTCTTTTAGCAAGTAAAACGGAAGCAAACGCGGCGGCGCCTTCTTCTCTTCCCGTGAAACCTAATTTTTCGGTAGTCGTAGCTTTGATCGAAACTTGATTCATCTCAACATTTAGAATGTCTGCGATTACTGAGGTCATCTTTTCAACAAACGGAAGGATTTTGGGTTTCTCGAGAAGAAGAGTTGCGTCGAGATTTGACACTTCATAATCGTGTTGATTGATCAACTCGTTTACATGACGAAGTAATAACTTGGAATCAATATCTTTAAATCTCGCATCGTCATTCGGAAAATGTTTTCCAATGTCACCAAGCGCCAAAGCCCCAAGCATCGCATCGCAAATTGCATGAAGGAGGACATCTGCATCCGAATGTCCGAGCAATCCTTTATGAAATGGAATTTCAACTCCGCCAAGAAAGAGTTTTCTTCCTTCAGCAAATTGATGAACGTCGAAACCATTACCTATTCTAATTTGTTGTTTCACTATCTAATCTCAAATGATGAAAATTCCGCGTTAAAGGTGGTCCACATAATTGAAAAAGTTTTTACGTATGCATGAGAAGGACCAAGTTTCATTTGCTCAAAAAACTCCATGATATTTATTTTTTCTCCTTCAACAACGGCAAGCACTTCGCCTGAATAAAGATTTTTTACGTAGCCTTTAACATTCAACTTCATTGCCGTACGCAACACAAAATAACGGAAGCCGACACCTTGAACAAGTCCGCCAACGATAATCTCCGCGCGTGACAAATCACTTTTTATTTTTTCGGCCATAACTCTGAAATAAGAATTCCTAAAAAGATAAATGCAGCGCCTGCTATTCCAAAGTTAGATAATTTTTCATTTATGAAGAAATACGCAGTTACTGCCGCAAACAACGGTTCCATGGAAAAAATTATACTTGCTCTTGTTGGCGTTACCGCCTGCTGAAATTTCGTTTGCAAACTTGTCGTTAAAATTGTGGCAAACAATGCTGTGTAAAGAATTGCGATCACAACTTCATTATTCAAAACGATTTTTACCGGTTCGATCTGCACGAATGAAAACACAGCAATAGAAAGAATGCTTAATAATCCTGTAACAGAGATCTGGGCGAACGTTAGAAACCGGTGATTATGGTTTGCGCTAATTTTATCAAGATACACGATATACACCGCATAAAATATAGCGCAGATGAGTGTGAGGAAATCGCCTACGTTAAATCCCTCGCCAAGTTCCGAAAAAATACTGAACAAAGAATTTTCTTTGCTGGAAAGAAAAATAATTCCAACTGTTACCAAAAGAACGCCTATAATGTTTCCAATGGTGGGCACTCGTTTTTCAATTATCGTTTGGAGAATCGGAGTAAACAGAACGAATGTCCCGGTAATGAATGCCGATTTAGTTGCTGTGGTATATTGCAACCCGATCGTTTGCACCGCAAAACCGATGTACAAAAAAACTCCGAGAATGAATCCTTCGCTTAATTGTTTTTTAGAAATGGTTTTAAACAAAGGATAAACGAAAGGCAGAAGCAAAAGCGCTGCAATTGAAAAACGGACTGAAACAAACATCATTGGAGAGATAAACGTTAACGCTGATTTTATCATCACAAACGTTCCGCCCCAAATCAACGTGTTGCTAAACAACGCTCCTTCGGCAATAATTTGTTTCTTGTTAATGCTCAATGTTTTAACTTTTATTCGTCACTATAACCAAGTGAGCGAAGCATGTTCTCGTTCTTCCGCCAGTTCTCTTTAACTTTAACGCGAAGATCAAGAAAAACTTCGCGCTCTAAAAACGCTTCAATTTCTTTTCGCGCGGCGGCGCCAATATTTTTTATTCCGGCACCACCTTTTCCGATTAATATTTTCCTTTGCGATTCCTTCTCTACATAAATTTCCGCTTCGATGTAATCTTTTCTTCCTTCGCGTTCTTTAAAATCTAGAATTGCTACTTCAGCACTATAAGGGATTTCATCTTCATAGAATAAAAATATTTTTTCCCTAATAAATTCCGAAACGAAAAACCGCTCATTTCTGTCGGAAAGTGCATCATCCGGATAATATTTTGGGTGCTCAGGCAGATAATGAAGAATCAGTTTTATCAACACATCGATTTGAAATTTTTCTTGTGCTGAAACCGCAATGATTTCATCAAACATTTTCAATTGATGCAATAATTCAATTTCCTCCGAAACTTTTTCTTGGGAGATAAGATCAACTTTGGTAAGCACCAATATTTTCTTTTTTGAAGTATTCTGCAAAACCTCGTTCACTAAATGTTCTTTAAGAATATCTTTATGAACTCCTTTGGAGGAACATTCGGCAAGCGCCAAAACCACATCCGAATCCGCTACCGCAGAATGGACAGCCTCAATCATTTTCTGTTGAAGTAAATATTTCGGCTCAAGTATTCCCGGCGTATCTAAAAAAATGATCTGATATTCATCTTCCGATAAAATCCCGATAATATTTTTGCGTGTTGTTTGCGGCTTATTAGTAGCGATCGAGAACTTCAACTTCAAAAAAGAATTTAACAAAGTTGATTTCCCGGCATTCGGTTTTCCGATAATGCTAACGTATCCCGATTTTATATTCATCAATCAATTTCCTTTCAATTTCTACTCGCACAAACTCAAACCAATTAATGGATGGTTGTTTGCATCTTCACATTTTTTGATTAGAAATATAATCCTTTTTGAAGCGACTTTGAAATAATTAAACATGGTTGATGGGTGAGGTTTGATGGTTAATGGAGTAAAACTGAATAAAAAGAAAACCTTTCTTTGCCCCACCATCTTTTCGTATTAATGTCTCACAGTTCTACAGTCACAAATTTAAACTAATGCCTAATCGCCTTGTACTTCTCCACCAGAAAATAGATTGACAAAACAAAAAACAGAAGCATCGTTACTTCAAATGAACGCAGAGTCTTTTCTCCAAAAGCCAAACCAATGATCGATTTCATTTGCACAGAAGTTTGGTTGAACCATTGAGCCATCTCACTATTTACGGAGACTTGAAAGATCGTTTTTGATGCTCTGTAACCTACAAATCCAAGAATGGCGGCTATTCCTAAACTAAATAAAGAAACAATAAATCTAAAAAATGTTTTCTGCGATTTATCACTGCGCAATTTCTTGGCAATTTTCTTCATGATCAAATTTTCAATTCCTTCAGGCGCTTTTTCTTCATACTGCTCGGACAATAATAAATTAAGCGATTTAAAACTTTTCAATTCATCGGAACAGAAAGAGCATTCTGCCAAATGTTGTTCAGCGGCGATTTTTTCTTGTAGTGATAATTCATTATCAACTGACTGGTTAAGTTCATCATTAGTTAAATGTTTCATAACAATTCCCTTTCCAAATGCTTTTGAGAAATTATTTCTTTTAAAGCTGTGCGCGAACGATGGAGCAATACTTTCACATTGTTCACGCTGGTATTTATAATTTTGCTGATTTCTTCACACGACATGCTTTCAAGATAAAAGAGTGTGATAACGACCGAATAATTTTCCGGCAATTCCTGAATTGCTAAATTTAATAGTTCATTCTTCTCTTGAGAAAATTCTTTTTCGGGAACTGATAGTGTCAGAGGATTATCTTCATTATCAATCGAAAGCATCTCTTGTTCAATTTTTCTTTTTTTGCCGGAAAGCTTTGTAACTGCTGAATTGTAAACAATCCGGTAAAACCATGTTGAGAATTTAGCTTCTCTCTTAAAAGATTTTAACGCGAAAAAAGATTTTACAAAACAATCTTGCAGTATTTCTTCCGCATCCATCTCGTTCTTTAACATTCGCTTAAGCAGCGAGAAGGCTTTGTGTTTGTAACGATTTATCAAAAGAGAAAAATCATTCGCGTTCCCTTGCAGAACCGAATCAATTATTTCGATGTCACTTAAGTGTTTCATACTTCCTTTGACTACCGTTTTTCCAAAAAAGTTACACTACCCCTGTAAAATTCCAAATCTAAAATGACAAATCCCAACGTTACATCCTCCTTATTTTGCCGACTGCCAACTGCTCCCCGCTGACAGCCTACTGCCTTCTGCCAACTGCCCTCTGCCGATTGCTCCCTGCCAACTGCCCTCTGCCGACTGACTCTGTAACCTTTCCGCAAACTCACTTGTCATAACGTTCAGAAGAAAAAGAAATTTTATAAATCATAAGAAAGGATAAATACCATGGAAGGTGTAATAGCAGTCTCAATTCCAATTTTTATCACGCTAATAGTTGGAATTATCGTTGTAACCGGAATTTATTTCGGTTCGAGAGAAAAACAGATGTTAATTGAAAAAGGACTTTCACCGGCAGAAATAAAAGAGTTTTTGCAGAAGAAAAAAGACAAAAATCTTTTGTTAAAGATAGGACTCATTATGACATTCTTTGGTCTTGGAATTGGATTTGGAATGTTCCTCGAAGATGCGACTTCTAAAGAATTTTATGTTCCCCTTTCCATCTTCGTTTTTACCGGAGTAGGATTTATTCTCGCCAATAAATACGGAAATAAAAAAGAAGTTGGAGAAGAAGTAAACGGATAACTGATGTTACGCAAAATTAAGTATTGAATAGCCCCGACATTTATGCCTGCCTGCTGCAGGCAGGTCGGGGATCAAATTAACAACAAGAACAGGGCTTGAGCCCAATTTGAGCGGTTATTTTGGCTAAAGCCATTTACTTTTTTGTTAATTATTCCACGACCTAAAGGTCGTGGCAATTCAAAAGAATAGATTGTGGAAGATGATTTTGCTGTCGATAAAAATCTTTTTCTGTTATTTATAAATATCTTTTCTATGTCCGACTTTAAGTACAATAATTTTATTTTCTTCAATATCAACTATTGCCCGATAATCTCCAATTCTAAATCTAAATGTTCCGATTTTTGAATCGGAAAGTTTTCTTGCATACAAGAATGGATTTGTCGAATACTCCTTTAATTTTCTTGCAATTTGCAAACCGGTGTTCGTATCAAGTTTTTTGAAATCTTTTACGGCTTTCTCAGAAAGAATAATTTCAAACATTGAACATGTCTTCTAACTTTGTTGTCTTTCCGGCTTTATATTCTTCTCTTGCTTCATTAACGGCACTTAGAAAGGATGGACTTGAAAGCGCTTCCATATTCTCAATAACTTCTTCCATCGTTTCCTTAACTGTTTCTGAAATTAATGTTTTCAACTCACCTATTGTCAGTTCGTTTATGTGTTGTTGGGGGCTTAAATGCTGTTCCATAATAATATTGTCCATTCTCTTATAAAATTTTTGTTTTCTTAATATTTAATTTTTCTATATCTATTATTTTATCCGTGTAAAAAATCGATTTGGAGTGCCTGCGGAAGTTTGGAGTTGCACCCCAATAAAAACTGTTATATTTTGTTTATGCGAAGTTAAACGAACATTTAACCAAATTCAAGAAGCAAAGCAAAAAAAATCCTCCACTTACGGAGGATTTTTTTACTGAATACTGATCCACCGCGGCGGACTGACAACTGACTACTACTCTTGCGCTTCTAACCAACGTTCTGCATCAATAGCAGCCATGCAACCGGAACCGGCAGCGGTTATTGCCTGGCGGTAAGTTTTATCAGCAACATCACCGGCAGCAAAAACTCCCGGTACATTTGTATAAGTTGAACCCGGTGTTACTTTCAGATAACCGACTTCATCCATATCCAAAACACCTTTAAACAATTTTGTATTTGGCTGGTGCCCAATGGCGATGAACAAACCATCAGCTTTTACTTCGGTTACTTCTTTTGTAACCGTATCTTCGAGTAAAACTCCGGTCATTTGTTTTCTTCCACCTTCTTCAGTTCCGATAACTTCTTTAACAACTTTATTAAGCATCATAGAAATTTTAGGATTTTTCTCGGTTCTCTCGGACATAATTTTAGATGACCTAAATGCTTCACGGCGATGGATCAACACAACCTCCGAAGCGTGATGTGTTAAGTAATTTGCTTCTTCCATCGCGGTATCTCCTCCGCCAACAATTAACACTTTTTGATTTTTGAAGAAAAATCCGTCACACGTTGCGCAGGCAGAAACTCCGTGTCCCATATAATTTCCTTCGCTCGGAATGCCGAGTAATTTAGCCGAAGCGCCGGTTGCAATAATTACCGAATCAGCAGTAAAAACTTCTTCGTAAGATTTTACTGTGAATGGACGTTTTGAAAAATCAACCGATGTTGCTTCTTTAAATTGACAATCAGCACCAACACGGATGGCCTGTTTCCGCATAATATCCATAAGTTCCGGACCTTGAATGCCATGTTCAAATCCGGGATAGTTTTCTACTTCGGTAGTTATGGTTAATTGTCCGCCGGGCTGCATTCCTTCGAGTACAAGCGGACTCATATTTGCTCTTGCTGTATATAAAGCGGCTGTTAGTCCGGCAGGACCAGAGCCGATGATAATTACTTTATGATGATTATTTTCCATTAAATTTTCTCCAATTTATTTTTTCTTTATCGTTTGATTACACATTTAAGAAGAAGATTCATTTTTCTTCTTCAGTAAAAATTCTGCGTTACGTTTTAATCCTTTTAATTTGGTTCTTAAAATAGGACTTTCCGCAAATTTTTCTTTAAATAATTCCTCACTCATATTTTCAACCGTTGCAAGAGCAATTTCTTTATTCCCCTCTTTCGGATGAAATTCCTTTTCATTCGTTTCCATAGAAAACTTTTTATTCCATGGACAAACATCCTGACATATATCGCAGCCAAAAATCCATTTCTCAAATTTGCCGGAAAGACTTTTATCAATCTCTCCTTTATTTTCAATGGTTAAATACGAGATACATTTGTTTGCATCAACAACATAATCTTGAACAATAGCGTTCGTCGGACACGCATCAATGCAAGCGGTACAGCTTCCGCAAAGATCCGCAACTTTATGCGAAACGGCAAATTCGTAATTCGTAATTACCGTGGCAATAAAAAACCAACTGCCCTTTTCTCTGTTGATCACATTTGAATGTTTTCCAAGCCAGCCGATTCCCGAACGCACTGCCCAGGCTTTATCCATCACCGGTCCTGTGTCAATATACGTTTTAGCTTCAAATGTAGGATCAATTTCTTTTAACTTTTGAATCAGAAGATCAAGTTTCTCCCAAATAATCAAATGATAATCTTTGCCCCAGGCATAACGGGAAACTTTTCCAAAATCTTCAGCATTTGAATGTTGATGTCCGGTGTAATAATTCATTCCCAAAGAAATAATGCTTTTGGCTTCAGGTAGAATTAATCGTACATCTTTTCGCTTTTCAAAATTTCTTTCTATGTATTTCATTCCGGCGCTGTAACCTTTTTGCAGCCACTTGTCTAACTGTTCAACTTCTTCTTCTAATTGAACAAAGTGTGAAAAGCCAATCAGATTAAAGCCGAGTGAAGCCGAGATATTTTTAACAATGTCGTTAGTTAACTGCATGTTCTTTATAAATAATTTGCCTTACATTAAATCACTATTTGAATTGCCACGACCTTCAGGTCGTGGTATAATAGCTAAAACCAATATCGGCTTTAGCCACAAAAAGCAGTCCGTTTTTGGCTAAAGCCAAGAGCTTGGGCTTCCATCTATTCCACGACTTAAAAGTCGTGGCAATGCAATGCCGGCTTCTGCGTAAGGTGAATTAGTAAAAGTTTTCAGCTTTACCATTTTAATTCTTTATTTATCGCTTTAACCCAAACTTCATCAACTTCAATTTTTATTTCATAAGTTGATAATCCGCTTCTTCCGTCGGGCTGATTGCCGGTTTCAAGATTGAACTGCCATCCGTGCGCGGGACAAAAAACATACCCGGCATCAAGAAATCCATCATAAATTATTGACGTATGCTGATGAGGACAAACATTCGAAAGGGCGTAAAATTTTCCTTTAACTTTGAAGAGCGCAATTTCTTCCGAGCCGACAATGAACTTTTTTCCTTGATTTTCTTTCACATCTCCTGTCGAACAAATTTTAGTAAATCCTTCTAATTCACTCACAATGTTTCAAACCTTTCTCTTACGGAAAATCCTTTTTCACTTTTTGCAACAGTTGCGGCGGCATAAAACGGATCGTGCTCAAAAACTAATTTCCAATTTTCTTCTACAGCTATGGGAAGAATTTCTTTCTTTTCGGAAAGCGTAATTAAAGGCTGCAAATCATATCCCATTATGTATGGCAATGGAATGTGCGAACTCGTCGGGAACAGATCGCCGCAATACAACAGCGTATTAGACGAGTCAAATATTTTGAAAAGCCGCTGTCCGATCGTATGTCCGTTTACAGAAAGCAACTCAATTTCATCATCAAAGAAATTTTCTTTCATATCAAAAAAATGAAGAACTCCATTTTCAAAAAGAACTTGAAAATTTTCTTTTAAATAACTTCCTTTATCGCGGTCTGTCGCTTTCATACCCCATTCATAATTTTCTTTTGCTACAAAATATTTTGCGTTCGGAAAAGCCGGGATGAGTTTTCCGTTCTCTTCTTTTGTCGATCCTCCTGTATGATCGAAGTGAAGATGTGTGAGTAAAACATCGGTAATTTCAGAAGGTTCAATTCCCAATTCTTTTAAAGAATGTTCAAGCGAATGCTGCGAAAAATCGATCTCATAAATTTCTTTTGCTTTGTCATTCCATTTATTTCCCATTCCGGTATCGATTAAAATTTTCCGGGAATCTGAAACCAACAAAAGATTTCTCGTTACCAAAGAAATTCTATTCAATTGATCTGCCGGATTAGACTTGTTCCAAAGCGGTTTCGGAATTATTCCGAACATAGCTCCGCCATCTAACTTAAATCCACCCGACAAAAGTGAATGGACACTATATTTTCCAATTTTCATATACGTTTTTTATCCTTTGGAACAAAGTTAAAGAAGTTTATTTTAAAGAAAAAGATTCACATTTAATTTGAAAGAAATACTACTGAAACCACCAATAAAACTTCTCCTCGTTTTTATATTAGGGTTATTCGCTGCGCACGCTTTCGCACAAGATTCAACAAAAAGTTTAGCAATAAAACCGAATCAAACATTTCGCATGCCGTTTACTCTTTTTTATCAATCAGATGTTTCTTATCAGCTTTACGAAAATTTTATGCTGATACGGAAAGCCAACACCGGAGATGCTCAAGCTGCGCATGAAATTGGTGTACGTTATTTAGTTGGGCACGGATTTGATGCCGATACTGTACAAAGCTTCAATTGGATTGAAAAAGCTGCGGAGAAAAAACTTCCCGTTGCGTTATACAATCTTGGAATTTTTCAAAACAACGGATGGGGCACCGAATGGAATCCATACAAAGCGTTTGATAATTTTTATGCTGCCGCTAAGGAAGATTTTCCACTTGGTAATTATGTCGTCGGATTATTTTTTACGGAAAATTTGGTCGTTCAGAGAGATTTATCCATCGCTTCTTATTTCATAAAGCGAGCTGCCAATCAAAATGTAGAGCAAGCTAAAGACCTTTTGAAGGAATTGAAAAAACGGAATCCAGCCGAGGTCGATTCAAATTATGTTGCAGTTTTTTTTAAGCAAAGAGAAAAGGAAAAAGCAGCAGATAAAAAGAAATCTTATGCACTTTCCTTCCTTGATTTTACAGCCGATTCAGCCGCAGCCATCAATGATTCAACGCTCCTCTTTGATGCGGTTCACGAAAAAGAAAATTTTGATAATGAAAAAACATTAACTACTACCGTTCAAACCGACTCCACTTTGATTAGTAAAATGACGGAGGAAGCTGATTGGGGAAACCCTGAAGCGCTGGCTTTATTGGGCAGGTATTACGAAAAAGGAATTTCAGTTAAAAAGAATTCCATTACTGCGGCAAGTTATTATTGCCGCGCCGTTCGGCTTGAATCTTATAAAGCTGCCCGGTTATTATTTGATTTGCTCAAAACTCCGAATTTTTTCACTCATCTAAAAAGAGAAGTTGAAAAAGGAAACCCGGAAGCTGAATTTGTTTGGAGCAGTCTAATCGCGCAGCAGTTCGATAATCAAATAACTCCAAATGATGCGCTGAAATTCCTACAGGAAGCGGCAAAGAAAAATTACTTGCCGGCTCTGATTGAACTTGGCAATTGGAATGTCGGAGGAATCATTGCGGATAAAAATATTACCGGTGGAGTTGAACTTTGGCAGCAAGCCTCCCGCCTAGGAAGTAAAGAAGCTGAAGTACGATTACGTTTGCTTCAATTACTAAATGATGATTTTATTTTTAGCAAAAGCGAAGTTTTTCAAACTTTTATTACCGGCGAAAACAAAGGTTCAATCCTTGCACAAACGGCTCTTGGTATTTGTTATTCCAAAGGGATTTTGGTAAAAAAAGATATGGCTAAAGGAGTAACCTATTATCGAAGAGCCGCATTTCGCGGAAGTCAAAACGCATTTTCTGCTTTAAAAAGAATTTATGATAATCTGCGACCGAATGATCCGAGATTTATTCTTACGGAATAAACACGATATCTCTTACGTTCAGCAACTACAAAGTTTAACGAATGAGAATTGAAATTGGATGCTCTTGCGTGGATGAATGATCGCATGGTTGAATGGAACAAATTTCAATTTAGAAGGATTTGACAATTTTCATTCAAACATTCATCCATCCAATCACGCGATGAGTTTATAGATTTAGTAAACACTGAATCGAATATCACCTCTTGCGGAATGAGAGAAACTGCCTACTATTTCTTTTTCTTTGCTGAAGTATAATTTGCAAGGTCGTATTCTATTTCTGTTTCCGGCATTGCAACTCTGTTAATTGGAATTTTTGCTATGGCAAAGAATTTCTCTGCAAGGGTATCGTGATAATCGGAGAAAATAAACACTTCTTTTATTCCAGCCGCTATTAAAGCTTTGGAACAATTTGTACATGGCATATTGGTAATGTATGCTGTAGCTCCTTTTGTGTTTACCCCGTGAGAAGAGCATTGAAGAATAGCGTTCATCTCGGCATGGATCGTACGTACACAATGATCATCAACCACTAAACAACCTGCGTCATCACAATGATCATCACCGGGAATTGAACCATTGTAACCTGTTGAAAGAATTTGTCTGTCTTTTACAAGAACACATCCGCAGTGCATTCTTGGACAAGTCGATCTTTCGGAAACCAACATGGCAACTTTTAAAAAATAATTATCCCAAGACGGTCTGTTGCGTTTAGTTGTTTTCATAATAAGTAAGAGATAGAGGAATAGAAAGGGCGCCAGAGGCGCCCATTAATTTTTGAACCGGGATTATCTTCCCAGTTGATCTAATTTTTCTTTACGGGCTAACAAGACAGCTTCGTCTTCAACACGGTCGGTGTCAGGTACGCAGCAGTCAACCGGACAAACGGCAGCACATTGCGGTTCATCGTGGAAGCCTTTGCATTCGGTACATTTATCAGGAACAATGTAAAAGAAATCGTTTGAAAAGAAACCGCTGTTTCCATCCGGTGAAGCGTCTCCTTCGCCAAAAGATTGGTCGCCCAACTTCCAGTTTGCGCCGCCTTCGTAAATTGCGGTGTTTGGACATTCCGGCTCGCATGCGCCGCAGTTGATACATTCTTCAGTTATCTTTATCGCCATATCGGTTCTCCTTTTGATACTTAATAGGAAAAATAAAATGAGTAATTAATTTTTGTAAACTCTTAGTGTCGTCACTTTTTTGAAAATCTTCTCTTTCAAAAATAAGATTTTTAGACTTTGAAACAACATAAAAAACATCAATCTCACAAAATTCATGGGCAAATTTCTCAAGTTTTTCAACAGATTTACGCAATTGGCTCACCGCACCTTTGAAATTTCCTGAGATAAGATGAAACATTCCAACTGAAAGTTGGACTAAACCATGCAAAAATTCCTTTTCACCTGTTCTGCACTTACTCCAAATTGTTTCAAAAGAACTATGGGCAGAGAAGAAATCAGCGTTGTTAAATTGTTCTATCGCGGTTAATAATTTATTTGATACTTCCATCAAAACTTTATGAGCTACCAACTGCCGCTAGCGCCGCCGCCGCCAAAACTACCGCCACCGCCGCTGAAACCGCCAAAGCCGCCGCCGCTACCACCACCGCCAAAACCGCTTGAACCTCCAAAGCCGCCAAGCCCCATCCCGGTGCCGAGATAAATCCCACGGCTTCTTCTTCCGCGGAATAAGAAAGAAAAAATAATTATCAAGAATGGAATTATCCAACCGCCGATTGATTTCCCTCGATTCCTGCTTTTGGGTGAATCATTTTTATATTCGCCAACTGTAGCTTTTACAATTGCGCCAACACCGGCTAAAACTCCTGCGGAATAATTATCTTCTTTAAACAATGGAAGGATTTCATTTCTAATAATTGAATTACATGTTGCGTCAGGCAATGCGCCTTCAAGTCCGTAACCGACTTCAATCCGAATTTTATGATCGTTTTTAACAACGAGGAAAAGAATTCCGTTGTCGTTTTTTTTCGTTCCGATCTTATTTTTTTGTGCAACCTGGTTGGCGTATTCTTCAATCGGATAATCGTTAAGTGTTGGGATCATCAGAAAAACAACCTGGTTTGAAGTTGAATCTTCGAATGCACTCAATATCCGGTTTAGATTCAAAATATCATCGGCAGAAAGTGTGTTGGTCAAATCTGTAGCCAGATATTTTAAAGTCGGCAGTTCGCCCTGAGCTTTAATTGAAAAGCAAAAGGCAAGAGAAATAAAAAAGATGAAAAGTATTTTTTTCATTTGGATTAAAATTCTACCTTGGGGGCATTTTCCGCTCCGGTGACGGCTTCAAAATATTGTTTGTTTTTGAAATTAAATATTCCTGCAAAAATCGCGGTCGGGAATTTTTTAATAGTGGTATTATAAATCTGAACCGATTCGTTAAACTTTCTTCTTTCAACGGCAATACGGTTTTCTGTTCCTTCCAATTGAGCCTGTAATTGAAGGAAATTTTCGTTTGCTTTTAGTTCGGGATAGTTTTCAACAGTGACTAATAATCTTGAGAGAGCTCCGCTTAACTGACCTTGCATCTGTTGAAATTTCTGGAAAGCTTGTGGGTCGTTCAAAACTTCCGGAGTAACTTTCATTGAACTTGCGCCTGCTCTGGCATTGGTAACATCGGTTAACACTTGTTTTTCAAAATTAGCGTAACCTTTAACTGTGTTCACTAAATTCGGGATGAGATCCATTCTTCTCTGATATTGGTTCTCGACGAGACTCCAGTTTTTGTTCACATCCTCGTTCATCGTTACAAGGTTGTTGTAGGAACGGACACCCCACATAATTAACAGAATAATTCCGAGTAAGAGTGCACCTCCAATTGAAAGCCCGATAAGTAAACCTTTTTTCATTGAATCCTCTTTTTTTGTTAGGGTTTAGAACTTGTTACTGCACTGTGAATTATCTTATATCTAAAATATAAACTTTCTACGATAATTAATAATCATGTGATTAAAATTTTAATTTGTTAGACTTCTAATCGGCGCAGGTATCTTTCCTCCTCTTAAGACGAATGCCTTGGAGGAAAGTTCTCTTACGGGCATAATTGGCGCTCTTCCCAAAAGTCCGCCGTAATCAACATAATCGCCAACGCTTTTACCAACCGCGGGAATAATTCTTACAGCCGTAGTTTTATCATTTATCATTCCGATCGCAAATTCATCAGCCATAATCCCGGCAAGAGTTTCTGCGGAAGTATTTCCTGGAACAGCAACCATATCAAGCCCAACGGAACAAACCGCTGTCATCGCTTCTAATTTTTCTAATGATAGATGTCCTTTTTCAACCGCGCGGATCATTCCGGCATCTTCACTAACGGGAATAAAAGCGCCGCTCATTCCGCCTACAGATGAACTTGCCATCAAGCCGGCTTTTTTCACAGCATCGTTCAGCATCGCCAGCGCAGCAGTTGTTCCGGGAGCTCCAACGTCTTCAACACCCATCGCTATTAAAATATCGGCAATGCTATCGCCTTCCGCCGGAGTTGGCGCCAAGGAAATATCGACTATTCCAAATGGAACATTATTTTTCTCGGCAACTTTTCTTCCGATCAATTCTCCTGCGCGCGTAATTTTAAACATCGTTTTTTTAATCAACTCAGATAACTTTTGAAAATCAATTCCACCTGCATTCTTGATCGCATCCAAAACCACACCTGGTCCGCTAATGCCAACGTTAAGCGTAACTTCCGGTTCCGAAATTCCATGAAAAGCTCCCGCAACAAACGGGTTATCTTCAACCGCATTACAAAAAACGACAAGCTTTGCACAACCAACAGAATCTCTTTCCTTTGTTTTTTCCGCCGTTTCTTTGATGATATTCGACATCAAATTTACGGCATCCATATTTATTCCGGCTTTTGTTGAAGCAACGTTAACGCTTGAACAAACTTTTTGCGTTTGCGAGAGTGCATTCGGGATTGATTTTATAAGCTCCAACTCACCTTTTGTAAATCCTTTTTGAACGAGCGCAGAATAACCGGCGATGTAATCAATCCCAATTTCCGTAGCAACTTTATCGAGCGTCTCGGCAATTTTTAAAAATTCATCTTGTCCGAAAGCATCTCCGATAATAGAGATTGGCGTTACGGAAACCCTTTTATTTGCGATTGAAATTCCGTAGCGTCTCTCAATTTCTTGCGCGTTCTTTACATGATTTCCGGCGTAGCGGAGGATTTTTTCATAAATTTTTTGCGTAGTAATTGAGATGTTTCGATCTGCACAATCACGCAGGCTAATTCCCATTGTTACGGTGCGGATATCGAAATGCTCGATCTCCGTCATTTTTATAGTTTCAAGTATCTCATCAAATTCGTAGGGCATAGTGTTGGTTGTTTGTTGTTAGTTGATTTTTATTTATTTGAATTTATATATGCACTTAATCCTAAAGAGTTCATCAAAAATTCATAAGATGCCAAAAACGAATATAGCTTATCGCTTTTTACCGGGGATTAGGTTTCGAACCGCTGTTATCCTTTTGCCTTTACTCTTTTTAATAATTTCCTTTGTTGTTCGCGTAACTCAAGTGCTTGAAGCCTCCAATATTCTAATTCTTCTTCTCTGGACAATCTTGCTATTTTTTTTTGAATTATACTGGCTGCTCGATGTTTCATCTCAACACAATCGAATTTCTTATTCATAACTAATCACCTCCAACGGAGAATATATTGATATTTGTTGATAACCTTCCGAACTATTTAATTTAACTTGTACAAAGAAAATTGAGCTTGCCTTTCTAAATACTTCGTCAAAGACACCGCCAAATACCGATGTATCAACATAAACTCTAATTTTCTTCATAATATTTTCTCTCGTTTACAATTTCAACTTAAGCAAATGAAAACACATTAATTATAGTCCACACTAAAATATTATAAGTAAATATTTAATTTTTCAAAATTTGTCTTTTTCAATTCTATCTTTTCCATTCAACCAACAACCGGCTGCCACCAACCATCAGATACGATGCATGAATCTAAACACATCTTCGTGCTGAAGATAGATTTTAACTTTGAGGTTCTCGGCAATGCTTTTCATTATTTCCTGCAAATCTTTAATGTCTTTGGGCGAATTTGTTATATCGATCATCATGATCATCGTAAAAAATTCCTGCATAATTTTTTGTGAGATGTCGAGGATATCGCATTGCGCTTCACTCAATGCCGCAGATATTGAACTAACAATACCGGTAGTGTTCAAACCGAAGGAGGTAAGAATTACTCTGCCGGAACTTACATTAACTTCCCCACCAGGAAAGGCAGCAGAAGAACGAATTTTTTCTTCAACTAATTTTTTAACCGCATCGGGGGAAGCCGTTGGTCCAAGTTCGGAAATAGCTTGAATTGATAACTCTCTTATTTTATCTTCTGTTAATTTCACGGTTTAAGTCCTTGATAATTTTTTTGTAAATAGTCTAAAGTTTCGTTGTTAAGAATATTGTTTTTTTCTTCCGCAAATTTTTCGGCATTTGTAAGATTACCGTTGTAAAATCTAAGCCAAAGCATGGTTCCAATTGCCATTCCGTCAAAAACTCTTTCCGCAGAAAAAGCTTGCACGGTTAAATATCCGAAGAGAACATTCCAGCCAAGCGATAAAATTCCGCTAACATAATTGCCGGTATAAAATTGTCCGGCTCCGGGCAAAACAACAGAAAGTCCCTTGGCAAAACTAACTGAATATTTTTTCTTTTGCACTTCTTCACAAATATTTTTTAAAGTCGCCGCAGAATCAATTTTAGCGAATACTTCGGCAGCTTTCTGCCAATCATCATGGAAAAGATAATTCCACCCGCGCCAATATTGGAGAGAAGATGAATCTGTTCTAAATCTTTCATCTTTTTCCATTTCATTTAACTGATGATTTACTAACGAAAATGCGCGTCTGAGAATGTTTACTTTAATGATCTCAATCTTTGTTGCGAAAAGTTCTGCTTTTGTTTTTGAAGTGATTTCCGCTTTAGTAAAATAATGTACAGCTTCAGCAAGTTTTCCACCTTGGCTATAAGATTCCCCAATCAATTTGTTGGTTTTAAATGAATACTGATTTGCCGTATCAAAAAAAGCTAACCGTTTCGCTTCCGTGATTGCGTTAAAATATTTCTCTTGTGCAAAAAGAGATTCGGCATAAGCCCACTGTTTTTCAAGTTGGGGTTGAGCGAATTCCGGTTTCAGCAAAATCAACAAAAGAAAAAGAAGTTTACCGAATTTCATTTACAGTTTCCTTCAATTTCTTTCGGAACAAAATAATTTTTCGAATTCAAATAGGAATCGAATTCATTATTCAGTTCTTCTTCTCTTTCCAGATTATAATTCCGAGCAGAGACATAAGAACCATAAATATTTCCGGCATTAAAGAATGCTGCTGTTCCGGCGAATATCCATCCTCTTGTATTATGATGTGCGCGAAAATTGTCGTAAGAAAGAAATGCAAAAAGTCCGGTTACGATAAACGATGTAATTCCGTCTCCATAATTTTTCGTATAAATTTTTCCGGCGCCGGGAACCATCGCTGAAAACAAAGCCGCCGCCAGAGGACTCTTCCTCTTCGGATGTGCAAAGTTTTCCGCAAAACCTTTAACGATTTTAGCATCACTTTCATCAAAATTGTTACTAAGCGATGACAACTCATTAGCCGTCATTCCACTTTTTATTTGCGCCGCTAATTTCAACCGCATGAATGATGTTTTCAGCTCCTCTTTCTTAAACCGACTTGCAGAACTATCTGCAATTTCATCAAAGTTTTGGTTCACCAAGTAAGAGGTTTTGAAATAAAGTAATTTGCTTTCTTCGCCGAGCGAAGAATTTCTTAATTGAAAAAAACAGTTTTTCGCTTTCTCGAATTCATTCATCTTTAAATTACACAAAGCGATATTGTAAGCAAGCGAATCGTTTTGATTTACGTTATTGACCGCTTCATATTCTTCGGAAGCGCGGAGGTAATCTTTTTCGCATAACAAATAATCGGCAAAAGCTTTTCTCTTTTCGGGAGTGAATAATTCACTTTCTTGCGAAAATAAATTTGATGGGGAAGCTGAAAGCAAAATCAGAAAAACAAGTCTTCGCATCACTTTACTTTTGGACGAACCGTTGAAAGTAAATATTTTTCCGGAGGGTCGGCAAGTCTTCTTTTATTTGTTATCCGGTAATTGCTCCGGTTAAAGACGTTAAAGTCGCGGGTAAAACGGTCGGCGAACATTAGAGTTCCTTCAAAAATGTTTGAAGCTTTTACCGATTCTAAAAAAAAAGATGAGCATGAAGGATCAAACGGACAGTTATCTCCATCAACATCCGAAATAAAAAACCAGTAAGTAACTGCCGCAGTTTTTAAAAGAAACTCAAACGGATCATCAGCGTGTAACGAATAGCTTCTCTCAGAATCATTTACCGTTTCAGTGTAATTGATTTCCGATTTCTGCCAACGCTGCCAATCCGTTTGAGCGAAGAGTGAAAAAGAAAAAACAAGACTCAACCAGACAATTTTCAATGTTCACTCAATAAACTTCTTGCAATAACGATCCGCTGAATTTCGTTTGTCCCTTCATAAATCTCCGTAATTTTTGCATCGCGAAGATACCGTTCAACTAAATATTCACGCACGTAACCGTAACCGCCATGAATTTGAATCGCTTCCAACGTACATTCAACAGAAATTTTAGAAGCATAATATTTTGCCATTGCAGATTCTTTAACGTATGGTTTGTGCGCATCTTTTAACGCCGCAGCTTGCAAGGTAAGTAATTTAGCGGCTTCCACTTTAGTTGCCATCTCCGCAATTTTAAATTGAATTGCCTGATGATTTGCAATTTCGGTTCCAAAAGCTTTTCTCTGCTTTGCATATTTTATTGAAGCTTCAAGCGAGGCAACGGCAATGCCCAGCGCTTGCGATGCGATTCCAATTCTTCCGCCGTTCAATGTGTTCATCGCAAAGTTGAATCCTTTGCCTTCTTCCCAAACAATATTTTCTGCAGGTACTTTGCAATTTGTAAAAGTTAATGAGCACGTGTCAGAACTTCTGATTCCTAGTTTATCTTCTTTCTTTGCCTGCTCAAAACCTTCGGTTCCTTTTTCAACAAGAAAAGTTGTAATCCCTTTATGTTTTTTATCAACATCGGTTTGCGCCATTACCAAATAGTAATCGGCGTTCTGTCCGTTAGTGATCCAATTTTTTATTCCATCCAGAACAAAAAAATCTCCTTCGCGATGAGCAAGCGTACGCTGATTTGTCGCATCGCTTCCGGCTTCAGGTTCTGATAATGCGAACGCACCAAGCTTTTCTCCTTTTGCGAGTGGTATTAAATATTTTTGTTTTATAAATTCCGAGCCGTAGGTTTCAAGTCCCCAGGTAACAAGCGAATTATTAACCGACATAATAACACCGCAGCTTGCATCAACTTTTGAAATTTCCGTCATAGCCAAAACATAACTGACGGTATCCATTCCGGCGCCGCCGTAATCGGGAGAAACCATCATACCGAGGAAACCGAGTTCTCCAAGTTTTTTAATTATTTCGTGTGGAAATTCAGCGTTAATATCGCGGTGAATAGATGAAGGAGCTATTTCGGCTTCGGCAAACTCTTTTGCAGTTTGCTGAATCATTAATTGTTCTTCGGTGAAATCGAAATTCATAATGTTATCCTTTTGTGATTTGAAAGAAAGATTTTCTAACCGCTTGTGGCGATTATAAAAATCGGAGTAACAGTTTACTCCACTGTTTATTCAGTTATTATATCTGCAAAAATTCTTCAATCGTTAAATGAACGTCTTTGAGTATTTGTTTTAGTAAAATTGGAGAAATATCTCTTCCCGGATGAAAAGGAATTGTTGTACACCTTCCATCTGGATGACGCAATTGTTTGTGCGATCCTTTTTGTCGGATTTCCAAAAACCCAATTCTCAATAAATTCTTCAAAACAATTTGTGGTTTAAGTACCGGAATTTTACCCATCTTAAGCTACTTTAATATTTTGAATTCCAATAAACTCACTCTCAATTTTCGGTTCCCCGTCTTCCAGTAGCATTTCAATCACCTCACTTAAATTTGTTCGTAGTTCTTCAAGTGTTTCAGCCTGGGAATGTGCGCCTGGGAATCCAGGTATATAACCAACGTACAAACCGGTGTCTTGGTCTTTTTCAATTATTGCAGTGTAAGATTTCATTTTGTAACCTTTTAAATTCACTTGTTAAAATATAAAAAATATTATTGTTTTGATAGTCTTTAAAAACTGTTTAATCCTTGTTTTTTTACCCATTTCTTAAATCGGTATATTGCACTTCAAATTTTATAAAGAAGCATGAACAAAAACAAAGAACAACTAAAAGGATTAACGCTCGAAGAACTCCAATCGCTCTTTCTCGAAATGGGAGAAGCGAAGTTCCGCGCATTGCAGGTTTTTAACTGGATGTACAATTACCGCATAACGAGTTTTGATAAAATGGAAAATCTCTCAAAACCACTCCGCAATAAACTGAAAGATAATTATTCACTTATTACTTTAAATTTTGCCGCTTCAGAATTATCAACCAGCGGAACGAAAAAATTAATTTTTGAAACTGCTGAAGGGAACAAAATTGAGTCGGTGATTATTCCCGATGAAAAAAGAAATACTCTCTGCATCTCAACCCAAGTCGGCTGCCCGCTTGATTGCAAATTTTGTGCAACGGGATTGATGGGTTACAAAAAGAATCTTTCTGCCGGGGAAATATTTGACCAATACCTTTTAGCACAGCAGCATTCCGAAAGAGATATTTCAAACATCGTTTATATGGGAATGGGTGAACCTCTGTTGAATTATAATGCGACTGTAAATTCACTTAAAATATTTTCAGAGGAATTAACCAAAGGAATCAGCTTAAAAAAAATAACGGTTTCAACCGCGGGAATCGCTCCAAAAATAGTTGAACTTGCCGATTCCGGTTTAAGAGCAAAATTAGCTTTGTCACTCCATTCATGTTTTGAAAAAACCCGTTCGAAGATCATGCCGATCAATGAAAAATATCCACTGAAAGATAATCTTGAAGCGGTTACATATTACGCCAAGAAAACCAAAACGCGCATCACGTTTGAATATATTATGTTGAAGGGTTTGAATGACAGAGATGAAGATATTAAAGCATTGATAAAATTAACAAATCAAATTCCTTCTAAGATAAATGTAATTCCGTTTAATTCGTTGCAGCACATGCATCCAACCGGATTTTCAGCTTCGCTCTTTCCAACAGATAAAAAACGGATTGATGATTTCGTTCAAATTTTACGGGATAATAATGTTACCGTTATGGTTCGCGAAACACAAGGCGATGACATTGCCGCCGCTTGCGGACAACTTGCCGTGAAGTTCAAATAATAAAACCTTTAAGGATGAAAAAACTTACACACGACGAAATTTCTCAAAACCGGAGTACGCTTGATACTCTCCACGAAGTTAAAAAACTTCCGGTAGTTGTACTACTTGATAATATTCGAAGCACATATAATGTCGGGTCTGTTTTCCGTACTTCAGACGGCACGCAGATCGACAAACTTTTTCTTACCGGTTACACTCCTCATCCGCCCAATAAAGAAATTTTGAAAACGGCGCTCGGTTCAACGAACAGTGTAAAGTGGGAATTTCACAAAGATGCATTACCGGTTATTCATAAGCTAAAAAAAGAAGGTTATAAAATTTGCGCTCTTGAGTTAACGGAAGCTCCACAAATGTATTATGAAGTTACTCCGCAACAGTTTCCTCTCTGTTTAATTGTTGGGAATGAAATTACGGGTGTATCTCAAAAACTTTTGGATGAATGTGATTTTGCAATTGAGATTCCTCAGTACGGAATTAAGCAATCGCTGAACGTTGCTGTAGCGTACGGTATTGCAATTTTTGAATTGAGAAAGATTTTTGATCTGGCACAACCAAAAATGTAAATATCTACCCTTCTGAATTGAAGGTTGCACTACAAACTCAAAAAGCTGCTTCCTTTGATCGAAAAGTTGCTTCCGACTATCGGAAAGCTGCCCCCCAAGATGGAATTTTTTCGATAAAATATTGAAATGCTCCGTTCCAACATCGAAACGGTTCGATATAATCTCGAAGTGTTCCGTTCCAGCATCAAAAGGTTTCGATATAATGTCGAAGCATTGCGTCCCAACATCGGAAGATTGCGACAAAATATCGAAGTGTTGCGTCCCAACATCGAAAGGTTTCGATATATTATCGAAGTGTTGCGTTGTAATATCGAAAGTTTGCGTAAAAATATCGAAACTTTGCCCTTCTTTACCTCATAAAACCCTCTTTTTAGCCCATTTTTAAGCTTTTCCTTCGTGGAACTTCGTGTCTTCTTCGAGCGCTTCGTGTAACAAAATTCTTTCGCCGAGTAGGTCGAAGGGAGTTTCACCCTTCAACCTCTCACAGAACCGTACGTGACAGTCTCCCGTCATACGGCTCGTGTTATTCAACAATAGTTTTAACAATAACTTATCTGCCAATGATAAAATAGTTTTGGGTTTTCTTGTTTTATCAATGCGAGTATTCTCATACTCTATTGGTATTGTTTTTCCTATTTGTAATTCCATAAGAAATCTTGCCACGCCTTTTCGTGGTTGTTTATTTTGAATATTACTGAATAACCTAAGCCCTTCGCTCCTTTCCTCTTTCAAGGATTTTCTTCACTACTATGGCTTAGTCCGACTCCCATCTTAGCCATTGGTATTTCCTTTAGCTTCCCTTTGGCGGGTTTCCCGTGTTCCATATTAAAGCCTATCTTCAATTCATGTCGCCTGTGTAACGGTGGGCGCATAGCCAATAA
>JAUYAB010000073.1 GCA_030693705.1 Ignavibacteria bacterium | reverse complement strand
ATTATTTTTGTTCCAAATGAGAATGAACAAATAACCTGTTTAACATCGCAGAGACCGCTCCCTCCCGGTCGCGATACAGTGCAGCGGTACTCTTAATTAGTATCTAAGGGTATCGCTGATTATTAAAACTGTAGGTCGAATCTCCGATTCGACCCTGGTGTAAAGCGGAATGTGTTTTTTAAAAAAGTAAATTAGTCGAAACGGAGTTTCGACCTACGTGCGCATTGTCGAAACGGAGTTTCGAGGTATGGAGGTAAATTGGGAGTTATGTGCCGGAACGGTGTTTAAAATAGAGTTTAAAGACTTGCATTTTGGTATGGACAGTATTATTTGTGCAGGTTAAAAAATGTAACAGATAGAATGCGCTCTAAAATAAGTGTAAATTTAAAAACGATTTCAATAAAATAATTTAATCGGAAAATATGGGAGATCATATTATGGCAAAACAAAATGCACTTCTTCTTGACATTACCGGAATTCAAAAATTCATTTTTTCAAGCAACAAATTAAAAGAAAACTTAGGGGCATCGTACCTAGTATCTAATTTGTTTGATGAGTTTTTGATGAAACTTTCTATAAAACCCAAAATGCTTGCCAATACTACCGAACCGGACGGTTACATTGGCGGCGGTAATGCACTCTTATTCTTTAATTCTACAGAGGAAGCAGAAAAATATCTTGAAGAACTTACGCTTGAAATATTAATCTATGCCCCTGGTATATCATTGATTGCGGCAGTAGGGGAAATTGATAATGCGAATTTCTTACAAACTAAAGATGCATTATTCAAAAAACTAAATCATAATAAATCAACATACCTGACTCAAACAGTTATTCCCCGACATGGGATTACTGCAGGATGTCAATCAAGCGGTTACTCAATGGATGTATGGAATAGTACTTATGAGAAATATGTTTCCGCAGCTACGAATGCAAAATTGACTGCTTACCCTAATGCGAAAAAAGATACTTATAATAAATACCAAGAGATATTAAAGGATTACCGTTTCCCAGATGAAATTGAACACCTAGGCCAAAGCAAGGGGAGTGAAAACCATATTGCAATAGTTCACATTGATGGAAATTCAATGGGAGAAAGATTTAAAAATATTGGTTCACTTGAAGATACACGTCAATTATCGAAAGATGTCGAAAATGCTATTAGTAAATCTTTCAAATCACTATTAAGAGTAATTATTAGTGATCTTAATGAGAAAATATTGGATAACGATTTAACTATAAGACCGGAGGAAGATAAGAAAACAGTGCCCATTAGACCAATTATTATGGGGGGTGATGACATTACATTTGTTTGCGACGGACGGATGGGAATGTATTACGCGAAAATTTTCATGGAGGAATTTGAGAAACAAAATGGAGAAAACGGTGAGACACTAAAGTTAAGCAGTTGCGCAGGAGTAGCAATCACTAAAACTAAATACCCGTTCTACAAAGGATATCAACTTGCTGAAGCGCTCTGTGCGAATGCCAAAAGCAGGAGAAGAGAAAAAAGCGATAATGGTTCATGGCTCGATTTTCATATTGCTTATGGAGGTTTTTCGGGTACATTAAATGAGATCAGAGAGATTCATTACGAAACAACACGCGGTAGTTTGATTTACCGCCCATATAAAATTTCTGATTCGGGAGAATTCGGTTTTGAAAGGTTTTTAACTAATGTAAAAGAACTAAATAAGGAGAGGGGAGGGAAAAAGGTTTTTCCGAATAATAAGTTGAAAGAATTAAAAGAAGTGTTAACACTCGGTAAAGAAGCCGCTCTCACATTCATTACGGAAATGGATGCGCGTGAACTTTACTTCCCGGTGTTTGATGGAAAAAAATATCACAAGGAGCTCTATGATGATACTAATAATATTACACCATATTTCGATATGCTTGAACTTCTTGAATATTATCCTAAATATGAATTAAACGGGAGTGATAAATGAAAACATTAAAAGTGACGCTTGAATTATTGTCTGATACACTTTCAGGTTCCGGAGAAGGATTCGGGGCAATGATAGATACGGACGTACAATATGATGAATTCGGGATACCTTTCATATCAGCAAAACGAATTAAAGGATGTCTTAAGAACTCATTACATGATTTACTCGAAATGCCTGCGGTTAGCGACAATAAATTCCAAGGACAATCAGAAGCAGAGAGAAAAGAAAGTCGCAAGGAAATAATTGAAAAAGTATTTGGAAAGGCTGGAGCGGTAAATTCAACATCCTTTGCCATAGGGGATTTTCTATTGGAGGATCATGAAGCAATAAAAACTTGGTTCGCTTATTTGATTGAGAAGTATCCCGGTATTTTTTCCAGTGAAAAAATATTATCCGCATTTACGAATACACGTAAGCAGACAAAGATTGGCAATGACGAGGTTGCGGAGCCGCATAGTTTAAGAACTTCCAGGGTAGTTAACAGAGGAATTAAACTGGAAACAGATATATGTTTCGAAGAAGAAGATAAGGAAGTAGAAGGACTTCTCGCTTTATCATGCGCTAACTTGAGAAGAATAGGAACGAAAAGAAATAGAGGGCTTGGAGATGTCCGATGTGAACTTATCGGAGATATTGTTTCACTTGCAATTAACGATTTAGAAAAATCAACATTGAGGGAAAGATGAAAGAGATTAGATATAGAATTAAAACATTATCGCCCATTCTTATTTCGGGAGAATCAGGCGACCCTTTTATGATAGAGACAAAAGAATACATCCCCGGGAATAATATTCTGGGAGCCCTTGCAGCCAATTATATTAAAATGAATAAACTGAATAACTATTATCAGCAAGAAAAACCAACCGATTCAAATTTCTTAAATTGGTTTGTTAATGGGACAACCGGTTATTCCAATGCCTATAAAATCGAAAATGGCGGAACAGCTATTCCTCTTCCCCTCTCAATACAACATATAAAAAACGAAGAGGGGAAAATTTACGATCTTCTTTATGATGACACATCCGAACAGATGAAGGCTTTTAGAGGATTTGGGATGATAAAAGGAAACAAACTAATTAAAACTAAAGTAGTAAAATCATCAACCCCACATCATGAAAGGGATTATGAGACCGGTGCGGCAAAGTCCGGAATATTTTTTAACTATGGATCGATCTCGGCAGGGCAGGAATTTGAAGGAGTAATTTCGTTAGATGATAATTCAGCGGATGAGTTTTATGAAATATTTTCGAAAATAAAACGACTTAGAATCGGCAAATCGAAAACCGCCGAATATGGGAACGTTGAATTTGCATTATTTAAAGAACCAAGTCTACAGGTAAAAGATATTATTATAAAGGATGGGAAAATCTCATTAACCCTACTTTCGAATATGATCCTTTATGATGAAAACGGTTTCCCGACTATTAAATTGGAAAATCTCGAAAAATATCTTAAGAAAAACATTGGTGAAAATGTTGAGATAATAAAAGCGTTTCTTAAATCGGAAGAGAATGAAAATTATGTCGGAGTCTGGAAACTAAGGAAACCATCGGAAATATCTTTTATGGCAGGTTCATGTTTACTGCTAAAAGTTGATGATAAAGATATTAATGAGATTAAGAAATTACAAACTAAGGGAATGGGTGAAAGGAGGCATGAAGGCTACGGAAAAATAGATTTCGGATTGCAATCTGACATAAGTATTACGCTTGATGTGAATAATGAAAAGAGACTGCACTTAAAGCCAGTAAATACTAGAGTCCCTGAAATAGTCTGTAAAACAGCAATAGGCATTGCAAATGAATATCTTAAGAAAGCAGCAGCAGTGGAAGCATTAACTGAAGTATCAAAAGCAAAGAGAGAAGAGATCAACCTATTATCTCACCAGGTGAGTAGGTTGGAGGGAATTGCGAGACTTAGTGAAACAGATGAAATATTCAAAAAAAATATAAAAACTTTGAGAAAAACATCGAAAGATAAACTTAACGATTGTGTTTTTGCCGGGAGCAATCTCTTCATGTTCCTAACAGGGCAAGACATTTTAAATTATCAATCAATAAAAACAGAGACCCAAAAGATCGAAATATTATTTGCCGACCTAAATATTGATAAAACGGAAATTGATAATATAAATAAAAAACTATTCAAAGTTTATTACTTGACATTATTTGCCGCGTTGCGGAAAGCAATAAAGGAGGAAAATAAAAAATGAATAAAGGAAAACTAATTCTTGAAGGTGAAATTGAACTTCTTTCTCCACTGCATATCGGCAGCGGTGATAATGATTCCACCGACCTGGATATTATAAAAGATAATGAAGGAAGACCTTTTATAACATTTACCTCCTTTATAGGAGCGCTTAAAAATCATATACAAAAGAATTATAATGTTGTTACAACAGATACGGATGTTCTCTTCGGTTTATCGGATGACATTGATTCCCGCGGCAGTATTATTATGGGAACGGATTTGTATCTAACAGATGAATCAAAACCCCTAATAACAACAAGAGACGGAATTAAAATTGAACTACCGAACGGAATGGTTGAGAAAGGCGCAAAGTATGATTATGAAATAGTTGATTGCGGAATCAAATTCTCGTTTATGCTTGAAGCAGCGTATTCCTCAGATTCTTTCTCAAAAGAAAAACTACTACAATATTATTCAACAGTTGTTGATTCATTAAAAAACGACGACGGTTTAAATAAACAACCCGGACTAAGACTCGGAGCAAAAACAAATAACGGATTGGGCAGAATACGCATTGTAAATGAAAAACTATACGATTATGATTTTGCCGAAATGCAAAATGTAATTGCCTGGTTAAAAAGGGAAAAAGGGAAAGAAATTGAAATCATTCCACCCTTTGAAATAAATGAAGATGATTTTATAATCGACGCATATCTTGATCTAAAGACATCTTTAATTCAGCGGTCTTACAACGATGATCCAAAACTTCCGGATTCAACCCATATACAATCGAATAAAAAAGATATATTAACCGGTTCCGGCACTAAAGGAGCAATTGCTGCAAGAGCAAAAAAAATAATTAATACAATTTGGAATGAGAAAAGAGAGATAGAGAAGAACGAATTTTGTATTAAACTCTTTGGAGATGTTAATACTAAAGATAAAACAAAAAAAGCGGTTAAAGGAAAACTTCAGATTGAGGAGAGAGAACTGCCGGAATATGTTGCGGAGCTGCAAACAAGGATAAAGATAGACCGTTTTACCGGCGGAACAATAACTGGCGCTTTATTTGATTCAATGCCGTTGTTTAATTCAAAGAAAGCAATGCAGCAAACCGAGCTAAAGAATAAATATACCCGGCTGACTATAAGGGTAAAAAAGTGTACCGAAGCAGAAGCTGGCTTAATGCTACTTGTGCTTAAAGATATTTGGACCGGAGATTTAGCTATAGGTGGAGAAAAAGGAATAGGCCGTGGTGTCTTTAACGGTTTCTCAGCATCCATCAAATACCATAAAGAGACTATTGAATTAACAGTAGGATTGGAGAATCTTGAAAAACTCCAAAAATATGTTGATGCATTAATAATAAATGCCGGAGGCAAAAATGGAAACAAATAAAAGCGGATTATCACTTTATAAAATCGCCTCTACTGCGATAGGAACCGAAGTGATTGAAGATCTAAGTGAAATAAATAAGATCATTTCGGAAAAATCGTTTGTTGTAGCATACCTCGACTATAAAGTACTTATAGGAAAATATATCGGCGCTTCTTTTATGTTCTATAATAACGAACAGATTGAACCAAAGTATATTCAACGGATGAGAATCTTTAATGAAAATGAAGAGTTAATGCTTTGGAGGAGTGAAGGGAAACTAAAGGGAAGACTTCGAAAAGATAATGAAGGTGACGAAGTAAATGTCGTAGATGCCGATCAGGTCCTTTTTGGAACGATACCGAACGCAATAAATGGATTTACGCGGATTACCGAAGAAAGGGGAACCGAACTTATTCTTCCATTTAAAAATTTAAAAGTCGATAACGGGAAAAACCGTATGAAGATTACGACGAGAAATTATGTTGGTTTTAACGAAATACATCATGCAACTTATGTTGATTGCAGGTTTGTTGGTTTTAAAAATAACAATACAAATTTGGAGATATAATTATGGGAAAGAATAAACGATCTTTTAAATCACTTGAAGACCTCAGAAAATTAAAAGTTGATGAGGAAGGGTTTAAAGAGAAAAGTACGGAAGAAATTGCAAGACTTGAAATAGACAAAAAAACAGAAATGAACTCACCACAAGATTACTTGACAAGAAAAACACCAAAAGGGAAATATTCACCCAATCATATATCAAGTGTTAAACCTGGCAGAAAAGCATCTGCTCCATATAATTTCGTTCCTTTAAATGAAAAGAATGTTAAATCTGAATTTGATTTGGATAATAACCCGAGAATGGATTTATACTCAGGAGGAAAAAACACTGGATATATTGATATTAGTATAGAAACAAAAACTCCTCTATATATAAGAGATTTACTTACTAAAGCAGAAATGGCTGAAAAAGAAAAGAATGATCGATTCATCAACCCGGATTTTTTTACACCGGGAGGAGTAACAAAAATTCCCGGCAGTTCTATGAGAGGTATGGTGCGTTCAATGATCGAGATGACATCATATGGTAATTTTGGATTTATTAATGATAGGGTACTCTACTTTAGAGATTTTGCTAATAATCCATTAAGAAAAATTTATTCTCAATTTAATTTATCGGCAAAGGATGGTGAGATAGTAAAATATAATATGGGTTGTGGATTGTTGTACAATGTGGGGACAAAGTATTATATAAAAGACTATGGAAATCCAAGGAAAATAAAAAAAGAAAATACGAAACTAGAGATAGAAAAAACCAATCAAACAATTGATCTGGATAAATGGAGTTGGTTTATTTCCTCAGATGAAAAAAGGATTATCGTAATTTCAGGAGGAATCAAAAAAAAGAAAGATTGGATAATTGATTTATGTGAAGAAGATGAAAATGGAAATAGGACTATATCAAAAACTCCGCCAATTATTCCACTCTCAAAAAAAGATATTCAAGACTATAATAATGATATTCAACGAGCAGAATCTGAATTAGTCCCAAATCTCCTTAACGAAATATCAAAAAAGAAAACTGAATTTCCCGTTTTCTTTTTTAAGGGAAAAGATTCCAATGGAGACGATCGAATTTCATTTGGACATACTGGTATGTTTAGACTCCCTTACAAAAAATCAATAAAAGAACATATTCCTATTGAATTAATGGATGAAAAGAAGATAGATTTAGCTACTGCATTATTTGGCAATAATGATTTTTTTGCTTCAAGATTGTTTTTTGAGGATGCAGCGTGTACCAACAAAAACGATGAAATGGTTTTTCTCGGAGTCAATCATCCCCATATTCTTTCAGGACCAAAACCAACTACCTTTCAACATTATCTTGTTCAAAATAGTGATGAATTAGAAAACCTTAATCATTATAATTCTGGAAGCAATGAGGAACCCGTTCCAATAAGAGGGAATAAAATTTATTGGCATAAAGAAATTGATGAAAGTGAATGGATAGCAAACTACAATGCAGTTGCAAAAAGTCCTAAACAATACACTAGAATAAAACCAGTAAAAACAGGCACAACTTTTACCGGTCGTATCCGTTTTGAAAATCTTTCCGATGTTGAACTTGGTGCATTGTTATTTGCGTTGGAATTGCCTGAAGGATGTTGTCATAAAATCGGAATGGGTAAACCGCTCGGTCTCGGATCGATTCATATTACCCCGTCGCTTTTTTTATCAGAAAGAAATGAGAGATATACGGATATTAAAAAGGAGTGGACAAGTCCAGTTGATGAAACGAGAGAGAAAGATAAATTTAAAAATGCTTTCTCTAAATACATTTTGAACAATCTCAAAAGCGACAACAAGGAATACGTATCGGCAGATCTTTGGAAGGAAGAAAGAATGAATGAACTAAGAATAATGCTTGATTTTGAAAACATACCACCCAACGAAAAAACAAGATATATGACGATTCAACCAACTAATGAATTCAAATACAGACCTGTTTTACCAAAACCGAGTGATGTGAAGTAGAGTTTTGTAAATAAAATAAGGAGATTAAAAATGATAAATTCAATTAAGCGAATTTTGCCCTATATAGTAAGTCCCTCTCTGTTTATAGCGGGCTTCTTTGTAGGTATAGTAGGTAACCAATTATCTGATTATGTCCCTTTTGAACTTTCACTATTGGCAATAGTATTATTTGGTGGAATAGGATTATTGTATTATTACCTCGTTGTAAAAAATCCGGAACCAAATTTTGATATATCCGCACTTAAGGATGAAACTGCCCAAAATAAAGAAGCCAGGAAAGGATTAGTAGTATTTCTTCCTCTCTATAAGAACTTTCAACCTACTAAAAAATTTACTGATGAAGTATTGAAAAATTATCTGAAAGAAGGAGATTATAATTCATTAGATTTGCCGAACACAGCTGCGACTAATTTTGGACACGCGATAAACGCTATAAAAGCCCATAAATCAAAACTGGAACACGTTTGGGTTGTTACGACTAGAGCCCCGTTACAAGCAAATGCTGTAACTTCGTTGGAGTACATGCCTGTTTTTAAAAAATTCATTAAAGAAGAAATTGATATTGAAAAAAAGATAGAGCTTCATTTTGGGAAAGAATATTCGATCGATATAACGGAAACTTCTCAAATAAGTAAAAAGACATTTGAGTTGGTTCGTGATATTTATAAAGAAGCAAAAAAGGATTTTAAACTAAATTCTAATGAAATAATTGTAGATGTTACCGGTGGTTTTGTTGCAATGTCGGTTGGCGCAGTTCTGGCTTCCTTAGCGAAGGATCAGGATGTTCAGGTTATTGGTAGTGAATATGATAGAATAACAGGAAATCCAATAGGAGGAGATAAATCATATCCGGTAAAAATAGGGTATGCGCCGCATTTAGTTAAAGATTAAGCAAAGATTCTCATGTTAAATAAATTTGAAATCGATCTGGAAAAGATTTATAACTCAATCTCCGGTACAACCGCGAAGTTAATTGATATTGATAAATATATTTGCGAAGCTTTAAAACAGGCAGGTGAGGGAAATGAAGTTATCCTTACCGGCGCCGCACCGATATGGATGTATTTGAAAATTGCTCATGCATTACACGGAAAAGCAAAACGGTTATCATATTCGGCACCGGGACAAGGAATAGATACCTTTGAGATTTTTAATCATAACCCGGAATAATTTCGGTATCGGCGCAAAGCGCAATGTTGGGTACGGAAATTTTCAATAATTGTTTTTGTGGCTAAAGCCCGTTTGTGGTTTGTTATTAATTCAACGGCATAAACGCCGTTGGTATATTCCATATATGGTGAGGATTCGTGCGAATGAATAAATGCCGTTCCCATATACCATACATATTTGTATTTATTTGTTCGATGACAAAAATGTTTTTATCATAATAAAAAAATGCCATAGCAACGTCCTTTAGGGCGTTGTCTAAAATAATAAGAAACAAAACCCGGCTTTAGCCGCATTACTAACGGAGGTGATATGTCGTTCGTAAGAGTTTGGATTCATTTTATTTGGTCTACCAGGAACCACGAAAAATTTATAAACGCCGGTTTGAAAGAAAAACTGTTAGAGCATATTAAAATGAATTGTAAAGAAAAAGAAATATGGCTCGATACGATTAACTGTGTATCTGACCATATTCATTTATTGGTTTCACTCGGAGCTGAACAAACAATAAGTAAGGTTGTTGGATTGATAAAGGGGGAATCCTCTTATTGGGTAAATAAAAACAAATTGACCGGAACAAGATTTGAATGGCAGACGGAATACATGGGCATTTCGGTTAGCGAATCAGTTGTTGAAAAGGTAAGAGAGTACATTCGAAATCAAGAGGAACACCATCGTAAGAAATTATTCGCCGAGGAATATGAGGCGTTTATGAAAAAATATGGTGAGAAAATAATGAATACATAGCACCATCATTTATGATGTTGATTTAAAATACGAAACATGGCTTTAGCCGCATTTGCAATTTTGAATGGGCTAAAGCCCGGGCGTGTGGGGTTGTGGTATTTGTTTTCAACGGGGTAAACCCCGTTGCTATTGGTACCTCCTTTTTTTATCAATGGAATAACCCCGTTGCTATATCGGAATGTAATTTGCATTTATTTTAACAACGGAATAAATCCCGTTGTTACATATATAAACGAATATTGAATATGTGTTTGGGTGTGCGAACGCCGTTGTTTTCAAAATAATATTATAAGGGACATTAATGACCACCTTCATCAACAATCTTTTCTTCAAACAATTTTCCGTTAGACTACGGTTTAAGCGGGATACTACCTTCCATTATTATCACGGTGGTAAATTATACGGATTGATAAGCCGCGTACTAAATCTTCGTCCTATTGGTAAAGAATTTATTCTCACTCCTTGCGAGACGGGAAGAATTGAATACAGAAGAGGGGATGAATATAATTTTGGAATAACCGTTTTAAAGAACGATGTGGAATTGATCTCCAACCTTTTTCACAATTTAATGCATATCCCGCAATCTAATCATCCCGGTGATCTAAGAAACGATACGGTTGAGTTGATAAGCATACGGGAGATGGAACCGGCTGAGTATCTTCTTCAAAAACCGGATGATGATATTTATACTTTAAAATTTCTTACCCCGCTCCGGATGGAAAGAAAGGAAGAAGAACAGCAAAAGGGAAAGAGATACTTTGACCCGCAATATTTTGATCCTAACCAGTTTTTGAAACTTCTTTACAGACGCTTGACGTCACTGGCTTTTCTAAATCAAATTTCTTTTTCTCCTAACGGGATACCGGAAATTCCCTCCGCCGAAATATTGGAAAAGTATTTTATGTGGATCGATCTGCCAAAGGACAAAACCACTCTCGGCGGAATACAAGGGACTATAAAGATGAAAATGAAGCTGGACGAAAACTGGTTAAAAGTTCTTTCTCTCGGACAAATAATACACGCGGGCAAAAATACATCTTTTGGATTCGGGGAATATGTGGTTAATGAGTTTGCAGCGGAGCGGAATATTCTGCAGCCGGTAAAATCTTTTCTTGAAATTGCTTTGCGAAAGGAAAACCTTGCTTCATCCTTTGAATGGGTTAAAGCAAACTGTGAGTACGTTGGAGTTGACGGGGTAACACCGGAAGCGTTTGAAACTGATTTGGAAGGAAACCTCGCTGAACTTGCGGAAGAAGTTAGGAAGGGAAGTTATAAGTGCGGTGAACTTTTAGGAATGGTTATACAAAAGAAAGAACAGAAGATAAGAACCCTTGCTATACCTACCGTAAGGGATCGCGTTTTACAAAGAGCGGTGGCGCAAGTATTGGGAGAATCTATCGATCACATGGTAGAGGAAAATTCCTTCGCGTGGCGGAAAGGGCTATCGCGTGAGGGAGCTGAAAAAGCTATTGAAAAAGCGTATGCTAACGGATTCAATTTTGTTCTTGAAACTGACATCCAAATATTCTTTGATAATGTTAATTGGGAACTGCTTTTCAAAAAAATAGATTTGCTTTATGGGGATGACCCGGTACGCGAGTTATTAAAACAATGGGTTACTGCGGATGTTTACTTCGAAGGAATAAAAATAAAACGGTTAAGGGGACTTCCACCCGGGGCGGAAATCTCTCCACTACTCGTTAATCTTTATCTGGACGAATTTGATGACGCGCTGCAAGACAACTTCAAACTTATCCGTTATGGAGCAGGTTTTATTATTCTCTGTAAATCCAAAGTAGAAGCGGAACAAAGGTTAACAGCGGTAAAGACGGAGTTGGAAAAACTGATACTTGAAATGAAACTTTCTAAAACAAACAGAGCTTTATTCGATAACGGATTTCAATATCCCGGTTATCTCTATCTAAAATCTGTGAAAATTAGAAAACGGGAAACGACAAAATTTTTAGCGGCTAATGAAGCGGTTATGGTTAAAGACGTTACCATTAAGGATAGTTGGCTTACACTTGTAGATCTAGAGAAGATAAAGCAGATAAATAAGTTCCTGAACCGTGAATAATATTTTTTAGAAGTTTGAATGATTCTTATGAAGAAGATTGAGACTTATCTCACCTTCGGGAGTGGTCCAACCGTAATGTCGCATGAATGATTCTTATGAAGAAGATTGAGACTAACGAATCACTTAACTTTGCAGCAGTGCCTTTGGGTCGCATGAATGATTCTTATGAAGAAGATTGAGACTGAAAAGTATTAACTCCACTTGCTAACTTTATATTGTCGCATGAATGATTATTATGAAGAAGATTGAGACCATATTCCAAATACCACATATAGACTCCTTAATAATGTGTCGCATGAATGATTCTTATGAAGAAGATTGAGACTTAAAGAAGACGTCCTTTACGTCTGCGGCTGACCGTCGCATGAATGATTCTTATGAAGAAGATTGAGACGAACATTAAGTTGCTATTATCTGGTATAGATAAACTGTCGCATGAATGATTCTTATGAAGAAGATTGAGACATTTCTGCCATTCATTAGAAATTTCTTTACTAGATGTCGCATGAATGATTCTTATGAAGAAGATTGAGACTGATGCTTACAATCAATTGCCCAAGAGTATTGTAAATGTCGCATGAATGATTCTTATGAAGAAGATTGAGACTAATTATACTTGCATTTTGTGGGAATGATTTATCTGTCGCATGAATGATTCTTATGAAGAAGATTGAGACTTTTTCATGGCGTCATCTCCTTATAATTTTGTTATTAAGTCGCATGAATGATTCTTATGAAGAAGATTGAGACTTATAAGAACAGAGTTTAAAATCTAAATGTTCGTTTGTCGCATGAATGATTCTTATGAAGAAGATTGAGACAGTTTCGAACTTTGTACCATAATTAGGATCAAGTCGCATGAATGATTCTTATGGAGAAGATTGAGGATTGGAGGGTGGATGGTTGAATGTTGATGGTTGAGGGATTGCAAAAAGTCAATGGTCAAAAGTCAAAGGTCATTGGTAGAACTGTCTTTCTGAAGAATTAAATGATGCAAATAAGCATGATTGATTTTAAAGAAGGGTAAACATAAATTACTATATGGATTTGTTCTTTGTTTTCTTGCAACTCACAACCGACAACAAACCATCACTGAATGATTCTTATGAAGAAGATTGAGACCCGTCAATTCTAATCTGCAAAGTTTTGCCTTTATGTCGCATGAATGATTCTTATTAAGAAGATTGAGACAGAGCCGGTGTTGCATCGGTTGTTGCGAATGTGTAACGTCACATGAATGATTCTTATGAAGAAGATTGAGACTCTGAAAGATTTTCATTAACAAAAAAACCTATTTCGTCGCATGAATGGTTCTTATGAAGAAGATTGAGTGTTGGTGGGTTGATGGTTGAATGTTGATGGTTGATGTAATGCAAATTGCAAGATTGATTTTGAATGAAGGAAAGAATAGATTGTCTCATAGATTTGTTCTTTGTTTTCTTGCAACGTACAACCAACTACCGACAACAAGCCATTAATGAATGATTCTTATGAAGAAGATTGAGACTCTTCCAATTGCAACTAACATTAAGTAGCCATTAAAGTCACATGAATGATTCTTATGAAGAAGATTGAGACTTTCATTTTTGTGTAACATGATATCTCCTGTTTGTCGCATGAATGATTCTTATGAAGAAGATTGAGACACTATTGCAAGTAATATAAATATTACTGTTTCTGTCGCATGAATGATTCTTATGAAGAAGATTGAAACTCTATTTGTTCAAAACCAAGTGCAATCGCAACTTTTGCCGCATGAATGATTCTTATGAAGAAGATTGAGACTCCA
>JAUYAB010000069.1 GCA_030693705.1 Ignavibacteria bacterium | reverse complement strand
AACCTGACGGAAGGAAGAAACTCTACAACGGGTTCTTAGACCCAAGCCTTGCACCTTCTCTTCCGTAAAGGAAACTATTTTATTCAATATTTCAAAGAACTTTTTTTATCACATTTAACATACAAGACTTGCCATGGCAAGCCTCTACAAAGTTCGGATTACACTTTCTCTATTATTTTATTCTTCCCCTCCACTAAAACAATTTTTGGTTTGTGAACTTCAACTTCATCCTCATCATATTCTGCATAGCTTGCAAGAATAACAAGGTCACCGATCTGCACCATTCTTGCTGCAGCGCCGTTCAGACTAATTTCACCGTCTTTTCCGAAAATAATATATGTTGAAAACCTTGCGCCGTTATTCACATTGTAAATATCTATTTTTTCAAATTCCTTCATGTCTGCTGCACTGCATAATTGAGGGTCAACGGCAATTGAGCCTTCGTAATCTAAATATGCGCCTGTAACCGTAGCTCTGTGTATTTTTGATTTTAATAAAGTCCTTTTCACTACTCATCCTTTTTCTGTTTTTGATTCATCATATATGCAAAGTACAATCCTTGTAATGCCAATGTCGGAATGATTTCCTTGAAAAGATTTTCATCTTCAAACAAGCGGGAAAAACCTCCCGTCGCTAAAACTACCGGTGGTTCGTCAGCAAATGCTTCTTGAATGATCTTTGCTTTCAACTCGCGAACGATTCCAATCTGTCCATGATATAATCCAGATTGAATACTTTCAACCGTAGATTTCCCGATAACCGCATCTGTTTTTTTTATTTCAACGATTGGCAGTTGGGCGGTTTTACTTTCCAACGCTTCCATAGAAATTTTTACTCCGGGAAGAATGATGCCGCCGAGATATTCTTTCTTTTTGGAGATTGCACAAAAGGTTGTGGCTGTTCCGAAATCAACAACAATAAGATTTTTGTTCGGATAGAAATGCATTGCGGCAATTGCGTTGGCAATTCTATCGGCGCCGACTTCAAGCGGATTGCGGTATTGTATTTTCAGTCCGGTTTTAACGCCTGGTTTTAAAAAGAATGGATCAGTATTAAAATATTTTAAACATCCGTTACGGAGTGAATGATTTAGATCCGGCACAACGCTGCAAATGGAAATAGCATTTATCTGGTCGGGATCAATCTTGCTTTCGCGCAAAACCGAACGGAGGAAAACACCGAATTCGTCCGAAGAAAATTCTTGTTTGGAAGTTTTTCTAAATTGATAAACAAGTTGATCATCGTCAAAAACTCCCCCATGCATTTGCGTATTTCCAACATCAAGACAAAGTAACATTTACATCTCCTTTAGTAAGTAGAAAGTTATAAGTGGAAAGTGGAAAGGAAAACTTGTTACTTGCCACTTTCTACTTTCAACCTGTTCAAGTTCAAGATTATTGTTTCAATTTTATGAGCTAATTCTTCAACCGTTTGGCAAGCATCTGATTTTTGAGCTTGGCTGAAGAGTATAAAATTCTTCTGCTGATCTTTTTCATCACGATCACTTTTATCATTTAAAACTACGGCATCGCAGGCTGCATCTTTGAAAAGTTTTTCTACGGCAGCGATTCGTTCTTTTTCATTTTGCGTATTCGTCAATTTGAATCCAACAAGCAGTAAGTTTTTATCTTTAGAGTATTCTTTTAGATGCTTAATAATTTTATCATTCCGTTTTAAGTGAAGTATTGCTTCATCACCTGTTGAATCAAGTTTATACTCAAGCGGAAGCTTGTTTCTTTTTCCATTCACTTCTATTGATTCTACTGAGTAATCTCCCACTGCGGCAAGATGAATAACCGCATCATAGTCTTCATTCGAGAGGAGAAACTTTAATTGTTTATTAAGGTCACCAAAACTGAAATAAGAAATGAACTTACCGGCGATTTTAGGAGTGGCAGAATTTTCCGCGTGAACAAAAGTGACTTCATGAAAGTTACGTGAAAAATATTCGGCGATTGCAGCCCCGGTTTTTCCTGTGCTAAGATTAGACAGATAGCGCACTCCGTCAATATTTTCTTTCGTCCCTCCGGATGTTATCATGATTTTTAGTTTGTGTTTTTCAGCCATTTCATTTTTTTTAAGTGCTGAAAGAATATATTCATAAATGACATCCGGCTCTAACAACTTTCCTTTTCCGGTATCGCCGCAAGCTAAGTAACCTTCGGCAGTTGGTAGAATTTGTACGCCCCACTCTTTCAATTTAGTGAGAGATGCTTGCGTTGCGGGATGATCGAACATCAGCGTGTTCATCGCTGGAGCAATCAAATATGGTTTTGAGCGGTCATGCGCAAGAAATAAAGAAGTGAGCAAGTTATCTGCAATCCCGGCGGCAAGTTTATTTATCGTATTTGCAGTTGCGGGGCAAAGGATGGATAGATCAGCCCATTTGTTTAGATTGATATGGCTCATCATCTCTCCCTCTTCAAAAGAATCAGTAAAGATTTTATTTCCGGTCAACCCTTCGAGTGTTGCTTTGCCGACAAATTTTAGTGCGTAATCGGTTGCAACAACTTTTATCTCAAATCCGTTTTGTACAAGTTTTGAAATAAGAAAAGCGCTTTTGTATGCTGCTATAGAACCGGTAATCTTAAAAAGAATTTTATAATTTGACATTGTCGATTAGCCTAACCTTTCCGGCATAAACGGCTCCTAAGCGCCTGCCGTCGTATTCTTCAATATAATCAACCTTGAAGCCGAGTTGCTCTAATTCAAATTTTATTTCATCACATGATTTGTTTGCTTTGAGTAGTCGTGGAAAGTTGAGCGCAAATTCTCGTTCGCTCGATGAGAGTAGCAAGTTGCGTGAACTCAGCGCAAGTCCATCTTCATCACGCACGATTGGACACGAGATTATTTCAGTCTGCAGGAAAAAAGCTTCCGCCATCCCTTTTATCAATTTATATTGTTGATAATCTTTCTCACCGAAATACACTTTACCTGCTTTTATTATGTTCAATAATTTTAGTACAACGGTCAACACGCCGTCAAAGTGTCCGCTGCGAAAGGCGCCGCATAAAATTTTGCTGAATGAATTTTCGTGAACCTGATAAGTGAACTTATCGGCATAAAGTTCTTCATAACTTGGGAAGAAAAGATAATCAACGTTGTACTCTTCCAACATGGCAAAATCCTTTTCAAACGTCTTCGGATATTTTTGAAGATCGTTTGGATCGTTGAACTGTGTAGGATTAACAAAGAGGCTTACAACCGATTTGCGGTTTTCCGATACACATTTTTTCAGCAATGAGGCATGCCCGCGATGAAGGGCTCCCATTGTTGGTACAAAGCCAAGTTGAGACGCGGATAAATTTTCTGATTTATAAAGTTCATTCCACTCTTTAACTGTTTTGATAACTCGCGTCATTAGTAACTCTCCTTTTCCGAAGGAAATTTTTGCTCTCTAACATCCGAGCTGTAAGTGTTCAAAGCCGATTTAATCAAAGAAAAACCATCTAAATATTTACGGAGAAACTTCGGATGAAAATCTTTTGAGCATCCTAATAAATCTTGAAGCACTAAAACTTGTCCGCTTGTATGCCTTCCAGCCCCAATTCCGATGGTTGGAATTGTCAAAGACTCTGTAATTGTTTTGGCTAATGTTGCAGGAACCATTTCCAGCACAATTGCAAAACAACCTGCTTCTTCAAGAGATTGTGCATCTTTCAAAATCCGTTCGGAAGAAGATGTATCATTTCCTTGCAGTTTATTTCCACCGAGTTTGTTAATTGATTGCGGTGTTAAACCAAGATGCCCCATTACCGGAACACCTGCAGAAACCAAGTGTTTGATGCTTTCAAGATTTCCTTCCGCTCCTTCAAGTTTAACTGCTTGCGCCCCGGCTTTCATTAGCGCATCAACAGATTCAACTAAAAATGGTAAACCTTTCTTATGAGCAAGAAAAGGGAGGTCGGCAATTAAAAATTTATTTTTCAGTCCTCGCTTAACTGCTGCTACATGATAACGCATCATTTCGAGTTCAGCATTTATGGTTGTATCAAAGCCGTGCATTACCATTGCGGCGCTATCGCCGACCAATACTGCGTCAACATCACTTTCATCGAGAATTAATGCAGACCAGTGATCGTAACACGTAACAACGGAGATCTTTTTGTCTGCGAGTTTCATCGATTTGAATTCTTGTATTGTTTTCATTTTTGCCTCAAACTTGAAGCGATATGAAATTTCAATAAACAGATGAGTGCAAAGGTTGACGGGATTCCGGTTGAGGAATCAATCGGAAAAACGGAGAAATGTTTTTTTGTTTGCATAGATATCTGCTCCGACATGTCGGAGTCAAGTCCTAAAATTTTAATTTGCGAAAAACGTAGTTGTCTTTTAAGGGATCAACTCGATAAATATTTTCGATTCAAAAATACAATTCTCTAAGTAATTAGCAAAGGGGAAAAATGGTCATTAGTCGTTGATCACTATTCACAAGAATTTGGGAAAAGATATTTTGAACTTTATCACCTATTTATATGTTTGAAATAATAAGAAACATAACAAAATGGAATTCAGAAGAACAATAACGAAATCGTTTCAGGATTCATTTTTATATTAAAGACATAACGTTTATTTTGCACCACGAATTAACTATGAAAAGAAAAAAGACAAATAACGAAGAAGAAAAGCTTCCCATTGAGTTTTGTACTGAATGCGGTGAAGCTTTAGATGATTTTGCCTTCACTCCCAAAAGCAAAAGCAAGAAGGAGGTTCAAGAAAATTTTTCCAACTGTCAAAAAACGGGAAAGTTTAAAGGTGAATTCTGTTCTAAAGTCTTTATTTCCGAAGATGAAATATTTCTCACGCCTTCCGAAGAAGATTAAACTCATTCTCACAGACAATATATGATGCGAGTGCTAAACTTGTTACTATAAAAGATGCGTCAATGTTGCAAGCGGAAAGGTTCATTCTATTCACTTAAAAGAAGAGTTGCAAAGCCGGGAGAAAGTGAAAAGTAGTAAGTGAAAAGAAGAAAGGAATTGACTTATGAAAACGGAAATTAAATTCGGACTGTTCTTTTCGGCAGCTCAATTGTTTTGGCTGTTGTTTGAATTTGTTTTTGGTTTGCAGACCACGTATAAGAATTTCCATGCGGTAATAACAAATTTCTTCGCTGTTCCGGCAATTGTAATTATGACGTATGCCATTCTTACAAAAAGAAATGATCTGGGAGGTGAGATAACTTTTTTAAAAACTTTACTTACCGGAGTGTACGTTTCAGCAGTTGTGGCGGTGATAAGTCCAGTAGTGATTTTAATATTTCACTATCTCATAAATCCACATTTCTTTACGGACTTCCAGGAATATTATGTTAAAATAGGAAAAATGTCCGTGCAGGAAGCGAAGAATTATTTCAACCTGAAAAGCTATATTCTTCAGGGCATCTTTGGTGCGTTGATGATGGGAACGGTAACCTCGTTAGTTGTGGCGGCGGTGATAAAGAAGAAGGTGAGTGTTACAGATAAATAAAAGTTTTAAAGATGAGTAATGCCATATATAGGCTAAACAGTTCAAACATGTAATTTTTAACGTGTAAATTAATTTCGAGATAAAGCAATAATGGGTTACAAACATCTCAAAAACAAATGCGCTGGTTGTGGACGTTCAGATATTAAAATGAATGAAGAACATGTTTTCCCAAAATGGTTAATTCATCGAACAAACACGCATAAAACTAAAATTAGTTGGTTTGGAGAAAACAGAATAAATGCTTTAAGTGCCACATTACCCCTTTGTGTTGATTGCAATAGAGATTTTGGTAGTGAACTTGAAAATCCAGTTTCAAAGATATTTACTGATTTGGAAAATAGTCGAGGTATTTCTGAGAATGAAGCTGAGATACTTATTAGATGGCTCTGGAAATTGGACGGATTGTTTTGGGTAGCATCAAATCCAGATGGGGAATATAGTCCAGTATATACTTTGAGACAAAGAGTTTTAAAGCCTATCGACACAGTACGCCAACAATTGATATTGGCGATCTCACTTATAGATTCTATCGACCAATCATTTGGAGATCTACCATTGGGTTTAGATTCGCATTGTAACATTAATGCTATTTTTGTTGCTGGGGTATTTTCAAAAATTGCTATTATGGTTTCCCAAGAAGTCTTTGAGAATTTTATCCCTAAAAACTATTCAATCTTTAGACTGAATGAGACACGTAACGCACTTTCTGACTCTAAATTATTTTTCCCAAAGATTGGTTTTAAAGACGATGTTGAAGCAGTTGGTATAAGTGTAAATGTTGGTAGTGAGTTATCTTATGCACATGATTTATTAGCAGAAAGAACTGTAAAACTAAAAAAACAGCAATGATGTTTAATAACTTATGAGTCCAATTCAAATGATGCCATAAATTATAAGTAAATGAGTTATCAACTTACCAAATGAGTAACGGAGAAATTATTATTAAAAAAGAAGTTACTGCCAAGAGAAGATAATTTGTGAACGAAATGGTCTCTACCATTCCCTACATATTTGTAATTATTTTATTTTTTTCTTGAACCGCAAAAACTCTTTTTTCGTTATAATGAAAACAACTCCCAGAATAATGAAAAGAGCAGCGAATAAAACCCGCGAGGTAATTTCTTCTCCGCCGATTATCCATCCAAGAAAGACCGCAATTACAGGATTAACATAAGCGTACGTTGATGCACGTGCGGGACCGGCAGCATCTAATAACCAAATGTATGAGGTAAATCCGATAACCGAACCGAAAGCTATCAGATAAAAGAAAGCTGAAACGGACGATGATGTTACATTTGCAAAATGAAATGTATTCCACTCACCGGTAATTGTTCCTGCTAAAATAAGCAGCGTTCCTCCGGCAAACATTTCCATTGCGACCGTAAGAAATTTTGATTTCGGAAGATCGGCTCTTCTCGAATAAACAGAACCTGCTGCCCATGAGCACGTTGCAATTAAAAGCGCAACCGCTCCTAACGGATTAACATGTTCTCCCTGGAAAATTGATGTAGGACTTATCATGATCAACAATCCTACAAATCCCAAAACTAATCCGATGACTGTTTTTAAAGTGGGTTTGTTTCCATGCGGGTGCATCCAATCGAAAAGTACCATCCAGATCGGGACAGTTGCAACGATCAAAGCGGTTAAACCGGAAGGGACGTATTGTTCAGCCCAGACTACACCGCCGTTTCCACCAAGAAGCAACGCTCCGCCGATAATAAAAGAGTCTTTCCAAAAACTCAATTTTATTTTTTCTTTACTAAAGAAACGGGCAATAGCAAAAATGATTAATGAAGAAATAAGAAAGCGAAATCCAGCCATTAAAAAAGGAGGGAATGATACTATCGCAAATTTTATTGCGAGGTAAGTTGAACCCCAAATAATATAGACTGAAGCAAATGCCGCAATTAGTTGATAACGAGAGGGAGTTTTTTTATCCAAAAAATTTTCTACTTTCTATTAAATTGAATGCTATCTTTCGTTCCGCCGAAGACAACTTCTTTTACAACATCGGACTTCAGAAAGTCATGCGGAAAACCTAAATCAATTTTGCTGATCGTATCGAGGCGCTTTATCTGCTCTTCCGTCAAATCAAAATTGAGGCAATTTAAATTATCTTTTATCTGTTCTTCTTTTCTTGCGCCAACGATTGGAATAATTGTTTCCGTTTGTTTGCGAACCCAATTTAGCGCCACATTTCCGGCAGTACATCCAATCTCTTTTGCGATGGCAACAACTTCCTTTGCAATAGCGGTATTTCGTTCATTCAAACGAGCGCTTTCCGGTTTAAGGCGTAGCGAAGAATCAGTTGTGTTCAAATACTTTCCGGTAAGTGCGCCGCCTGCTAAAGGCGCCCAAGCTGTAACGGCAACGTTGTTTGCATTACACATCGGTATTATGTCGCGTTCGGGTGTTCGCTGCGTTAAACTATATTCTGCTTGCACTGCTACAAAAGAACTCCATCCGCGAAGTTCTGCAATAGCATTCCCCTGCGAGATGATCCATGCAGGTGTATCGGAGATTGCGATGTGCAAAACTTTTCCCGATTGAATGAGATACTGCAAGTTGCGGAGAACTTCTTCAATCCCGACGGTGAAATCCCATGCGTGAAGATACAGAAGATCGATGTAATCTGTATTTAATCTTTTTAAACTTCCTTCGACAGATTGCACTAAATTTTTACGGTGATTACCACCGTCATTCACGCTTCCTCGCTGTGTGTAAAGAGTATATTTTGTAGCGATGACAAGATTGTTCCGTTCGGCTTGGATAAATTCACCAAGGAATTTTTCACTCGAACCTTCCGTGTAACGGTTCGCAGTATCAATAAAGTTACCTCCGCTATTCACAAAAGCATCGAAGACCTTTTTACTTTCTTCTTTATTTGCACCGTAAGTCCACACTTCACCGAACCCCATTGTTCCGAGACAAATTTCTGAAACGCGAAGTCCGCTTTTTCCAAGAAGTTTATATTTCATTTTACTCACTCAAATTATAAAGTCAAAAATAAGGATTATTCTTAATCTTAATCTTTTTCTTAATCTGATTTAGAAACAAAAAAAATGATTAGCATTAAGAATCGATATGTAAATTACGGCATCAAACTAAACAAAAATTATAAATCATTCAAACAAAATGGAGCAAGAATGTTACATACAAACTTAACGCATATTTTATCTGCACAAGAACACGCAAAGGTACTACAAGAAAATGAAAACGTAATGGTCTGCTGCGGTAGAATGGGTCCAATGTGCATCCCGGTTTATTCTGTTATGCAGGAATTGGAACCGGAATACAAAAACGTAAAATTTGCCGATATGGAATTTGACATCCCCGACGCTTATGTTATTCGCGATCTGAAAGAATGCGAATCATTCCGTGGAATTCCATTCGTTATCTATTATAAAAATGGAAATGTTGTAAAAGCGACAAGCAGTATTCAATCAAAAGTACAAGTGACCACTATTCTTGATCAACAGTTCAGCAAAGAATAAGTTCGAAGAGCATTCAATTTATAAAGTTAGCGGAAAAAAGCTTTCCGCTAATTAATTTTTAACAGATTACAACCCATCTCAAAAAAATTACTTTAACACAATTAATTTCTTTACGGCAATGGCAACTGATGTTTGCAGTTTATAGAAATAGATTCCCGATGCGAGTTTCGAAGCGTCAAAAACAATAGAAAAATATCCTTCATGTTTTTCTTCTTCAATTAATGTTTCCACCTCCGTTCCAAGTACATCGAATACTTTTAAACTTACAAAAGATTTCTTCGGAAGAGCAAAACATATTGTGGTTATAGGGTTAAACGGATTAGGATAATTTTGTTTTAACTCGAACTGAGTTGGGATTCCTTCTTCTTCAATATCCGTAGCTGAACCGGTTTTAAATCCAAATGAACCGGACCAAAGACTTGCACCATAATTATTAAATGCACTTACCCGCCAGAAATGATTTTTTAACGGCGATAAATTCAAAATTTGTAAAGTAGTGTCGGTAACGGTTGTATCGACCTTCATGGTCTCAGGCGGAAATTGGATCGTTGTCGCTAATTGGAATCTATATGAAGTTGCAGTAGATTCTCTCATCCATTTAAATATTGGATTCAGCGGAACATTTAATGTCGCATGTTTCGGTTCAACTAAAATTGGAACATTTGGAAAACCGGCTTGAAATGAACTTGCAGCAGTGAAATCGCTATTGACTCCAAGACCTATTGCTTTTATCCGCCAGAAATATTTTGTTGAAGCGAGAATTCCTTTCAATATAAAAAATGTGTCTTTTATTTCCGGTTTGTTAACAATAAATGTTGATGAGAATGTTGAATCTGTTGAAATTTGAATTGTGAAACCGCAGGTAAAAGGGTCACTGTTCCATTTCAAACGGACTGAATCTCTTTGACCCCTATCTCCGTTTAATGGTGAAAGCAAGACCGGAACATTAGGAACGTAATTCGCCGGATCAAGTTGCAAAACATTGCTTATTGCACTTTCATTCTCCAAACGATCTAACGCAGTGACTACAAAATAATTTCCGGAAGTAGAAATGTATTTAGCAAATTTATCCGATAAAGAAAGTTCACCGGTAGTTCCGAATATTTTGTTTCCATCTTCTACCGATGTCGGATAAGATTCAAAACGATAGACAACATATCGAGAGGCTGTATCGCCGCCAACTGCAACAGAAGGAGCGTTCCACATAAATTCATATTTACCGCTCGAAGGATTTAATTGGAATCTAAGGTTACTCGGAGTGTTGGGAGTAACAGGATAAGCTTCCTTCCAATTCATAATTGGTGGAATTGCAAACAATCGATTTAAAGAATACTTAAGTGAATCAGTCATCCCTTTTGGATTTTCTAAAAAATTTGCAGCTCTAAAAAAAATGCTTCCCTGGCATCGTGGATTATTTCGATTAAAATTAATTTCTGCGGGAATTTCTTGAGCGCCGTAGCTGGCTGCTTTATAAGCCGCTTGTCCTACATAAAGATGTCTGTTGTAAGCTGAAGTAGAATCAGACCACCAATTATTTAATGTTGCATAATCTTGTCCGCCGCCGAAAGGCCAATAGAGTTGAGGCGCAAGGTAATCAACCGAACCATTTTTTAGCCAGGCGATTGCATCGGCATAAATAACATTGTATGCATCCATTCCGGTTACACCTGCGGGGACACCGCTTTTCCAAATTCCAAAGGGACTTATTCCGTATTTTAAATATGGTTTAATACTTTTAAGTGAATCGCCGATTTGAGCTATTAACGCAGTGGTATTTTCTCTTCTCCAATCACCGATGTTAGTTATTCCGTTATTATAAAGCTGAAAAGTTGCTGCGTCCTGATCGGTTATCTGATCCGGCGGATAAGGATAAAAATAATCATCAAGATGAATACCGTCGATATCATATCGTCGTGCAACATCGTTTATAATCTTTGTTACATACTCGGTAACTTCCGGAATTCCCGGATTCAGAAATTTATAAGTGTTGATCTGAAGAATCCATTCGGGATGTGTTTTGGTAATATGATTTCCTACAAAAGGATACGCACCAATTGTTTTTTCAGCGCGGTAGGGATTTAACCATGCGTGTAATTCCATTCCCCGTTTGTGCGATTCTTTAATCACAAATTCAAGCGGATCATAAAAGGGAGATGGTGCAACTCCTTGAGTTCCCGTAAGATAGTAAGACCAGGGTTCATAGTTCGATTGATAGAGGGCATCGCACTCGGTTCTAATTTGAAAAAAGACGGCGTTAATTCCGGAAATTTTTAACTCATCAAGAAGAGTTAGTAATTGAGATTGTTGTTCACTTGTACTTAATCCCGGTTTAGTTGGCCAATCATAATTTATAACTGTTGCAATCCACGCTCCGCGGAATTCTCTTTTGGGTGGAAGCGGTTGTGAAAAGAGGTTATTAAAGAAAAGGAGAACGAAAAGATAGTAAACAATTTTTTTCACGACTGCCTCATGTTTAATTCATATAAAACTTTGAACTGCCTGAATTAATATCAGGCAGATTTGAATGCCATCTATTCGAAATACTACTGTTGCGGTTTTGTAAGCCGGTTTTTACTCTTATTTGATAAGTCTTATCATTTCTTGAACAGCTTCTTTCAATCCTACAAATAGAGCACGTGCAATTACTGCCTGCCCGATGCTCACTTCATCAATTCCTTCAACTTCGCGGAAGATCTTTATGTTTGAATAATTCAGACCATGTCCGGCATTAACTCCAAGTCCGAGTTTCTTAGCATGTTTAGCGGCTAATCTCACTTTTTCTAATTCATCAAACTTATCAGCCTCGGTTAAAGCGTTGGCAAAAGTACCGGTATGAATTTCAATATAATCGGATTCAATTTCGGCTGCTGCATCAATTTGTTCTATTTCAGGTTCAATAAACAACGAGACTTCAATTTCACGTTTGTGCAAATCTTTTATTGTTGATTTAAGAAGACTGATAGAATCAATAACATTAATGCCCCCTTCCGTAGTAAGTTCCTGGCGTTTTTCGGGAACGATCGTTGCAAGTTCCGGCTGAACATCGCAAGCTATGCCGATGATTTCTTCAACCGCTGCCATTTCCAAATCAAGTTTCGTTGTAACTAATTCACGAAGCAAGCGCAGATCGCGTTCGTTAATGTGTCTTCTATCTTCGCGTAGATGAACGACAATTCCGTCCACACCGGCTTGTTCAGCTAATAACGCTGCGGTTACCGGATCGGGTTGCACTTCACCGCGGGCATTTCTTAATACAGCAATGTGGTCTACATTTAAAGAAAATCTCATGCTCATTCCTATTATTTTAAACTCTTTTAATTCTCGATTTCACAAATTAATTGCATAACAAACATAAGAATGAATTCAATAATTTGGAACAGGTGAGGTTAGTTTTGAAAGAGAATTAAGAGCAACGATGATCAAACGGAATCAAACATGGAGGATTCTTCATGGTAAGATTTCGCTGTTTGAATAAGGAATAGAAAAGAGTTACACATCATTGAATTGAAAATCAGAATCGAATAAGATAAAACTAAGTTGTATAATCAGATTTGCCCTCTTTTAAAACTATTTTGTCGGAAACCAACAAATTAAAGTATTCTTCACCAGTTAGTGGACAATCAATAAATCTTAGAAGTTGATCCATTGTTTTCAATTTTAATTGCCGTTTGATTTTGCCCATTAGATCTGCGGAATAGGTTTTATAGTGACTTCCGCGCGATAATTTAGTGAAGATTGATTGATTTATTTTATAATAAAAGAATTCATGGTCATTATCTTTCTGAAAAAAACCTTTTTGTAAAAGAGCTTTCCTTATTTCATCTCTATCTTTCTGAGCCATAAATTAGACAATTGAATAAAGATAATCTAACAAATTAAGTGCTTCTTGCGACAAACTTTCAGTTGGTAATTCTCTCATATCGGTTAGAAGTTCTTTTGCTTCATTTAGTAGATCCACCTCAGCCTCATATAGATTTTTTCCCATTCCAACAAGAGACCATTTAGGATGGCTTAAGTAGTAATAATTATCTTCTTTTTCAAAAAGGAAAGATTCATTACCAATATTGATGGAATCTTTAATTATTATTGAATTAAGGGAAGAATGGTATATAACTTTCTTAAATAAATTTGATTTGTTAATTTTAATTTCAGTGTTCATACTGGTCGCAGCCAAGTGAAAATTCTCATCCATCAAATTGCAACCATCTCCATAACCTCCAATCGGGATAATTTTATCCCCAGAAGATCTAAAAAAAGAACTTAAAGAAGATTCCGAAGAAGAACTAGAAACAGCATTTAGAAAATTGTTTTTTTTATATTCAGGATTCGGATAAGTTAACTGACTCATGATAAATCCTTAGGTTTATTTGGCCTATTTTTTATTTCATTAGCACTAGTAATTAACCAATTACCAATAAGAATAGCAACATCTGGAGTTAAAAAAGTACTTGCTTGAATCTCACGTGTTATATCTCCCCTTGTAACGCTTTCACCAAGTGGATTTATAACATGTTTATCTTCTATTTTAATAGTCGTGCTATGAGGAACTGAAGTATATTCAACATAAAAATGAACCATCACACCTGAACTGTCAGGGGTCGGTCCTCCTATCGCTCCATTTGCAGGGAATGTAATTGCGTTTTTATTTTTTTCAAATACAAAAGAAATGTTTTTTTCGTCCATGGTTAACAACCTTAAGAAGTTTACAAAGCAAAAATAGATAAAAGTGTCTAAATATCAAACGTAAAAATCTCTACAATAGCAAGAAAGACGCACCTTTTCTCATTTAACGATACAATTTGTGAGAATCCATAATTTTAATTTCGTTGAAAACAATATTTTGTTTAGAAAAGCAAGTCGAGTGTCCAATCCACTACACACTTCTTAGAATAAATTAAGCTTTTTAACGGAATTTCTTCGGCACGATGATTGAGTTACTAAAAGAAACATTTGAGGTATATCATGAAAAAGTTAGTTTTATTTATCGCAATTCTTTCCTTCTTTTTCTTCAAAGATGAAGTTAAAGCAAATAGTTACCAGGTTGGAATCGGGTTTAACTATTTTTATTCAAATCTTTCTCCATACGGAAGATGGATTGAAATAGATGACGGATTAGTTGTTTGGAAACCAAGAATCCATAACAGCCAATGGCAGCCGTATGCACAGGGAACATGGATCTGGACAAACGACGGCTGGTATTGGGATTCGTATGAACCATTCGGATATGTTGTTTATCATTATGGTCGCTGGCACTACGATAATTATTATGGATGGATTTGGGTTCCGGATTATCGGTGGGCGCCTGCCTGGGTTGAATGGCGATATGATAATGATTATATCGGCTGGGCTCCGCTTCCTCCATATGCAACATTTAACATTCATTCGGGAATTCATTTTTCAATTGATTTCTCTTTACCTTTTAATCATTGGAACTTTGTTAAATATAGATATTTCGGTCATCAGCGGGCATACGATTATTATGAAGCTCCGCTATACAAAGAACGAATTTTCCGCGGAACAAAAATGCGCAACGATTATGGTTACGAAAGAGAAAGAGTGATCAATAGAGGAGTAGATTTTAGAACCGTGCAGGAACGCGGTGCACGAAATCTTCAACAAAGAGAATTAGTGCGAAGTACTACCAAAGCGACCGATAGAAATTCGATTATCAAAAGCGGAAATAGAATTGAAATATTAACTCCGCGAAATCAAGCGCAGACCGGCGATAGAAACTTTTCGATTGAACGTGGTGATAGAAAATCAACACTAAACGTCTCCAAAGTTGAAGTTGGTGAACGGAGAAGAAATTTGGATAATACTCAATCCGGTAAAATTGACGAACAGAATAAAGTAAGAACCAATGAGAGAGTTATTGAAAACAAAAACAAAGTTGAGACTCGTAAACCGGCTGTAGAACAATCCGCCAAAGGCGGAGAAAGAAAAAGAGAAGTAGAAGTTCAACCGCAGACTGAAGTTAAACGAACCACTCCCGCTGAAACAAGAAGCAGAGAAGTTGTAAAAGAAAAAACAGCGGAACCAAAACCAGTCGAAAGAAAACCGGTTGTTCAAACTCCGCGAGAAACTCGTCCTGCTGAAAGAGTTGTTCCGAATACCGGTAGAACCACCGAAAGACCTGCAGCAACACCGCAGCGTAAAGCTACCACTCGCGAAAGTGATGACAAAGCTAAAGAACGAAGAAGATAATCTTCATCAATGAAGCTGAATCTTTTATTTTTGATCCCGACAACTAATTTGTCGGGATTTTTTTTTATTCAGAGACAATCTCCCTTCTTCTTTTTAGCTTAAGAAAACATTTCCTATATTTGAAACAAAAATTCAGAAATTTAAACTAAATCGATGCAGAAAATTTATATTAGCGATCTAGCAAAGTACGTCGGGCAAGAAATTACTATTCAAGGCTGGCTTTACAATAAGCGCTCAAGCGGAAAATTGAGATTTTTAGTTCTTCGGGATGGTTCGGGTTATTTACAATGTGTTTATTTCAAGGGGAATGTGACACCTGAAGTGTTTGACCTTTGCGATAAAATCGGCCAAGAATCAGCCATTGAAGTTACGGGAAAAGTGAAAGCCGAACCCCGCGCTGTTGGCGGGTATGAACTGGATGCCACACATCTAAATGTACTTCACGAAACGCATGATTATCCCATTACTCCAAAAGATCATGGAATTGAATTTTTAATGGATAACAGGCATCTCTGGCTGCGGTCAAGCAGACAAGTTGCAATTATGAAAATCCGCCACAGAATAGTAAAAGCAATCCGTGACTTTTTCGACAACAAAGGTTTTACTTTAATGGATGCACCGATCTTAACTCCGGCTGCCTGTGAAGGAACCTCGACACTTTTTGAAACAGAATATTTTGATCTGGGAAAAGCTTATTTAACACAGTCCGGACAACTTTATGCAGAAGCCGGCGCTTTAGCATTAGGAAAAGTTTATACATTCGGTCCTACGTTTCGTGCTGAAAAATCAAAAACCAGAAGGCATCTTACCGAATTCTGGATGGTTGAACCCGAAGTAGCTTTTGCAGATTTAAATGATGATATGGATTTAGCCGAAGAATTTCTTGAATATATTGTTCAATCTGTTTTAACTGATAGAGCTGAAGAATTAAAAACTTTGGAACGTGATACTACCAAACTGCAATGCGTGAAAAGACCTTTCCCAAGAATTTCTTATGACGAAGCCGTTGAAATCTTAAAGAAAAACGGTGTTGAATTTGAATACGGAAATGATCTCGGCGCTGCCGATGAAACCATCGTTTCAAATCAATTTGATAGACCGGTAATGGTGCATCGTTATCCTTCGGAAGTAAAAGCTTTCTATATGAAACGCGATCCTGAAAATCCGAAATTAGCTTTAGCTGTTGATGTTCTTGCCCCGGAAGGGTATGGAGAAATTATCGGCGGAAGTCAGAGAGAAGATGATTTTGATTTGCTTCTTTCAAGAATTAAAGAGCATAATCTTCCGCAAGCAGCATTTGAGTGGTATTTAGATTTGCGGCGATTCGGTTCAGTGCCTCATGCAGGTTTTGGACTTGGGTTAGAAAGAACCGTAACCTGGATTTGCGGGCTTGACCATCTCCGGGAAACTATTCCTTTCCCAAGAATGATTTATCGAAATACTCCGTAGAATTAGAAATTACATGGTTAGCCAAAATATTCTGCACAAAATGGTCAGAATATTTTCTTGAAATCAAAAATCGAACATCGAACAAGGAATAACGAATGATGAAGTTTTACATTTCGATATTCTACATTCCTTGTTCATTATTCATTATTATTTTTTTAGTTCTGGCTTTGCCAGATTATGAATTAGGAAATAAAAATTTAAAATATAAATGATAACATTACAGATTATTCTTTTCTCGGTCTTTGCAATTATTGCAGTTGTTACTTCGATTTTGGTTGTTACTAGAAAGAACCCGATTATTTCTGCCCTCTTTTTAGTTCTAAACTTTGCGGCTTTAGCGGGAATTTATCTTCTGTTAAATGCCCAATTTATTGCCGTTGTACAGGTGATTGTTTATGCCGGGGCAATAATGGTTCTCTTTTTATTTGTGATTATGCTTCTCCGTCCGGAACATGAAAAAAACTTTTTTGAAGAAAATCCAAAAATGAAATGGCTTGCTTTGATAGTGGGCGTTGTGGTTTTCTTTCAACTTATTTACACAATATTTTTCGGAAAACTTTCTTCTTCAATTCATCAGAATGCGGAAAAAAGTGTTGAGATCGGAACGATTGAAAGTATTGGTAGAGGCTTGTTTACAACGTACTTAATTCCTTTTGAAGCGGCTGGATTTTTATTGCTTGCCGCGGCAATCGGCGCATTAGTTTTAGCAAAAAAACATTTTGATTGATCATGATTCCAATTGAATTTTATCTCGTGCTCAGTGCGTTTATGTTCATCACCGGAGTGGTGGGTGTGTTAACCCGTAAAAATGCGATCATCGTTTTTATGTCGATTGAATTGATGTTGAACGCCGCAAATTTATCGTTTGTTACCTTCTCATCGTTTCTCGGTAATAACATCGGTCAGCTTTTTGTGTTTTTTGTTATGACCGTTGCAGCCGCGGAATCTGCCGTCGGGCTGGCAATTATCATTGCACTTTTCAGAAATAAATTGACAATTAATATTGACGAAATCAACGTCCTTAAATGGTAACCTGCCTAACGTCAGGCAAGTAATAAATTAAAACAGTAGTTCATGATACAATTAATCTATCTCACAGTCCTTTTACCTTTTGCCGGATTTCTTATAAATGGAATTTTCGGTTCGAAGATCAAGAATGAAAAAATCATCGGTTGGATCGGCAGCGGTGCAATAGGAGTATCATTCCTCATTGTCGTAGGTGCTTTTTTTGAAACCATTGCGCTTCCTCCTGACCAACGACAACATATTGTAACGCTTTTTAATTGGCTTTCCGTTGGAAGTCTTAATGTTTCAATCGCATATCAAGTTGATCAACTTTCTTTAACGATGGCGTTAATTGTAACCGGTGTTGGCTTTATCATCCACGTTTATTCAATTGGTTACATGCATGGTGATAAAGGGTTTTGGAGATTTTTCGCCTACTTAAATCTTTTCATTTTTGCCATGATGAATTTGATCCTTGCCGATAATTTTGTACTTCTCTTTTTAGGATGGGAAGGCGTTGGACTTTGCTCTTATTTATTAATTGGTTTTTGGTACGATAGAAAATTTGAAAAAGGGACAACCGGCGACGCCGCTAAAAAAGCGTTTATCGTAAACCGCATTGGCGACTTTGGATTTTTGCTTGGAATGTTTTTAATTTTTTTAACATTTAACAGCTTGAATTTTAATGAAGTTTTCACGAGGGCAAACGCTCTTAATATTTCAACTACGGTTTATAGTTTTATTGCTCTCTTTTTATTTATCGGCGCAACTGGAAAATCAGCGCAGATTCCATTATTCGTTTGGCTGCCGGATGCAATGGCGGGTCCCACACCGGTTTCAGCATTAATCCATGCCGCTACGATGGTTACTGCCGGTGTTTACATGGTTGCGCGCTGTTCAATTATTTTTGCTTCTGCTCCCGCAATAATGACGGTTGTTGCCATCATCGGTTTGCTGACCGCTCTATTCGCGGCTACCATCGGGCTTGTTCAAAATGATATTAAAAAAGTATTAGCTTACTCAACCGTAAGCCAGCTTGGGTATATGTTCTTGGCAATGGGGGTCGGCGCTTTTTCAGCCGGAATTTTCCACGTGATGACGCACGCTTTTTTCAAAGCTCTTTTATTCCTTGGCGCCGGTTCGGTTATTCACGGAATGCACGACGAACAAAATATTCAAAAGTACGGCGGACTTAAAAAATATATGCCGACTACATACAAGACATTTTTGGTCGCTGCAATTGCCATCTCCGGTATTCCTCCCCTTGCAGGATTTTTTAGTAAAGATGAAATTCTTTGGAGCGCTTACGCAAACGCAGGATTCATCTATTGGTTTATCGGAGTAGTAACTGCACTGCTTACAGCATTCTATATGTTTCGTCTTTTAAACTTAACATTTGAAGGCAAACACCGTTTCGATGTTCATCATATTCATCCGCATGAATCGCCAAAATTGATGACCATTCCGTTAATTGTTTTGGCGGTACTTTCAGTTGGTGGTGGATTTATCGGAATCCCCGAAATTTTTTCCGGCGAACATGGAAATAATTTTCATAGCTGGCTTGCACCAATTTTTTCGGATGCGCAAATTCGCTTAGCTCAATACGGAAGTCATACGCATTTTGAAGAAATCTTATTGATGGTTATCTCAGTTGTCGGTGCAGCAAGTTCAATATATTTCGCAAGATATATCTATCTAAAAAATCAAAAAGTTGCCGAACACACCGCTTCAAAATTTAAAAGGATTTACAAAATACTGCTCAACAAATATTATGTTGATGAAGTTTACAGTAATGTAATCATTCAACCGATTTATAAAACTTCCGAATCGCTTTTATGGAAAATAACGGATGTTAAACTGCTTGATGGTTTGGTAAACGGCACTGCTTCACTAGTGGAACTTGTTTCTGGTAAAATTAGAAAAATTCAAACCGGCGTTGCACAAACCTATGCTGTTGTTATGATGCTTGGGATTGTCGCCGCTCTTTTCTGGATAATTTATAGTTTGTAAGTATGGAAAATAATTTGTTAATCACCTATTTGCTTCTAATTCCGCTGGTCGGCTCGGTGCTTCTGCTTTCTCTTCCAAAGGAAAAAGAAAGTTCAATTCGCATCTTCGGATTGATCGTTTCGCTCGCCGCGTTTATTTTGTCACTGCTTCTCTATTTTCGATTTGATCCGACTAATGCCGGATTTCAATTCACACAAAAATTTATTTGGGTTGAAAAGCTCAATGTTTCTTACTTTGTCGGAATCGATGGTTTATCTCTTGTGCTCGTTCTGCTTACAACATTATTGACTCCACTTACTTTGCTTTCAAGCTGGAAGGGCATTCAAAAAAATGTGAAAGAGTTTACTTTCTTCATGTTAATGCTTGAAGTTGGAATGCTCGGCGTTTTTGTTTCACTCGATCTCTTTTTATTTTATATCTTTTGGGAAGCAATGCTCATTCCGATGTATTTTATAATCGGAATTTGGGGCGGACCGAAACGGATTTACGCTTCCGTTAAATTTTTTATTTATACGATGTTCGGAAGTTTGTTAATGCTTGTCGCGATCATTTGGCTTGCTGTTTATGCCTCCGGTCCTCTCGGAGTTTTTTCAACAAATTTGCTCGATCTGTATCAAGTTGGTCCAACCATCGCAAAGCAAATTCAATTTTGGATGTTTGCTGCATTCGCATTCAGCTTCGCTATAAAAGTTCCATTGTTTCCGCTTCACACATGGCTACCGGATGCACATGTTGAAGCGCCAACAGCAGGTTCTGTTATTCTCGCCGGAGTTCTTCTAAAAATGGGGACTTATGGTTTGATAAGATTTTGTCTTCCGTTATTTCCGCAGGCAGCAATTGCTTTTGCTCCCTACATTTCAGTGCTGGCAGTAATTGGAATCATTTACGGCGCGTTGGTTGCGATGGTTCAAAAAGATATGAAGAAACTTGTCGCGTATTCTTCGGTCTCGCACTTAGGATTTGTTGTGCTCGGTATTTTTGCAATGACACAGCAGTCAATGCAAGGCGCTATCATTCAAATGGTAAACCACGGACTTTCAACCGGAGCGTTATTCCTTTTAGTTGGAATTGTTTATGAACGAACACACTCGCGTGAAATTGCTGATTACGGCGGAATTGCAAAAGTGGTTCCACTCTTTTCAGTAGCGTTTATGATCGCTTCGCTTTCCTCAATTGGTTTGCCGGGATTGAACGGTTTTATCGGAGAATTTTTAATTCTTATCGGATCATTTAAATCCGGTGTGCTTAATAGTTGGTGGTTTACAGCGTTTGCAGCAAGCGGAGTTATTTTTGCCGCAGTTTATATGTTGTGGTTGTATCAGCGTGTTGTGTTTGGTGAATATCACTCTACACCAAAATTAGAGCATCTAACCGATTTGAATGCAAGAGAAATCATCGTACTTATTCCAATTTTTATTTTCATTGTCTGGATAGGAATTTATCCCGGTACTTTTTTAAAATTGACAGACGCAGTTTCAGCCTCAATTATTCACCAGGTGACAACTGCTTCTTCATCAATTTTAATTAAATAAGATTAATGGCGAAAAAGTTTTTTATAGTGTTGTTGTTCTTTGTCAGTAAAAATATATTTGCTTCGGAAACGAAACCGTTAGCGGATTCGTTGGCTACCAATGCGGGACATGTGAGTCAAATGCCGCATCCATCAATGGTTTTACCATTTATTGTTTTGCTTTTGCTCATAGCAACCGGTCCAATTTTTTACAAACATTTTTGGGAAAGAAATTATCATAAAATTTCTATTCTTCTCGGATTGGTTACGGTAAGCTATTATCTCGCATTTTTAAATGACTTTAAAAGTGTTGAGCATTCCATTACTGAATATATTTCGTTTATTGCTTTACTCACGTCGCTATTTATTGCAAGCGGAAGCATCCTAATTAAAGTGAATTTTAAAGCTGCACCTATTTCAAATGTTTTGTTCCTTTTGTTTGGCGCGGTAATTTCAAATTTAATAGGCACAACAGGTGCATCGATGCTGCTCATTCGTCCCTTCATTAAAATGAACCGGGAAAGAATGGAGCCGTATTTGATCATCTTTTTTATTTTTATTATAAGCAATATCGGCGGCGCTTTAACTCCGATCGGAGATCCTCCGCTGTTTTTAGGTTTTCTGCGCGGAGTTCCTTTCTTCTGGGTTATTGAAAATGTTTTTCCAATATGGATGATAGGAATTCTAATTTCTCTTTTAGTCTTTTTCTTGTTTGATATTTCGAACAAAAAAACAGCAGATACTGTAACCGAAAAAGGGAAATATTTAGTAGAATTAAAAGGTTCGAAAAATTTAATCTACTTTTTAATCATCATCATTGCTGTTTTTATTGATCCGAAAGTGATAAGCTGGATTCCGAGTTTAAGTCCGCTTCCATTCGGCATTCGGGAAATCATAATGTTTTCGGTAGCGGTTGCATCATTTAAAACTGCTGATCTTGAAATTTTAAAAGCGAATGAATTTGATTTTGAACCGATCAAAGAAGTTGCGTATTTATTTGTTGGAATCTTTTTAACGATGATTCCCGCTTTACAATTGATCGCGTATGAATCGAGAGTTTATAGCCATTACTTAACGCAGGCTACTTTTTATTGGTCAACAGGTGCATTGTCTTCTGTTTTGGATAACGCGCCAACGTATCTGAATTTTTTAAGTGCGGCAATGGGCAAGTTTGGCTTAGATATCAATCTTGCTTCAGACGTAAAACATTTTGTTACTGTTGATGAAGTTTATCTGCGGGCAATTTCGGTCGGTGCAGTATTTTTTGGTGCAATGACGTATATTGGTAATGGGCCGAACTTTATGGTGAAATCGATCAGTGAACGGGCAGGAATTGAAATGCCGAGCTTCTTCACATATATCGTGAAATATTCGTTGCCGATTTTGTTGCCGATTTTTGCAATAATCTGGTTTTTATTTTTTAGAGGATAGCAATGTATACATTGGATGAAGTCATTAAAAATAAAATTAGCGGTCTCTGCTACGGAAACAGAATTCTTCTTCCTTTTAAAGCGCAATTATTAAAAGTTATTGTTGAAAGCGACATCATTACCGATTTTTCCAGAAGTTCTAAAGGCATTCAGCTTGTTGAACATGAAGAGTTTTTGGATTTATATTTTCTTGAATATAAAGGACTTTCAGATTCGCTTTCAAAATATGAAGCAATTAAAATGGTTTTAGTTGAAGAAGGGAAAAATATTTTCGATTGGAACAATCACCGGAAGATAGCTTTATATCTTACGGAGAAACATAAAGTAACAATTGAAGAAACTGGCGCAGACATTTTATTTATTGAATGAAAATAAGATAACTTATGAATGAAATTTTTATGATCACTCCGCTGCTAATTATTAGCGGTGGAATTTTACTCTCACTTATCGTTGAAATGTTTTACAAAAAAAGTGAGATAATTCTGCCGTGGCTTTCCATAGCGATTTTTATTTCTGCGGCATATTATTCACTCTTAACAGCTTACCGGGAAGGTGTTGTATTCAATTCAATGCTGGCTGTTGGCGGACTCGTCCATATTTTTTATTTTATCTTCAATTTTGGTGCAGCGATTGTAGTATTGCTCTCGATCGATCACATAAAAAAAGTCGGGATTTATTTCGGTGAGTTTTATATTTTAATGCAATCTGCTGTCCTCGGAATGATGTTTCTTTCCGGTGCAAAAGATTTAGTAATGGTTTTTATCGGACTCGAGCAAATGTCGGTTTGTTTTTATATCCTCACCGGTTTTAACAGAAAAAGGTCATCTTCAAATGAAGCGGCTTTGAAATATTTCTTACTTGGCGCTTTCGCAAGCGGATTTGTAGTTTACGGTATGGCGCTCATTTACGGCGCCGTAGGTTCTTTAAGCATTCCTTCAGTCTCATTTTATTTAATTAACCAGTCTCCTTCTATAATCTTTATAGTTGGGCTTCTTCTTTTCATTATCGGCTTTTCGTTCAAGATTGCTGCGGTTCCATTCCACATGTGGGTTCCGGATGTTTACCAGGGCGCCCCAACTACTGTTACGGCGTTCATGTCAACCGGTGGTAAAGCCGCTGCGTTTAGCGCTTTGCTTGTTGTATTAGTTCCGGTTTTTTCAAATTTAGCTAAAAATAATTTCATCCCGTTGCTATCTGTTCTTGCAGTTATAACCATGTTGTACGGCTCAATTGTTGCAATTGCTCAAATCGATTTGAAAAGAATGCTGGCTTATTCTTCCATTGCTCATGCCGGTTATATGATCATAGGACTTGCAGCAGGAAATCAGAATGGAGTAACCGGTATAGTATTTTATCTCGCGGCTTACACATTTATGAACTTAGGCGCTTTTGGTGTTATTTCGATGGTTGAAGCGAAAGATAATTCCCACGTTGATTTACAAAGCTATACCGGGTTGGCGGCAAAATATCCCTTACTTGCTGCAATGCTCACAATTTTTATGTTTGCACTTGCCGGGATTCCTCCATTTGCCGGTTTCTTCGGAAAATATTTTGTTTTTATTTCTGCAATTGAAGCAAACTTAACATGGCTCGCAATCATCGGTGTAATTTCAAGTGCGATAAGCGCTTATTTTTATTTACGGGTTGTGGTTGTTATGTACTTTAAATCTACTGATTCACCGATTGATGTGGAGCCGTCTTACTATGCTTTACTCGGAATTTTCATTTCAGCTTTGTTGGTTCTTGTTATGGGACTTTTTCCGAACTCGATCATTCAGCTTATTAGTTTTTTTGTTGGTTAATTTATTAGTCATCGGTCATTAGTCATTGGTCAATTGCAAGGTATTTGTTTTTAAAATACTTCAGACTGAAAACTGATTACTGGCAACTTAAAAGAAATGTTATGATTCCGTTATTTACAAATAATCAAGTTAGAGCAGTCGATAGGTTTGCTATCGAACAGCTCAATTTCCCGTCGCTTCTTTTAATGGAAAATGCCGCCTCAAGTCTCTTCAACATCATTTCCGAAAAAGGATTTTTGTCGAAAACTCCAACCTCGGTGGGAATATTATGCGGTAAAGGAAATAACGGCGGCGATGGTTTTGCTCTTGCAAGAAAAATTGCGTTCGCCGGTCACAAAGTTGTAGTCCTTCATCTTTCAGATAAAAGAGAGTTGTCTGCCGACGCAAAAAAAAATTACGAGCTTCTCCTTTCATCCACGTTACTCTATAAAAATATTTTTATTAAGAAGATCACAAAAGTCGGAGATATAAATATTCTCCGGTCTTTTGACGTAATCATTGATGCTTTATTAGGAAGTGGTTCGCAGGGAGATTTGAAAGGGCTACTAAAAGAAATTGTCGAAAAAATTAATACCTTTTCAAATAAAAAAATTGCTATTGATGTTCCGACAGGATTAAACGCCGATACCGGTTATGGAGCAACGATCTTTAAAGCCGACCTGACCATTACTCTCGGCGCCTTAAAGCGGGGACTTTTCTTTGGAGACGGATACGCTTCTTCCGGAGTTATCAAAAAGGGTGAAATAGGCGTCGGCGATAAATATTTTGAAGAGGAAACTTCGGAAGATTTTTTAGTGGAAGGAAATGATGTAAAAACAATCATTCCTCCCAAAAGGGAAAAATTAAATAAATACTCATCTGGAAAAGTTTTACTTTTTGCAGGATCAAAAGAATATGGCGGTGCAGCAGTGCTTTCATCAAGCGCTGCATTCAAATCCGGTGCCGGTGCGGTTATTCTCGCTATTCCGGATTCATTACAAAAAATATTGCTGCAAAAACGGCCGGAATCCGTAATTCAATTTTATGGTGAGAAAAACACAGAATATCTTTCATCAGAATTTTATTCTTCGCTAAAAGAAAAGTTAATCTGGTCGGATGTAATTGCTATTGGTCCTGGTCTTGGCAGACATGCAGAAACTATGAATTTTGTCAGTGTTCTTTTACGGAAACATCCGAATAAAAAAATTGTCGTTGATGCCGATGCACTTTTTGCTTTACGTAATAAAGAGTATCGAAATTATAAATTAAAGAATGCTGTTTTTACTCCGCATCTCGGAGAATTTTCATCTTTGATAAATGTTGATAGTAAGTTAGTTGAAAAAGATTTGCTTTTTTACGGCAAAGAGTTTGTGAAAGAAACAAAAGCAACATTGGTTCTTAAAGGTCCAAGAACAATAGTTTTTTCAGCAGATGGACTTGCTTTTATTAATCCAACGGGAAATCCGGGGCTTGCTAAATTTGGGAGCGGCGATGTGCTAACCGGAATGATTGCAAGTTTTCTTGCGCAAATTAAAAACACCCGCCAAGCTGTGCTAAGCGCGGTTTATCTGCATGGAATGGCAGCAGATCAATTGAAAAAAGAAAAAACCGCTTACGGATTTACCGCCGGCGATGTAGCTAATCAAATTCCTTTTACTTTGAAAGAACTAAATAATGCTCTATAATTTCTTTGAAAAAAATAAATTCGTTTTTGTATATCTTCCTTTAGTTATTTACTGGATAGTTCTTTTCGTCGCTACAACTCTTCCGGCGCAGCAAGTTCCAAAGACAGGAATTAATGATAAAATTGAACATTTGTTAGGATATTTTTTGTTGACATTTTTGCTTAGCAACACTCTTTTTTTTCAGAATAAACAAAAAAAAATAAAGCAGTTTCCAATTATTGCTGCGCTCAGCATTGTGGCATTCTATGGTATGATTGATGAGCTTCATCAGTACTTTATTCCAGGGCGGTTGTGTGATTTTTATGACTGGACCGCAGATGTTACCGGCGCTCTTATTGCCGGAGTTCTTTACTTTTTAATTAAAAAATATTTTCAATTTGTCGAAGTCGGACAACAAACGAGCATTGAAAGATAAGAGTAACTCTTTCACCTGATGCACAACTTATAAGATGTAACGATTGCAAATGCCGGTAAAAAGGAAAAAACAAAGTTCAAGTTCTTCAGTAAAAGAGATCGCTCTTTTTCTTCTTCCGTTATTCAATTTACTTCTTTTGTATTTTATTAAGTACCATAATCAAAATCTCCCTCTGTCTGATTTTAATTTTTCTTATACCGGGAATGTGCTGAACCTTTTCTTTACATTAGTTTTGGTTGTGGAGATTATCATCCTTTCATTTAGATATAAGGGAAAATTTTCAAGTCAGTTCAGTTTACCTTTTAGATTATTATTAGCGCAAACAATTTTATTTGTTGTTGTCTTTTTGGTGGTTCAATTAGAAATACATCTACCCGGCGGATATCTCTTTGGTTTTCCAATCGCAAAGATTTTTTTATGGCTCTTGTTTTTTAGCGCTCAGTTCATTCAGTTTATGCTTATTAGCTTTTGCTGGCTTTTACTCTTTAGATCAAATTCATTAATGTATCTCCGAACCATTATTAATAGTATTTTTATAACGGTGTTTCTTTATGGATTTGTTTTTCTCTATTCACTTGGAACGCTTCCGGTTCAAGAAAAGAATGAACCCTCGGGAGAAGTTGGAGTTGTACTCGGCGCGGCGGTGTGGACGAACAATGTACCAAGCACCATTTTAATGGAACGGCTAAATAAGGCGAGAGAGCTTTATCAGAAAAAGAAAATTTCGAAAATTCAACTTACCGGAGGAAATGCTCCGGGAGAACTTTCGGAAGCAGAAGTGGCATTTAATTATCTCATTAAGTTTCAGATCGATCCAAAAGATATTTGGGTTGAGAAGCATACAACTTCAACCACAGAACAAATTCGGTTCATCAAGAACGAGTTGTTTGGAAAGAAACTTATCAAAAAAGCAGTCATTATCTCTGACCGCTTTCACTTAAAAAGAATAAATGAGATAAGTAAGTTTTATAATTTAAAAGTTAAACTCAGCGGATCGAATGTTACTTTAAATTCTAAAAGTTTAGTATATTATAAACTGAGAGAAGGAATAGCTTTGATCAATTTTTGGTTCTTTGCAATTTAATTGAAGATGTAATTTATATGGTTCAGAAAAAATTTATAAGACGGATTTTACGCGAAAAGGTAATGCAGATTTTATATGCTTACGAATTGAACAATGAAAATCTTGAAACGACAAAAAACGGAATTCTCTCCAACGTTGATCAACCCGAAGATAGGGAGTTTGCTGAACAGCTCTTACACTGCGTCGTCTTTCATCAAAAAGAAATTGATGAAGAGATAAAAAAGAGAGTGAGCAATTGGGAAATTGAAAGGATCGCGATGATCGACAGAATTCTCATGCGGATGGGAATGTGCGAGTTGGCGTATCTTCCGGATATTCCTCCGAAAGTTTCTATCAACGAAGCTATTGAAATTGCAAAAAATTTTAGTACTGCTTCCAGCGGAAAATTTATTAACGGAATTCTCGATGGTTTTCTTAATGATCTTAAAAAAAACGGCAAACTGAATAAGACCGGTAGAGGTTTGATCGAAGAAACTCCCGCAAAACTACAATCCCATAAATGAGTTCCAAATCGAAAATTTTTGTTTGGACCCTCTTTGATTTTGCGAATACCTCTTATTCGATGATCATTGTTACGTTTCTCTACGCCGTTTATTTTAAACAGGTTGTGAACAATGGAAATCCGGTTGGTGATTTATATTGGAGTTTGGGAACAAGCATCGCAATGCTTATTACTGCCATCATCTCGCCGGTACTTGGTGCAATTGCCGACTATTCCGCCGGTAAAAAAAGATTCCTCTTGTTTTTTACTCTTCAGTGTATTTTTGCAACCGCGCTTTTAGTTTTTGTTGAAAAGGGGAATGTTCTTTTCGGGTTGATTTTATTCATTATTGCGAACGTTGGTTTTGAAGCCGGATTGGTTTTCTACGATGCCTTCCTTCCCGAAATCACCACTTCTAAAAATTATGGTAGAGTTAGCGGGTATGGTTTTGGAATGGGGTATCTCGGTTCATTAGTTTGCCTTGCTATTGTTTATCCTTTTATTCAATCGAATGAAATTAAAATTACTTTTCTTATCGCAGCCATATTCTTTTTAGTTTTTTCTCTCCCATTATTTTTAAGATTACATGACACGAGAAAAAATGTTGAAGTACCGAAATCCTATTTAAGAATTGGTTTTAACAGAGTTTTTTGGACTTTGAAACATATCAAGAATTACAAGAATTTATCATTGTTCCTTCTTTCCTATTTTTTTTATATCGAAGGAGTAAATACGGTAATTTTCTTTTCGGGGAATTACGCAAGTACAACGCTTCATTTTTCGAATATTGAATTACTTATTTTCTTTCTGACAGTTCAAACTACCGCTATTCTTGGATCGGTAATTTTGGGAATTGTTGCAGATTCCATCGGACAGAAAAAAACCATCATGATCAGTTTGGTTATTTGGTTAATGACTATCGTCCTTGCCTATTTTACTAATCAGAAAGAAGTGTTTTATGTTGTGGGACTTTTAGCAGGCATTGCGATGGGGTCAAGCCAATCAACAAGCAGATCATTAATGTCCAAACTTACGCCAGATGAAAAGAAAACAGAACTCTTCGGATTTTATTCATTCTTTGGAAAGAGTTCTGCCATATTAGGTCCATTGGTTTTCGGGTATATCAGTTACATTTCCGGGAACCAGCGGTACGCAATCAGTTCGATTGCTTTTTTCTTTCTTGTGGGATTGTTAATCCTCTTTAAGGTAAAAGACCCGGAATTAGCTGACTAAAGAGACAATAAAAGATTTTTCAATTCCATTTCAAGAGCCGCACTTTTATTTTTAGCATACCATAGGTGAAGTTGTTCAACAAATGCATCATGTTCCATTCCTTCACTTTTAAGTCTGGTAACAAGTTGTTGCGCCTCTTTTGGTCGCGGTCCCCAACGGAATATTTCATTTCCATTAACATCAAAAGAAATAAGAATGGGGATACTTCTGGTTCCGTTAGTTAAATAGGAATCCATTATCTCTAAATTCTGATCCCGCTCAATAATTTGCAATTCAATTTCAGGATTAACCGATGTAATTTTTGCAATTGCCGGAAGGTTTTGTGCAGAATCTCCACACCAGCCTTCGGTTATAATAACCCAGTGTTGCGGTGTTTTTATTGATGAAAGAATCTGATTTAATTCTTCAGAGACGGTAAAAGTTTTTTCAACTCTTTTCATTCTTTGAAGATTTAGTTTTGTGTACTCGAACAATTTCTTTGCTTCCTCATCCAATTGAACTGAACTATTGGAAACAATTTTCTCTTCTATTTTATTTCTAAACGATTCGTAAATGAAACTTTGCGCAACCGATTTCCCGGCAATACTTGAGAGTACCATAATACCTTTAATTTTTGTTTGTCGGTTGGATGTTGAAAAGCGGAAAAGGATTTGAACTTATTTTGTGGTCATACGAAAAACTCCATCCCAATCTTTTGGCGGAGGAAATTCGATGAAGTGCATACATCTTTTTAGATAAACGAAAGATGGATGGTCATTTGATTTGATATTTTTTGCTTCGGCAAATTTTGTTGCAGCTTCTTTAAATTGAAATGCTTTATATAATGCCAGCCCGTCATTAAATACAGACAGACAGTCAAGGAATGCTTGGTCAAGTTGTTCATCTTTAAAAGCGATCAGTTCATAGACAATTACCGGTTTTGTTTTTCCCTTCACTACAAGAGCATCTAATTCACGCATGATAAAATCATTTTTAACAATCTCGTATGTTGATTCGGAAACCATTGCATTCGTTCCGTATTCTTTGTTAGCTCCTTCAAGCCTGGAAGCCAGGTTAACGGTATCGCCCATTACCGTATAATCAAAACGCTCACTTCCACCCATGTTCCCAACAACAACTTCGCCTGTGTTAATTCCCATCCGCACCGAAATTTCGGTTTGACCTTCTGCGCGCCACTTAGCTCTTAATTCAGCCAAACGTTTTTGCATAAGTAGGGCGCTTTTGCACGTTTGAAATGCATGGTTTTCAATCGGAAGAGGCGCACCCCAAAACGCCATTACTGCATCGCCGATATATTTATCAAGCGTTCCGCCGTTTTCAAAAACGATGCGCGTCATTTCAGAAAGGTATTCATTTAAGAAAGCAACCAACTCTTCCGGTTTTTTTGTTTCGGAAAATGTGGAGAAGCCTGCAATATCGCTGAAAAAAATGGATAAGACTTTTCGTTCACCGCCCAGGCGCATTTTATCAGGATCAGCAATAAGATCATCAACAACCGTCGAATTAACATATTGGCTGAACATTCCTTTGATTACAGCTTTTTGTTTTCTTTCGTTTATAAAATGATAAGCTGTACTTCCGAAATATCCCAGGACTAAGGCAAGTATCGGCGAGATAATATTGATGTTAAATGAAAGTTGTTCAAAACAGTAAAATGCGAATTCGCGAAGAGCATATAGGACAAGGAAAAGAATCAGCAGGTTCCCAAGTTCTAAAAATATTCCAAACCGGGTTTTTTGCCCTTTCAAAAAAGAAGAAAAGAAAAAGCTTAAAAGAGTAAGAATTATAATAGCTAAGATTTCCTGCACTGCTGTTTCTTTCGAAATGAAATCTTTCCAAATAACATTTTGAATAGCATTAGCGTGAAGTTCAACTCCATAGATGAGGTTGTCACCTTTTTTTTCTCCCCGCGCAAATGAAATTGGAAGAATATCTTTGTCTTCCGGTTCGGTAGAGCCGATGAGAACAATTTTATTTTTGAAGATGCCGCTGTATTTTAGTCCGGATGGACCGTGTCTTAACTCGTTGTAAGTTGTGTCGTCCCACGAATTGATGTCGGTTTCGAGATCAATTTCATCTCTTGTTTTAAACTCTGCATCATCAAGAATATCAAGAAAATTTAAATGCTGGAAAGTATGGTCCGGTCCATAATAGTTTATCAACATTCCTACATTATCAAACTTTGGAATTAATCGTTTGTTGCCGAGAAGGAAATTATCGGCGGTTACCTCAACTACATTTCTGTTGGGTAATCCGAAATATTTATTTAAAACGGCAAAACCGAAAGTTGGGATCATGTCTTCTTCAGATGCCATTTTCATTTTGGGGATGTAACGTCTGTTTACACCGTCGTTATCTCCCACTACATTTACTAATCCAAGTGAACTGTCGGCTGTATAAAAAACATTTTCATAATTCTCAAATTCTTTTTTCAATTCAAAACCGATTGAGTTTTGGATTTTTCCCGCAACAACAACATTCTTCAGTTCACGGATTGTCTGAAAAAGAATAGAATCATTTTGGGCAGCATAACGATCTTCGGAAGACATGACTACATCTATTCCAATTGCTTTTACTCCGGCTTGCGTTAAATTACGGAGAACTTTTGCAAAGAATGATCTGGGGAACGGCCATTTGTTAAATCCTTCAGGTAATCCTTGAAGGGTTTGGTTGTTTAAGTCTAAGATAATTACGGTAGCGGAATCTTGAATATTCTTCACACCGCGGTGAAGAAAGCGTTCATCGATTTGCTTTTGTTCAAGTTCTTTTAACGGTTGAAGAGGGATGAATGATTCTTGTGTAAAGAGAATAATAAAAAAAGCAATCCCGAGGCTTATAGAAAATTTTACCAACCACCCGGGAATGCTTTTTGTTTTTTCCATCTAACCTTACTGCAAATAGAGTTGAGTTGTTAATCCCACGATAACGTCATTTGCTTTTGCTTTTACCGCATACGGGATATTTGTAACCTGGTCTATTTTTGAGGAAGTATAATCATAATTTAAATATCTGAATTGTAACTGCAAGGTAAGATTAGGCATAAGATAATAAAGAGCGCTCGCATCAAATGAAGTTCGTTTATAATCTCCAAAGCTTGGGCTTAATGAACCGGAGAGAAGAAGTTTTTCTTGCAACATTGAATAATTAGCTCCAAGTGAAAGAGAGACATAACTGAAACTTGTTGTATCGACTTTTGAATTGTTCATGCTGATATTAAAACTTGAACTTAAATTATCAAACCAGCGAGTTCCGCTTGAAACCGTTACCGAAGAATTTTCGATATCATAGTTTGCATAGGACTTATCATCGCGCGTAGAATTAACAAAACTAAGTGAAACCGAATGACGGTAATGCCATTCAAAATTATAAGACAACTGGGTTGAAATTCTATTCGTGATATCATCGATAGCAGATAAATAGGCGGTTGAATCAGCCGGATCTTTTATCGGGCTCAAACCATTCGTGTTATTAAGCCGTGTGTATCCTACAATTATACTTGGGAGATTTGTTCTTGGATAAAAAGAAACAGACGTATTCAAAGTTTGAAATGTAGTTGTGGCTCTTTTAGTTTTTTGTAAGTTGTCTTGCAAGTTTTCAAAGCCCAGGGAAACGAAAAATTTATTTTCAAAAAGTCTTAACCGGTCAAGAACATTAATACCGGCAACATCGGTTCTAACATAAGACTGCCCAAAGGAAGAATACTGATCTCCACGATAGACGTAAGAACCTTTCAAGTAGTTGTCGAAATAGTTAAACGAGAGCGCTGCTTCTGCGGCTAAAGACGGCAACTTCTGGGGATTTAACGGAGTGACATATTGATTTACCGTAAATAACCCTGACACTTGATCTCGTAGCTTCTTTACATCTTCAGGATTGATATTAATAAGTCCATCAGGCCCAAAGATAGAAACTATTTGAGAATCCGTAAGAGAACCCTGAGAAATGTCATTATTCAACAAACTAAAAGCTGCCTGTGTAGTAAACAAAATGTTTTGATTATCAAACCCAAACATTAAGTCGGTACCAAGCACCAGGTTTTCTTTTGGAGCTGTACCATATTCAATTGAACCGGTTTCGTCTTTTACATGAAGGAAACTTAATCCGAATTGAAAATTTTCACCTCTACCAAAAGAAGGACGAATAGCAAGAAGACTTCTCTTGAATGTACCTGGGTAAACCTCGGCATATTTGTTTCCATTGTGCTTAATCGAATCAACTGCAATAATATTACCGCCAAGAGTATCTTTGTATTGAATAAACGTTCCTTCAACATCTCTTGATATTTCTCCAAAACTTGTTTGAATATTGAAGAAACCGAGATTCACTTCTCCGCTAAAACCGCGGACACGTTTTCCGTTTAGCACAAGGGATGGATATTTAGGATAATGATCTCCGACGGTAACCGCAGCATAATCATTTGATAAACTTACCATATACCGGTTATTCGGTTGAAGATATTTTTTCTCTTCAGATGTAACGTAAACATTACTTAGCAGGTTAAATCCTTTATAATCAGCTTGTAGATTTACATTTAGATTATTATACCAGGTTCCGACAGTTTGAATATTTTCATTACGTGATTCTAACCTTACATCGCCGGCATAATTAATTGCTGATTGACCGAGTAGAGCATAACTCGGATTAAGAATAACGAACTGAGAACTCACCGAATGATACAAGGTATTGGTCGTATCATAAAGTTCAACCGATAAATTATGGAGCCCATCCTTTAATTGAATTTGAAAATTTTCGGGTGAGATAATAATAATATCATCGGCAAAGAGAGCCAGGTTGGTTATATCCTTATTGTCTAAATAAATTTTTGTGGCGCTTTTATTAACGATGTCCGATGCACGGAGAAGCGAAATTGAAATAAAGAATTCCTCGGTAAGAATTTTTTCACCTTTCTCCGGGCTCATTACAAGCACTTCTTTATCTTTACCTGATACGCCTTGAACCTGGATCTGGATTGGGGTATTGGATTTGAGGAATTCTTCAGGATATGTCTCTTCAGCGCCTGTAGTCATCGAAAATTTCATAAAATATTCAATGTTTGGTGGAAGAACTTCCGCAGCCGGGATAGTAAAAAAGGCGGAAGAACCCTGAACGATCATGTCTGAATAAGTGAACTCGTTTTGCCCGAAAGAGCGGTAACCGATAACGGCTTTTGTGACAGAAGAAGATGGTTGAAATCTTGCTTCGATGGTGAGAGTTTCATTCTCCTTAGCAACACCGATTTTCACTTCTGAAACCACACTACTGATTTGAGCGAAAGTTGTTGGGATTAACCCGAAAAGAAAAAGAACAACGAAAAAAGTAACTTTTTTTACCATGGAGTAATCTCCAGTTTTAGTTGATTTGAGTGTAGATAAAAATAAAAAACTCTGCCCTCAATAAAGAAGGCAGAGTTAAGAAAAATTATTCTTCGAGATATTCTATGATCAAGTCTCCTTGATTAGTCTTGATAATTATTTTCTTTGTATTCGTTTTCTTGGAATCTTCCAATTGTCTCTGCTGCTGCGGTGAAATAGTGGATACAGTTACTTGCCCATCGTTAGTAAAGACAACAGAATTTCCCCCTCTTACATTTCCTTTTATTTGTTCGCCAAGAAGAGACTTATAATCGACAGCGCCTTCTTCAAGAACTAAGACAGTTCCGTTATCACCAACCTGGAAGAACCCTTTGGTTCCCCGGATCGAAGCGACCATGGTAGGGGTTGTAAACTGAAATTCTTCATTTTGCTGTTGTTTGGCAACTTCAAAATTGACGCCCCCTTTTCCAATATAGGTGTTTTTAGAGATCACCTTATCATTTTTATCGGCATAAATTTTAATTGAGCAATTCTCTCGAACTCTCAAGATAGAATTATCAGTAAATTTAACAAGTGCAAGTGATTTCGCTCCGGTTTTAATTTCGTCACCGGTAGAAAGCGCTTGGCCGATTTTTATTGTAGTCCAGTCACCGTCTACTTTTTTGAAACTAACATCTTTCACTACTTTCATTACAATAGCAATTGGAGATGCAGGTGATGGATTTTCTCCCGCAAAATTAGTTGAGGTAAAAACTACTAACATAAAAGCAACTAACTGAAAATTTATTTTTTTCATTTTTCAATTCCTCTCGGTTACTGATTATCATTATAAATGAACTGAGAACTTATAACTCTATCAGGATGACTAATAAAATAATTAAGCAGGTTCGTTAATTGATCTTGCGGAATCAGATTCCCGTTTTCATCAACTAACCGGTTAATTCTTAAATTTCTATCTGAGAATACGTTCAATAAAGTTGAACCACCGGGCAAGGACGACAGTATACCCATCAAGGAGTTCTTGATCGCATTATCGCGAGCATCGTTGGCACCGGCAATTCTAAAGTTGATAATTTCGCTGGGTAAGTCTTTATTCTCATTTGGTAATTTAATTACGGCAACAACCTGTACAACATATTCTAATCCCTCTTGCAGAGGGCGAAGTGTTGGCAGGTCACTTAATCTAACCGATGTACTTGTATTCGGGATGTTAGCAAAATCAATGTAAGGACTTGGGGAAGCGAGAGCATTCTCTAAAGATTGACGATCGTTCGTACGCTTATTAACTTTAATTTTATAATGATCAGAACCAGGTACTTGAATCCAGGAAACAAGAATGTTTCCAATCTGTCCTTCGGCATCTTTCGATGGCGTGATGATTGTAAATGATTGAGTCGGGTTTATGAATTCAACATAATCACTTACTATTTTTGTTCTCGGAATTCCATTTTCAGTATATTTTAGTGTTAGGTTAAAATCAAACCTGCCGGTAGGTTTTCCTTTTTGAATGATTTTGTTGATCTCAGGATTGTTGGAGTTAGTGCGTGCAATTCTAATAGCTGTGCTTCCCAAATCAGTATTATAAAAGGTGGTAGATTTGAAAACCCTGGTCTTGAAATCAAATAGTGGTATGGAGTTTGATTGTCCTACGTCAGTCCATTTTATCTCTCCTTCAAGAATCACATCAACCCCTTCCGGTAAAATTGAAATGCTGAAAACTCTTGGCGCTCCGGAAAGATCATTCGCCATCGATAACGCCCCAAGATCAAGCTCGGGTAATGGTTTGAAAATCTCGAGTTTGAAATCTGTAATTGACTGTGCTGAAACTGAACTGCTTAATATAACTGCAAAGAGAAAAAACAATAAAGTTTTGTAAATTTTCATTTTAAGCCTCTTATAGTTGTTTAATAAATTGTCTCTTGCAAAAAAGGCAAAATCTCTTTTGCGTAATCTAAGTTTTTCTAATTAATAATAAAATTCTTTTGCCTGAATATAATTAGAATTCTCAACGAAATCTACAACCCTTCTTAATGTTTTTTTGTGTTTTCTAACCAATTTATTTAGTTAATTTATAAAAGAGTGCGAATTGTCACAGTTTTCACACTTGTTCAAACATTAAAACAAGAGATTTATAATTTCGTTGTACGGATTTTATTTATTTAATAGCTTACAAATGTAAAATATAAAAATTTGAGGTAATATGAAATCATATTTTGTCTTCTTTTCCTTAATCCTTTTTTTCACCGGGTGTGGTAAAAATGAAAAGGATCAATTTGAGGAAGCCAACCGTTTAGTTAAAGATAAAAAATACACCGAAGCCATTGCCGCTTATGAAAAAGTTGTGAAAGAGTTTCCTACCGGGGACTTAGCGCCAAAAGCAACTTACGAGATAGCAAAACTTTATCAGTCCGGTATTATTCCCGGCATTGATGAAGCGGCATCGCAAGAGAAAGCAGTTGAGTATTATCAAAAAGTATTTATCACTTCTCCAAAACATGAGTTAGCGCCTTCAGCGTTGTTTATGTCGGGATTTATTCAGGCAAATAATTTGGGGAAATATCAAGAAGCGACGATAACGTATAAAAAATTTCTTGAAACTTATCCAACCAATGAATTAGCTGATGATGCGAAAGTCGAACTAGACAACATGGGACTTTCACCTGAAGAAATCATCGCCAAACATCAAACCCGGTTTACAGCTAAAAAATAAAGATGGAAACCCAGGAGCAAATTGAATTTAAAAAGTTTCTCGATCCCTCGGTAATTTCTAAAATTTCCAGTTTAGAATTACGCGCACGATTGATAGTTGAAGGATTTTTGCTCGGGCTGCATAAAAGTCCTTACCACGGATTTAGTATTGAGTTCAGCCAGCACCGCCCGTACATGCAAGGTGATTCACCTAAGGATATCGATTGGAAAGTTTACGGGAAAAGCGATCGCTTTTATGTGAAGCAATATGAAGAAGAGACGAACTTAAAATCTTACATTTTGCTTGATGTGAGTAAATCAATGACCTATGCAAGCAGCGGAAGAATTTCGAAACTTGAATATGCTTCTCAACTTGCGGCAAGTTTAAGCTACTTAATGCTGAAGCAGAAAGACGCGGTGAGTTTATCCGTTTATGCCGATCAAATAAAAAAATATCTTCCGCCGAATTCCTCGCGGATTTATTTAAAAGAAATTATTTCCGTGCTCGCTAAAATTATTCCCGAAACGGAAACCAACACGTCATTCTGTCTAAATCAAATCTCTGATAAAATTACAAAGAGAGGGTTAGTTGTAATAATTTCGGATCTCTTTGATGATCCTGCAAAAGTGATCAGCGCGGTAAAGAAGTTCCGCTTTTATAAGAATGAAGTGATTGTATTTCAGCTTTTGGATCCGGCAGAACGAAATTTTTCATTTCAGAAGGATGCGATCTTCAAAGATTTGGAAACCGGGGAAGAGATAACAACTCAACCGTACCAAATTCAAAAATCTTACCGCGATGCAATGGAGACATTTCTTAACAAGATAAAATCGGAGTGTTTACGTAACGGTGTGGAATATAATCTCATCGATACCTCAACCCCATTTGATAAAGCCTTGTTCACCTACTTACAAAAGAGAAGCAGACTATTGTAGTTATTACTCCATTTAGATAAAAGCTCATTGTGGTTTCTTAATCTTACTCATAATCTTTTTCTTAATCCAGAATAACTTTCAGAAAACGAGTAAGAACAAGATTATGATTAAGAAAATCCTTAGCGTTCCTTTGTACTTGAGTGGTGAGGGAAAAATACCACTAAGCGCTACTTAGAAAAATTTATTTACAGTTTCTCAATCAAACTGAAATATTTCTCAGACAACACTTCGGCTTTTTCTTTAGTGTCAGCTTCCGTAATAATTCTTATGATCGGTTCGGTGTTTGATTTTCTAAAATGTACCCAATGATCTGCAAAATCAATTCTCAATCCGTCTTCGGTGTTAATTCTTTCTTTCTTAAAAGTTACGGTCAATTCCTTAATAACTTTGTCGGGATTCTGGTTTGTTAAACTGATTTTCTTTTTAGCGATAAAATATTGTGGTAAAGCATTTTTTAATTCAGCCATTGTTCCGCCGAATTCCAATAAATGTTGAAGCATGATTACGGTTCCTGTTAAAGCGTCTCTTCCGAAAACTGCTTTGGGGAGAATAACACCACCGCTTCCTTCACCACCGATGACCGCTTTTACTTCTTTCATCTTTTGTACAACGTTCGCTTCACCAACCGGAGAGCGAAAAACTTTGCAGCCAAATTGTTCAGCCACATCATCAACGGCTCGCGTGGTAGAAAGATTTACAACAACATTTCCTTTCTTTTTAGAAAGATAAAATTTTACTGCTTGCGTAATTGTATTTTCTTCTCCAAATGGTTTTCCATCGTTTGTAATTAATACCAAACGGTCAACATCGGGATCAACAACAATTCCAATATCCGCTTTGTGTTTTTTTACTGCGAGCATTGTTGCAGTTAGATTTTCGGGAATCGGTTCAGGTAAGCGGGGAAAGATTCCCGTCTTTTCACAATTCATTTCAATTACTTCGCAGCCAAGTTTTGCCAACAGCTTCGGCATTGAGTATGCGCCGGCTCCGTTTACACAATCCAAAAGCACTTTGAATTTTCTTCTTCTGATTTTTGGAACGTTGATGTGTTCCAATTTTAACACGGCTTCAATATGATCTTCCAATCCTTTTGTATAGTTCTTTAGTTTTCCAAGTTTATTCCAGGGAACAAATTTTTTGTCTGCTTCATTCAACAAGTTCAACATCGTTTTATTTTCTTCGGGACTCATAAACTCACCTTTACGATTGAGCAGTTTGAGCGCGTTCCATTCATTCGGATTATGGCTGGCGGAGATTTGAATTCCGCCAACTGCTTTCAGACTCTTTACATTAAACAAAACAGTAGGAGTAGGACAGATGCCAATATCGATAACATCGTTTCCCTTAGCAAGCAGAGTTCCGATTACGATGTTGCGAACCATCTCGCCGGTAATTCTTCCGTCGCTTCCAAGAATAATTTTTCCTTTGCCGCAGAAGTCGGCATAAGCAGAAGCATATTTAACTATTGTTTGCGGGTCTAAACCATCTCCCACAATTCCTCTAATTCCAGAAATACTAACCATTAATGTTGGCATTATATCCTCGCATGTTAAAAAAAGTTCAAAGCAAAGTTACAAATTTTGATTAAAACTTTTTCTGCACTGAGAAATTTAATATTTTGTACACACCGTAAGTCGAAACTCTGTTTCGACCTTTTGCAGATACTTGTATGTTTAGCATTGGAACGATTTAGGAGAATCACATATTCATTTCATTTGGGGCGAAACGGAGTTTCGCCCTACATGTGTCGTTGAGTTCATAAGTAAAGAAGAAGAAAAATGAAAAAAGAAATTGAGAAAATAAACGGGCTGTTAATAAATGAATTCGGCATACCTCGGCGCAACCCGAATAAAACAACTCCGCTTGATGCATTAATTGGAACGATCCTTTCTCAAAACACGAACGATAACAATTCGTTTAAAGCGTATAGCAATTTGAAGAATTCGTTTAAGAGTTGGGATGAGGTTGAAAAACTTCCGTTGATGAAACTTGAAAAACTTATTAACGTGGCGGGACTCGGATACCAGAAAGCAACCGCAATTAAAAAAGTTTTGTCTTATCTGAAAAAAGAAAAAGGAAAGTTGACTCTCGATTATTTAGTTGATAATTCCGATGAAGAAATTTTAACCGAACTTACTTCCTTTCAAGGAGTCGGATTAAAAACGGCGAGCTGTGTTTTACTCTTTTCGCTTGAGAGAAATGTTTGTCCCGTTGATACTCACGTTCACCGGACGCTGAATAGAATTGGCATCGTTAAAACTTCATCACCCGATAAAACGTTTCTTGCTATAAAAGGTTTTCTTCCGGAGAATTCTGCGCATACATTTCATACAAATCTAATAAGACTCGGCAGAGCGATCTGCAAACCGGCTAAACCGGGATGCTCTGTTTGTCCGCTGTTAAAAATTTGCAGATATGATGAGAAGAATTTGGAAAAAGGAAAAGCGGTTAAGAAAAGAGATTTTATGCTTCTGGATAATCTATGAAAAGTTAAAAGTTAAAAAAATTACTTAGAATGAGACCAAACTAATTTCTTTGTTTTCCGTTTAACCGTAATTATATTTGTAAGGAAATGTTTACATATGTTAGGTTTAGTTAACAATATACCGGAACCATAATGATTATCAATAAAATATTAGACCAGGTTTTTTCAACCTGGTCAAACATTGCAGTTTTGCGTGTGTTGAATAAAGTAAAAATAGGATTATCAGGTAGAGAAATAGCTAAACAAGCTGGTATGAGCCCTCCTTCGTGTCTGGCAGCTCTCTCAACTCTTGAAAGTTTAAATATTGTCTCCCGGCAACGTGGAGGAAGAGATCATTTTTTCGATTTAAATAGAGGACATTTTCTTGTTAACAAAATTATTGTCCCTATGTTAAATCAGGAGAATAAATTTAAGATATCGCTATTCAAAGAGATTAACGAAACTCTTGGCGGCACTTCTGTTAGCGTTTTTCTTTTTGGAAGTGTTGCGCGACAACATGAACAGATAGAAAGTGATCTGGATATTTGTATTGTTTATAAAGACCAGAAAACTAAAAAAAAGCTTGAAATCCTTAACAGAGAATTAGGATTTATGTTGCACAAAAAATATGGGATTTCACTTGCTCCTTTTTACCTTTCGACAAATGATTTCAAAAAAAGATTTAATTCAAAAAAACCGCCGGTTCCTGATATAATAGCGGAAGGGAAATTATTAACCGGGAAAAGAGTAGAGGAACTTTTATATGACTAAACGTACAATAAGAAAATCATTTGATAAAATTAAATTTAAGGATTATAAGAAAGTTGCAGAAAACTTTTGTAGCGGAGCATTGCTTGCTAAAGATTATGAATATTGGAATGCCGCCGGAGTTCTTTTTGTTCATGCTGCAATTGCATATGCTGATGCAATCACAATAAAAACCGGTGGAGTGAAGTGCCAGGGAGAAGATCATCTTCAAGTTATTAAATTGTTGAAAGAAATTCTTGCGACATCCGGCGAGAATAATAAAGCGTTGGTGCACCTGGAAAAAATTATCATGCATAAAACTGCCGTCTCATATAGCGGAGATGTTTATGATGAAAAAGACATCGAAAATATATGGAAAAACTTTGATAGGTTTAAGATTTGGGCTGTTACCCAATTAAATAATTGATCTGCAAACCGGCGAAACCAGGATGCGCTGTTTGTCCGCTTTTAAAAATTTGCCGATATGAGCAAAAAAATCTTGCAGAAGGGAAAGAAATTATTAAAAGAGATTTTATGCTGCTGGACAATCTTTACGCTTCTAAAGATTTTGTTTAGTCTTTATTTTTGGGGCATTTAGTAATTGAGAAGTTACTTAAGGCATTTGCTGCAAAAAATGACCTGGCTGCCATTCCTAAAATTCACGATTTAAACAAACTTGCTAAAACTGCCGGTCTTGATTTAACCTAATCATTAAAGGATTCATTCGATATTATAACTTCATTTAACATTGAAGCCCATTACCCGGACTATAAACATTTGTTTTACAAAAAGTGCACCACTAAATTTTCTTCATCCAACATAGAAAGAATAAAAGAGATACGAACATGGCTCTTAGAACTACTAAAGAAATAAATGAAGTTGTACGAAGATATCGTTCAATCCTTTTAGAAGCCGGGTTTCCCTTGGAAAGAGTCATTCTCTTTGGTTCTTTCGCACGCAGCAGGCAAAAAGTCTATAGCGATATTGATATAGCCGTTGTCTTAAAAAACTATTCGAGAGATAGATTTTTAACAAGGTTAGAGTTAATGAAATATTCCCGTGAATTTGAAGAGGTGATTGAGCCCCATCCTTTTTTAGCTGCTGAATTTGACGAATCCGATCCGTTTGTCTGTGATATTCTAGAAAATGGAATTGAAGTTACCGCCTAAACAAGTAATAACGGCGCACCAAAACCAATGCTTACTGCGTGGCTCATAAACATTTTCTTCTTTATCGGTTCGCTGATAAATCTATCAAGAGTGAAACAATAAACGAAAAGTAAAAGATGAGTGCATGATTTTTATCTCCGGTTAAATGCTTGAGGTGGGATTAAAATGTACGAACATGGATCAACGTTTTTTGACTTTGAAAGTAAACGACAGATCAAAAATATTTTATACTACTTCATTTTCTTAGAGTTTCCCCAAAAATCCTGGTGGGGAATTATAGGGAGAAAATAAATCTAATAATAATAATTTCTGTATCGACTCAAGTAATTTATAATAAAGAAACTTAGGTCGTTCTTTTCTAAAAAAACTAAAATCAGTCA
>JAUYAB010000061.1 GCA_030693705.1 Ignavibacteria bacterium | reverse complement strand
CTCCAACCAAAGGCTATGGATTGTTGGATGCATATGTTGGTGTCAAATTATTTGTTGGAAAGTTTGTTAGTCTAGCTACAATGAAAATTGAGAACATTCTGGATCAGCCTTATAAGGAACATTTATCGGCAATTAAAGAATTTGCCTACATGCCGGGCAGAACAATTAGATTGACCTATAAATTTTTATTTTAACAAACGAGTTGTTATATTGGCGCAGTAATTTTGCAGCAAATTTGTTCTTAAAGTATTGAATAGCAGAAAAATTTAGCGCACGGAGGGATGGGTGAGTGGCTGAAACCAACGGTTTGCTAAACCGTCGTACGGGTTAAACTGTACCCCGGGTTCGAATCCCGGCCTCTCCGCCAGTTAAAATTAAGATGCGAATATTGCGATTTTAAGCAGTATTCGCATTTTTTATTTCACCATATACACCCAAATACACCCTTTTTCAACCCCATATGGAGACTTTTTAGAGACCTTTTCAATTTCATCCAGGAAGTCCTCATTACATTAATACTAAAATATTTTTAATGTATAATTCTCGTTCTTCCATCACTCCCCTTCCGGTGTAAAGCTAGTGATTGATCGTTCTCTTAAAATGAATAGTTTTTTGGATTTATTTAATCTTTGGAGCAGGTAGAATTATTAGAATGGAAAATGACGGAATACCTAGCGCGGTAAACCGCATGGTTGATGGTTGAGTTTTGATGGATGATGGAATTGCACCAAAGCGCCCAAAATATATTGATCAAGAAATCATATTGTCGAGTTTTGAAACATCGCTATGAGATGGTCGGAAGAGTTGTTAGCATAAACTTCAGTCTCAACTATTGACCAATACCCAAGCAATTCTTTTATCTTTTGTACCGGTACGCTGCGTTGAATAAGCGCAGAAGCATAAGTGCTTCAGAAGTAATAGAGAATTGAAGAAATTAGCTTAAGCTATCTGTTTCTTATCACAACCGTAGCGTAAAAACGGTTCCGGTATTTGGTTTGGATTGAACCCAAATACTTCCCCCGTGTGCGCGGATGATGCTTTGAGAAATGCTTAATCCGATACCCGAACCTTCCTGCTTTGTTGTAAAGAAAGGGACAAAAACTTTATCAAGTACGTCTTCAGAAATTCCACAACCGTTGTCGATCACTTTTAATACGGCTCTTCCTCTTTCGTTTATTTCGGCTGTTAATTGAATTTGCCCATTCTCTGTTTCTCTTAAAGCATGAACCGCATTGTTGACCAGATTGATCAATACATGTTCGATCAGGTTGGGATCGGCTATTATTTCCAGGTTTTCCGGTTTTACCGAAACAGATAATTGAATATTGGATGACGAAATTAATTGTCCGGTTAAAAGGCGTACTCGGTAAAATAATTCAGGAACAGACACCGTTTGAAAATTTGGTTTTGGAATTTTTGAAAGATCTCTGAACTTGTTTATGAATAAAGTCAATCCATCGCTACGGCGATGAATGGTGGTTAACGCATTCTCAATATCATCGAGCGATTCTTTGCTTATCTTTTCCTGACCTGAATTCTTTATCATTCCCGCTGCGGTTGAAGCGAGCGAAGAGATCGGTGTAATGGAATTCATTATCTCATGTGTAAGAACACGGATAAGTTTTTGCCATGCTTCAATTTCTTTTTCTTCCAGTTCGGATTGAATGTTGTAGAAGGAAATTAATCTTAGATTCTGATCTTTCATTCTAAACCGTGTGCTTTGAACCATTAATTGGATTGTCTCGCCATTATCATAAATTTTAAATGTCGCCTGTTTTTTATCGTTTAATTGAAAAAGAAATTCTCCAAAGCCGTTATGCTTTTCATTAAGAGTAGAAATGTTTTGAAGATGTATGAGTTTAAGAATCTTTTTTGCTGCTTTGTTTATTAATTCGACAGAACCTTTTGCCTCAAATACAATCAGACCAATTCCAACATGCTCAACAATGGTTTGCAGATAACGCAAATTTTCTTCTTTTTCGAATCGAATATCTTTATACTTATTTAGAAGCTTGTTCATTTCTTCAGCAAGTTCAACAAATGTTCCGCCAAGTTTTCCAAGACGAACATTTTGTGTGAAGTCCGAGTAATTAATACCGCGTAAAAAATCCGTTACTTCTCTATTCGTATGGTTGATAAATCTAATTAAAGAATAACTCTGGTATAATGCAGCGAGAATGAGCATGCCGGATACACCGTAGTTTTTGAGAAATATAAAATATGCCGCAAAGAAAATTAATGCGGATAAAAATATAATTCTTAGCGTAACTCGCAGGTTAAAATTCTTCACATTAAAGTCCGTGTTTTTCCATTCTACGATAAAGAGATGTCCTGGTTAGTCCAAGCTCTTTTGCGGCTTTTGAAACGTTGCCGTCGAACTTGAGGAGCGCTTTCTGAATTATCAATTTCTCAATTTCTTCCAGATTCATCGTATTAAACGATTCATCATTGCCTGTGTTTGAACTTGGAAGAAGAGATATATCCGCGAGTTTTAATTTATCTGAATCGCAAAGGATTACGCTTCTTTCAATAGCGTGCTGAAGTTCACGTATGTTGCCGGGCCATTCATAGTTTTCAAAATATTTTAAGGTAACCGGATCAATTGTCAGTTCCGGTTTATTATATTTTCTTTTATAGATCGACAAAAAATATTCCGTAAGAAGTGGGATATCGCCTTTTCGTTCTCGTAAAGGAGGAAGGTGAATCTCAACTGTGTTGATCCTGTAAAGAAGATCTTGCCTGAATTTATTTGCGGCAACTTGTTCATAAACGGGAACATTTGTAGCGCAAATCATCCGGCTATCAATTGGAATCGGCTTTGATGACCCGACACGAAAAACTTCCTTATTCTGAATAACCGTTAAAAGTTTCGACTGCATTTCCGGCGTAAGATTTCCTATCTCATCTAAAAAAAGAGTTCCGCCGCTTGATAATTCAAATCTTCCAACATGATCTTCTTTAGCATCCGTGAATGCGCCTTTAGTGTAACCAAAGAGTTCACTTTCAAAAAGTGATTGTGTGAGTGAACCAATATCCACGCTTATAAAAATTTCTTTTGCTCGTTTAGAGTGTTTATGAATTGCGCGAGCCGCAAGTTCTTTTCCCGTTCCATTTTCTCCAAGTATTAGAATGTTTGCATCAGTTTCAGCTACTTTTTGAATCATACTGAAAACTTTCTGCATAGGTTCAGAAATTCCAATAATCTCATTTAATCCGTTTCCCGAAATTTGATTGATGTAACTCTGCTTTGTTTTCATCTTTTCCAATTCATTTCGGGATTCACGAAGTTTTAAAGCGGAATTAAACGTAGCGATAAATTTTTCGTTTTGCCAGGGTTTAAGTATGAAATCCGTTGCGCCTTCTTTAATAGCTTTTACCGCCGTATCAACATCGCCGTAGGCAGTAATGAGAACAACGACTGCTTTATAGTCGAGTTTCATTATTTCTTTTAACCAGAAAAAACCTTCATGTCCGCTGGTTGTATCTTTGGAATAATTCATATCAAGGAAGATCACATCGAATGTTTGATCCTGCAGAATCGAATAAATTTTATTCGGATTATTTTCAGTAAGAATTACGGAAGCGTATGGTTTAAGAAGTAGTTTTACAGCAAGTAAAATATCTTCGTTGTCATCAACAACTAATACTTTTGACATTATCTTTCTCATAAAGTGATGGTATTATTGTTCAAAAATTATTCCGCTCAAAATTCGGCAATAAAATAGTGAAAACCAATTGAGACTGTCCGAATACGCACATCAATGTGCGGATACGGACGAATAACTAAGAATCCTCTTTCCAAAAATTATGAAAATATGCTGAATTCATTCAATAAAAGAAATTCTCCATCCGGCACACCAATTGAGATAAAGAACTAAAAAATGAGAGATCGATGGACAAAATAATTGAAAAGAAAACGTGGACAGCCAAAAAGATAAGCATCATTACGGCTTCTTCGCTTTTTGTATTGTTCCTTTTGTTCACCTTTGTTTTTGCCGATAGGAAAAGCAAACTGAATGTTGAAAAAGAGAAGATAACAATTTCCGAAGTTAAACGAGCTTCCTTTCAGGAATTTATACCCGTAACCGGAACTGTTGAACCAATACAAACTTTTTATCTCGATCTTTCTGATGGAGGAAGAGTTGTACAAAAATTCGTTCAGGAAGGAGCATTTCTAAAAGTTGGAGATCCGATAGTTAAGTTGGACAATCCCAATCTTTCTTTGCAAGTGATGAGCACACAATCAAGTTTCCTTCAAGCTGAAAGCATGTCCCGCCAAACACGGCTTACTTTTGAGCAGAATTTGCTAAACAAACAGGATCAACTTCTAAATCTGAATCTTAACTTATTCAACCAGGAAAGAACTTACAAAAACAATAAAGTGCTGTTTGAAAAAGGAATGATTTCAAAGAACGAATATGAAGATGGAAAAGAAAAATATGAAACGCTGCTTAAAAGTAAAGAACTTGTGCTGGAAGTATTAAAACGGGATTCTCTCACCTTCACACAGTTGGTTCAGCAAAGTGAATCAAATGTTGAAATGTCTAAAAATTATTTGGATCTTGTGAAAGACCAGCTTGCTAACCTTACCGTTAAAGCGCCAATCAAGGGACAACTGACTTCTCTTAATGCTGAAATTGGGCAATCTGTTAATTCAGGATATCGTATCGGGCAAATTGATAACATAGATTCGGTAAAAGTGAGAGCGGAAATTGATGAGCATTATATCTCGAGAGTTATGGAAGGACAAACCGGCGAGTATGAACTGGATG
>JAUYAB010000059.1 GCA_030693705.1 Ignavibacteria bacterium | reverse complement strand
TATTGATGAGTTCTTTTTTCTATTGTTTGTTATAACTCTCGCAAGCATATCCGTCCAAGGTAAAACAGTACTTAAAACAGCGCTGCCGACCATGTTTGTTTGACTAAAGTTTTGTGGATGTTCGCTGCTGATTTGTCCGTTTAGCGCCACATACTTGAATACACCAGCTTGTGTTATAATAAACGTTGACCAACCCGCGTTGAATTGAACATTATTTAATGCAGACGAATCCGGTTTTGTTGAAAAATTACCTTTTGCTCTCAAATAAATATTATTATTAACATACTTGTGTAACCAATCAATATCAATTTTTTGAGGTGTAGTTGCATCGAAAGCTGGTTTTAAATCGATATTAAATTTACTGGAATCAATACTGGTTTTTGCAATCACGATACTATCAACTAGTAACTCGAAATCATCATCTGCCATTTCTTTTAGCGTTTCGTCAATAAATTTAATAAATATCAATTTAGTGTTCTCGTCTTTTGTTATAACTCCTTTAATATTTAATTCAGCATCTTCAGTAATATTTTTAAGAATTATCTTTTTGGCATTTAAAAAATAATTGTATCTACTAATTTGTTCACTACTGTCTTTTGCTAATTCAAAGTAAACAATTTTTCCTGAAGTTATTTGATTCTTTGGTAACTGTTTAGCTTTTTGCGAATAACCGAAGACTACAATTAGCATAAGCCAACATAATGTAAAATATAACGTTTTCATTTTATCCTCCTCTAAACTGTTTGAGCATAAATTAGAGCAGCAACATCATCAACTGTCAGATCTGAATTATTCTTCAATTGATCTCCTGATAACTCAATCTGTATATCCACGCATTTCTTCAATTGAGCAACTAATGCTTCTTGAGGTGAGACCCCGGGCATATGGGAATTTTGAGTTAAATGTAGATCATTTATTTTGGTCGCGCCTATTTTTTCATCCGTTATTTGAATTTCTGAAAAACAGAATTTATGAACTTTTGTTCTGACGCAACTACGAATATTTTCAAATGAATTGGCCATTATCATTTTCTCCTTATTGTTTTTTTTCATCTTCCACACATTCGGCAATTCACCCGTTGTTACCCGTTGTCGTCTCGGGTCGTCTTGGGTGAATCCTTCTATGCTTTGTATGATATCATTGTTAATAGAACCGTTTAGATAATAACTGTGTTGTGTTATACCGGTAACAACATCAGTACAATCGATCTGACAAATTTTATTATGCAGCAAATGGGGATGTGCGGCTACGTTGGCTCCAAGCCGCTCCGGATTCCCCTTGCTAACATCAGACAACATCAATGCCTTGTCATCACGATTATAATAAACAGAAACAGAGCGGCAGAGTTCGTTCAGGCGTTCAAGCGGCTGTCCGGCTTCAAGAACATTGTCGTCAACATCGGCAGCACAAAGGAATACGTGATCGAATAGTTTTGGCAATGCCGGTGTTAGTACATTTTCTTTGATTTTTCGCGCAGCGTTTTGTAAAACATAATTCCCCATTGAGTGGCAAAGGAGATGAAGCTCCTGTTGACAGAATTCTTCCTGTTTAGTACGAACCCTTTCCATCAGTACGGTAAGGAAATCTCTAAGTTTTAGCAATGCACGACCCACCGCGTATCCTGAATCTTCAACGTCTTTACGGTCGGAATAATATGCGCGGTACGGAAACAAACTGCCGTCGGAAGGCCAGGTAAATAACACCACCAAAACTTTCTGTACCGTATCTCCGGTAGTTACACTGTTTAACATAACTTGTAAGGCAATCGCATTGCCCACGGCATTATTCCAATCTATATTATAACCGTGGATGTAAATTAAAGTATCGGTACTCTTCATCATTTCGTTTTTCAGATCATTAAAGAATTGATTTGAACCGAATACTGCGTTAGGCTGATAGGCGTCGGGTTCGTTTGCAATTAGGTCTTCTTTGTAAGCCGCAATTTTCCCGGTTTTCTTAACCTGGTCTGCCAAATAGCTTGAGAGTTTTTCTCCGTTTCCGAAACCTAATTCATCCATCGGAAATTCAAGATACTTTTTTATTTCTTTATCGTCTGCACGGATTGTAACTCTACCGAATCTTAAATTTTCGCGCCCGTCTTTACTAAAACCTTTTCCGTACGATTTCGGTTTCCAACGGTCTGCACCAATATGGTTGCGATTAGTAGCATAATACAAAGTGTACTCAGTCATATGAACTCCTTTTATATTAATTAATACTGTTCGTTTATTACTTTTTCATTCCTAATTCATAACCTGGTAAACCAGAACCATATAAATAATGAATGTAGAATATCGAAGTATAAGACCTTCATTATTCGTTATTCCTTGTTCAATATTCGATATTTAATTTCAATAAAATATTCTTGCCATTCTGCTCAGAATAATTTTACTAACTTCCTAATTCATAACCTGGTAAACCAGAACCAAATTGAATGTATGGATGCAAGATTGAATAGTATCCTCGATTAAATTCTTGTTTATTTGGTCAAGAAATAATAACAGCCGGAGTAGGCTCTTTAAGCAAAACAGATAAAGCAGGAATAACGGTAAGAGTCTGAAGCTTTAAAGACATTGTGAGAATAATTCGTCC
>JAUYAB010000031.1 GCA_030693705.1 Ignavibacteria bacterium | reverse complement strand
TATTTCCTGACCGGCGATGGGCATTTTGATGAAGACAGGATTAAAGATAAAATTTCAGTAATGAGTGCTAAGGAATTTCTTGCGTTTATAAGAAATGAATAAAGCCGATATTGCCGAGAGACAGATCTTCTGCCCTTTTGCATTTTTGTTTTCCAACTTGAACCCTTGAACCCTCGGCCCCTTGAACCCTGCCGTTCATCTATTGCACTTTCCCGCTTCTCGAAGCGTCAGCGTAGACTCGCCGAGGCGAGCGCTCTTCTGGCTTTTGCACTATTGCTCTTTCCCTCTCGCGTGGGGTAAGATTGAGGGGGAAATTGGGGATGAAGTATTTCACATTAAGGGCATAATCAAAATATGGCATTTAACGAAAACACAAGGGTAAAACTTCCCGCAATTCTGCATTTATGCAGGTTAGGATTCACCTATCTACCGCTTGCCAATGCAAAACGAGATGAGGCTACCAATATTTTCACAGATGTCTTTTCCGAAAGCATCAAATCAATTAATAAAAAACAAGAATTGAATGGAAGCGATATAAAACGGGTTTTGGAAAATATCTCGCTGGCTTTAGATAATGAAGACTTGGGCGAAGCATTCTACAACATGCTTATTGCGACATCAGGCATTAAGCTGATCGATTTTAAGGAATTTAATAATAACACCTTCCACGTTGTCACTGAACTCATCTATAAGAATGGGGACGATGAGTTTAGGCCGGATATAACCCTTCTGATAAACGGAATGCCGCTTGCATTTATTGAAGTGAAAAAGCCCAATAATCATGAAGGCATTTTAGCTGAAAGAGATCGTCTCAATCTTCGTTTCAAAAATAAGAAATTCAGAAAATTTATAAATATTTCACAGGTTCTTGTCTTCTCCAACAACATGGAGTACGACCCGGAATCTATAGAGCCTATTCAAGGTGCATTTTACTCTTCCACCTCTTTGACTGCAGCAACTTTCAACTGTTTTAGAGAGGAAGAAGACTTAAACTTTCCAAACCTGCTTAAACCAGAAGATGATGAGATTGAAAACTTTGTACTCAAAGACAATAATCTGTCTGCAATAAAACACTCGCCGGAGTTTATTACCAACAAAGAGCCCAATACGCCCACAAACAGAATTTTAACTTCACTGTTTTGCAAAGAACGCTTTTCAATGCTACTTAAATACTGTATTGCCTTCGTGCAGGAGGCGAAAGGGCGTGAGAAGCACATAATGCGCTATCCTCAATTATTTGCCACAAATGCAATAAGGAATAAACTTGATAGCGGCATAAAAAAAGGAATCATCTGGCACACTCAAGGAAGCGGAAAGACTGCACTCTCCTATTATAATGTCCATTTCCTAACAGATTATTTCCAACGAAAGGGCATTATTCCAAAATTCTATTTCATTGTTGACCGCATTGACCTTATGAACCAGGCCAAGCGAGAGTTTACAATCAGAGGCTTGACCGTACACACTGTTAATTCAAAAGAAGAACTGCTGCGAAATTTCAGGTTGAGACAGGCAATCCACAACCTATCCGGCAAACGGGAAATTACGGTTGTTAATATCCAGAAGTTTAAAGATGATACCGATGTGCTTCAGGCAAAAGATTACGATATAAATATTCAGAGGGTTTATTTCCTCGATGAAGTGCACCGGAGCTATAACCCGACAGGAAGTTTTTTAGCCAACTTGTTTAATTCTGACAGAAACGCAATTCTCATAGGCTTAACCGGTACCCCTTTGATTTTGTCTGACAGGCGTTCGCGGGATACTTTTGGCGACTATATTCACAAGTATTATTACAATGCGTCTATTGCTGATGGCTACACTCTGAGATTAATACGCGAAGGCATAGAGACTAATTATAAAATCCAGCTTGCGCAGGCTTTGAAAGAAGTTGAAATTCTGAAGGGCGATGTGGATAAACGCATTATATATGCCCACGAGAAATTTGCAGAACCCATGCTCGACTACATCATTCAAGATTTTATAAAAAGCAGAATCCGCTTTGGAGACCATACCATAGGCGGCATGGTGGTTTGCGACAGCGCAGACCAGGCCAGAAAATTGTTCGATATCTTTATTCGAAAATACAACCCTGAGCAAAAAACAATTGAAGACGTTTCTATAGAATATCTTAAAGTCGCCGAGCCCGTTGCTGAATACGGGGTTTACCGGAAAGATCAGCAACGCAAATTAACCGCATCTTTGATATTGCATGATGTTGGCTCAAAAGATGACCGCAAACAGGAAGTAGATGATTTTAAAGACGGGAAAATTGATTTTCTGTTTGTTTACAATATGCTTTTAACCGGCTTTGATGCAAAACGGCTTAAAAAACTATACATTGGCCGACTTATAAAAGACCACAATTTGCTTCAAACGCTCACACGGGTAAATCGCCCTTATAAAAAGTTCAGATATGGCTTTGTAGTTGACTTTGCAGACATCCGCAAAGAGTTTGACGCGACCAATAAAGCCTACTTTGAAGAATTACAGGCCGAACTTGGTGATGAAATGCAAACCTATTCTAATCTTTTCAAGTCAAAGGAAGAGATTGAAGAGGATATCCGCGATATAAAGGAACAGCTGTTTCACTATGAGTTGAATAATGCAGAAATTTTTTCTCAGCAAATAAGCCAGATAGAAGACCGGAAAAAAGTTTTGGAAATCAAAAAGGCATTGGAGAATGCTAAAAATCTTTACAACATTATCCGGCTGTATGGGCATTTTGATTTATTGGAGAAAGTTGATTTTAAAAAGCTGAACCAGCTCTATAATGAGACTGCCAGACATCTGGACTTGCTGAATCTTAAAGAGTCTGTTCAAAATAGTGTTGATACAACTAATCTGCTAAATGTTGCACTGGAAAATGTGCTCTTTATGTTCCGCAAGGTTTCGGAATCTGAGATGATTATTGCCGACCGGCTTAAAGATATACTCAGGAAAACAAGGGAAGCGCTGGGTGGGAATTTTGATCCGAAAGACCCGGAATTCATTTCATTATACGATGAACTGAAACGCCTTTTCGACAAAAAGAATCTTGATGAAATAACCCAGGAAGAAATGAAGCAGCATATCGGTTTTTTACAGCAAATATTTGACAAGGCAGCAGAACTTAACCGCAAGAACAATTTACTGAAAGCCAAATACGAAAATGATGCAAAATATGCCCGGATACATAAGCGTATTTTAGAAAAAGGGACTATTTCAAAAAGAGAGAGTGCGATTTGTGAAACGCTGCAAGAGATAAAAAAACAGACTGACGACAAGGTATTGTTAAACACAAGGATTCTTGAAAATGAAGGCTATTTTACCAGTTATCTCATGCCATTGGTTATTGACGGGTTTAACAAAGTAAAGATTGACCTTGAGCCTGAATCTGCCAGATTTATCAATACCTGCGTGGCTAAAGAATACATGAACGAATACCAAGGAGTATTTGCATGGTAACTCAGGATTTTACAGCAAATACAAAAGAACTCATTGACAACCTTAAAGGGGTATGCGCCGCTTACGGTTTAGGAAACGACGGCAATGAGTTTAAAATCATTACCCAGGTGTTTCTCTACAAATTCATGAATGATAAGTTCGGTTTCGAAGTGAAAGAATTGGCCCCCAAGCTAAAAAACGCTTCAAACTGGGAACAGGAGATAGTAAAGTATTCAGACAAACAGTACGAAATGCTCCTCATGCGCATGAGTCCGGACAGCGCCAGGCTGAAAAGGGAGCATTTCTTATCCAATCTGCACAACAGACAGAACAAGGAAGAGTTCGCCAAATACTTTGATGACACCCTGCGCGACATCGCCATTTTTAATAATGAAATATTTTCGGTAAAGACCGGGACCGGAGCGAAAGTAACCCTGTTCGACGAATTAAGCAATTACATAACCGATAGTTCACAGCGGGATAATTTTTGCAAAGCTCTCATTAACCAGCTCATCAATTTCAGTTTTGAAAAGATATTTCAACAAAAGTTCGATTTCTTTTCCACCATTTTTGAATATCTGATTAAAGACTACAACAAAGACGGCGGTGGAAAATACGCTGAGTACTATACGCCTCATGCGGTCGCTAAAATCATGGCATCTATTTTAGTTGATAAACAGGTGAGCAATGTCACCTGTTATGACCCGTCTGCGGGTTCGGGAACATTGCTCATGAATCTGGCGCACGCAATAGGCGAAGACCGCTGCACCATTTATTCGCAAGATATATCGCAGAAGTCAAGCAGTATGCTGCGGCTCAACCTTATCTTAAATAATCTGGTGCATTCCATTCAGAACATTATCCAGGGCAATACACTGCTCACGCCATATCACAAAACCGGTGAAAAGTTGAAGGCCTTTGACTATATCGTCTCTAATCCGCCTTTCAAACTGGATTTCAGCGATTACCGGAATGACCTGGACACAAAGCAAAATCATAACCGCTTTTTTGCAGGTATTCCAAATGTTACGCCAAAAAGTCCGGACAAAATGGCAATTTATTTACTTTTTATCCAACACATTATGTTTTCGCTTTCTGGAAAAGGTAAAGCTGCAATCGTTGTGCCAACCGGATTTATTACCGCACAAAGCGGCATTGAAAAGAAAATCCGCGAAAAACTGGTAGAAGAAAAAATGCTTCGCGGTGTGGTATCCATGCCAAGCAATATTTTTGCCACCACCGGCACCAATGTCTCGGTTCTGTTTTTAGACAAAGCCAATACCAAGGGCGATATCGTTTTGATGGATGCCTCAAAATTGGGAACTACCGTAAAAGAAGGAAAAAACCAGAAGACACTTCTTTCCAATGAAGAAGAAGATTTAATCATCAAGACCTTTAATAATCACAAAGCAGTTGAAGATTTTACGGTAGTGGTTTCTTATGAACAGATTAAGGAGAAAAATTACAGCTTAAGCGCGGGGCAGTATTTTGATGTGAAGATTGAGTACACCGATATAACACCTAAAGAATTTGAAGAGAAAATGAATAGGTATAAGAGTAATCTGGCTAAGCTGTTTGGGGAATCAAGAGAGTTGGAAAAGGAAGTAAATAAACAGTTGGCAGGGCTGAAGTATGAGTAATAGAACAATCACCGTAAAGGATGTATGTGATTTAAATTTTGAAACGATTGGTAATACATCACAACCGCGAATTATAAAATACCTCGATACTGGCAGTATTACAAGAAATAGGATTGATAAAATACAACAATTAGATAGAAGCATAGAGCCTTTTCCAAGCCGTGCACAGCGAAAGGTGAAGAATGAGACTATTATTTATTCTACTGTTAGACCAATTCAGGAACATTTTGGTTTTCTTATAGAGCCCGATAATAATTTAATCGTATCAACTGGCTTTTTGACGATTGACGTTAAAGACAAAGATATTGAGCCTAAATTTCTTTATTATGTAATAACGCAAAAAGGCATAACAAATTACTTACAAACAATAGCAACTAACAATGTATCCTCATACCCGTCTATTAATCCTGATGATTTAGGGAATTTAAAATTTAATATACCTTATGACAAAAATGTTCAACAACGCATCGCCGCCGTTCTCTCTGCTCTCGATGCTAAAATCGAACTTAACAACCGCATCAATGCCGAACTGGAAGCCATGGCAAAAACACTGTATGACTACTGGTTTGTGCAGTTTGATTTTCCCGATAAAAACGGCAAGCCATATAAATCCAGCGGTGGAAAAATGGTCTGGAATGCGGAGTTGAAACGGGAGATTCCGATGGGGTGGGAATCAGCGAAAATGTCAGAATGGATAGATATTGATAAGAGCGGTGATTGGGGCAAAGCAGAACCTGAAGGAAAATTTACTTTAAAAGTAACCTGTTTTCGTGGAGCAGATATAAACGGATTGAATGGGCTCGATGAGTTAAAACCACCAGTTAGGTATATACACGAAAAGAACGCTTTTAAAATATTAAAGTCACACGACTTGATAATAGAAATTTCCGGGGGTAGCCCAACTCAATCAACAGGTCGCCTCGCTTTCATTACGGATGCAACTATTAAGCGGTTTGAAAATCCTATAATTTGCTCGAATTTTTGCAGACCAGTTTCGATGAAAAACAATAAACTCCTTTACAATTTTGCGTACTATTGGAATAGCCTTTATGAAAATGGCGTTTTCTTTGGTTACGAAGGAAAAACAAGTGGCATTAAAAATCTGCTATTGGATTCTTTTGTGAATTCATATTTCACAGTTGTTCCAGAGACTGATATTGTAAATCAATTTTACGATTTCATGGAAAACATTCAAGAAAAAAAGCAAACCGCTTTAGCAGAAAATCAAAATCTCATTGAACTCCGCGGCTGGCTCCTCCCAATGCTCATGAATGGCCAGGTAAGAGTGCATTAAATGAACAGGCCCGCGACCGGTTTTCGATAGCTCAAAAGTATGCAAGCGAGCAAGTAAGCAAGTGCGGAAGCGCGGAAGCCAAAAGTTCAAAAGTCAGAAGTGTAGAAGAGATTGTGGAGGGAAAGAGATAGCAATGCAAATAAAATATTCAAAACATATTGAAACAAGGCTTGCTTTGAGAAAGATTGAATACAATCTGCCGAAAAGAATTTATGAAAATGCAGGAGAAAGATTCACAGATACCGAAACAGGACATACAACTGCAGTTATGAGGGCAGTAATATAGGGAAAAGAAAGGGATATAATGGTAGCATATAAGCATGAGGATGTAGATATTAAGCTGTTAACAATACATCCTTTAAAAGAAGGGCAAAAGGAAAACCGAATTCAATCGGGGAGATG
>JAUYAB010000049.1 GCA_030693705.1 Ignavibacteria bacterium | reverse complement strand
GAAAACCCTTTCACGAAGAACCACGAAGAAACCTCGTTGTTTGAAGCGCAACATATTTTCTATAAGTAGCTGCCTGTTTCTGGTAATAAGCTGATCTCTTTCAATTGTTAGTTAAATTGATTCGTCTTAAAGCTAAATCCTTTCGACATTCCTATAAATCTTTTCGTTAAAAAGCTGACCTCTTTCGGCAAATAGCTACCCTCTTTCGCCGTATAGCTACGCTCCTTCGCCGTATAGCTACCCTCTTTCGCCGTATAGCTACCCTCCTTCGCCTGCGAAATTGGCTAAAAAACGCATATTTTGAGTAAAATGTTCAGCGTTACGGGTTTGAGGAAAATTAACAAATTTAGAATTACCGGCAAATCTGCTTTTTGTTACTGTTATAAAATGTAATTTGTTTGAAGAAAAAAGACGAGTAGAAAGAAGGTTAACCTTAGCATTAATTATGAATTGTGAAAGATTGAAGAATGATGATTGATGGGTAAGGATTGATGGTTGAAGTTTTAAAATCGAAGATCGGGCATTGAAGACCGAGGTAAACTTCAATAAAAAATCATCTGAATTATAAAATGTGTTTTCACACCAAACGTTTATATCTATTTTGCCATCAAAGAGTCCCACGAACATACCGCCATAAAAATTATAAAATTGATCACTATGAAATATGATAATCAAAGAATCCCAAGCAAGCGGCAAAAAAATAATCAATCTAAAATTAAGAAGCAACAAAATAATTTGTCAATGACTTCGTTTTTTACTTTACCGCAGCAGCAGCATCTTTCTTGTTTGAATAAAATCCCCGGCATGAAGCTGATAGAAATATACGCCGGAGGCGTATCCGCCTTTGGCGGAAACACCGCTGGCTAAATTGTTTTTGGTTTCAAATTTTATTGAATACTTCCCAACTTTCTGAGTTTCATTTACTAACGTAGCCACTTCTTTTCCAAGAATATTAAAAATTTTAATGGTCACAAAACTGTTTTCCGGTAGTTGATAACTAATTACTGTACTCGGATTGAATGGATTGGGATAATTTTGGTTCAGTTCAAAACTTTCCGGAATAACATTTTTATCCTCCTCAACATCTGTTACCGTGCCGCCGAAATCATAATAAAGTTTGTAGGTGTTTTTCAAAGTTTCACCAACCGGTTTTAATGTTGATCGATCCATCGAGATAAGCCCCATACTTTGATACCCGAATCTTTGTCCTGCAGTGTACCAATCAAAAATACACCACCAGGTAATGCCGTTTAACATTCCATTCGGGTTATATTTTCCATATTCACTTACTGTTGGAAAAAGTTTAAATGCTTTATAGGTTTCGTTAAATACGGTAACTTGTTTTGCCGAAGAAGACCCGTCTTCAGTTGACCAGTATCCGAATTCCGAATCCATGATCGGTTTGCCGGGATTATTGATTTTTGCTTGCGCTAAAAAAGAGCTGGTTCCGGAATAATAAGTTCCACCGTGGAAAATTCCGAAGTACATCGTCCAACTTGCAACATCGCATGGTTGTTGGGAAACATCCATAGCTCCGGGTCTATCTGCGGCGGGTGATTGTGTTAATAATCTTCCGTCTTTTAAATTAAGGTCTCGATCTTCACGAATAGATTGAATGTACGTTTTTCTCTCTTGCTCAACTAAACTTTCATTTTGCAGACTCCAAAAAAAGATAGACGGACGGTTAAAATCTTTTAACACCATTTCTCTAAACATCTGCTGATGAATGTGGCGGACGTTGTTTTGAATATTCCACGATTCAACTTCATCAAACCAAAAAACCGGAATTTCTTCCCACACCGCAATTCCCAACCGATCGGAAATTAAGTAGGTGTAAGGATGGTTTGGATAATGGGCGGTGCGAAGATACAATGCTTTAATATCTTTAACTTTTTGAAGATCGGTAAAGATTGTGTCCTTAGGAACGCTTCTTCCATAAAGAGGATGATCTTCATGCCGCGCAACTCCCGGAAGGAATACCGGATTACCGTTAAGCAAAAGTTTGTCGCCGCTTGTTTCAATTGTTCTTACACCAAACTGCGTGCAGAATTCATCAACTACTTTTCCGCCTTCTTCTACAGTAACTTTTGCAATATAAAGATTCGGAGACTTCATCGACCAGGGTTGAAATTCACCCATCGCGAACTCGCCGGTAAAAGCTGTAACAGAATCTTGCAGCGTTAAATTGTATGCAAGACTTGAGCCGGGTGTACCGAGAAGTTCGTACGTATTTTCGTTTGAAATATTTCCCGCGTTGATGTTTGCGGAATAAACTTGCACCGTTGCAGTTACCGCTTTTGAACTACCGGTTTTATTGTAGAGAATTCCGTTAAACTTTACTTTTTTATTTATCCCGTCGGTATTAAAATCCGCACGTACAACAGAAATATTTTCCGATGCTTCTAAATAAACATCATGGATAATTCCTGTATAGTTGAACCAATCGCATTGTTTGTAGGGAACAATATCTTTTCTTGCGCCCCATACCGGATTATCAACTCTCACAACAAGAGAATTTGTGGTTGCACCAAAATTTAACTTTGAACTTACATCGAATGCAAATGGTGTGTAGCCGCCTTCGTGGTAACCGCAATACTGTCCGTTGATCCAAACATCTGCAACATAATTGACGGAATAAAAAATAAGTTTAACAAATTTTCCTTGAAGAGAATCGGCAACATTAAAATTATAGCGATACCAAACACCGTTCTCGTAAAATTCAGGAGTTCTGATGGTGTCGGGATATAAGTAATTTTCTACGGAAGGAATCTGTTTATCTTGCCAGCCGCTGTCGTCAAATCCGGGAAGTTCTTTTCCACCTGCTTCTGCTAAAAGACTTGTCAATCCGGCTTCATCTCTTTTAAGGAGTGAGAGACTGTCACTCGCAGCAAATCTTAGTTTTTTCCATGTTCCGGCTAAGTTGATTGTTGTTCTATTTTGTTTTTCATAAGAAGGAACAGGCATGCCGTTTTGGAATGGAACCGGAACTCCGTTAATTGATTTAAAACTCAACGTTGCATCGAGGGAAGCTGTTGTTTGCGCTGCACTGTTAAGTGCGAAAATTCCGACAAACAGAATTGCTGGGAAAATGATTTTATTGAATCGGCTTTTCATAATTACTTATCTTAATTTTTTTTATAATCTAACTGCTGAGAACAAGAATAGTACCACCAAATTTAACTTCTTTTGCTGAAAAAACAACGAAGATGATAATGCTTTTGGTAGCCGGTTATTATTCTAATAAAACGGACGTTATGATAGTGATAAGGAAAGTCTACGACTCTAAGAGCAATTGGACGTGGATTTAACAGAATCCGGTTAAGATGTTTTTAAGATTATCTTAACCGATCATAATTGATCTTAACAAATCTGCGTCCCAATGTTTTCTTACTTCATTCCTAGTTCTTTTGCCATGCGGAAATAGTTAGGCGGGGCGAGACCTAATTTTTTTGCGGCATCGGTATCGGAGGTTGAATTGTCTCTTACAAAAGTAAAATATTTTTGTCTCACCAAAACTTCCAGATCGCGCAGAGAGAGAATATTATCTTTGTCGAAGTTTACTCCGTTTTGCGCAAGGGGTTCTTCCATAAAACCATATTTCCCGATCGCAAGTTTAGCTTCTTTCAGCGTAATTATTTTTTCGTCATTGAAAAGCAGCCGCTGCACAACATTTTTCAATTCGCGCACATTACCGGGCCAATCATAATCGATCAATAATTTCATCGCATCATCTTCAAACTTTGGTTTTTCGCGGATCATATCGATACTCATGATCATCATAAAATGATCGAGCAGAATGGGAATGTCGGATTTTCTATATTTTAGATCGGGAACGTGAATCGGCAAAACGTTTAGACGATAATATAAATCCTCTCTAAATCTTCTCGCTTTTACTTCTTCTTCGATATTGCGATTTGTTGCCGCGAGAATACGTACATCAACTTTTATTTTTTCCGTTCTGCCGATCTTTTCTATTTCACCGTCTTGAATAACGCGAAGCAATTTCACTTGCGCAGCAAGCGGGAGTTCAGTTACTTCATCTAAAAAAATCGTTCCGTTATTGGCTACTTCAAAAAGTCCGAGTTTCTTTTTATCCGCCCCGGTAAACGCACCTTTTTCATAGCCGAACAATTCGCTTTCAACGAGATCATGCGGCAGACTTCCGCAATTGATGATCACAAAATTTTCAAGATTACGCGCGCTGTTATAATGGATGTTGTATGCAACAAGTTCCTTCCCCGTACCGGAGGCGCCCCGGATGAGCACATTGATTGTACTCTGTGAGCACTTTGCGATTTGCTCTTTCAGTTTAATAATTTCGGGCGATTGTCCCACCATTCGTTTTTGTTCCAACGTTTCTTCAACATTACGAACTAATTTTTGATTAACGCGAAGTCGTTCAAGTTCAAGTTTTCTTTTTTCAAAAGCGTTGAAAATGCTGATAATAAAATCTGTTGGCTGATAAATAAATTCCTCTATATCACCCGGATATTTAGTGCAGTACCAAAACGCTCCGGCTTTCATTAATTTATTTGCGAAAGCATAATCGGAGATGTTTATCGTCATCTTCGTTACCACAATAATTTGTAAAGCGGAATCAACTTCTTTTATTTTATGGATCAGTTCTTCTCCCATCAAACCGCCGGCGATCTGAAAATCCATGATCACCAGGTCAAAGCGCTCACTTTTTTCTTTGAGCAATTCGATTGCACCTTTGCCGTCGGAGACAATTTTTCCGATCTTTATTTGATCGGAAAACGGTTTGATCGTGTTCTGTACGCGTCGTACGTCAAATTCTTCGTCTTCAATTAAGAGAACGTTGATAATTCCTTCTAAAAACATTAAAACTCCTTATACCGAGATATTTATCTCGGTTGTAAAATAAAGAAACATTTCCAATTCCTACCTGGCATTGCCAGGAACAAATAATTAAATTGAATGCATGAATGTTCGCATGATTGATTGAGACCATTCAGCCATTCAATTTCATTCATCCATGCGGTTAGATCTTTGGTTATTCGACAAAAATTCTCGCCATCCTGCGCAGTCCGCCGCGCCATATTTTTGCTAACTATTTAATTGAAATAACAAACTCGCAGCCGGCGTTAGGAAGATTATCAACATCCAGACTCCAGCCGCATCGTTTAGAAATTTCATAAGCAATATAACAACCGTAGCCGATGGTTGGTACATCGGAATTCTTTGTTGAAATATTCTCATGGAAGAGATATTTTCTTCCGTCATCTTCCATTTCCAGTAGTTCGGGTGAAATTCCTTTGCCGTTATCGGAAATAGAAATGATCGATTTTTTCTTTGCCTGATCATACATGGTTGCGATGGTGATTTGAAGATTCTGTTCTCCGCCGTGATCAATACTGTTTTGAATGAGCGGTTCAAGAATTTCCCACACAACAAATTCGTTTACCGGCACAGCGGGTAGACTTTCATCGAGCGCCAAATTAATATTGAATGCGTTCGTCTTTTTCGCTATTCTTAAAAAGATATGCTGCACCAAAAAGCTGATAACCTCATTCAAATTTGTTTGGAATAATTGGCTGCGGATCGTTTGAATCGGCGGATCGTACCATTTCATATCATAAATTACGCGCGAAATAAAATTGGAATATTTTGCCACCCGGTATTTAACTTCATCAATATTTCCAGAGGCAAGATGGCGAAGATCTTCTTTTATAAATCCCATTATTTTTTCGGCTTTATGGTGCGTGTGATAAATCCGTTTTGTAAAGACAAGCTCTTTCTGGTAATTAATTTGCTTCTTCAAATTTTCTTCATGCTCATCGAATAAAAGTTTTTGCGCTTCATCGCGTTCTTTTACAGTGTATGATGAGATAAAGTACATCGCCAGCAAACCAAGCAAGATAAGCGATAGATAAATAACAGAGGTCTCGTCGTATCCGGAAATAATCTGATCGGTGATGAAAGAAAAATCGGGTGAGTTCTTCATGTAAAGCGCACCGATAACTTCTCCGCGCAGTACAAACGGTACAAAAATGTTATATGATTTTTTATCCGTTAAGATCGTTTGAATTTGCTCTTGAGATTCCAGTTGGTTTTTTATCGGCATGTAAAGCGTGATCGCCTTCTTATACGATTTTTTTGCTGCTTGCGCGGACAAATCTTCTTTGATTAAATATGAGAAAAGCACTTTTCCTTCGTCAATGGCAATTACGCTATCCCCTTTATTTACAAGGATACAGAGGTCCTCTATATTGTGCTGCAAAATCTGCTGGCTGAAAATAATATCGAATGACTGCGTAATTCTTTTTGATTCTTCTTCGTTTAAAACTTTTTGAGGATTGATCGTTTCGAGCAAAAGTTCGATCGAGGTAGTTGTTAGGTTTGCAAGTCTTTCGGCGGAATCCTTTTGATACCATTCCTGCGTTGAACTTAAAAAATTGGTTATCGAAACTTTGTTGATTACCGAAATAATTAATTGGAAAGCGAAAATGACTATAAACAACACGGTAAGGTGTTTGAACTCAAAATGATATTCGTGGAATTTATCTAATAATTTTTTCTGCGCCATACACGTACCTTATTTAGCCGCCTCAATATTTATTCCCGCTTTACGAATTTTTTCGTACGCAGTTTTTACCGCGGCATCAATATTTATTTTCTTTTTTAACGCTGAATGAATTGCAGCGGCTAGAATATCTGAAACTATCGTATATTTTTTAAAGAACGGGCGGTGAATTCCCTGCTTCATTAAATTCTTATAAAAAATTAAACCTGGATCATTATTTATAAACTGTTCCCGATGGCTTCCATTATCTTCATAAAAAAAATTAAGTACCGGTAAATAGCCGACTTCGTTGTACATAATTTTCTGAGATTCTTCACTGGCAAAGAAATTAATAAATTTTACCGCTTCGCTTACTTTGGTTGAATATTTCGAGATCATCAAATTCCATCCGCCAAAAACAGATGCCGGTCTTTCGCCTTCAAAATGCGGAGTAGGAGCCCGTTGTAAGTTTTTCAATACGGCTGCGTATTCCGGACTTGTTTCTCTTTCTTTTAAGCTTGACCAGCCGCGGACAGAAAAACTTTTCTCTTTAAGAAAGTAATCGGTACTTTCATTTTCTTTTAGTTCGAGAACTTTTTCGGGTGAAACTTTATCCGTATAAATCATTTTTGCCAATTGATACAACACTTTCTTAAAGCCGGTTTCATTTAAATAAAGCGTATCATTTTTAAAGAAGGAACGTTTGTTGTTCGCCATCATTTCAAAAAAGCTGCATATTAGTCCTTCATAATTATCGGCTTGAAAAACATAAAAAGGATTTTTATTAGGAGAAAGTTTTTTCGATAATTCAGCGAAGTCTTCCCATGTAATTGATGAGTTGAGTTTCACTTTAATTTCGTAATAATTAGGAAGTTTGCGTATTAAATCGTCGCGGTAATATAAATGCGCTATATCAATATAAAGAGGAAACGCCATTAACGAATCATTATAAACGCATGTCTCAAGCGCATTTTGAAGAAGGCGCCGCCGCTCTTTTATTGAATAGTACGGCGTAAGAGGAACAGCCCATTTTGCAAACCGCGGCACCCAAATTTGATCTACTGCAAAAACATCAATGCGGTCGCTTTTGTTGCGAAGGTACCTGGCAAGAAGTTCTTTCCGCTCGTTTGTGCTGAATTTATCGAATGAAAGATTTATCGCTTCAACTTCAATTTGACCGGCATACTTTTTATTAAAAGCGTCAATAATTTTTTGGTGAGCTTTAGAAATATTATCAACATAATAAATTTTTGTTGCATGAACCTTCGCGGTCTGTAAACCCGAACCTGTCGGAAAGACGTACGTTATCAACAGGAAAGCTGTGATTACTATCCCGCTAAGAATTACATAAAAAGTTTTTTCAAATTTCATTACGTGGCGGCTTTAACTTTTATTAATACTTTTTTGAACATGACGAAATATTATGGAAGCAATTTTTTCTGTTTCTGCCAAACGCCCATCCATTCATAATTTGGAGTGACTGTAGGAACGCCGCTAACCCTTCCGCCAAAACCCATATATCTGTAGGTAAACATATTTACATCAGTTACGGAGAGCTGTTTTAACAATCGTTCATCATATGAAACGCCGAATTTTTGCGCTAATCTTGCTGTTCCATCGGTTACGTTTTGGTAAAGTCGTTTTTCAAAAAGTTCTTCTTTAAGTTGATCTTTTGTAGCTTCAAAAGATTGCTTAACGGAATCCTGCGCTTCACGTTTTCCGAGCAATTTAAAGATTGAATAGCCGCCTTCAACTTTTAGGGGACCATAGACTTCTCCCTCTTTCATCGACTCGGCAATTTTTCCAATTTCACTTAATTGAAAAGTATACTGCCAGCCAAAATCACCTTTTTGTCCCCGGGTAGATTTCCGTTGGTTATACTTTTCCGCCAGTGTTTGAAAATCTTCTCCTTCGTTTATCTTTTTTAAGATTGTCTGCACAGAATCCAGATTGTCCGACAAAATTTCGATCAGATGAACTTTTAATCCTGCAACCTGATTGCCGGACTTTTTAAGATAGTATTGATACGCCTCGTCATCGGTTACACGGGAAGAATCGACAAACACCTTTTTTACAAATTGCGATAAATAATTATCCCTCCACATTTGTATATCTTTTTTTACCTCCGGAAGATTTTGCATTCCCTTCCTGATAGCTTCGCGAGTAACGAGTTCGTGTTGAACGAAGTCGTTCAACTTTTTCTGGAGTAATCCAATAATTCCCTGTTTGGTTGCCCGCTTAACTAAAAAATCTTCAACCAACAAGTAATAAAAAAAATCAGTAAGGGTCGGAGAGTCCTTCTCAAATGTAGCTATTGGCTCAATAAGTTTTTCGCCCGGGTAAAGTGAAGAGATATAATAGAGATCAAATTCGGTAAAATGATAATTAGAAGAATCACCCGGATTAATTTCGCGTCTCCGGTTAAAAGATTGAAGAATTTTATCCGGAAGCGGCATTACTACATCAGGATTAAAATTGATTTTTATGCCGGAAAGAAGTTTGGTTAAATATTCCATACCAAACAGTTTGGTTCTCCTTGCTTTGAGGAGATTTTTTACATTATCCGCGCCGGTAGCCGCTTCATCCGGTGGAGGTGAAACTTTATCCACCATGTTAAAAATAAACCAACCGCTTTTATTTTTCATCGGCTTGGAGAAAGTATGTATTTTCATTTTGTAAAGAGAATCTTCCATCCATTCTTCGTCCATTTTTCCAAAAGTGATCGGGACGGGCTCCTTTTGCAACGAATAATCCGGGCGCAATTTTAATAGCGAATCAAACGCAGCTCCCTTTTTCAGTTGATTGTAAATCTCATAACTTTCTGCGGAATCGGGAGAACTTATAATCAAAACCTTTAACGTTATTTTTGCTCTCGCTTTTGCGCGGATCAAATCGATGTCGGTAATTTTAACTTTACTCTCAATTTCTTGTTTGAACAATGCGTCACGCAGGAACATTTTTTCTATCGGTTTGAGCAAGTTTTGATAAAGTTTTAAAGTGTCAAAGTGCATGTCTAACGCTTCTAGAGCCCAGAGTCTTTCGGATATAAGTGTTGCAAGAAACTCTTTTTTAAGCGAGTCGGTGTCTTTGTGCGTTGCACTTGGATGCGGTAAAAACTCATACCGGGTTTTAAAGTCATCCGTCGTAATTACTGATGAACCAATCCTGGCAATAGGGGCATCTTTTTTTTGGGCTTCGCTAAAATGGATTTGCAATAGAAATGTAAATAAGAATAAGAGAACATTTTTGCTCATTACCGGTGAATCCTAATTAAATTATTTGTAAAGAATATTTTTTTTATTGCAATATACAGGTCTGAACTAAATTAGCAGAGGCAAATTTCGAGGAACTGCATCTAAAATTTTAGCAATAACCTGACATAACCAGAACCAAAGGTTTATTCTGTAAGACGGGGCATGCCCCCTCTCTACTTTTAGTAGAATATTTTTATTAACTAACTACGTTTTTCCCAAGACGCTGCTTGGGAAAAAAGCTACCTGCCCGCCTCATTGCGGCAGAGAGGCAGGTGAAAAGGAAAAAACGAATAATGAATATCGAACAAAGAATTTCGAATGATGATCCGCCGCGGCGGGTAAAATACAGATCGCTTTCACTTCTAAATCCATTATTCCTTGTTCAATATTCGATATTTAATTATCGTTAACATGTTATCAATAGCAATTTTCTAAGAGCCTAATGAGTTAACACAACCATCCGCCAAATATTTTTCATATCCTTTAGATTAACTTATTTTAGCGGAACAAGAAATCGATTTCCGGGTATTTCCCGGTAGTTCAATCGAAAAGAAAAAGAATTAACAAAACAAAAATCAACAAAAGTAATATGTCAACTCCACTTGACGTTTTAAATAAACAATTCGGATTTAGCGAGTTCCGTTTTCATCAGCAGAAAATAATCGAATCGGTGCTCGCGAAAAAAGATACCGCAGTGTTGATGCCTACCGGCGGCGGCAAATCGCTCTGCTATCAAATTCCCGCGCTGTTATTTGATGGACTGACTATCGTCATTTCACCTTTGATCGCGTTGATGAAAGATCAAGTTGACGGATTGCGGCTTAACGGTGTGGCGGCTTCGTTTCTCAATTCAACTCTTTCGGTAAACGAGCAAGCGCAAGTGATGAACGATATTCGCAATCAACAAATAAAAATTCTCTACATAGCTCCGGAAAAAATTTTCATCAATGAACAACAGTTTCTCAATTTTCTTAAACCGTTAAATATTTCTTTATTCGCCATAGACGAAGCGCATTGCATTTCTCAATGGGGACACGATTTCCGCCCAGAGTATTTACAGTTAGCCGTTTTGAAAAAACATTTTCCCGAAGTTCCCATCATCGCGTTAACCGCAACCGCAGATGAACTGACGCGGAAAGATATTCTGGAAAAGCTTAAACTGCAATCGCCTAAAATATTCATCTCAAGTTTTAACCGGGAAAATATTCACTACTACATCGAGCCGAAGAGGAACTGGTTACCTTATTTGCTGAACTATTTGAAAGAGCATAAAGAAGATTCGGGAATTATCTATTGCCTTTCGCGTGCGTCAACAGAATCGCTTGCGGATGATCTTATGGAATACGGATTTTCAGCAAAGCCCTATCACGCCGGATTAGAAAAGCAGCAACGCGATCTGCATCAAGATTTGTTCATAAAAGACAAAGTGAAAATTATTGTTGCAACAATCGCTTTCGGGTTGGGAATCGACAAGTCCAACGTCCGCTATGTCTTTCATGTTGACCTGCCGAAAAATATTGAAAGTTATTATCAGGAAACCGGCAGAGCGGGGCGCGATGGAATTAAAAGCGATGCGATTCTATTCTACGGAAGAGGCGATCTTGTTAAACTTAAAAAGTTCTGTGAGATTGAAAATAATCCGGCGCAAAGTAAAATTATGCTGGAGAAGCTGAACAAGATGGCGCGGCTGTGCGAAACGCAAACATGCAGACGAAAATTTATGATGAATTATTTCGGCGAAGAGTATCCCGACTATTGCGGAAGCTGCGATGTCTGTTTAAGCAAATATGAGAAATTTGACGGAACGATCATCGCGCAAAAAGCTCTTTCTGCCGTAGCGCGGTTAGACCAACGGTACGGCGTAAATTTTGTGATCGATTTTCTGCGCGGTTCAAAATCGGAAAAGATCATGGATTGGCAAATGCAATTGAAAACTTACGGAGTAGGCGCGGATACAGGCAAAGAAGAGTGGCGGCAATACCTTAACGACCTTATTGTTATGGGTTATCTGCATCAAGAAGAAGGACAATACCCCGTTTTGAAACTTACGGAAAAGAGTAGAGCAGTTCTTAAAGGTGAAGAAAAAGTAACCTTCGTCAAAACAATTACGCGGAAAGAAGTTGAACAGAAAGAACTGCCTTATGAAGTTGAATTATTTTCTCTGCTAAAAATTCTTCGTAACCGGTTGGCGGAAGAAGCACGCGTTCCGTCTTATATTATTTTTTCAGACACAACACTATTGGAGTTGGCAACATATCTTCCGCAAGATTTTTCCGAGTTAACAAAAATATCCGGCTTCGGCGAGATCAAGTTACAGCGTTACGGTAAAATGTTTTTAGATGAAGTGGTTGACTTCTGCAAGAAAAATAAGTTGCCGTCGCGAATAATGAATAAATTTCCCAAGAGGCAAAGGAAAACCCGGTCTCCCCGCACTTCTGAAAGATCGGATACAAAATTAGAGAGTTTTGAATTGTTCAGAAGCGGAAAATCAATAACCGAAATAGCAACGCTTCGCAATTTATCCGCATCAACTATTGAAAATCATTTGGCTCACTACATTGAGTCCGGAGAAATTGAGATAGACGAATTAGTAACACCGGAGAAAATAGAACAGATTGAAAAAGCAATTCAACTACATGGCGATTTATCGTTGGGAGTATTAAAAAATGAATTAGGTGAAGATGTTAGTTACGGAGAAATCAGAGCGGTGATCAGCTTTATAAAATTAAATGGCTCGAAATAAATGAGCAGGACATTTCGAAGGTGACAAAACGACCTATTTAGAGCAATTGTATTCATGGTCACAAATGCACAATTGAGTATTTTAATTATTGACATTTATATTGGTTATCACTAATTATTAGAGTGAAATCTGATATTTTTAGGATGTGACTTCATACAACTAAAAGAATATAGTTAAAGAAAAAATAGTTGTTTTGTTAAAGCCAGTTCTGTTGCTGATGAAAACAAAATCTCTAATATTATTATGATATCGCAAAGTAGGACAGTGAGGGCGATTGTTGAGAAACAAAACTGAAATATAAATAAATGAGGCAAAAACTATGTACAAATTTATGATACTTTTATTTTTCTCCTTAACCCTTGTTAATAGAAGTTTTTCACAATGGATTCCACAGACAAGCGGAACGACAAACGAATTGCATTCAGTTCATTTCACCGATTTAAATAATGGCTGGACAGTAGGATATAATGGAACAATCCTACGGACCACTGATAGCGGAATAAATTGGACTACACAGACAAGCGGAACGACAAATTTTTTGTATTCAGTTTATTTCACTGACTTAAACAAAGGTTGGGCTGTGGGAGAAGCTGGAACAATACTAAAAACAACCGATGGTGGATCAAATTGGGCTACACAGACAAGTGGAGCAGCTTATGATTTGTATTCAGTTCATTTCATTGATTCAGATACAGGCTGGACAGTTGGGGGGTATGGAAAAATCCTAAAGACAACCGATGGTGGATCAAATTGGACTTTACAGGTAAGCGGAACAACAGTTTGGTTGTCTTCAATTTATTTCACCAATTTTAAAACAGGTTGGGCTGTGGGAGAAGTTGGAACAATCCTAAAAACAACCGATGGCGGATCAAATTGGTTTTCACAGACAAGTGGAACAACAAATCATTTGTATTCATCTAATTTCAATGACACTGCTACAGGGTGGACAGTGGGACAAGGTGGAACAATCCTCAAAACAACCGATGGCGGAATAAATTGGACTGCACAGATAAGCGGAACGACAAATTGGTTGTCTTCAGTTCATTTCATAGACACTGCTATAGGCTGGATTGTAGGTGATGGTGGAACAATACTAAAGACAACTAATGGGGGAATAAATTGGTCTGCACAAATGAGCGGAACAATAAATTCTTTAAGGCAAGTTTATTTCACTAATACAAATGCTGGCTGGGTTGTGGGATATGTTGGAACAATTCTTACATATAAAGCAACCCCTTCATTGTCTTTGTCTTATCCCAACGGCGGAGAAATTTTTTACAGCGGTTCACAACAAACCATTACATGGAACAGCAGCAATGTCGATGCGGTTAATTTATACTTTTCTCCTGATAATGGTTCAACGTGGAATTCGATTGCTACCAACCTCCCGGCTTATATGGGAAGTTATTCAAGTATCGTTTCTTCAGCTTCCACCAATAACGCATTAATTAGAATGAGTGATGCATCTGATGCTGCGACTTTTGATGAAAGTGACGGAGTTTTTACTATAATCGATACAACCAAACATAAAATAACCATTTCACTACCTAACGGAGGTGAAAATTGGCAAGTCGGTTCAAATCAGTATCTCGCATGGACGAACACAAGCATGACGGGTTCTGTAAATATTGATTACTCAACAGACAACGGAACAACTTGGTTATCAGTTGCTACAAATCTTCCCTCTATGTACCCAACTTACATGTGGACGATCCCGAATACACCATCAACTACGTGTAAAATAAAAGTGTATGATGCAAGTGATACTTCGGTTTTTGATGAAAGTGATGCTGTGTTTACGATTCAGCGGTTAGAGCAATTTACCGAGCAAACATCCATTTCTCTTCTCGGATTAGGATTAAGTTCCGTTGCGTGGGGTGATTATAATAATGACGGATATTTGGATATTTTGTTAACAGGTCGTAATGATGCCAGTCATCCTTTCACTATAATTTACAAAAACAATGGAGACGGAACATTTACCGAACAGACAGATGCTGCGCTTACATCAGCCTCAAGCGGTTCGGCAGCGTGGGGTGATTATGACAATGACGGATATCTGGATATTTTTTTAACGGGTTATACTATTTCCGGTCCGATCTCCCAAATTTACAAGAATAATGGAGATGGAACCTTTACCTTGCTGACCTCAGTTTCACTTCCCGGGGTTGGTAATAGTTCTGTAGCTTGGGGAGACTATGATAATGACGGGAAACTTGATATTTTGCTGACAGGTAATTCCTTTGGCGCTCGTATCTCCAAAATCTTCAAGAATAACGGAAACGGAATATTTACAGAGCAAACATCTGTTTCGCTTACGGGAGTATCTAATAGTTCAGTTGCATGGGGAGATTATGATAATGACGGGAATCTCGACATTTTGTTAACGGGTTTAAATGATGTCAGTGGTCAAGTCTCCATAATTTACAAAAATAACGGAGACGGAACATTTACCGAACAGACATCTGTTTTTTTAGCCGGAGTAGAACAAGGTTCCATAGCTTGGGGCGATTATGATAACGATGGATATCTCGATATTTTGTTAACAGGTATGAATGGGACGAACCAAATATCCAAAATCTACAAAAATAACGGGAACGGAACATTTACCGAACAAACATCCGCCTCTCTTACGGGAGTTTCAAATAGCTCTGTAGCTTGGGGTGATTATAATAATGATGGATCGCTTGATATTCTGTTGACGGGTTACGAAATTAATAATAATCCTATCTCCAAAATTTACAAAAATATGGGAGAAGGAATTTTTGATGAGCAGACCTCTGCCTCGTTGATAGGTGTAGGTAATAGTTCTGTGGTTTGGGGCGATTATGATAATGACGGAGCTCTCGATATTTTATTAACGGGTTATGCAATCGGTAGCGGGTATATCTCCAAAATCTACAAAAACATTAATGCAGTATTTAATACAGCTTCATCAGCGCCAACCAATTTAACTTCATCTGTTAGTGGAAAAGATGTTTCCTTTAACTGGAACAAAAGTTTTGACCAAGAAACACCGCAAAACGGGTTGAGTTATAACCTGCTGATAGGTACAACACTTGAAAGCGTAGATGTACTTTCGCCAATGGCAAATAAAACAAACGGTTTTAGAAGAATAGTTAAACCTGGGAACAATCAAACTAATAGTTGGACAATAAAAAATTTGCCTGGTGGAACGTATTTATGGAGCGTTCAAGCTATTGATGCAGCATTTACAGGTTCTCCTTTTGCATCGCAGGAAGTTTTTACAGTTGGCGAAATTACTAACACACTCTCACTTCTGTCCCCGAACGGTGGAGAATTTCTTGTTGCAGGAACAACCGATACCATTCATTGGTCTGCAAATTATTTAACGCAAGTAAAGTTGGATTACACCACAGATGGTTCAACATGGACAAACATCGTTGGCAGTATGCCTGCAGAATATCCTTCCGGTTTCGCTTGGGTTGTGCCCAACACGCCGTCAACATTCTGCAAGGTTAGAGTAACAGACATCAATGACACGATAATGGCGGATGAAAGCGACGGTGTGTTTACGATTAATTCCGATAATGGGATTGATTCAATTACGTATGGTGGTAAAATCTATCATACAGTAAAGATTGGTACACAAACCTGGTTAAAAGAAAACCTTGATATCGGGACAATGATACTTGGGACAGAAAATCTAAGTAATAATAGCATAATGGAAAAATATTGCTACGATAATAACCCCATGAACTGTGATACTTATGGTGGTCTGTACCAATGGAATGAAGCAATGCAGTATGCAACTACACTTGGAACGCAAGGTATTTGTCCCACGGGTTGGCACATACCTACAAATCAAGAGTTTGACACACTTGCTGTATTTGTTAACAATGATGGAAATGCATTAAAAGCAGAAGGGGAAGGAACAGGAGTTGGAATGGGTACAAACATGAGTGGATTTACTGCTTTATTGGCTGGGGATTTCTATGACTATACTAGGATATTCAAGGATATAGGTTCAACAGGTAATTTTTGGACATCTAATAGTGGTCCATTCATTTTTTATGTAAATTCTTCTGATGCTTTTGCAGGTCTCAGTGTTTCTGGAGCTGCAAATGAGAACTATGGTTTCAGTGTCAGATGCTTGAAAGATGAAAGCCCTATTACAACCATTCGAATATTCTCTCCAAACGGCGGAGAATACCTTGTATCAGGAACAGTCGATACGATTAGATGGTCCGCAAACAGCACTACCCAGATAAAGATAGATTACACAACAGACGACGGTGGAACATGGGAGAACATTGCCGGCGGTATTTATTCAATCTATCCGGCTTATGCGTGGACGGTTCCTTATACTGCATCAACAACATGCAGAGTTAGAGTAACCGATAACAACAACCCGGCGATGTTTGATGAAAGTGATAGTGCATTCACAATTCAGCTCTTTAAAAGCGGAGAATATGTACCGGATGCCAACACAATTCTGTTAGATCACTTTAATGGAACGACTGATGCAAGCATTTTGGCTTATTCGCCAACCGGACAACCTTGCGGTTCCGAATGGCCATCAGTTGCGCCAAGTTATTTCTTTAATCCTGGAATGAATGAACTCTATCAGGCTCTAACTTTAAATCCGCCAATTGAAGAAGTGCAAGGTTCGGCTACTTATCTCAAATATCCGGGCGGTCAACTTCTTAGTCAGGCAAATGGGACAATAGAATTTTGGATTCGTCTTTCATCTTACGGCAAAGGATTAAGTTTTGTGAATCAAGGGCAGTACTTTGGGGCATGTTATGGTTGGACGTTTAATCTGGATATGGATTCAACCGGAATGTTAAATTCATCGGCATGGGCGGCATTCAGTTTGAATTCCGGTGATAATAAAGTTCCGCTTGGCAGATGGACTCACCTCGCTGTTACATGGGGAAGCACGGGAGCCAAAATGTACATTGATGGTAATCTGGTTGGAAGCGATGGTAACACGGGAATGCCGGCATATGGTTATGGGGGAAATGTGCTCATCACTCTTGGTACAGGCGCAGGTGTGAGCGCTTCAATCGATGAACTTCGCATATCAAATATTCAAAGGACAGAATTTCATATTATTCCACAGATGTTTTTAACGGTTCAATCACCTAATGGTGGAGAAAATTTAGTTGCAGGTGCCATCGACACTATCCGCTGGACAAGCAGCAATGCAACTACGTTAAATATAGAGTACTCCACCGATAACGGCGAAAATTGGATTTCAATTTATCCCGCCATGCCATCTGGAATTGGAAGCGCTCCCTGGTTAATTCCTAATACTCCATCAACAAACTGCAAAGTAAAAGTAACCGATAATAACAACCCGGATGTGTTTGATGTAAGCGACAATGTGTTCACAATCGCTCCTCAAATGTTTACCGACCTTGTGGCATATTATCCGTTCATGGATGGAAGTCTTGCAGACTTTAGCGGTAATGGAAATGCCGCTTCAAATTTTGGAGCGCAATTAGTTGCTGATCGATTTGGAAATCCAAACAATGCATATTACTTCAATGGTGAAGCGTACATGTCTGTTCCAAATTCTCCAAGTCTTCAATCACCTACAAATATGGTTACACTTTCCGGATGGATTAAAACAGATATCGGCTCAATCTACGCGATCGCAGTAAAATCAATAACTTCAGCCATGGGACAGTACAGATTATACATAACAGATAATTCTGTCGTTTTCAGCAGCAGCCTTATATTTGATGTTGGAATGCCGTTTACTTTCGAACATGAAAAATGGTATTTTGTTGCTGTTAGCTGGGATGGAAATAATATCAATTATTTCGTCAACGGAAATTTCATTGGCAGCGCACCATCCGCTGGAACATTAACTCCGGATACCGAACCGTTAGTATGGGGAATGGACACTCCCGGGCTTACCGAATTCACTAATGGAACGTTAGACGATATCCGCATTTACAACCGCGCATTACCAACTACGGAAATCCGCGCACTTTACCATGAAGGAGGTTGGGATATGCAAACGGTAGATTCCGGACTTGTAGCCTATTACCCTTTCAACAACAACACTATTGATGAGAGTGGAAACGGAAACAATGGAACAAACAATGGGGCGGTTCCCACATTTGATAGATTCAATAATCCGAACAGCGCATTAAGTTTTGATGGGAATAGCAATTTTGTTTTGGTTCCAAGCAGTACATCGTTAAATGTTCAAAACAGCATCACGTTATCGGCATGGATAAAAACCGACAATCCACATATTATTCAAGACGTGAATCCCGGATCCATTATCGCTAAGCATGAAACCGTTCAAACGAGACAATATGATCTGTTCTTTTATAACGACCAGCTTTATGATTCTATTTTCTTCCATGTAGTAGACCAAAGAGATTCTTATTCTCCACCGTATGATGAATATATTTATCCTACAGGAACACCGAGTGCTTCATATCGTAATAATCAATGGCACATGGTTGTTGGAACATATGATTACAACACTGGTTTCTCCCAAATTTATATAGATGGAGTCTTGACCACAGCAAAGTATATCGGACAAATTGATTTGATGAAATCAAATGTACCGTTGACAATTGGCTGCTACTCAGAACAAAATTCAAATTTCAGAGGATTCTACCAAGGTGTAATTGATGATATACGTATTTACGATCGAGCATTGTCTCAGGAAGAAATCAGCATGCTCTATTACGAAAAAGAATACATTCCTTCTTCACTGACGTTGTTAACCCCCGTTGGTGGTGAAGTACTTCATGGAAATTCAGAGGTCCCTATAGAATGGAGTGCAAGTAATATCCAAGCGTTCCGTCTCGAATATACTTCCGATGATGGAGCTAATTGGACACTTATTACCGATACTTTAAGTAATTCGACCCCCGGTTTTCTTTGGACCGTTCCAGATATTGAAAGTGAGATCGCAAGGATAAGAATTTCAGATAAAAATAATCCTAACCTATTTGACGAAAGTGATAGTAATTTCACAATAACCAATAGGATAACACAGTCTGTTCCACTTTACTATTCCGGGTGGAATATGATTTCATTTTACGCACAGCCTGTTTCAAGTTTACCGAGGGATGTTTTCCCTTCCCCGCCGGTACTACAAGTAAAAACTGAGTTGCAAACATTTGATCCATCGTTACCGGAATTTCTTAACACATTGAAAAACGTGACGGCAGCGCAAGGATACCTGGTTAAAGTTGATGATGCTGAAACTTACTTCCAGATAAAAGGAAATCATTTTTATCCTGCTGATGGAATTAATTACCGCGCCGGTTGGAATTTGATCAGCTATTATTATTCTTATGGAGAATCTGTCTGGTATGCATTTGAGCCGATCATGACTTCCGTTGAAGAAATTAAAACGTTAACGAGTTACTACAATCCGCTTGGTTCCCCTGAGACAAACACTCTCTATACACTTGAACCGGGAGAGGCATACTGGCTGCGCTTGAAAAATAATATTGACGGGTATGTGCTTCCTTCCCCGCAGGCGATCATGCCAAAGAAACATCAAACCATTGGACAAAAACTAATGGCTGATCTTCCCTGGAAGCTAAAAGGATATACACAAAGTACAGTAGCAATCTTCACCGTAACCTCAAATGGAAGACCGGTTCCCTCAGGAAGTGTTGTAGCGGCTTTCATCAATAATGAATGCAGAGCTATCAGCGAAGTTAAACTTAATCCTGAAGGAACTGCGTTTGCAACGCTCGTCATCAACGGAGATAAGGAAGAAGAAGCATCATTCAAAATTTTTGATGCAGAGATAAAAGAAGCATTTGGTTCTAATTTGAAACTAAAAACAAAACCGGGAACAACGATTGCCGGAATACAAGAACTTCCGTTTACTTTTATAACCGGAATAGAAGACCCCATTTTGCCAACTACTACTGATTTAATGAATGCATATCCGAATCCGTTTAATCCGGAGACAAGAATACGTTATTCATTGAACACTAATCAGCATGTGAGTTTAATGGTATACGACATTCTTGGTAAAGAAGTGATGACGTTGGTAAATGAAACAAAAGAACCCGGTTATTATGAAGTCAGTTTTAATGCAAGCAGTCTTCCAAGCGGAATTTATTTTTACCGCATGCAAGCCGGAGAATTTGTTTCCGTAAAGAAGTTATTACTATTAAAATAAAACCTCTGTGGCTTAGTGCCTCTGTGGTAACAAAGAAAAATAATAAAGGCATCACGACGCGATAGGATGTAAGTTTAAAACAGAAGGAAATAATTATGAAAAAGCTGATACAATCAATTAGCTTGTTATTGTTAACCACGGCAGTTCTTTCTGCACAACCCAAGTGGAACCCGTTGATTTACACCAACAGCACCACGCTGTACGGTAAAGTAATGATCAACGGAGCGCCGGCACAGCTTGGCGATAAAGTCGGTGTCTTCGTAGGCGATGAATGCCGCGGAGTAGCAGACGTTGTGAGTAATCTTGGTGAGGGTTATGTTTCTATCCTTATCCAAGGAGAAGTTTCCGAAGAGGCTTCATTCAAAATATGGAAACAAAACAACGATGTAGTTTATAAAGTATTCAAGAAAGTAATTACTTCGCCGGGCGGAACAATTGGAACTCCACCTGAATATTTTTTAATCGATGGAAATGGTCCAGACTGGAAACCGGTAGTCTACACAAACAGCACAACGCTGTACGGAATTATAACAATCAATAATATTTCTGCTCAAGCCGGTGATGTAGTTGGCGTATTTGTTAACGGCGAATGCCGCGGAAGTGAAGAAGTTATCATGAATAACGATACTTCTTACGTTACCATGCTCATTCAAGGTGAAACAGTTGAAAACGTTTCATTTCAAATTTGGCAGGCAAGCAGCGGAAAAGAACTTCTCGTTCCAAAACAAATTTCTTCTGATCCCGGAGGAACAATTTCTTTTATCAACATTAACGCAGTTGATGGATTGGTCGCCTTATATTCATTTAATAATAATCTGAACGACGAAACGAAAAATGGATTTGATCTTTCCGGCAGCGGCTTAAACTTTGTTCAAGATAGATTTAATAATCGAAATTCAGCTATAGCATTTGACGGCACAACAAGTCAAGCGGAAGTTTCCAATTCAGCTTCGCTCGACTTTCCGAAAAATGGTTTTACGATCTCGACATGGGTAAAATTTAAGAACAACACCAATGCAGTAATTTTTGGAAAACATGTTCACGGATATTTTAACGGATATTTTTTGGCATCTGTGAATAATCAGTTGCAGTTTTATATTTCAGGAACACCTATATCTGCACCGGAACTTTCGAATGACGACAAGTGGCATTTGGTTACCGGTGTTTATGATGGAGTAAATGCAACTTTGTATATTGATGGCGTTCAAAAAATTACTCAGCCGATAGCGTACACTACGTTAAGCCCAAATCCGTTGCGGTTGGCATACATGCAAACTCCCGGTTATCCGGAAAGATATAATGGACTTATTGATGACGCAAGAATTTATAATGTTCCACTTTCGCAAACTGATGTCTCAAATCTATTTAGTGAAAACAACTGGACGGCACAGGGAATTTATAATTTAAATCCCGATGGTGAAAATCGAATTAAAGCAAATTCGATTTATAGAATCGATTGGTCTGCGACGCAATATATTGATTCGGTGAAAATCGAATTCACTCCTGACGACGGAAATACATGGCAAGTTGTAGCCCCTTCATTGCCGGGGCATTCCGAAAGCTTTTATTGGAAGGTTCCCAGAATTAGTACAACACAAGCGAAGATAAGAATCAGTCATCTCACCTCCGGTGTTTCAGCAATTAGTTCTGCCCCCTTTATCATTGATCTTCCACAGATTACGGTTACCTCGCCAAACAGTGGAGAATTCTGGCAATCCGGATCATCTCAAAATATTAGTTGGACATCTTCTAATTTTCAACAAGCAAAAATTGATTATTCAACCGATGGCGGTTCTAATTGGATTAATATAGCTTCCTCTGTTCCCGCTTCAGTTGGAAACTTTAATTGGACTGTTGTAAATGACACGAGCCGAAACACATTGATCCGTGTTTCCGATGCTGACGACTCAACATTTTTTGATAAGAGCGATGCCCCTTTCACAATCTTCCAGCCAAAACTTAATCTTGTTAAACCGCTTGGAGGAGAACGATACGTTTTTGGAACACCGCAGAATGTAACATGGACAAGCGAATATGTAAATAAAGTTAAAATTGAATTCTCACAAGATAATGGCGCTAACTGGATAGTGATTCCAGGTGCGGATTCGGTTCTCGCTTCGCTTACTACATTTGCATGGACGCCAAATGTGGAAGCCAAATTTGCAAAAATCCGGATAAGTGATTCTAAGAATGTTTCTCTTCAATCCATAAGTAGTGCATTTGAAATTTTCAAACCAAAAGTTACAGTCACAGCACCCTATGGTGGAGAACAATGGGTTGTTGGAACAACACAAAGTATTACATGGACAAGTTCAAACGTTGCGAATGTTGAACTAGAATACACAACGAACAACGGAACAAATTGGAATTCAATTCTCACCTCTACTCCGGCAAGTGCGGGAAGTTATATCTGGACAATCCCAAATACTCCATCAACAAATTGCAAAGTCAGAATCTCCGATGTAACGAATAGTTTGTTTGCCGATACAAGTGACAATGTTTTCTCGATCATTTTACCAAAAGTAACGGTCACCTCTCCAAACGGTGGAGAACAATGGATTGTTGGAGCAACACAAAATATTACGTGGACGAGTTCGAATGTCGCAAATGTTAAACTTGAATACACAACCAACAACGGGACAAACTGGATTTCAATTCTCACCTCTACTCCGGCAAGTATTGGCAGTTATGTTTGGACGATCCCAAACACACCTTCAACAAACTGTAAAGTCAGAATCTCCGATGTAACGAATAATTTATTTGCAGATACAAGCGATAATGTTTTTTCAATTATTTTGCCAAAAGTAACAGTAACTACTCCAAACGGTGGAGAACAATGGATTGTTGGAGCAACGCAAAGTATTACGTGGACGAGTTCGAATGTCGCAAATGTTAAACTAGAATACACAACCAACAACGGGACAAATTGGAATTCAATTCTTACATCTATTCCGGCAAGTGTTGGCAGTTATGTTTGGACAATCCCGAATACTCCATCAACAAATTGCAAAGTCAGAATCTCTGATGTAACGAATAGTTTGTTTGCCGATACAAGTGATAATGTTTTCTCAATTATTTTGCCAAAAGTAACGGTCACTGCTCCGAACGGTGCAGAACAATGGATTGTTGGAACAACACAAAGTATTACATGGACAAGTTCAAATGTCGCAAATGTTAAACTTGAATACACCACCAACAACGGAACAAACTGGAATTCTATTTTAACTTCTACTCCGGCAAGTGTCGGCAGTTTTGTTTGGACAATCCCAAACACGCCTTCGACAAATTGCTTAGTTAGAGTCTCCGATGTAGCAAACATCGCCGTTCCCGATTTAAGTGATAATGTTTTCTCGATCATTTTACCGAAAGTTACAGTCACTGCTCCAAACGGTGGAGAACAATGGATTGTTGGAACGACACAAAATATTACCTGGACGAGTTCAAACGTTGCAAACGTTAAACTTGAATACACTACCAATAACGGAACAAACTGGATTTCTATTCTAACATCAACTCCGGCAGCCGCTGGTAGTTTTGTGTGGACGATTCCGAATACTCCATCGACAAATTGCTTAGTTAGAGTCTCCGATGTAGCAAACATCGCCGTTCCCGATTTAAGCGATAATGTTTTCTCTATCATTTTGCCGAAAGTTACTGTCACTTCTCCAAACGGTGCAGAACAATGGATTGTTGGAACAACACAAAATATTACGTGGACAAGTTCGAATGTTGCAAACGTTAAACTTGAATACACCACTAACAACGGGACAAACTGGAATTCAATTCTTATTTCTACTCCGGCAAGTGTTGGCAGTTATGTTTGGACTATCCCAAATACTCCGTCAACAAACTGTTTAGTTAGAGTCTCCGATGTAACAAACATCGC
>JAUYAB010000025.1 GCA_030693705.1 Ignavibacteria bacterium | reverse complement strand
TTTCCTGAAAAAATTAATGGCTATTATTGGAAAGTTGATCGTCCGGTTGCTGAAAACAGAAGAGATATTTGGATAAGCCGCAGTCCTGATCTCCTTCACTGGGGTGGTTATAAAGTACTTCTTGAACCTGAATTAGGTACCTGGGAAACCGATAAAATTGGCTCGTCAAGTAATCCGATCAAAACTTCAGAAGGATGGTTGATGCTTTATCACGGAGTAAGATCATTCGGTATGGGTGCCATTTATAAACTTGGTGTTGTTCTGCTCGATCTTGAAAGTCCCTGGATAGTAAAAGGAAAAAGCAAAGAACCGATACTTTCTCCGGATAAAGAGTATGAACGTATCGGTGATGTTAACAATGTGATCTTTTCCAATGGCTGGATTATAGAAGAGAATGGAGATATAAAAATTTATTATTCGGGCGCCGATACAAATATCTGCTTAGCTGAAACCAATGTCGATTATCTTTTATCGTTGTGTAAATAGTTACAAGCTAGAATGAAAACTAATCTCTCCATTATAAAATCAATTTGGCTCATCATACTCCTTGTTATTTGTAGTGAATTATTATCAGCTCAACCATCTTTCACAGTAAACAAATCGCACCTTGATTATCTCTACAAGGAAATTGAAGTGAACGGCAGACAGATGGCTATAATCCATATTTATAGTAATGCGCCTGACTATAAATATATAGACGATATGGATGAAGGGTATGCATGTGTGGATGATGCAGCGCGCGCAGCAATTTTTTATTTAGAATATTTTAAAGCATACAACGATAGTTCAAGTCTTATTAAATACTATAATCTTGTAGAGTTCTTAGTGTATATGCATGCGGAGAATGGATTCTTTTACAATTTTATTTGGAAAGACAACTCGATAAACAAGACTTTTAAAACAAGTGTAGCAGAACCAAATTGGTGGTCGTGGCGGGCTCTCTGGGCGTTAATGGAAAATTATAAAGAATTTAAGAATTCAAATGATGATAGAGCGATTAGAGCAAAACAAACTATCGAAAAGGGTATTGCGGTAATCAAACGATTAATACCCAAGACAAGAGGAAAAACAAATATTGATGGAGTAAATTTACCCAATTGGCTTCCCGGAAAAACTGCCGCCGATCAGTCAGCCGTTTTGGTTTTACTTCTTTCTGAATACTACCAGAATACCGGCGATAAAGCAATTTTATCTTACATTAATTCGTTAGTCCAAGGCATAATGAAGATGCAGGTGAAATATAAAGGATATGAATTCAATGGCGCATTTCTAAGCTGGGAAAACACCTGGCACGGTTGGGGCAATTCTCAATCGTATGCCTTGCTCAAAGCGTTTCCAATCGTAAAAGATGAAAAAGTTAAGAAGAGCGCTCTCTATGAACTGGATAATTTTTATGAACAGCTAATCAAGAGAAACTTTTTAAGCTACTTCAAAGTGCGGAAACATCATCATCAAATGGAGACCGTGGAATCAAGCCGGTATTCACAAATAGCTTATAACATAAGACCGATGGTTTTTGCGCTTTTAGAAGCATATAAAATTACATCCGATTCAACTTACGCAATAAAAGCTGGCAGAGTAGCGCAATGGTTTGTTGGAAGAAATCCGGCTGGTGAAGTTATGTATAATCCTCATACCGGAATTATTTATGACGGAATTGAAAATCAAAATTTAATTAATAAAAATTCCGGCGCTGAATCTACTATTGAAGGATTATTGTCCTTACTAAAAATTTCGCAAAACCCCATTGCATTAACGGAATTTGAAAACATTAAATGATCTTCAATGTTAAAAAGTGATGATTAAAATTCGTGTTGTTCGACTATTGAAAAGATATTTTAGAAATAGGAAATGAAACAAAGGTTATTAAAGTGTTTGCAAAGCATGAGTTAAATAAAAACTGGACATTTTCTTTAGCGGAATCCTCTTATCCAATTGAAAATATTAAAAACAAAAAATTAAAACCACGGAAACAGTTTGCCGCTTCTGTTCCCGGAACAATTCATACTGATCTGCTCAACAACAACCTTATCGAAGATCCGTTCTATTCGGATAATGAACTTACGATGAATTGGATTTCCGAATGTGATTGGCTCTATCAAACCAAATTTGATTTTCATAGTGATACAAATAAAAGCGTTGATCTTGTTTTTGAAGGTATAGATACTATTAGTGAGATATATTTAAACAATCGAAAACTGGATAGTACGAATAACATGTTTTTAACGTATTCATATAACGTTAAGAATATTTTGAAGCCAACGGATAATACGCTAAAGGTCGTACTAAAATCGCCCGTTCGATATGCTCTTCAGCAAGAAAAAAAGTATGGTAAACTTCCCGTTGCTCTAAACTCAAGCAGAGTATATATTAGGAAAGCGCAATATTCATTCGGCTGGGATTGGGGACCATCTTTCCCAACATCAGGTATTTGGCGGAAAGTTTATCTACAAGAACGACCGAATGTGAAAATTGATAGTTTGGTTTTTAACACAAAAAAAATCAGTAAAAATTTTGCTGAGGTTGAAGTTGTAACGAAAGTTGATGCTCGTTCTTCAAAAAACATATTGATTCATTTATCTCTGTCAAATGGTGACAGTCATTATGAAAAAAAGATTCCAATTAAGAGTGGAAAAGAGTGTCGGGTAGCATTTAAAATCAAAAATCCAAAATTATGGTGGCCCAACGGCGAGGGAGAGCAAGCTTTATATTCGTTGCATGTTAGAATTGTTGATGACAAAAATGTTCTTCTTGATGAAGTGAAAAGAAAAGTTGGGGTCAGAACAACTGAATTAGTCTTAAAAGAAAAAGAAGAATTAACTTTTAAATTTAGAATAAACAGAAAAGATATTTATTGTAAAGGTGTAAACTGGATACCTGCTGATTCATTTCTTCCGCGAGTTTCCGAAAAGAAATATTCGGATTTACTTTCATTAGCTAAGCAAGCGAATATAAATATGGTCAGAGTGTGGGGTGGTGGAATTTATGAGAATGATGATTTCTATAACCTGTGCGATGAACTTGGATTTCTCGTCTGGCAGGATTTCATGTTTGCGTGTGGCGCTTATCCGGAGAATGATGAGTTCATTTCAAATGTTAGCGAAGAAGTAACTCAAAATGTTTTGAGACTCCAGCATCATGCGTGCCTCGCGCTTTGGTGCGGCAACAATGAGAATGAATGGATATGGTTTCAGGGGCAAAATTCTTCTTACAAAAAAATGCCGGGATATAAAATCTTTCATAACATTCTTCCTAAACTGTTGAAAAAGATTGATCCCCAACGTCCTTATTGGGAATCTTCTCCCTTTGGAAATGATGATGATCCAAATTCATTTGAAAGCGGCAACACGCATCAGTGGAATATTTGGAGCAAGTGGATTGATTATGATGAAGTGAAAAACGACAGAAGTTTATTTGTTACGGAGTTTGGTTTTCAGGGTCCCGCCAATAAAGATACATTTGAAAAATATTTGCCGGTTAGGAACAGAAAGATTAGTGATCAAATCTTTGAGCATCACAATAAGCAAGTAGAAGGTCCGGAAAGACTAATAAGATTTTTAAGCGGTCATCTTCCGGTCAAGACAGAGTGGAACGACTATTTATATTTGACACAATTGAATCAGGCATTCGCTTTGAAAACATGCCTTGAATATTGGCGGACAAATGGAAGAACAAACGGCAGTATTATTTGGCAGTTGAATGACTGCTGGCCTGTTACCAGTTGGGCAATCGTTGATTCTGACATCAAACCAAAAATGGCATACTATTTTGTTAAAAACTCTTTCGCGCTTCGTTTATTATCGTTCAAGGATGAAGAGAGCAAAATAAAAATACTTTTGCTGAACCAAGATCAAGATAGTATTAAAGGCAGATTGAGATTAACTGTTATTAGCTCAATCACCGGAGAGATAATTCAAGATTCCAATTCTGAACTGACGACAAATAAGTCAAATAGCACTGAGATTCATTCAATTGTTCGAAAAAATTTACCACCTGACGAGAATTGGATTATCATAGCCGCATTATATGATGAATTAAATAAAATAATTTGTAAAAATTATTTTCTAACCAAACCATGGAAGCATATCCGGTTAAAGAAGCCAAAACTAAAATTGAAAATATTGGCTAAGCATGGTTCTACTCAATTAGTAATAAAGAGTGATAATCCGGTCTTTTTTGTTGATCTCTATCATCCGGATTTACTCTTTTCGGATAGAGGATTTTTCATTTTGCCCGGTGAACAAATTGAATTAAATGTTTTTGGAGAACACGGCAAATCAATTAAAGTAGAAGATATTAAAAATTTTTCGTTGAATAACTATTTGCATGAATAACTTAGAAATTTTATGGATTAATTCATTGGAGAAAATATGCAATACACAAATTTAGGTCGAAGCGGTTTAAGGGTGAGTAAACTTTGCCTTGGTACGATGAACTTTGGTTCATTCACATCGGAAAAAGAAAGTTTTGAAATAATGAACCGCGCTTTAGAACTCGGTATTAATTTTTTTGATACTGCAAATGTTTACGGGGGGAAAAAAGGTGCAGGTATAACCGAAAAAATTATCGGGAAGTGGTTGGAAGAGGATAAAGAACGGAGAGACAACATCGTGCTGGCAAGTAAAGTATACGGAGAAATGGGAGATAGGGTAAATGAAAAACATCTTTCTGCATACCATATAAAAAAAGCTTGTGAAGATAGTCTGAAAAGGATGAAGACCGATCATATTGATTTGTATCAAATGCATCATGTTCATCGGGAGACTCCGTGGGATGAAATTTGGCAGGCGATGGAACAATTGATACGTGAAGGGAAAATAATATATGTCGGCAGCAGCAATTTTGCCGGATGGGATATCGCTACTGCAAATGAAGAAGCACGCAGAAGAAAATTACTCGGATTGGTCAGCGAGCAAAGTAAATACAATCTCTTCAATCGTAAAATTGAACGTGAGATGATACCCGCTTGTAAATATTATGGAGTCGGGATAATCCCTTGGAGTCCACTTGAAGGCGGACTTCTCGGCGGTGTATTAAAAAACTTAAATGAAGGGCGAAGAAATTCTGAAGAAATTATTAATAAATTAAAAATTAATCGAGAGCAAATAGAAAAATGGGAAAACTTTTGTCATGAAGATGGAGAAGCTCCCGCTAATACGGCACTTGCATGGCTTTTAAATCAACCCGGTGTTACTTCACCAATTATAGGACCAAGAACTCTGCTACAATTGGAAACTTCACTAAAGGCTTTTGAAATTAAATTTACAGAAGAATCACTGTCAAAGATTGATACCATATTTCCACCGGCGGGCATATCACCGCAGTATTATGCTTGGTAGAGAAAATGAATGTTATCCGGAAGATAGGGACGTTTGTTATGAAAGATTTTGTGTACAATAAAATTCTTAAAATTATTTTATGTTTTCTTATTTCTCTAATCGGAATAAATGCTCAACAAATAAATATCAATAGGATAGAGCAGATGCCAAATATTCCATCTCCTTATCAAATGAGAGACTGGAAAAAAGTTACTGAAGGTTATGATAGTCTTGTTTTCGATATTAATCGCACCGGGTTATATCTTCCGCTGATTTGGATAAATAATAATACGATTAACTATCCTGCACACAACAGCTTTGGTCTTCACACGGTAGTTGGAACAAAATCGCCATCTTCCGCAGAAACCATAAATCTAATACCGGCCACTATTGGAGCCTCTTTAACCGGCATCGATAAAAGTAATCAGAACGGAAACAATTGGGTATTGATGTGCGAAGAATATTTTAACAAAGCGAATAATGCGAATGTTTATCTCAATCATCCAACCGGAAGCAACTGGGATGATTGGTGGTACGACGTTATGCCAAATATATTTTTCTACCAACTCTACGATCAGTATCCTTCTATCGGAGATTTTTCAAATCAATTTACAAAAGTTGCCGATAGATGGTTGGATGCAGTAAAATCAATGGGAGGAAGCACAACTCCCTGGAAAACTCCATATATGAATTATCGTGCCTTTGATCTTATGACGATGAAACCGCTTTCCTCAGACGTAGTTGAACCGGAAGCAGCAGGCGCTCTTGCCTGGATACTTTATAACGCATATATGGAAACTCAAAATGAAAAATACAGAATCGGCGCTGAATGGTGTTTGGAATTTCTAAACTCTTTGACTACGAATCCTTCTTACGAATTACAATTACCATACGGCGTTTATGCTGCTGCAAGAATGAATGCAGAACTTGGAACAAAATACGATATTTCAAAAATGATGAATTGGTGTTTTGACGTTGGACCACTTCGCCAATGGGGCGCTATTCTTGGAAAATGGGGAGGTTATGATGTTAACGGTTTAATTGGTGAAGTAAACGGTTCAAATGATTACGCTTTTCTGATGAATACATTTGAGCAAGTGGGAGCGTTAGTTCCATTAGTCCGTTATGATGACAATTATGCGCGTGCAGTCGGCAAGTGGGTTTTGAATGCCGCTAACTCATCACGATTATTTTACCCAAATTTTCTTCCGGATCAAAATCAAGATAGCGAAGAATGGGCGCATCAATACGATCCGAATTCGTATATCGGGCATGAAGCGATTCGACAATATCAATATTCTGTTAGTCCCTATGCTACCGGTGATGCAATTAGCGGAGGTTGGGGATCAACTAATCTTGCACTTTACGGTTCATCGCATGTTGGGATATTCGGCGGAATTATTGACACAACAAATATTTCAATGATATTGAAATTAGATTTACTTAAGACAGATTATTTTCATAAAAACACTTTTCCAACTTTTCTCTATTATAATCCTTATTCAACAGAGCAGACTGTTTTTATAAATGTTGGAAATGAAGCACGCGATATATATGATGCCGTTTCTAATTCGGTAATAAAATCAGCAATAACTGGTGAAACATCAATTATAATTCCAGCCGATGCTGCTGTGATTGCGGTGATAATCCCTACCGGAAGTACAATTACTTATGATAATGAAAAAACTTTTGTGAATAATGTGGTGATTGATTTTCATTCCGGACAAAGTGCAACTAATCATCCGCCTCGAATCAAATCACTTTCAGCAGTAAAACAAATCGTCACATTAGATGATTCCACCAAAATATATTGTTCGGCGGTTGATGTTGACAACGATCAGATAGGTTATGAATGGTCTGCATCAGGCGGAACTATTTCTGGAACGGGAACGGTGATTACTTGGGCGACTCCTTCAACTCCAGGAAAATATTCCGTGAAGTGTATTGTACGTGATAATAATAGCGGTATTGTATCCGATTCAATTTTTATTGATGCGATGGAATTCATTAATACTGCGCCGATAATAAATATAATAACTGCGCATCCAAGAAAAATTCATCTTGGATCAACTACGAAAATAAATTGCATTGCATCTGATGTTGATGGAGATACACTAACTTACAATTGGTCGACGGCTTTTGGAACACTTACCGGAAGTGATACTTCTGTAACATGGACTGCACCGGTTAATGCAGGAAATTACTACATCTCTTGTTCAGTGAATGATGGACGTGGAGGAACAGCGCTTGATAGTATTGGTGTTTCGGTTCGTGATACCACAATTAAACAAACAGGCGATCTTGTTGCATTTTATCCTTTTTCCGGTAATGCAAATGATGCAAGCGTATTTAATAATAACGGGACAGTCTCCGGCGCTGCATTAACAATAGATCGTTTTGGAAATGCAGCAAGCGCTTTTTCGTTCAACGGTTTAAATAACAACATTAAAATTACAAGCAGTTCAAGTTTAAACTTTCAGAATAGTATTACAATTAATTTCTGGATAAAGGTTGGTGAGTTTTTCGATAGAGAATCTTATCCTCTTTCTCATGGTAATTGGGAGAATCGATGGAAAGTCTCAATCACAAACAAACATATAAGATGGACGGTTAAAACTAACACGGGAATAAAAGACCTTGATTCGGAAACTGAATTAATCAAAAATAATCTTTACAATGTTACCGCACTTTACGATGGAAGTGATTATGAAATCTATATTGATGGTGAGTTAGATGCGTTCACTTCTTTTTCAGGATTGATGCTGACAACTCCAATCGATTTAATGGTCGGGCAAGTGCTTCCAAATAATACTCAATATAATTTCAAAGGCATATTGGATGATATCAGAATATACAATTACGCGTTGCCCTACAGCAATATTCAATCTCTCTATGATTTTGTTACTGATGTTAAAGATGAACAAGAAATTAAACTACCAAAGAATTTTGGATTAACACAAAATTATCCTAACCCATTCAACAACCAGACGAGTATTGAATATCAACTCTCAACTCAATCAATAGTAAAACTCGAAATATTTAATGTTATGGGACAAAAAATTAAGACGTTAATGAACGAAGAAAAATTACCCGGTTACTACAATATAAATTGGGATGGAAAAAACGATTCCGGCGCTTCGGTGAATTCCGGAATCTACTTTATAAAATTTAGCTCGGATAAATTTTCAGAAATAAAAAAAATGACGCTGCTCAAATGAATAGTATAGCGAGTAAGAAAGAGTTTTACGATGAAAAATAAATATTGCCAGATCTGTGTGACAATTTTAATCTTGTTTTGTACAACATTTAAAATTGCCGCGCAAGAGAAAGATTTGCTTACAGTTAAAAGCGTGAAGGAAGTTGGTCAAATAGAAGTTGGAAGTCCCTATGTAGGTATCGAAATTCACAAAAGCTTTCCTTTGTTGAACCGGATAAGTTTTTATTACCCGGTTGCAAATAGTATTGATATTAGTGAGGATTATTGGAAGCGTGAAAATTTTAGAATAATGTCGATTGGGTTAAAAGTTGGTGATTCGCCAAAAAGATTTCTGAAAAATCAAGTTTATAATGTTTCGCAAACACCATATTCAGTTTCCTTTAATGGAAAAGAATCCAACAGTGAAATAAAAATCAATTACGAGTTTTGCAAGAATGAACCTGCAATGGTGATCACTTATGAAATAACAAACACATCCAAAGCCGAAAAAGAATATGAAGTATATACCCGATTAGAAACAACACTTCGGACAAGTCACACGTATAAAATGATTGATAGTGCATACACCGAATTTCAAGAAAACGGTTCAATAATTAGGGCGAACTATCCGTTTACAGAAACGGGAAATGCGCAAGTCTTTGTTATGAATTCAGGATTGCAGCCTTCAAGTTTTACTACTAAAAATGAAAAGAGCAATCAAGATAAAAGCCTCGACGATTGGTGGTTAAACACTAATCGTCCTCTTCCAGAAAAAACAATTCAAAAAGAAAATCATGGTGAACCGGTTGCTGCATTCATTTATAAAAAACGATTAGCGCCTCACTCATCAATTAAAATTGTCCAGATTGTTGGGTCATCGTTAATTACAGAGGCGAAAGAGAGAACAGATTTCTTGTTAAAAAATTATCAAAAGGAAATAGATGAGTATGAGAATTATATCTTAAAAGAATCCGTTGATAAAAAAGAAATCGTTACCGGCAATAAAGATATTGATTTTACTTCACGATGGTCAAAAGCTGTCCTGGCGGCGAATGCACATTATCTAAATGGACAAATTGTTCCCATGCCCGCGCAGGCAGAATACAATTTTTACTTTACCCATGATGCATTGCTGACTGATTTAGCTGCCGTCAATTTCGATCTTACCAGAGTCAAAAATGATTTAACGTACATCGTCAGTTTAGCCGACACAGACAAAACAATTCCACATGCTTATTATTGGAAAGACACAAAATATCAAACAGAATTTGCCGGAACAGAAAACTGGAATCACTTTTGGTTTACTCTTGTTTGCGCCCGTTATCTGCGGCATTCCGGTGATAGTAAATTTATAGAGCAGCTTTATCCTTATATCGAGAAAAGCATTCAAACTGCGATGAAAAATAAAGGAACAGATGATCTCATGTGGTCTTTTAGACCTGACTGGTGGGATATTGGTAAAAATTTTGGTCCGCGGGCTTATATGACCATTCTTGCTATTCGTGCATTAAGAGAATTTAATTTTATCTCAACGGTTTTACAAAAAGATATTTCTGAAATAAAATCATATGAGCAGCTTGCAAACCGGATGAATGCGAAATTAGTTGACACACTTTGGGATAACAAACTAAATTATTTGATAAACTATTTTGAAGACGGGAAAGAAGACCGCCATATTTATATGGGTTCGCTATTAGCTTCACATTTTAATTTACTTGATGAAGACAAAAATCTAAAATTGATAAACACAGCAAAAGAAAAATTATTGGATGAAAAACTTGGTATCTACACGTTGTATCCAATGGATTTGCACCTGCTTATCGATTATATGAAATTTGCCGGCAATGAAGCCGGAGAACCTTACCACTATGCCAACGGCGGAATCTGGCCGCATGGGAATTCATGGTATGCTCTCTCGTTAATCAGTAACGGTTTAAATAAAGACGCTTTTTCATTCATAAAAAAAACGATGACGTTGAAGGGAATAATGAATAGCCCCAATGGTCAACCCGCTTTGTATGAGTACAGAATAAGTGATAAGGCAAATCCGGCTATTTATGGTAAGATCGATAAGCCTCAATTCCTATGGGCTGGCGGATGGTACTTTTATACGTTGTACAATTTATTTGGCTTGAGAGAAAATGAATGGAACATTTCATTTAACCCATTCATCCCTAAAGAAATGAATTCCGTGCAATTAACAGTTACACTCAAAGGAGTTCCTGTAACAGTTGATATTAAAGGAAAAGGAAATTCATTATCCTCAATCTTATTTGATGGAAAAGAAATTCCATCAGCTATTGTTCCTGAGGATATAAATCATTTAGAAAAGATTAACTTAAAATTAGGGAATGCCGAAACACCTTACTTAAATTCAGCCAATGCTTTAGTAATTTCTCCAACGTATGATAGAAAAACAAAAACGCTTGAATTTGATCTTGAATCTTTTGAAGGTCATTTAATTAATGTGGAAGTTGTGTCGCCAACCAACTATTACAATATTTCCATAAACGGAAATTATTTTAGTAGTGGAATTACCGAAACTAAAAAAGATAATATCTATAAAATTAAGTTAGAGCATGTTTCTAGTTTAAAGAGAAATCATTATTCAATAAAATTTAAATAAGTTTAAAAGGCAATTCGTTATGGCAGTTGTTGAATTAAAAAACGTATCAAAGGTTTATGACAACAAAGTAAAAGTTGTTAGCGATGTTAATCTAACTATTAACGATTCGGAATTTGTTGTTCTGGTTGGACCATCGGGTTGCGGTAAATCTACCACGCTCAGAATGATCGCCGGACTGGAAGAAATCAGCGAAGGAGAGATTTACATTGACGGTAAACTTATTAATGAAGTCTCTCCGAAAGACCGCGACATCGCGATGGTTTTTCAAAATTATGCTTTATATCCACACATGACTGTTTACGATAATATGGCATTCGGTTTAAAATTAAGAAAATATAGCAAGGAAGAGATAAAACAACGGGTTTCAGATGCAGCGAAAATTTTGGACTTAGAAGAATACCTTGAGCGAAAACCAAAAGCATTATCAGGTGGACAACGGCAAAGAGTGGCTGTGGGTCGGGCTATTGTTCGTAAACCCAAAGTCTTTCTGTTTGACGAACCCTTAAGTAATCTCGATGCCAAATTGAGAGTGCAGATGAGGACGGAGATTTCTAAACTTCATCACAAACTTGATGCGACGATGATCTATGTTACGCATGATCAAACCGAAGCGATGACAATGGGAGACCGAATAGTTGTAATGAAAGATGGCTTTGTACAACAAGTAGATACTCCAATGCATTTGTATAATTACCCTCAAAATAAATTTGTAGCCGGATTTATCGGTAGCCCTGCGATGAATTTCATTGAAGGAAAACTTACTGACTCAACCGGATTAAGATTTGAATCGATTGCGTCGAAATTAGTGATTAATCTTAATGCAGAGCGATCAAATCTCTTAAAGTCACATATACATAAAAAAATCTGGCTTGGAACCAGACCAGAAGATATTCACGATATTAATGATGAATCACTCAAAAACAATTATCACGAATTTGAAATTATGTTAGAAATAGTAGAACCGATGGGGAACGAGGCTCACATATATTTCAATATTGACAATGTGCAATTCATCTCACGAATTCCAGCGCGTGATATTCCTCAAACCGGTGTCTTAAGAAAATTAAAGATCAATATGGAAAAACTTCATTTCTTCGATTTCGAAAACGAAAAGACAATACTTTAAATTGTTATAGTGTCGTCCATAATTAATATAGAGTTTATGTTTAATTTTATATCATAATTAGAACAAAGTTGAAAATGAGAGAAACAATTTTAATAATCGACGACGAAAATGATTTAAGAAGTCTTCTTGTAAAACTTTTAAAACTTGAAGATTTTCTAACTTATGACGCGGAGAACGCTTCTCAAGGATTAGAAATTTTAAAAAAAGAAGATGTTTCCGTTGTAATCGTTGATGTAAAACTTCCGGATGCAAACGGAATTGATCTTGTAAATAAAATCAAAGAGCTCAATCCGATCTGCGAAATTATTGTACTTACCGCTTATGGAACGATCGAAGACGGGGTTCGCGCAATAAAAGAAGGCGCTTTCGATTATATAACAAAAGGCGATGAGGATAATAAAATAATTCCATTAGTTCAGCGGGCGACTGAAAAAGTCCAAATGAAAAAAAGGATTGAACTGCTGGAAAAAAGTGTTGGCGAAAAATTTAATTTTGACGCCATAACAGGTAATTCATCACCAATAATGAAAGCCAAAGAACTAGCGTCAAAAATTGCTGCTACCGATACTCCCGTTCTCCTTTTGGGTGAAACCGGAACCGGGAAAGAGTTATTCGCCCAGGCAATTCATTATTCCGGCAGCAGGAAAAATTATCCCTTCGTTGCAATCAATTGCAGCGCGTTTGCGAAAGACCTTCTTGAATCGGAAATGTTCGGTTATAAAGTCGGAGCTTTTACAGGAGCTGTGAAAAATAAAAAAGGATTATTTGAAGAAGCTCATTTGGGAACGTTATTCCTGGATGAAATTGGTGAACTCGATATTTCACTTCAAGCAAAATTGCTGCGCGTACTTGAGACAAATGAGTTTATAAAAGCAGGCGATACAAAAACTACCAAAGTTGATGTGAGAATTATTGCCGCCACAAATAGAAATCTTGAGACGGAAGTTGAAAACGGAAATTTCCGGTCTGATCTGTTTTACCGCATCAACGTTATGCAGATTGAACTTCCCTCTTTAAAAGAAAGAAAAGATGATCTCGAAATTTTGACGGAATATTTTGTGCGGCACTTTAGTAAAAGATTAAAACGTAACGTATCGAAAATCTCCAAAGGATTTTTAGAACGCATTAAACTCTATGATTTCCCCGGCAATATTAGAGAACTCCGTAACGTAATTGAGAGATCAATAATTTTATGCGAAGGTGGAGTCTTATCGGAAAATACACTTCCCAAAGAGTTTTTTCATGAAGAATCCGGTGAAAAAAATACGATGACAAAATTAGATGAAGTTGAAAAAAATCACATCTTAAAAATGCTTGAAAGTGTGAACGGAAATAAAACAAAAACCGCTGAAGTTTTGGGAATTGGGCTAACCACTTTGTACAGAAAACTCCAGATTTATGGAATTGAATAGTTCAACCATGCTTTACTATAAAGAGAGAAATCTCATTGATGAAAAGTCTGAGAAATTCCATTTCCCAGAGGTCGGATTTCAAATCGTCGGATATTTTTACTCCTATAACACAGAATACAGAATCTTTGCTCACCAAAGGAAAATATTTTGCGTGAACATTTTGCAAGGTATCAGTTGATTTTCCGGTTTCTCTTTTGGACTCAAATGATGATTCTGCAGCTAACCAATCTAAGTCATCAATTCTAAAATTACTCATCGGATGAGGTTCTCTTTTTAGTTTATTCTGATCGGCAGGGAAAATTATTACCGACTCAAATCCGAAAACATTTTTAAACTGTTGTACAGTATTCATTAAAAGTTCATCCAGGTTCTTCCCCTCCGATAAGGCTTTCAAAAGAAGATACAGTGCATTCGATTTTCTTTCCTTCTCAATCATTAAGTTCTTCTGCGTCTTGAGTTGTGAAGTTAAAACACCATTGGTAACAGCCACAATAAAGAACATGAACAACATCATTGCGTCTTCCGGTTTTGCTATACGCATTGTAAAATGAGGAGGAATAAAATAATAATCCCATGCGAAAGCGCTAATAACCGCCGAAAGAATAATTGGTCCTCTTTCAAAATTAAAAAGCGGAAGGAGAAAAATTATCAACAATAGAATTAATGAGACAGTTTCATAACCGATACTATCCTGCACATTATACAGAATCACAAGAATGATAAACATAAGAAGAGTTGAAAAGTAGTACTGATTACTTTTTGAAATGCTGAAAAATTTGTTTTTGGGTTTCATAAAAAAATCTCTTTTTATGTTTTATATGCAAAATTCATGCAAAGCTAAAAGTGAGGATATTTTTCCGATTTCGACAAGTTAAAACAAGTAACCCTGCCAAACTGGAAATCGACCCTACCATTTTGGAGTGGTTTTAATTCCCGTACAAAATGATCGGCAAATCTTCCCAACCTTGTTATCCAGTTGCAGTAAAACAATTTAGAAGTCGTATAACCCAATTCAATAATTGTGGCACTAATTTGGACTATTCACCTGCAAAAATTGGAAAGTGAAATGGAAGTCTTAGTAGTAATTCTTGGATTGGCAATTTTCTTTATTATGTATAAATCAATCGAATTTTTCGAAAAGTTATAGGAGTAAAAAATGATTCTTCTCTTGGCAATCAGTATTGTCACCTTCGGCTATCTTTTGTACGTATTAATGAAACCGGAAAAATTTTAGGTATAATCGATGAACTCAGAAATTCTTGGTATAGCGTTAATAATTGTGTTAACATTTCTTGTCGCTTATCCTCTTGGAAAATATATCGGTAAAGTCTTCAGCGGAGAAAAGGTTTGGAGCGATTTCTTCAATCCTCTCGAAAAATTTGTCTTTAGAATAACTTCGATCAATCCAAATGAGTCGATGGATTGGAAAGAGAACATGAAAGCGTTGTTACGGCTAAATGTTGTTTTCTTTATTTGGAGCATTCTTCTTTTGATGGTGCAAAAATATATTCCGTTTTGGAATCCCGTTCAAATCGGAAATATGGAAGCGACTCAGGCTTTCAACACGGCAGTTAGTTTTACAACAAATACAAATCTTCAACATTATTCCGGTGAAACCGGCGCAACCTACTTCTCACAATTAATAGTGTTTTGTTTTTTACAGTTTGTTACCGCAGCAAGCGGAATTGCAGCGCTGGCGTTGTTATTCAAAGGAATAATGCAGAAGCAGGCAACTGATCTCGGAAATATTTATAATCTCTTTTTAAAAAGCTGTACAAGAATTTTATTACCTCTTTCTTTTGTTGTTGCACTCATTTTACTGCTTAATGGAACTCCAACAACTTTTGAGGGATTACAAAAAGTTGTTAGTCTTGAAGGCGATACAACTCTTGTTGCCACCGGTCCGGCAGCGCCAATGATCGCCATAAAACAAGTCGGCACTAACGGTGGAGGATTCTTCGGATCAAATTCAGCTCATCCTTTTGAAAATCCGAATTATCTCACCAACATGGTTGAAAACTTTTCAATCTTAATTATTCCGGTTGCGCTTGTCTTTGCATTTGGCTTTTATCTAAACAAGAAAAAACTTGCATGGATTTTCTTTGGTGTAATGACAGTTGTATTTCTCACTTTTGTTAGTAGTACAATTTACTTGGAATCAACCGGAAATCCGGAAATAGCAAAACTTGGGATAACGCAATCCATGGGAAGTATGGAAGGCAAAGAAGTAAGGCTTGGCTCCGCTGCTTCGGCATTATGGGGAGTATCAACAACCTCAACTTCTAACGGTTCTGTAAATGCAATGCACGATAGTTTTACACCATTATCGGGAGGAATTCTTCTTCTTGATATGTTTATCAATTCTATTTACGGTGGAGTTGGCGTTGGATTTATAAATTTTTTCATGTTCGTAATTATTGCAGTTTTTATCGGCGGATTGATGGTTGGAAGAACTCCCGAATTTCTCGGAAAGAAAATTGAAGCACGGGAAGTTAAAATTGCCGCATTGATTATTTTAATTCATCCATTCTTAATATTAGTCGGAACAGCAATTGCATCTTTTGTAGCTGCAAATAATACTTCAATCGGCTGGCTAAGTAACCCATCTTTCCATGGTTTTTCTCAAATACTTTACGAATTCACTTCGGCTGCGGCAAATAACGGCTCCGGTTTTGAAGGACTCGGCGACAATACAACTTTCTGGAATATTTCAACCGGAATAGTAATGCTGCTCGGCAGATACATCCCGATTATCGGACCAATCGCAATTGCCGGTTCGCTCGCTTCTAAAAAAACTGTTCCCTTTTCCGAAGGAACTTTGAAAGTTGACAGTATCGCATTTGGCGTTGTTTTACTTGGAGTGATCGTTGTTGTAGCGGCTTTGTCATTCTTCCCGGCATTATCGCTCGGACCATTAGCAGAATTTTTTACAACGTAATCTTGATGGAGAAATAAATGAAACGTAAGAAAACCATAAAACTATTTGAAGCGAAATTAATAAAAGAAGCGGTCGCCGAATCTTTTGTAAAATTAAATCCGGCTGTGATGCTGAAAAATCCGGTGATGTTTACGGTAGAAATTGGTACAGCAATAATGCTTGCGATAACTTTCTTGTCGATGCTGGCGCCGGAGAGTGGTGAGGGATTGTTTGGATATAATCTTGCTATTACAATTCTTCTCTTTCTGACAATTCTATTCGGAAATTTTGCCGAAGCAATTGCAGAAGCAAGAGGAAAAGCGCAAGCCGCTTCGTTAAGAAAAACAAGAGAAGAAACCGAAGCAAAATTGTTGCTGAATGATGATTTAATAAAAATTGTTAGCTCATCCAATTTGAAAAAAGGAGATGTTTATCTTGCAGAAGCCGGCGATACAATTCCAATTGACGGCGAAATAATTGAAGGAATTGCATCAATTGATGAATCGGCAATTACTGGTGAATCTGCCCCGGTAATTAGAGAAGCCGGCACCGATCATTCAAGCGTAATCTGCGGGACAAAAGTTCTTTCGGATAAAATTAAAATTGAAGTTACTACGCAGCCAGGTGAATCATTTCTTGATAAAATGATCTCACTTGTTGAAGGTGCGAATCGCCAGAAAACACCGAATGAAATTGCTTTAACAATTTTGTTAGCAAGCTTTACACTTATTTTTCTGATGGTAACAGTTACATTAAAACCATTCAGCGATTACGCAAACACCACAGTTACAATCACAGCTTTAATTTCTTTATTCGTCTGTTTGATACCAACCACAATTGGCGGATTACTTTCCGCAATTGGAATTGCAGGAATGGATAGAGCGCTGAGAGCAAATGTAATTGCCAAAAGCGGTAAAGCCGTTGAGAATGCGGGTGATATTGATGTTGTGTTACTTGATAAGACGGGAACAATTACAATCGGGAATAGAAAAGCGACAAATTTTTATCCGCTTGACGGAGTAGAAAATAAAGAATTTATAAAGTATTGTTTTCTAAGTTCACTTTCGGATCCAACACCGGAAGGAAAATCGATCGTTGAACTTTCGCAAAAACTTGATCCTTTTGTTATGCAGTACAAATCAAATGGAGGTAAGTTTATTGAGTTCACTGCTGAATCGAGAATGAGCGGAATTGATTTAGCTAATGGAACGCAAATCCGCAAAGGCGCTTCTGATGCAATGGAAAAATGGTCAAGTAATGGCGATGTTAATGAACTGAATAATTACATTAACGAAATTGCCGCTAAAGGTGGAACTCCTCTCGCAGTTGCGGTTAATAAAAAAACTATCGGTGTTATCCAGCTTGAAGATATTATCAAACCGGGAATAAGTGAACGCTTTGAGCGATTGCGAAAAATGGGTGTGAAGACCGTGATGGTAACCGGCGATAATCCGTTAACTGCAAAGTTTATTGCGCATCAAGCCGGTGTTGATGATTTTATTGCCGAAGCAAAACCGGAAGACAAAATGAATTACATCCTTAAAGAACAGAGAGAAGGAAAACTTGTCGCGATGATGGGCGACGGAACAAACGATGCACCGGCGCTCGCTCAAGCGGATGTTGGTGTTGCAATGAATTCCGGTACGCAAGCCGCCAAGGAAGCGGCAAATATGGTTGATCTTGATAGCGATCCGACAAAACTTTTAGAAGTGATTGAAATTGGTAAACAGCTTTTAATCACGCGCGGAAATGTTACTACCTTTTCGATTGTAAATGATGTTGCAAAATATTTTGCAATTGTTCCGGCATTATTCGCAGCAACAATTCCCGGTTTGAACGCCTTGAATATAATGCATCTTAAAAATCCGGAGTCGGCAATTTTATCCGCCGTGATATTTAACGCATTCATCATTCCCGCATTAATTCCACTCGCGTTGCGAGGCGTAAAATATAAGCCGATCGGTGCAACAGCATTGCTAACAAGAAATTTATTGATCTATGGTTTAGGCGGATTGATCGTTCCCTTTGTTGGAATTAAAGGGATTGATCTCGTCGTCTCAAAGTTTTTTTAATTGAAAGAATATAAAATGAAAATCTTTAAAGATATAAAACTTCACTTACTAACAGTAGTAATGTTTGGATTGCTTTTCCCACTATTAATTTGGGGAATTGGTTTGGCTTTTCCGAATCAAGCAACTGGATTACCCGTTTATAAAAGTGGAACGTTGGTTGGATTTGAAAACATAGGGCAAAATTTTCATTCCGACAAATATTTTTGGGGAAGACCTTCTGCCGTTGATTATAATGCTGCATCTACGGGTGGATCAAATAAGGCAACGACAAATCCGGAATATTTAGAACAAGTGAAAAAAAGGATTGATGAGTTTTTGTTAAAAAATCATGAAGTAAAAAGAAGTGAAATCCCTTCTGATTTAGTCACCGCATCCGGTTCGGGAATTGACCCACACATTTCTCCGCAAGCTGCTTTCATACAAATACCAAGAATTGCGAAAGAAAGAAATCTTGATACACAAAAAGTGAAACAATTGGTTAACAAACATATTGAAAAACCATTGTTTGGTTTGTTCGGAACGGAAAGAGTAAATGTTTTGAAATTGAATCTTGCTTTAGATGATTTAAAAAAGAATTAATTTAAGTACAACGATTTATTTTAATGGAACCACAAATATCCATATCGGCAGAAAGATTTTTAAATCTTATTCGTTCTTCCAAACGGGGTAAGCTAAAAATATATATTGGAATGGCTGCAGGTGTGGGTAAAACCTACAGAATGCTTCTTGAAGGAAAAGAACTTTCGGAAAACAAAGTTGATGTTGTAGTAGGTTACATTGAGACACATGGAAGAAAAGAAACTGAGAAACTTGTGGAAGGACTTCCGATAATAGAGAGAAAAAAACTATTCTATAAAGGAAAACAGCTTGAAGAAATGGATGTTGACTCAATCCTGCTTCAAAAACCGGTGGTAGTTTTGGTAGATGAACTTGCACATACAAATATTCCCGGTTCCAAAAATGAAAAGAGATGGCAGGATGTAAATGAATTGATGGAAGCGGGAATAAACGTTATCAGCACGGTAAATATTCAGCATATTGAAAGCATCAATGAGCAAGTTGAAAAGATAACGGAAATAAGAATAACGGAGCGTGTACCGGATAGTGTAATTCATTCTGCTGATGAAGTAGTTAATGTAGATTTGACGATTGAAGAGTTAATTGACCGATTGAAAGAGGGGAAAATCTACGACATGAAGAAAGTTCCGATCGCTTTACAGAACTTTTTTCAAAGGGACAAATTATTGCAGCTTCGTGATTTGGCATTAAAGGAAGTTTCACGCCAGGTTGAAAGAAAAATAATGAGAGAAATCCCTCTCCCCTCCCGCGAAAGACTTAACGCAATAGTTACCGCGGTAAGCACAAATAATACTTCGGGAAAAAAGTTGATTAGAAGGTCTTCAAGGCTTGCGGCAATTTATAATTCAAAGTGGTTCGTGGTTTATGTTCAGACGGATAAAGAAAAGATGGATTCAATCGATCCGAAAGTACAGCGATATTTACTTAACAACTTTAAACTTGCCGTAGAACTTGGAGCCGAAGTGGTAGAGTTAAGCAGTAATGAAATAGCAAAATCAATTGTTGAATTTGCCAAGGAGAAAGAAGCCGCTTTAATCGTTATAGGTAAACCTATATTTTCGATCCTCTATAGATTAAAGCCTAAAAACTTTTTCCGCGAATTATCATTTTTAACTTCAAAAGAAAACATAGATATTTTGATGGTGTCGGCAGATGAAAACATTAAAAAGTAAAATCAGTCTCGGTGTAATATTCCTCTTCGCAGTAATCTTACTGTTGAGTGTACTTGGAATAATGTTCATCAACCACCTCGCCCATAAATCCAGGGGAACAATTGTAGAAAATTATTCTTCCGTTAATTATATGATGAATATGATTAGTGAATTGGATGATATCAATACCTTTCAAATAAAATATCTTGAGACGAAGGGAAATCTTGATAGTGTACAACTAAATAAATATCGGAGATCGATAAATCTTTTCGAAAAAAATCTTCATCTCGAAACAAAAATTATTACAGAACCTGGTGAAAGTGAACTTGTACATCAACTTCTCTCAACCTATAAAGATTACTTAAACAACTATGAACAATTGCGGAAAAAACCTCAGCTAAAAGAAAACGACTTTGAGATATTGCAAGAACGATATTTAACAGTTAGGACGAAAATTCTCGATATCTATAAAATCAACATGACCGCGATAACTCACAAGACTAATAATTTGCAAACTACTGCGGATGATGTAACCTTATACATGTCAATTGTTGCAACACTAAGTATCCTTATTACCTTATCATTTATTTTCACTTTCCCGTCCAGCATTGTAGGACCGATAAAAGAACTTACGGAAAAGATTAAATCAATAAGTGAAAGGAATTATGACCAGAAACTTGAGATACATACAAAAGACGAATTAGGTGAACTTGCAAATGCATTCAATGTAATGGCCGCAAGATTAAAACTTTACGATGCAAAACAAATCGACCAGCTTTTATTTGAACAGAAAAGGCTGGAAGCCGTTGTTCATAGCTTTGAAGACGGTATTTTGTTTATTGATGAGAACCGGAAAGTAGTGCTGGTAAATAATACGATACTTCAACTAACCGGACTAAAAGAACAGGATGTTTTGCATCATTACATTCCGGATGTTGCTGCCTATAATGATTTGATAAGAGAAATTTACAAAACAGTTCTCTTGAAAATCTCTGATGGCGACGCTGAAATTAAGCTTATAAGAATTGCCCATGAAGGGAAAGAATTCTTTTTTAATGTTGAAGTTGAAGAAATTATTACGTATGCAGAGTCGGAAAAGAAAGAGACATTTATTGGTAATCTAATTTTGCTGAGAAACATCACTAAATATCAAGAGCGTGATAAAGCAAAAACAAATCTACTTGCTACCGCTTCGCACGAACTCAAAACTCCGTTGTCATCCATTAACTTAAGTTTAAAACTACTTGATGATAAACGGGTTGGAGTACTAAACGATGAGCAAAAAGAAATTATAGCTGCCTTGAGACAACACAGCAATCGTTTATCCAGGGTGATCAACGAACTGTTGGATTATTCACAAATTGAAACCGGAAATATCAGGTTGAAGTTCACTTCAGTAAAACCGGATATTGTTTTGGATATCGGGGTAACTGCTTTGATGATGCAAGTTTCCGAAAAGAATATTGATCTGCAAACTGTTGTTGAGGAAGACCTGCCGGAAATTCATGCTGACCTTGAAAAATTGGTGTTTGTTTTTATCAACATCTTGAACAACGCAATTAGATATTCAAAAAAAGGAGATGAAATTAAAATAGAAGTAAAGAAGGTGGATAACGATGTTCAGTTTTCCATAAAAGATATCGGACCAGGAATATCAAAAGAGGATAAAGAAAAATTGTTTCATAGATTTACCCAAGTAGGCGAAATATCCAAACAAGGATGGGGTTTGGGTCTGGCTATTTCAAAAGAATTTATCAATGCTCAAAACGGCAGAATATGGGTTGAAAGTGAATTAGGCAAAGGGAGTAAATTTATTTTCAGCATTCCTGGAATTACTAAATAAAATTACTACTTAAAAAACGATGAGGATAGAATGTGTTACATGAATGTTTACTGGGAAGAATTAGTAAAAAGTGATGGAATAATCCTCAAAATGATTGAATTAAGTGTTTTATACGATATCTCATGACTTGTCCGAAATAGTGCGACAGAAGGTTTAGCTTTTGAAGAAGTGTTGAGACTTTCAGCGATAGAGGAACACGCATTACAATAATTTTAACTGGGGTATTCACAACTGCCCGGTAATTCTGTGTTTTGGTAGTTATCAATTTACCGGGGGATCAAATAGGGCTTGAAAAATATATTCACAGAACTTTACCTACAAAATCGAACAAAAATAGAACAATCTGTAAAACACAATTATATCAGAGTGCAAGGAATTACGACTAATTCTGTAACTGGACAGAAGTAAATACCCAATTTGATTTATTTAGATTGAAATGATCCAAACCGTCTGATCACAAAAATATTATTTAACCAACCGAGTATTTCTTCTTGGACTGGCGGGCTGACTCCTCGATCAAAGGAGTTGCAAGATTGTGGAATGATAAAGTGATCGTTGTTCCAGAACCAACCTTGCTATCGATGGAAATATTTCCGCCTGCAAGATCGAGAATTCTTTTTACAAGAGTTAATCCCAAGCCGCATCCTTCATACGATCTGCTGAATCCTTCACTTGCTTGCCTAAATGCGTCAAATACAAGTTCCTGGTGTTCCTTTGAAATACCAATACCGGTATCGGAGACTTCTATAACGCCCGCACCTTCAACGACAGCGCATGTGATTTGAATCGACCCTTCGTTGGTAAATTTCATGGCGTTATCAACGAGGCTATCCAGCATTTGATGAAAATAATTATTATCGAATTCTATAAAAAAATCATTCTCAATCTCAACGGTAAGCTGAAGCCCTCTTGTTTTTGCAGTATGTGAAGCTAAATCGGCAATTTTGTAAACTACTTTAGAAGCTTGAATCATGTTTTTCTTAAGTTTAACCGTGGTTGATTCAAGATCCGATAAGTCTAATAATTCGCTAAGAGTTTTTAATAATCTTTTCGATGCGTCAAGCATGTTCTCCAGAAGAACGCCTTCTTCGTGATCTTTTAAAACATCTCTTAAAATTCCACCGAGACCGAGTATCCCGTTCATCGGAGTACGGAATTCATGGCTCATGTTTTTCATCAGCGAAGATTTAAATTTATTAGATTCTTCTGCAATGATGCGGGATTCATTAAGTTCGTCGTTCATTCTAAGCAGTTCTTTATTCACATCAACTTGCTCTTTGAATAACTGAGCGTTTTGGATAGCGATAGCTGCCTGCCCGGCAAGAATTTCAAACGCATACATAATTTCGGTGATTTTTATTTTGTTTAGTGATTTGCTGTCTAGGTAAATCACACCGATTTTTTTATCGCCGATGATGAGTGGAGCGCAAAGAATTGTTTGTAAATCCAGATATAAAATGCTTTTACTTATACTGTGGTTTGTATCGCTCTGAGCATCTTCAATAAAACGAGCCAAGCCGGTATCGTACACATCTTCAACAACCGTTGTACTTATTTGAAAATCAGTTTCCGTCAATTGGTGACCGACAGAGTTTAAACCTATTGCGAAGTCTAATTTGTTAACTTGATTATTCAGAACAATAAATCCTCTGTCCGAGTTTGTGAGAAGAATAGCATTATTTAAAACCATGCGAAGGACGTCTTCCAGTATTAGGGATTTATTAAGGCTCTTCGTGATATTGAGAATCAATTCCAACGTTTTGGTCTTTTCGTAATTCTGCCTAAAGGAAGGACTGATTTTACTGTTCTCATCGAGTGATATTTTAAAGTCTGTAAAATTCATTTTAGTATGAAGGAATTATTAAGTTAAAGAGTTCAGTTGAAATAAATAATGATTAATTTTTGCTAAAAAAAGAAAGCCTTTTGAATCAAAAGGCCCTCTTCTGTTCTTCGGTTATGTTATGAAATGTTTTAAAGAAAGACTTTTATTCTTTCAATCTCATCGACAGCTTTAATTTTTTTATAATATTTTAAAGCTTCCGAGAAGTAGTTTTTGGCGTTATCTTTTTGTTTGTTTTCAGCAAAAAGAATGCCTAACTCTACGGCAGTTTCGGCGTAGTTTAATTCACTGCCCAGTTCTTTGTTCAACCTTAAACTGCTCATAAAATAATTTTGAGCAATGTCATAGCGTTTCTTTTTTCGCTCCAGAATGCCTTTAATTTTGTAAACTTCGGCGATGGTAAGTTTGTCGTTTATTTGACTGCTGATTTCCATCCCGCGGTCTGCAAGGGCGTCTGCAAGCGTATCATCATTAAGCGTACAGTAAATTGATGCTTTGCTGATGTAAGAAATTGCAAGGGTTGGATAATAATCCTTTGCAAGAGAAACGCTGATACTTGTATCGAATTCCTTCAGCGCTGAAGTATATTCTTTCTTTTTCAGAAAGAGCATTCCAAGATTGTGTCTTATTCTTGCAACCCGTTGACTGTCCTTCAATCCTTCAAAGTGAATTAACGCTCTGTGAAAATAAGTGTAAGCGGAATTATAATCACCTCGAATATTATAGACGATACCAATATTGTTTTCCAGCAATGCTGAAACGGAAACATCCTTGGATTCATTTACATAGGAAAATCCTTTGTGGAAATGGGTCATTGCGCTTGAAAGCTGTCCCTTTTCAGCATAGAGGGTTCCCATAAGACTTTCGCAGCGCGCCAATCCAACGGGGTCATTTTCTTTGTAAAAAAAGGAAAAAGCTTTTTTTATGTAGGTAGTCCCTTCCGTCCACATAGCTTTGCTAATAAAAATTTCACCAAAGTTCAGAAATGCGTAAGCAGTAATGCTGCTCAGTCGTTTATCTTTTTTTGTGAAAGATAAAATTGAATTGGATATGTCAGAGGCTAATTCCAGTTCTCCGTGTGAGATGTAGAATTTGCCGAGATCTTTTAGGAAATTAAGAAAATTAAATACCGGTAATTTTTTTTCAGCAAAACTAATTACCTGATCCGTGACTAATCTCAATTGTGATGAGGGTAGTTCTCCAGATTGTTTTTGTGTATTGTTAACCTTCTTAATAAATGTAGAAATCTCTTTTGTACTGATATATTTTTCCAAAACTTTTTTTATCTCTTCCACAAGATCGGTTATTTTTAATTTCATGATATTTTTTTTCTTTGAAAGTTTTGTGTAATAAAATAAGCTTTATAATCAATTTGTAAATCCGTATCGAGAGAAATGAGGGATTTTCCCATTCTTACAAGTAAACGTTCCGCTCTCTACGTCGATTGAAACTTCGTCCGCTTCAACCAGAGTCCATTCGTTCTGCGATTCATTGAAATACTGAAGATGTCCGATAGTTTGAGTTCCAAAAGCAGAAAGGTCTAACCCGGTAACTTGAACGTTCAGCATAGCTGGTGTTGCAAATGTAGTTCCCGAAGGTCCAAATTCAAAGCAAAGATATTCGTCATCAAAACTCATTGATAACGTAGCATCTTGAGCTAATGAATTGGCTAAAACCGAGAGACTTGCATTGACAGAAACAGTGTTATTGGCTGTTGAGAGGTACGTATCATTAATTGCTACAACGCCGTTAACATCATGTGTTATTAGTGATGTGGCAAAAAATGCTTTAGCTAATGCAGGTGACGCGGATTTTGGCAAGGCAATCAAGGTAATGCCTTGTTTTTCGGCAGCTAACACCCATGCCGGTTTTTGCATCGAATTTGAATCCTTTTGTTCCGGGGGCACAAGAGAATTGTCTTTTTGACATCCGAAAAAGAACAAGACTAACAAAAGCGGGATTGTTGCTAATTTTTTCATTCAGAACTCCTTTATGATTTTGTTGTGTAAATACTTAGCGATTAAATGTAACAACATTGATGCCAACGGAAATGATGCATTTTCCGTTAAAAAACAAAGGGTGGTTTAGTCGGGTGTAACAAAACGTTACAGCAACAAGTAACGAAACGTTACACGTGTAACGAAACGTTGCAATTTTATGGGAGGCATATTTTTCCTAATATAGTCGTTTTTAACGCACCCGTAACTCTCGGAATGTTTGAAGGATTACCTGCCAAAGTTTCATTAGCAAGAACCGCAAAACAAATTGCTTCTTTTGCGTCGGGCGAAATACCCAACTGTCGTACATTTTTAACTTCTACTGAATTTCCGAAATATTTTTTGATTGAATTCAATATAAAACTATTTCTCGCCCCGCCTCCGCTTACAAACAACTCGGAAATTTCCATTTCATTTTTAATGAACTTTTCATAATTCCGGTTTACACCATAAGCTGTAAAATCTGTAACGGTTGCAAGAATGTCCTCCTTAGGAATGCTGCCATACTTTATCAGCAATGGAGATAAAAATTCTGCACCGTAATATTCACGTCCGGTTGATTTGGGGAATTTCTTCTCAATGAATTTATCATGTTTTTTTAATGCGTTAGAAAACTCGTTATTGATTTTTCCGGAGGAAGCGATGCTGCCATTTTTATCAAAATAAACATTAAAAAATTTTTTTGTTAATAGATCGATCATCATGTTGCCGGGACCGGTATCAAACGCGATAACAGAGGAAACATCTCCATTTTTATCTAATACGGTAATGTTTGAAATTCCTCCGATGTTTAGCAACGCTCTATTATTTTTATTCGAATGAAACATGAGATAATCGAAATAAGGAACAAGCGGTGCTCCTTGCCCGCCAAGCGCAATATCAGCAGTTCTAAAATCTCCAATTGTTAAAATCCCGGTTAATTTTGCAATTACACTTGGATCACCAATTTGTAACGTAGAACCGAAATTGTAACCGAAATACTTTTTCTTCTGCGGAAGATGATGAATTGTTTGTCCGTGCGAACCAATCAAATCAACACCGGTTAATTTAAACTTACTTTTTTTACACAGTTCTTTTACGGCATCGACATAAATGTGCGCAATCAGAAAATTGAGTTTACAGATGTTGGTAACATTGCCTGAATTTGGTGTTGAGTTTTCAAGTATTTTCTTTTTCAATCCCCGTGGAAAGGGATAGGTGATAAATCCAAGTTGGTTGATCTTTGTTTTTGATCCGCTGCCGGAAACCTCAATTAATACTGCGTCAACACCATCGAGAGAAGTGCCGGACATAAGTCCGATAATGTTTTTCTTCTTTTTAGAAGCGAGTTTTTGGAGTTCGTTTATATTCATGGTTCAAATATATAAAATGCCCGACAATCTTGCCGACTTAGGTTTTCGTACTCATCGGTTGTAATTTTGTAACAAATATTATTTACAATTATAATAAGGTTCGTCTATGGACATTCAGAACAAAAAAGTTTTAGTTCTCGGCGGCTGGGGGCTGGTCGGAAACGCAGTTACAAAAAAACTGATCTCCGAAAAGCCCAAACAGATTATCGTCACTTCTCTTCGCAAAGAAGAAGCCTTCGAGGAAGTTAACAAGCTCAAAAAAGAATATCCGCATCTGCCCAAAAATTATTTTGTGCCCTGGTGGGGAAATATTTTGGTTCGGGAAGAATTTAAGGATAAAGATAGAAATGAAATTCTTGCCGATCCGGTAAAAAGAAAAATCTTAATGCAAGATACACTTGAAGAACTTGGCAGTGAAATTCTAAAAAGCGCATCACTCTACAAACTTATCAACAAACATAAACCGCAAATTATTGTTGATTGCATCAATACCGCTACCGGAATTGCCTATCAGGATATTTACACAACATACAAACGTGTAAAGCATAAACTCAATAACAAACCAAAGCTGGAAGAAGTTATTGAAGAAACGGAAAAGATTCTCTGTACGATGTATATTCCGCAGTTGATAAGACACATTCAAATTCTTTACAACGCGATGCATGATGCAAAGACGGAAATCTATTTTAAAATTGGAACGAGTGGAACCGGAGGAATGGGATTGAATATTCCTTACACGCATAGCGAAGAAAAACCATCACGCGTTCTGCTCAGCAAATCCGCTATTGCAGGCGCCCACACACTTTTGCTTTGGCTGATGGGAAGAACTCCCGACTCCGCAATTGCCAAAGAGATAAAACCAACAGCAGCGATCGCATGGAAAAAAATTGAATTCAATACAGTGAAGAAAAAAGGAAAACCGATTGAGTTGTATAATATTCCTTTTGAAGATCAGATTCAGTTAGGTAATAAATTAAACTTTCAATTAGATAAACCATATTCGCCGAGCGGAAAGGTTTTGAAATCGGTTTTTATCGATACCGGCGAGAACGGAATTTTCTCCCGCGGCGAGTTTGAAGTAATTACCGCGCAGAAGCAAATGGAATTTGTCACTCCGGAAGAAATTGCCGAGAATATCATCTATGAAATTAAAGGGCGAAATACCGGCAGCGATATTATCAATGCCCTCGATAACGCTACGTTGAATCCAAGTTACCGCGCCGGATATCTTCAGCATTTTGCAGTGGATATTCTTGCTGAGCTTGAAAAGAAACACGACCTCCACAGCGTTGCTTTCGAAATGCTTGGACCTCCGCGCCTTTCCAAGTTGCTGTTTGAAATTCAGTTAATAAAAACAATTGCCGGAACGATGAAAAACATTCCGTCATTTACAGCAAAAAAACTTTCGCAGCTCTCCACCGAGTTAATAAAGAATAATCATGATTTGCGAAACGAAATATTATCTATCGGGATACCGATCTTGATGCCTGATGGAAAAACTTTTATACGCGGAAAAGAAATGAAAATTCCCGTCTTTACCGGCGATAACGAAATTTCTCTTGATGCGGCAAAGATCAACAGGTTTGCGTACGAGTGCTGGCTCGATCTTCGTCCATCAAATATGAACGCCTGGCTAAAAAGGATAAAAGCAATTATGGACGAAGCGATAGCGATCAGCGAAAAAGATACAAGTTCGCTTCACGTGCGTACAAAACAGTATTGGAATTATTTTGAAGAGATCAGCATTGGTAGAGTTGTAAGCTGGATTTTCATCCACGAAGAAAAAGGTACGAGGATGAAGGATTAGCAAAAGTGGAAAGTGACAAGTAGAAAGTAAAAAGTAAAAAAGTAGAAAGTAAAAAGTTCTTTCTAAATTAATTCGCCGCAACGTTGCGATTATTGTACTGCATGTTGCGGCGGAATGATTTTATACTTAACTTTCAAGCGACTCAATACCCCACCCAAATGATGTCGTTGAGCGTCGTAAGAATATACTTCTAAAACAATGAGGTTATAAGAATGAGAGTAAAAATAAAATGGGTTGTTTTCGTCGTCTCTTTTCTTTTCTCGATCCAGAGTTTTTCACAAGACTCATGGAATGTTTTTCTGAATCAATGCTTAAATGTTCCGATAGAATCTGAGAGAATGAAACTTCTTGATGATTTGATGCTTCAAACCGGTGAGCAATTCCCTGCGTATGCTCGACCTATCACTCACAAAGAATGGCAGCGTTATATCGTCAAAATGTACACAGAACATAAAAAGCAAATAAACCAAGATCTCTTACAAAAGATAGAGGATTTCCTTCCTGATCTAACATTCAAAGAGAATTGGCATTTTGAATTATTCGGAAGAATTGTCCCCGAACTTGTATATACCTCAGATAAAAACAGAAATTACATCTCCCGGTATGAAGATAGAAATGCTTTCCTCAGATTAAATTTAGAAACATCGAGAGACACGTCGTTTGGATTTTCGATAAGAATGAATGTAAAGACTTATCAACCGGTTTATACAGCAACAGCAAATAAAACAAACTTACCTGCAAATGCCTGGGAGGATATAGATTTTAGAATTTTCCATAAAGCTTATTTCAGTTATCAATCTCCTACTGGAATCATCACCATTCAATTGGGAAGAGATAACTTAAGCTGGGGTGTTGGTAATAAAGCAACACTCTTACTTTCCAGCAATGTACCCTATTATGATTTTCTAAAATTTGTTCTTTGGTTCGACAAAGCAAAATTTTCTGTCTTGTACGCATCTCTTACCGATTACGAACCGCAGTTCGCATTTGAGGGAAATTATAATGATGTTAGCGGATTAAACAAACCGGAAAAGAATATGCTGGTGCAAAGGATTGAATATTCACTCTTCAATGAAGTTAATTTAGGCATTGCATACATGAAAATTATTTACGGAAGACTCCCCAAATTGGGCGATATTAATCCTCTTATTTTTCAGCATAATCTTTTTAAAGATTATCAAAACAGCGTTGCAAGCGTTGATCTTTCTGCCTCTCTCATGCCGGGTCTTTCAATTTATGGTGAAGTCACCTCGGATGAAATTAACTTTAGCAGCGATATCAGCAAAGATAATGGCGATCCAACTGCGGTTTCTTACCAATTCGGCACAAATGTTTATTGTGCGGGGTTGTTCGGAAAGGTTGAATATGTTCATATTGCTCCCTTTATGTATAATCATTATCATTATCTTGGCAGGGCAATAGAAGTTGATGGAGTCCGTTATTACAAACTGAAAGATAGATTTATCGTTGCAAGAGCAATGGGGCACTGGTATCAACCAGATTCAAGAAATTATTCGTTTCAACTTGAAAGAATAATAAACAAATATTTAAGATTAAGTCTCTCCGCAGAAAGAAGAAATAATGGTGAGATAAAACTTTCAACTCCATTTCCGCCGGCAGGGTATAAATCTCAAAATTCGCCAAGCGGAATTGTTGAACATGCCACAATTTTAGGGTTCCACGCCAATTATTTTTCTGATCGATTTATCTCAGATCTTAATACGTATTATTCACTATTTAAAAATTTTAATAATGTTATTGGAAATAATTTTAATGCGTGGGAAGTTCAATTCTCCTTTGGTTATCGAGTTGATATCTTGGACTAATTTGTAGTAAACAATGAAAATTCGCGTGCTTAATCCTTTACTATTTCCCATTGTCTTGGCGGTTATACTGTCAACTTTTTCAATAGCTCAAACCGATTCATTAAGTATAAAAAGAAAATCTGGAATAACCGTTGGGTACTGGAATGATAATTTTTGGCTCGACAAAGAGATCAATCGATATTTCGGAAAAAAGATTTTTAGAACAGACGATGATTTTTTAACAGCGAACTTCTGGTTTCGGTTGAGTTGTGAGACTTTATCAGAAAGAGAATTACTTGACTTTTATCTTAATCTCATCACCGACAGAAAGAACAATTATAGAACGGATTTTATAGTTGCAAGACTTTTATACGAGGGAAATTTGTCTGATAAAATAATATATAGAGCGGGAGGTGGAATTGCGCTCTCCGGAAATTACAATGGAGTAGTGATCCAAAATGGTTATCATAAAATTTTTGGAATTCGAAAAGTTGATCTGAAATATGAAGAAAATAAAACTCAGTTCGGGGCTTTTTATTTTTCGATGAAATATAAGTTTTATTCGTGGGGAAGAATTGTTTTTCGTTCTTCAACTTCGCTTTCGTTTTTAACAGGAAATGGTCCAAGCTTTTTTGAATACGGAGCTTCAGCAGTTTTTAATCCAAACATATTAACATCAAGATATCAAGTCCGTTTGCACATGGGAGATATTACGTATTACAAAAAATCACCGGAACTTTCATCATTTTTTGCGGGAGGATTTTTATGGGCTTTAATTACCACTATAAGATTTTTTGATTTTGTGAACACAAGTATTTGGATTACGGGAAATCAATATGGACTTGATAACCAGAATCATTTCGGAATTGCATTTGGCTTTGGAGGGACTTCTCAAGTCCCCTTAAATATAGATGATATCAAATTTCCCTAATTAATTGTTCGATAAAGGCTCGAACCAATATTTTCTACTTGGAATTACTTAATTCCAATTTCTATTCATCGCTATCTGCAGCCGGCATTACCACCCAAAGAATAATGTAAACGAGTAATCCCGGAAAAGCTACACTTAAAATTGAAACGAGCACGTATCCAAGACGCACAACTGTGGGATCCCAGCCAAGCCATTCTGCAAGACCACCACAAACCCCGGCGATCATTTTATTTTTTGATTTTTTTAACGCTGCCATAAATTCTCCTTTTGTGTAATTCAAAGTTATTCTAAAAAGTTTAGAACATCAACTTCAATTAAAAGAGAAAGTTGCAAAACCTGTTCTACTTAGCTAATTTTTGTTCGCTTATTTATTTGATTTCTCATAACCTAAAGAGGTTCCATTTTGACTGCACAAGAAGAAGTTTATCAAAAAGCGGAAGAACTCTCTTCCGAGTTTAATTATAAAGCTAAAGAAGTTTCAATTATTTTAGCCGCCGGACACGGCAAGCGAATTAAATCGCACCGCTCAAAAATGCTTCACGCAATTTGGGGCTCTACAACCGTTGAGAGGGTTTTTAACGCTTCAAATCTTGGCATTCCTGAAGTTAATTCAATTTTGGTTGCTGGAATTAAAGCTGCAGATGTTATGTCGGTTATCGGCAAACGCCCGCAAACGCTTTTCGCTTACCAAGCTGAACAAAAAGGAACCGGACACGCCGTACAAGTTGCGCTCGAAAAAATTGATGAAAAAAAATTCGATGGAAATGTTTTTGTTTTCCCCGGTGATATGGGATTAATTAATAAAGAAACAGTTGCAATGTTTCGCAACGCTTTTATTTCCTCAAAATCCGATATGATGGTGTTAACGGGAATTTTTGAAGGAAATTCATCGGAAAATTCTTACGGAAGAATTATCCGTGTAAAAGAAAAAGATGTTGACGGAATGCCCATCCCTAACTCTTCCCAAAGGGAAGGGAATAATAGCTCCCTATTCGGGGGAAGCGAAGGGGGCTTCGGAAACGTTATCGAAATTAAAGAATACAAAGACATTCTCTCTCTACCGGATGACAAACCGTATCTTTTAAAATATAAAGGAAAAACTTTTGCCTACACAAAACAAGAATTGATAGAGAACCGCGAATTTAACTCCGGTGTTTACGCTTTCGATTATAAAAAACTTGTCGCGCAAATTAAAAACCTTGGCAGCGAGAACGCACAAAATGAAATTTATATCACCGATCTAATTTCTTTGTTCAATAAATCCGGCTATTCGGTTTCTGCCATTAGCCCCGATGACCATAACGTGGTGATGGGATTTAATGATAAATCCGTCTTAAAAGAAATGGAGAACATTTACCGGAAGAAAGTTTACGACAAACTGAAAAACATTATTGAAATTGATGACCACGAAGACTTCTTTATTGATGAGTCGGTTGTAGAAAATATTTTGGAAATGGATGGAAACGGAACTCCCCTTGATATCCGTATAGGGAAAGGTGCGTATATCGGCAAAGGAGTTAAACTCAACTATAATTTAAATTTGAAGAAAAATGTGTTCGTAGATGGAAATGTTACCTTCGGCAAAAATGTTCACGTTTGGGAGAATGTTCATCTTTCAACTTTTGCCCATCAAAAACTTGTGATCGGTGACGGAGTTGAAATTCTTTGGGGTGACATTATCAAGGGAAATATTGAAATCGGTGAGAACACGAAAATAGAATCAAGCGTAAACATGACCGGAAGCGATGAGTTTCCCGTCTCCATCGGTAAAAACGTATTGATCAAAGGGACGAGCTATATCTTTGGATGCACAATTGAGGATGATATTTATATTGAGCACAGCGTTTTAATAAGAAAGAAAATCACCCGACTTGTTAAACGGAACGGAGAGGTGCAAAGAATCAGATTTTTTCTTCCGATGCCTTCGGGAATTGATGCGATAGAAAATTTGTAAGGATTGAAAAATCCCGCTGTAAAAAATTTATTGCGGGATTTTATTAAAAGAGATAACATTTATAGATTATTCCGGACTAAAAGAAAAAAGTATTGTTGAAAAAAATGATACGAATAAAGAAATATCAAATTTATTAGAAAGCGATACTGACCTGCGTTACATCCAAGAATTATTGAGACACAGTAGCAGCAGAACTACTGAAATTTTTACGCACGTAAGCACCAAAAATATTCAACGAATAAAAAGTCCGTTTGATGACTTATAAAAGTATTTTTTAATATATTTGTGCAAGAAATAAATAGAGCCGTTTATGGCGCAAAGCCAGCAGAATTTAGTTGTATAAGTGCCATTTTATGGCTGGTATAAACAAGTTATGTGGCATTTTAAAAACAGACCAACCAATAAAACCAATATATTTATGAGCATAGACAAATTACAAAATCTTAGTGTTGAATATGACCAAATATTCTTCATTGATTGTTTACCAGAAGATGAATATAATGATTGGAAAATTTCACAAGACATTTCGCAATTTCTGAGTGACAATGGAATATTACAAAACACAAGTATTTGTAGAAATAAAAAACTTGTCATTGCGACACTTAATTATGTTCTCAAACTTGCAAGTAATGAGACAAAAATCTGCTTACATATAGTTTCTCACGGTGATAAAGATGGACTTTGGATAAAGTCGACTGATGAGGACATATTATGGACAGATTTTAAACAACTACTGGGACAAATTAACGATGCAATGGGCGGGACACTATTGTTAAATATGACAAGTTGCAAGGGATTAAACGGAATTAAAATTGTTGATGCCAATGCGACTAATTATCCTTTCTTTGGACTCATTGGTTATTCTGTCGACTTGGAAGTAGACAGAGGGAAAGATATTAATAAAATGTTTTACGAAAAGATATTAAATGGTAAACAAATTTATGATGCAGTTTCAGAATTAAAAAAGGAACTAAATGATGACAATCTTTATTGTATCTCTTCTCAGGGTTACAAGATTATCAAAAGCAAATTGAGCAGTCATAAATAAAAAAAACGCCACATAACCTTGGCTTGCCTTCATTCCGTAAGGGCTTCGTGAGACAGGAATGGTGCTATTAATCCCGCCCGAACGCAAATGCGAAAAACGTTGTGTCCTACCCTTCGCAACAGCATTGCAAATAGATACCAACATGAAAATAAAAGTAAAGAAATACATTTGTGAGATATTGGTAATTTAAAAAAAAATTGTATAATTGCATTATGGAATTTTTCGTCACAGACATAGAAATTGAAGTATTAATCAAGGAGGAAAAGCGTATTGACCAACCTATCTCTGATTTTGCAAGAAAATTCAAAGAGAAAAAAGGACACAAGGAATTTGACTTAGTCATTGATAGACCAGATCATAGTGCATTCAAAGTTATTATTCGTCAGAGCATAGAAAACCCTTTGGATTTTTCTGCAATTTTAGGTTTTATTCCACCTAAAAAAACAGATGTGTTTTTATTGAGAAGATATAATGGAAAAAGTCACGAACACAGAAATAAGATTGAAAAAGAACCTAGTTTTTATGACTTTCATATTCATACTGCAACAGCAAGATATCAAAAAGAAGGACCGAGAGAAGAATACTATGCCGAAGTAACTGAAAGATATGCGGATTTATACGGTGCAATAGAGTGCTTGGTTGTGGATTGCAATATTATTTCAAACGATACACAAGGAAATTTATTTACTCAAAACTAAATGAATATACAAGACACCATAGAGAAAAATTTCAAAGAGAAAGTTTGTAAGGAAGTTCGCCTTATAGCTGAAGGCGTTGATAGGTTTCGTGTATTTACACCATTTCAGTTTGATGATGGTGATCATTTTGCGATTGTCTTGAAAAAGGTTGGGAATAATTGGTTGCTTTCAGACGAGGGACATACTTATATGCATTTAAGTTACATAATGGATGTAAAGTCGCTGGAAAAAGACAAGAGAGCTAAAATAGTCAGTAATGCGATATCAAATTTCGGAATTACAGAAAGCAAAGGAATTTTGACAGCAGTATTAAATCCGGAAAATAGTGGTAATATATTTTACAATTACATTCAAGGACTCATCAAAATTACTGATATAACTTATTTAAGTCGTGAAAATGTTCGCTCAACTTTTTGGGAGGATTTTAAAACTTTTATTACAGAGCACACACCAAATGACAGAATTGAGTTTAACTATCACGACAAAAAAAATGACCCAAAAGAACTTTATAGTATAGATTGCAAACTGAATGGTATGGCAAAACCACTTTATATTTTTGCAATAAATGGTGATGACAAGTGCAATTCTGCAACAATTAGCTTATACCAACACGAGAAGTGGAATAATAATTTTCGTTCCGTATCTATTTTTGAAGACCAAGAGACAATTAACAGAAAAGTTCTTGCTCGATTTAGTGATGTTTGTGATAAACAATTTTCTAATTTAAGTTCTAACAAAGAAAGAATTGGAAAGTTTCTTTCCGAAGTGATAGAAGAGTAATGGATTGAATTTAGAAAGGGCAGCACACAGCATGTTGCTTGTTCAATGCGGAGTTCAGTGGTTAGGAAAGTTCATGGCTATTTATTAATTTTGTTTCGGTTGAAAATAAAGTGCATTTTATTTCCGCACTGAAACAAGCAACTGACCATTAGCAGCAACTTTTAGCACGACCGCGCAATTAATAGCCAAACACTGACCACTCAAGTGCAGTCCTTCTCCAAAATAATATATTCCGCTCTCGCCAAAACCGCCCAATCCAATAACACTAATTGGAGGACTATCTGTTTGCATTTATCTGCTTTTAAAATGGTTATGAAAAAATCACTTAAATAAATTGCAAATATATTTTACCCAATTTTTATCATTGAATGATAAATTTTAAAGAGATGTCAGCATGTATAGTTTTATAGCGCTAGAAGAAATGTAAAAGTTATCCTAAGAAATGAAAACTGAGCGGATTTCTTCCTATGCCTTCGGGAATTGATGCGATAGAAAATTTGTAAGGATTGAAAAATCCCGCTGAAAAATTTACCGCGGGATTTTTATCAAAAATATTTAAGCTTTGGCTTCAGCTTTTGGAGCGGCAACAACAGCATTAAAATGTTTTGTTAAAGCGGCTTTTCTTCTGGCTGCGGTGTTTTTGTGGATTCTCCCCTTTGCTGATACTTTATCGGTATAAGCAACGGCTTCTTTGTAAGCTTTTTCAATTTCTTCTTTTTCTGAAATACCCAATGCTTTTTTAGTAAGTGTTTTTAATTTTGAAAGTGAAGTTTTGTTTTCTACTCTTCTTCTTTCGGTCACTTTTATTCTTTTCTTTGCGGACTTATGATTTGCCATTACGACCTTTATTTAATAATTCATTAAAATTTCGCCTCAAATATAGAGATTTCGTCTTTCGTTGTCAAACTTTTCTTTTGGTAAACCGTTTTAGCCGATTTCAACCGGAATCTTTCTTAACCCTTTATAAACAATTAGGTTAAAGGAATCAACTAAAGAATAAAGCAAAAAGAAGCCCAATTTTATATTGATTTCCCCCCCCTTTAAATCGTATATTTGAATCTCCGATTATGATTATTTAAAGGATTATTGCTTTTGACCGCTTTGCACAGAAATTTCACTCTCTATACTATTCTTTTACTGCTTTTCGCCTCGAAAATTATACAATCGCAAATAATTTTTAAAGAACTGCCTCATTATTCCATTTTAGAGAAGGATTTAAGCTTTATTGAAAGTTCATCTATCCGGAAAACCATGCTTTTAAATGGTGCGTGGAAAGTTTATAATTTTAAAGATGATGAGAAGAAAAAAACGGTGGTGGGAGTTCCTTCCATTTTCGAAGGAAACGCCGAAGTGGTTTATGAAAAATACTTTGAACTCTCCAAATCTGATCTCGAAAACAACAATTTTGAATTAAATTTTCTGGGAGTAAGCTATACTGCCGAAATTGCTATCAATAAATCGGTAATTTATATACATCCCGGCGGTGAGTTCCCATTTTCCGTTTTGCTTCCCAAGGATTTATTGAAAAGCGACAAAAAAAACGTTTTAACAGTAAAAATAAACTCCAAATTAGATGCCACTCAAACAATCCCATATAAAAATGAATTTTTAGCTCCCGAAAGATTTGGCGGAATTTTTAGAGATGTTTATCTAACCTTTGTTCCGAATGTACATATTTCCAGGTTCTCTTTTCATTATGATGTACAACCGAATTCTACTCACGCAAAAGTTTTTGTCTCGGCAAATTTTGCAAATCACGAGTTTCGCGGAAAAAGCGATTCAACCGCAACCGAAAAATTTGAAGTGAAATTTTCGGTTATAAACAAAAGCGATCTTTCTTCCAACGGTTCGGTGGATGACCAGCTTGATTTACGAAAAGGAAAAGAGAAAATTCTCTCACAATCATTCGAAGCTTCAAATTTAGTTCTGTGGAATTGTGCATCACCAATTTCATATTTTATTGTTGCGCAAATATTACAAAACGGAAATGTAATCGACGAGATAAAACAGCCGGTTTCCTTTTATAATTTTTCGGTTCAAAAAGACGCTCCTTATTTGAACGGGAAAAAATTTCAAATTAATGGAGTGACCCACTTTTCATCTAATAAAAGCTACGGTACATTACTCAGCTACGAACAGATGAAAAATGATCTTACACAAATAAAAGATCTAGGATTTAATGCAGTCCGCTTTCCAAAGCAGGCGCCGCATCCATATTTGTTAGCATTGTGCAGCGAGCTTGGATTGTTGGCTTTTATAGAGTCCCCAACTTCTTCACTTCCGGAAAATTTAGTTGAAGATCAAAACTTTGTTTCTCTTTCAAATAATTATTTAAAAAGATTTCTCTTTGCTTACGGCAATTACAGCGCAGTTGCGGCAATTGGATTAGGCGGAGGATTTTTACCAAATTCCCCTGTTCATGCTTTGTATCTTGAAACTCAAGCAGAAGAAATAAAAAAATCTTTTCCCAAACCGATCTATGCTTCATTTATTGCCGGAAATTTTCATGCGGTTCCGAAATTAGATTTTTACGGAATAGAAGTATTCGCAACCTCTTTACGTGCACAGGCAGGGCTTTCAACACTTGATGCAGTTTATAAACCGCTTCAAGAAGAATTGGGCAAAGGAAAAGTTTTTTTAAGCGAAGCGACCTACATGGTTACGCAGGGAAGATCGAGCGGATACACAAACAAATCAACATTCGAAGCGCAAGCAAAATTTTTCAGTGATCTTCTTTCTTATTCCGAAGATAATGAGAGTGCGGGATATTTTATTAACGCTATGTATGATTACCGCTGCGATTATCATTCGGTTCTTTCTTTATTTAATGAAAATAGAATTCTTACGTTGGGAATCTGTAACGAAGATAGAAACACCGGTCGCCCCGGCTACAAAGTACTCTATGCAAAACTTCATAACCTTGAACAGGTTACTATTCCAATCGGATTAAGAAAAGATCAGTCACCGATGGCTTTTATTATCAGCGGTTTATTGCTTGCGTTGTTTACCGGATTTTTAATTAACTCCGGAAGAAAGTTTAGAGAAGATACTTCCCGTGCGTTGTTACGCCCGTATAATTTTTTCGCAGATATAAGAGATTTACGGATCATCTCGGGATTCCATACAACAATTTTAGCCTTCATCGTTTCTGCAATTATCGGAACGCTGCTATCAAGTCTTTTCTTTTTCTTTAAAGATAAAATTCTGTTTGAGCGTTTTATTCTTTCCTTCGGAAGCGAAAATGTTACGCGGGCAATAAGTTATCTTTCGTGGCATCCGGTTCAAGCAATAATCAGTTTATCAGTGCTCGTGTTCGTTAAATTGCTGATCGTTTCGTTGCTGGTAAAGTTTTTTTCTTTTTTTGTAATGAACAAGATATTTCTTTCAAACGCATATTATGTGGTGGTTTGGTCTTTCCTTCCGTTTGTGTTATTAATACCGGGTGCAATCGTCCTTTACCGGCTGCTTGCAATGGACACAATGAATCTCTACATCTATCTCGTTCTTCTCCTTTTCTTTGTTTTATCTATCTACCGGTTAATGAAAGGCATTTACGTTATTTATGATGTCTCGCCGGGGAAAGTCTATTCGTATGTAATAGTTTTTCTCGTCGTTGTCTCGGCAGTCTTTTTGCTTTTTATGCAAACCTACAACGCAACGTTTGATTTCCTTTCGTACGGATTAAAAGAATTTTTGGCAAGGATATAATTTTTGTATTTAAAGAGACTTGAAATATTAGGCTTCAAATCTTTCGCACAAAAAACGGAAGTACATTTTCACAAAGGATTAACCGCAATCGTTGGTCCGAACGGATGCGGCAAAACCAACATTGTAGATGCGATCCGCTGGTGCCTGGGTGAACAGAAAAGTAGTACGCTCCGCTCCGATAAAATGGAAAACGTTATTTTCAACGGGACAGCCTCGCGTAAACCGATGGGCATGTCGGAAGTTTCCCTAACGATAGAAAATAACAAGGGCATTCTTCCAACAGAATATTCCGAAGTGACAATTTCAAGAAGAATTTTCCGTTCCGGTGAAAGCGAATATCTTTTAAATAAAAATCTTTGCCGGTTAAAAGATATCACCAATCTTTTTATGGATACGGGTATCGGTTCGAACGCTTATTCGGTAATCGAACTGAAGATGGTTGAAACCATTCTTAACAACAAAGCCGAAGAACGCCGCAACATGTTTGAAGAAGCTGCCGGCGTGAATAAGTACAAACTCCGCCGCCGGCTTACGCTAAAAAAACTCGATGAAGTTAAAAACGATTTAACCCGCGTGAACGACATTGTTTCCGAGGTTGAAAAGAAAGTAACTTCACTTGAACGGCAGGCGAAAAAAGCTGATAAGTACAATAAAATTTCCACTACACTTCGTGAACTTGAAATTGATTTATGCGAACGCGAACTTGATCTTTACACAACACGGAAAGAAGAAGTTAAACTTGAGAAGGAAGAATTTTTTACCAAAAAGATTCAACTTGAATCTGAACTTGCCCGGCTTGATGACAAGATAAAAGAAGTAAAAGACGAACTCTACGCAATAGAAACACAGCTTGCCGCAAAGCGGAACGAAATAACCACTCAAACGGAAAAAATTTATTCCGTGCAACGTTCAATCTCTGTGGCGGAAGAAAGAAAAAAATCTTTAGAAAAAAATGTTGAAAAGTATTCTAAAGAAAAAGAAGAACTTTCCGTTCAATTAGAAATTACGCTTGAACAGATTGAAGAGTACAAAGAAAAAATCGAGGAAACCGCCGCTTTACTTTTAGCCAAACAAAATGAACGGGAAGCGCTTTCCGCGAAAGTTGAAGAAGAAAAAACTACGTTGGAAGAGAAGCGGGTTACGCTAAAAAGTTATTCCGAAACTCTGCTCGACAAGTTTAAGGAGATCACTACAAAAGAAAACGATCTTGCCAATGTTCAAGCTGCATTAAAGCGGGCAAACGACTCGATTGAAAAAACCGATTCAAGAATAAAAACCTTAACGGATACCATTGCAAAACTTGTGGGATTTATCGGCGAACTCTCTGAAGATAAAATTGATGTTGAACAAAAATTAGCCGATGCCGATTCTTTTTTTACCGGGAAACAAAAAGAGAAAGACGACCTCGAACAAAAACTTTCTAACTTCCGTGCAAGAGAAGCCGAAGCAAAAACGGTCATCAGCGCGTTAAAAGATAAGATCGGTTTTCTGCAAAACTTGATTAACAATCTTGAAGGATTTTCCAAAGGAGCGAAAGAGTTAATTGCAAACCCGGAATGGAAAACCAAGGACAAAAACATTCTTGCGAACATCGGAAATGCGAATGAAAAATTCCGCTTTGCCGTTGAAGCCGCGCTAAAAAATAATTTGAACAATATTCTTGTTGAAACGATCGACGACGTAAAAAAAGGAATTGAGTACCTCAACACCTACGATTACGGTAAAGCTTCGTTTTATGTTTTTGGATTTACCGAAAGTGAAAAGAAATCGCTGCTTGAAAAAATTGAAAATTTCTTTCTCACCCGTAAAAGCAAAAAACTCGAAAAAGAAAATTCCTTTTTAGGCTGGGCGGAAGGTTTTGTTGAAACCGAAGAACGCTGGAAACCCTTCTTTCAAAAACTTTTGGTTAACACTGCGGTTGTTGATTCGCTCGAAAATGCTTTTGCTCTTTCAAAACATTTTCCCCTTTTCAATTTTGCAACGCTTAACGGCGATTTTCTTCACAACTCAGGAGTTATTGAAGCCGGTTCGGCGCCTAAATTAGACGACACTCTTTTCGGTAGAAAACAATTACTCGAAAATCTGAAAAAAGAAATTCCGCAACGAGATAACCAGCTTGTCGAGATCAAACAAACAATTGAACAACTCGAAAATGAAATTTCTTCTATCAATTTAAAAGCGCTTTCCGAAAACGGGAAAATTCTTTTAAACGATTTGCGAAATGTTGAAAAGCAGATAGAGAAATTTGAATTTGAAAAAAGCAAAGCATACGATGAATCTGAAAAAGCCCATCAAGAGATGCAAACTTTGGTTGCACAATCAAATAAACTTGAAGAAGAAATTGAATCGCTTTCAAGTGTATTGAGCGTACAGATTGAAGAGAAACGAGAAGCAGATGAAACGCTTCGCTCGCTTGAAGAAGATTTTTCATCATGCGAAGGTAATTTTAGAGAACTTACCTCCAAGCAAAATCACATTAATGTTGCCCTTGAACGAATGTCCGGCGAAAAAAGAAATTTTGAGAATGCGCTGCAGCGCTCGCAAGAATCGGTTGGAACAATTCGCAAATCAATTGAGAAAAGAGAAGAAGATGTTACTTCCGCAAATGAAGAATTGCAGAGTCTTCACTTAATATTAGAAGAAAAGAATGAAGAACTGTTTGAGTTGAATGAAGTACAAGGATTATTGAAGAGCGAAGAAACTGCTATTGATAATCAATTTAAATTAATACGAACCAACATTGCTAATTTAGAACAGGAGCAAAAAAACATCCGCAACGAACGGGAAGACGCCGGCAATGCGATCCATCAAGCCGATATTTCTTTAAAAGAATTCGACTTTAAAATTGAAACGTTGCAGCAGCACATCCTAGAAAAATATTCGCTTACCCTTGCGCTAAAACCATTTGATGATCTTGATACATTCGATTTTAAAACACGGCAGGACGAAGTTGCAAGCTATAATCAGCAAATAAAAAATCTTGGAATGATCAATCCGCTTGCTTATTCGGAATATGAAGAAGAAAAGGAACGGTTGGATTTTCTTTCGAAACAAAGAAACGATCTGCTTGATTCTGAAAGAGATTTAGTTCAAACCATCGAAGAAATAAACATTACCGCGCAGCAGCTTTTCATGGAAACTTTTGAAAAGATACGCGAGCATTTTATTAAAATATTTAGAGGATTGTTTAATCCCGGTGATGAAGCTGATCTTAAATTGGAAGAAGCCATCGATCCGCTCGAAGCAAAAATTGAGATCATAGCAAAACCAAAAGGCAAACGTCCGACCTCAATTGAATTGCTTTCCGGAGGTGAAAAAACGTTAACAGCAATTGCACTGTTGTTTGCAATTTATCTCGTTAAACCAAGTCCGTTTTGTATTCTCGATGAAATCGATGCGCCGCTTGACGATGCGAACGTTGACCGCTTTACCCGCATTCTAGAAGATTTCAGCGAGAACACACAATTTATCGTGGTAACGCATAATAAACGGACGATGGAAGCGTGCGATACACTTTATGGCGTTACAATGCAGGAAGAGGGCGTTTCAAAACTTGTTAGTGTTCGTTTTAACGAGGAGTTGAATGTTGCGTAATATTCTACTTTCCACTTTCTACTTTCTACTTTTTACTTTTAACGCTCCGTTACTTGCTCAGTGGATTACCAATTCGCAGATAAACACGCAGCTTGTGTTTGATTCTGTTAATCCCGTAAATATTTCATCTTTGGAAGACGGCAACGGTGGAGCTTTTCTTTTTTGGCAGGACACAAAACCAAACACTTCCACAGGTATTTATTTCCTTCACTTTGATAACGATGGGAACGTAAGTTTTCGTGCTGATGGAAAATCAGTCAGTAATAATTACGGAGAGAAAAAAAATCCTCTTACTGCGGGAAATAATTCACACACTGCTGTTGTGCTGTGGAATGATTATTCTACTTCAAACCGCAGCGCACTTTATGGACAACTTGTTAAAAGCAACGGAACACTGTTGTGGGGTGATTCTGGACTGAGAATTGCCGGTGGAGGACAAAATACTCTGGTTAATTGCGGTATCGCCTTGGATCAAAAGAATACGTCTTATTTTACTCATATTGAAAAGTCCGATGCTGCCCCGACAGAATATTATTTAACGCTGCAAATAGTTTCAGAATCTGGTGCAGCAAAGTTTACAAATGATGGACTATTGATAAACAAATCAATTTCCGCAAAAAATAATTCAACGGTTTTCCCGGATGAAAAAGGAGGCTGTTTTGTTTTATGGGGAGAAAGCGAAAATAAAATTTATCAAATCCATGCTCAATATGTTGATGAACGCGGAAAACTTTTATGGAAACAAGTCATTGATGTTTCAGGTCATTCAACAAGCATTACCGGTTACCATGCATTACTTGCAAAACCCGGACTTCTTTACACTTACTGGCAAAACCTTGGGAAGAACAAAACCATCTCTCATCAACTATTAACGTCGAGCGGGAAAACATTGTTAGCCGACCGCCGCGCTTTAATTACAAAACAAAAGGGGAATCAAGTAAATCCGCAGGCAACTTTAGCCGCTGATTCCACAGTAGTGTTGAGCTGGGTGAATGATGCAAAAGGCAGAAAAAATATTTTTGTTCAAAAGTTTAGAACGAATGGATCTACTGTTTGGGGTCCCGAAGGAATTTCCGTTGCGAAAACAAAAGGCGATCAATTCGGACAAGCAATTGTTCACGGTGAAAAAGGTGGAGTTATTCTTGCCTGGCTTGAGCAAACAGATCAAACGCAAAAGCCAATGATCCTTGCTCAAAAAATTTCATCGAAAAAAGAATTGCTCTGGAATGAAGAGGGAACACAAGTTGCCGTTGATAAAAAATCCGATAAAAGTTATCTCTCTCTTTTTTCTGATCAAAAAGGGGGAGTAATAGTACTCTTCAAAGAAAACCGGAAAGAGGGAACGGGTATTTATGGACAGCGGTTATTCAGCGCGAAAGCACTGGTCTCGCAAATAACAGATTTCACGGCAAAAGTTGTTGTTGATTCAGTTCAACTCTCATGGACGGTAACGAATGAATCGGATTTGTTTACATACAAAATCGAAAAGATGAATGAAAAAGACGCGGTTGAAAATGTTTGGCAATCGGTTGCTTCGGTTTATTCCTCAAGCGTCGGGAAGACAAACGAATATAATTATTCAGAACCTTTGGATGATGCCGGCACGATATATTTCAGACTCTCACAGTTCGGCAGAGATGGAAAGAAAAATTTTTCGGTAATAGAAAAAGTAACTTTTGCGCCGATAACTGCTGAAGAAAATTATGTTGTGCAAAATTCACCAAATCCTTTTTCGAAAAAAACAACTATCGTTTTTCATTTAACACAGCCGAACGAAGTTAAATTTGAAATCTTTAATTCAAGAGTTGAAAAAATAAAAGAAGTTCTAAAAACAGATACGCAAGCGGGAAAAAATAAATTTGTGTTTGACGGAAGTGAACTTCCCGCAGGAATTTATTTCTATCGCTTTACTTCCGGTGATTTTGTTGATGTGAAAAAAATGGTTGTAACAAAATAGCTTATGCAAAAATTTTGTTCTGAAAAGTTCTTATGAATATTGGTCTTGAACCGTTAAAACGTGTTTATAAAATTTTTGTTGATTTTGACGGCACAATAACAAAGCAGGATATCGGCGAACAGCTTTTTTTGCAATATGGCGATACGGAAAAAGCCGAAGCGATCATTAAAAGAATAAGCTCGCGTGAGCTTACATTTGTTGAAGGTTGGAAAGCCTTGTTCGAGATATTGCACTCAGTCTCAATAGATGAATTAACAAATTTTGTTCATTCTTTCGAAATTGATAAAGCATTTCACCGGCTTGTTTCCTTTGCAAGAGAACATCAGATTGAAATGATAATTCTCAGTGACGGTTTTGAATTTTACATCAGGACAATTTTGGAGAGAGAAAACATTGCGGACATTACAGTTTACTCAAACCGCCTGATTGAAAATGGAAGCGGAAAACCAAAACCGGTTTTTCCATATCGCGATGAAGAATGTAAAGATTGCGCAAACTGTAAACGCAATCATGTTATTGAAAACAGTGGCGATGATGAGTTTACGATTTATATCGGCAACGGAAGTTCGGATGTTTGTCCGGCGCAATATTGCGATTTTATTTTCGCGAAAGATTCGCTTCGTAAATTTTGTGAGAAGGAAAAAGTAACCTTTTTCCCGTACGATAATTTTAATGATGTCGTCTCCAAATTGGAAACATTGTTTGCAAAAAAGCGTTTGAAGAAAAGGCATCAAGCCGAATTGAGAAGAAAAAACTTGTACAAATTAGGATAATGGTCATTGGTCATCAGTCAGTGGTCATTTGAAAGTGAAATTTTGAGATGAAATTAACTGAACCGGAAGTCTTTAATCTTGCGATGGAACTTGGTGAAATGGTTTGGAAAGAAGTTCTTGCATGGGACTATTTTGCAAAGAGTACTCTCGGCAAACAGATTGTTAATTCGGCTGATTCGGTTGCAGCCAATATTGCAGAAGGTTTTGGAAGATTTCATTATCAGGAAAACAAACATTTTTGTTACATCAGCAGAGGTTCTTTAACCGAAACACAAGTTTGGTTGAAGAAAGCAGAGAATAGAAATTTAATTACGGTAGATGCGCTTCATATTTATAATGACAAAATTGATCTACTTCATTTAAAATTGAACGCATACATAAAATCGATTGGCTCTAAAAATATTACTAACAAATGACGAATGACATATGACTAATAAACTATTTAAATACAGAAGCTATACGCCAATTCCATTTTTAATTCTGATGATAGCTTACCAACAATCAAATGTTTGGAGTTTGCCGCTTGGATTGCTTATTGCGGTTTGTGGTGAACTGATCCGGCTTTGGGCTGTTAGTTGGGCTGGCAGCGAAACCCGTACAACCGGGAAAGTCGGCGGAACGTATTTGGTTATAAATGGACCGTATGCACACGTTCGCAATCCGCTCTATGTCGGAAATATTTTAATTTATTTCGGATTGGGAATTATGTCGTTTGCCCTCTTCCCATATTTACAAATCCTTGCTTTAGCGTTTTTCGTGTTTCAGTATTATGAAATTATTAAAGAAGAAGAAGGATTCCTTAGAGAAAAATTCGGGAATGATTTTGATGAATACTATAAAAATGTTCCGCGGATTTTTCCGAGGATATCTCCTTATAAGAAAGAAGGAGTTGAACAGCCGGAATATGATATTAAAAAAGGTTTACGTTCTGAAAAAAGAACGCTGCAAGCATTCGCCATCGTAGCAGGTACGTTAATTCTCCTTTGGTTTTTTAGAAGAATGTCTTAACCATGACTCCAGCGAAAAACATATTGGTTCTTGCCGGTGAAGCCTCTGGTGATTTACACGGAGCCGCATTAATAAAAGCGATGAAGGCAATTGATCCGGCACTTTCGTTTTATGGCATCGGCGGCGATGAAATGAAGAGTGAAGGAATGCAGCTTCTCTATCACATTAATAAAATGGCGTTCCTCGGTTTTGTTGAAGTGATAAAACATTTACCGTTTATTAAAAAAGTCCAGACCGATGTATTGAAACTTGTTGAAGAAAAAAATATTCAAACATGTGTGTTGATAGATTATCCCGGTTTCAATCTCAGCATTGCAAAAAAGCTAAACGCGATGGAGCAAAAAATTATTTATTACATCTCTCCGCAAATTTGGGCTTGGGGAAAGCACCGCATTCACAAGATCAAGAAACTTGTGAATAAAATGCTTGTTCTTTTTCCGTTTGAAGAAACGTTTTATAAAAAAGCGGGAGTCGATGCAGCGTTTGTCGGACATCCGTTAATTGAACGGATTAATAACTATTCGTTTATCGAACGGAATGAATTTTTCTCTAAAAATAATCTTGATGTACAAAAAGATATTTTACTCGTTCTGCCGGGAAGCAGAATTCAGGAAGTTGCAAAAATATTTCCTTCTGTTATTGAAGGAGCAATTGCGGTAGCAAAAAAATTTAATTTACAAGTTGTGGTAGGTTGTTCTTCAAACATTGATGAAAAAACATTTAAGAACCTGAGCAGTGAAAAAGATTATAAAGTTGTTAAAAACAAATCGTATGAACTTTTTAAGTATGCGAAACTTGGTATCATCAAATCGGGAACTTCAACTCTTGAAGCGGCGTTATTCGGTTTGCCTATGGTGATTGTTTATAAAACAAGTTCATTGACCTATCTGATCGGTAAAAAATTGATAACGCTTAGCAACATCGGATTGGCAAACATTATTGCCGGCGAAACGGTTGTGCCGGAATTAATTCAAAACGAAGTGAACACAAAAAATATTCTAAATGAATGCAGCAAATTTTTAAGCGACGCATCTCTTTATCAAACCATATCAGAAAAATTAAAAAGTCTGAAAGTTGTACTCGGAAATAAAGATGCATCAAAAACTGCCGCAGAAATAATTATAGCATCAATCAATGAAGCTTAGAAAACAGTATCAAAGCTTTCTCCGGTTTATCGGAAATTATGTTCTTTACATATTGATTCAAACGCTCTGCAAAACGTTGCGGATTCAAACAATTGGTAGTGAATCTATTAATTCGCTTATAATAGAGAAGAAGAATTTCGTTCTCGCTTTCTGGCATGGAACGATGGTAATTCCCTGGTTCGCTCACCGCAATTTGAAATTACTTGCAATTATTAGTCAAAGTCAAGATGGCGATTTACTTGCAAAAATATTACGCAAGTGGAATTATAAAGTTGTTCGCGGCTCAAGCTCTAAAGGTGGTGAAGTGGCGCTGCAAATTATGATAGACCACGCGAAACATGAATGTGCTGTTGCCATTACTCCCGATGGACCGCGCGGACCAAATTTCAAAATGAAAGCCGGTGCCGTGATAACCGCAAAGAAAAGCGGTGTTCCGTTAGTGTTGGTTGGCGCAGGATATAAATCGAAATTAAAATTACATAGCTGGGACAATTTTGAAGTCCCGTTACCGTTTTCAAAAGTTCAGTTGGTTTATTCCGAACCGATTTTGATAGATAAAAATTTAACCCGTGATGAAACTTCAAAAATAATTTTTGAGTGCGAGGACAAATTAAATGAATTGCAAAAACGCGCTCAGGATTTTTCGGAATAAGAAGTGAAGCTCAATAAACGAAAAATAGTAGATGGTTTGCGATTGGTGGCTCTGCCGCTGGTTCCTTTTTATGCGTTGACTACAGCCATCAGAAATTTTTTATTTGACGTAAAGATTTTTCATTCAACTAAAGTTGAAGCAACAGTTATCAGCGTTGGTAATTTAACCGTTGGCGGAAGCGGGAAAACTCCGCTGGTTGTTTATCTGACAAAATTGATGAAGCAAAGAGAGAAAAAAGTTGCTGTGTTAAGTCGTGGTTACGGAAGAAAATCAACCGGATTTCTTTTCGTCTCTGATGGCAACGAACTGAAGACCAATGTTGAAGATTGTGGCGATGAAATTTATCAAACTGTTCTTGAATGTTCTGTTCCCGCTGCTGTTTGTGAAAGCCGCGTTGAAGGCGCTAAACAGTTGCTGGCAAAGGTTGAAATTGACACGATTGTTTTGGACGATGCATTTCAGCACCGGTGGTTATTTAGAGATTTAGACATCTTAATATTTGAACAGCGGTTTTTATTAGAAGCGAGTCCTTTGCGCAGAACATTTTTACCGACCGGATTATTGCGCGAAGATTTTACTTCGACTGATCGTGCCGACATTATTGTGTTGAATAGAAAATTTTCAGAGCGGAAAGAAATTCCGATGCGGCTTCAAAAATATTTTGAAGCGAAAAAAGTTTTTACTGCTCGTTATTCGGCAAAAGGATTTTTCGACATAAAGAAGAAAATGTTTTATGAATCGAAAGAATTTGAAGGACAGAAAAGTTTGGTGATCAGCGGAATAGCGAATCCGCACTCGTTCTTTAAAGCGCTTGAGCAGTTAAATGTTGATACCGAGAACCGGATGGTCTTCCGCGATCATAAATTTTACACGCCGGAAGACATTCAGAATATCCGGAAACAGTTTTACGCCGCGAATGTTCACTCGGTAATTACCACACAGAAAGACGCGGTAAAACTGATTCAGTACAAAAAAGAACTTGACGATATCGACATCTTTTATTTAAAGATTGAATTACAATTCGACGACGAAAAAGAATTTACAAATGAAATTTTCAAAAAACTTAGTGAACCAAAAACGAAATAATCAATTGATACTTCCAGGTTCAAAGTATCTAAAAAAGAACAACAAATAAACATAGGAGATTTCCTACTTATGGCTAAATCAAAAAAAAATCAGTACGTCTATTTCTTCGGCGGAAAGAAAGCTGATGGAAAAGCAGAAATGAAAGCATTGCTCGGCGGTAAAGGCGCTAACCTTGCAGAAATGGTGAACATCGGATTGCCGGTTCCCGCAGGTTTTACAATTACCACTGAAGTTTGTACTCAATATTATGAGAACAAAAATTCTTATCCGAAAGAATTAAAAGAGCAAGTGAAAAAAGCTCTTTCAAAAGTTGAGCAAGAAATGAAAGCAACTTTTGGATCATCAACAAATCCGTTGCTCGTTTCGGTTCGCTCCGGCGCTCGCGCTTCTATGCCGGGAATGATGGACACGATCCTCAATCTTGGCTTGAACGACACCACCGTTGCAGCGTTAATCAAGAAAACAAACAATCCCCGTTTTGTTTACGATTCTTACAGAAGATTCGTTCAAATGTACGGAGATGTTGTACTCGGATTAAAACCTGTTGACAAACACGAACACGATCCGTTTGAAGTAATTCTTGACGCGAAGAAAGAACTCCGCGGAGTTAAACTCGATACTGAATTAACTGCCGATGATTTAAAAGAATTGGTTGCTGAATTCAAAGCAGAGATCAAAAAGAAAACCGGACACACCTTCCCGGAAAATCCTGAAGAACAACTCTGGGGCGCTGTTGGCGCGGTGTTCAGCTCATGGATGAACGATAGAGCTATTGTTTATAGAAAATTGAACGGCATTCCTGAATCATGGGGAACCGCGGTTAACGTTCAATCGATGGTGTTTGGAAACATGGGTGAAGATTCCGGTACAGGCGTTGCCTTCACACGCGATCCTGCTGCGGGAACAAATATTTTCTACGGTGAATATCTTTTCAACGCTCAAGGCGAAGACGTGGTTGCCGGAACAAGAACTCCGCTTCCTATTTCAGAATTGAAAAAAGATAACGCACGTCTTTATAAAGAACTCGACAACATCAGATTGAAACTTGAAAAACATTACAAAGATATGATGGACGTTGAATTCACTATTCAACAAGGCAAATTGTGGATGCTCCAATGCCGCGTTGGTAAGAGAACCGGATTCGCCGCCGTTAAAATGGCTGTTGATATGGTTAAAGAAAAATTGATCGATAAAGAAGAAGCTCTTCTCCGCATCGAACCAAATCAGTTAAACCAATTGCTCAGACCAATCTTCGATTTAACTGAAAAGAAAAAAGCAATTGACGCCGGAAGATTATTAGCGAAAGGCTTGAACGCTGGTCCTGGAGCTGCTTCAGGTAAAGTTGCGTTAAGCGCGCAGGACGCTGAAGAAATGGCTGCTAAAGGAGATAAAGTAATTCTTGTTCGTATTGAAACTTCTCCTGAAGACATTAAAGGAATGAACGCTGCCGAAGGTATCTTAACTGCTCGCGGCGGTATGACCTCTCACGCTGCGCTTGTTGCACGCCAAATGGGTAAAGTTTGCGTTGCCGGCTGCGGTACTTTGAAGATTGATTATAAAGAAAGAACCATTCGTGTTGAAAATAAAAACATCGTGGTAAAAGAAGGCGAGTATCTTTCAATCGACGGTTCTACCGGAGAAGTAATTGAAGGCAAACTTGAAACAAAACCTTCGGAAGTTATCCAGGTTCTTATTACTAAAACACTTAGCGCAAAAGAATCACCGATATTTCAAACTTACAACAGCTTGATGAACTGGGCAGATTCTTATAGAAGATTAGGCATCAGAACAAACGCAGATCAACCAGATCAAGCGGAAAACGCGATCGCTTTCGGCGCTGAAGGTATTGGACTTTGCCGTACCGAACATATGTTCTTCGGCGAAAATAAAATTCTTTCAATGAGAAAAATGATCCTTTCAGATTCTCTCGAAGCAAGAAAAGCTGCGTTGGCAGAACTTCTTCCTTATCAAAGAGAAGACTTTAAAGGAATCTTTAAAGCGATGAAAGGTTATCCAGTAACGGTTAGAACACTCGATCCGCCGCTGCACGAATTCTTACCTCATACCGATGCGGAAATTAAAGAACTCTCGGAAGCGTTGAAAGTAAGCGTTAAAAAGATCAACGAAAAAATGGCGAGCTTACACGAATTCAATCCGATGCTTGGATTTAGAGGATGCCGTCTTGGAATTTTCTATCCTGAAATTACCGAAATGCAAGCGCGCGCGATATTTGAAGCCGCTGCAGAAGCCATGAAAGAAGGATTCAAAGTAAAAACTGAAATCATGATTCCGTTGGTGAGCACACTAACTGAATTCAAACTTCAAGAAGACATAGTACGCAGAGTTGCTTCGGAAGTTATGGCTGAAAAGAAAGTGAAGATCAACTACCTGGTTGGAACGATGATCGAATTACCGCGCGCTGCCCTGGTTGCAGATAAAATTGCAGAACGCGCTGAATTCTTCAGCTTCGGTACAAACGATCTAACCCAAACCACATTTGGTTTATCGCGTGATGACGCCGGAAAATTCTTACCGATGTACGTTGAAAAAGAAATTCTCCCGGTTGATCCGTTCGAAGCGCTTGATCAAGAAGGTGTTGGTCAATTGTTGGAGATCGGAACACAAAGAGGAAGAAGCACTCGTCCTGATCTTAAAGTTGGTATTTGCGGCGAACATGGCGGCGAACCTTCTTCAGTAGAATTCTGTCACAGAACCGGATTGAACTACGTAAGTTGTTCACCGTTCCGTGTACCGATCGCACGTTTGGCTGCTGCCCGCGCAGTTGTTCATGAATTGCACAGCAAAAAGAAAAAGAACCACAAGAAAAAAGGTTCAAAGAAAAAGTAATTCCGCTTAAGCGGGACTTTATGAGAGTGAGAATACTTTTGAACAAAAAGTATTCTTGCTCCGTTATATCAAATTAACAAGGTTAAAGAAAATGAAGTTATCAGAGTTTAGTTATAATTTACCGAAAACGAGCATCGCAAAATATCCTTTGCATCCGCGGGATAAAGCGCAAATGATGGTGTTGAATCGCGAGACACAAACCATTGAAGAAACAACTTTTTCCCATGTGGTTGACTATATGGAAGAAGGCGATGTTCTTGTCTTGAACGATACGCGCGTTATTCAAGCTCGTTTGTACGGCAAAAAAGAAAAAACAAATGCTAAAATTGAAGTGTTCCTTCTTCGCGAATTAAATACCCGCGAATGGATCTGGGATGTTATTGTTGATCCTGCGCGCAAAGTTAGGATAGGCAACAAAATTTATTTTGACGATGATCTCTTCTGCGAAGTTATTGATAACACTACTTCGCGCGGAAGAACCGTTCGTTTTAACAGACCCGATGTATTTAAATCGATTGAAAAAATCGGACACACTCCGCTTCCTCCATACATTAAACGCGAACCGGAAAAAGCTGATAAAGAAGATTATCAAACCGTTTACGCTAAGACGGACGGCTCCGTTGCTGCTCCAACTGCAGGTCTTCACTTTACAACCAAACTTCTGGAGAAGATCAAAAATAAAGGTGTTGATATCGTTCCCGTTTTACTTCATATCGGATTAGGAACATTTCAACCGGTTGAAGTTGAGGACTTAACAAAACATCGTATGCATTCTGAATATTTTGAAGTTCCGTTAAGCACCGCCGAGCACATCAACAAAGCGAAGAAGAATCATAAGAATGTTTTTGTTGTAGGCACAAGCGCGGTTCGCGCGTTGGAAAGCAGCGTAACTGCAGATGGCTATGCACGCGCAAATAAAGGCTGGACAGATAAATTCATCTATCCTCCTTATGAATTTCAAATCGGCACTAAATTGATTACAAATTTCCATTATCCCGAATCAACTTTAATGATGCTGGTTGCCGCTTTCGGAGAGATCGAGTTTGTATTAAAAGCATATAAAAAAGCTTTGAAAGATCATTACCGGTTCCTCAGTTACGGTGATGCAATGTTGATCATCTAAGAAGAGTTTTTTAAGTTAATATCCAAACATCAAAACACAAATTACAATTGGAATTTGTGTTTTGTGTTTTGGAATTTCTAAACAATAATTTAATAGTAGCTATGTCACTTCTTCCATCAACCCTCAACCCTCAACCCTCAACCATGAAAATAGTTGCAATCATTCCCGCCGCCGGTATTGGAAAAAGATTCGGAGGAATTACTCCGAAGCAATTCTTAAAAGTAAACGGAAAAGAAATTGTCGCTCACACGCTGGAAGTTTTTCAAAAAGCAAAAAAGGTTGATGAAATTATTGTTGCCGCAAGTAAAGAAGAATTTCCGCGAATAATAAAACTTCAGAAGAAATATAACTTAACAAAGTTGCAAATAATTGTTGAAGGGGGAAAAGAGAGACAAGACTCCGTTTACAATGCGCTTATTTTTGCAGACCTAAACAAAAACGATCTTGTAATTGTGCATGATGCCGCACGTCCGTTGCTGCCGGAAAAAGTTTTAGCTGATGCGATCCATTGTGCGGAAAAAAACGGCAACGCGCTTGTCTGTTTGCAGGCAAAAGATACGCTCTTAAAAAAGACAAACCGAGAACATACCTATCTTAACCGCTCACAAGTTTATTACGTCCAAACACCGCAAATATTCCGTTACGACCAGTTGCTTTCTGCTTTTGAAAAAGCGAAGAAAGAAAAATTTGTCGGAACGGACGAATCAATGCTCGTTCAAAGAACAAAAAAGAAAATTCATCTCTCCGAAGGCTCACCGCTCAATTTTAAAATTACCACCAAAGATGATCTTGAAATGCTGAAGAGGATGTTGAAGTAAGAGAGCAGTTTGCAGTCGGCAATCTTCAGTCGGCAGAGGGCAGTTTGCAGTTGGCAGTCTTCAGTCGGCAGAAGGCAGTCAGCAGCAAGCGGTGGGGAATAAAAACATTCATTCCCCATGGGAATGTTAATTGAAGGCGGGATTCATATTTACAAAGATTTAACACCTATGGTGTTAAGAAAAAATCCCTTCGGGATTTAATCTTTGTAACAGAAGAATAACGGAGATATTAGAATTCCATAGGAATTCAATATTTTTTTACCAAAATAATTTTCCCCGTTTCTTGCTAATCTCCAAAAACACTTCTAAGTTTGTTCGTAGAGATAATTAAGAAAGCATGAGGCTCTATTTCTTCTTTTGGGTCCCATATTAAAACATTACCAAACAGGGTGTTGCTCGCTCCTTTCTTATATTCTCCAGACAACTAAGCATAAAAAGATAATAGCTTTACAAAATATATTTTTATAACCCGAGGATTTCAATGGATATTACCGTTATTTTCTTGACCCTTTTGGTTTTAATTCCAGTCATTTATTTCTTTTATTTCTGGGCAAATTCTGAGACGCTATCCGACAATGAAGTTGGACAATTGGGTCTTGCAAGAAGATTTTGGGACATTCATAATGATTTGGGGTTTTCGAACAATCAACTTTTAATTGATAAAGAATTCAAATCCAAATTAAACATCGGCGGTCAATTTTATTCCATTGATGAAAAAGTCAGCGTTTTCCCATCTTTTGCATCCGCATTATTAAAAAACAAAAAACACGAATGGGTGATATTTGCATTTGTAAAAGATAAAAAAGTTTTTTCCTTTTACACGAACAAGGGAAATGATAATCAATCTGTCACCCCTAGTTTAACTTTGGGAATGATAAATTCCTTTGTGCAAAACGGCAAGGTTGATACGATTCTGGAATTTCATAATCACACAAATGTTGTTTTATCACCAAGCGACCAAGATATCAATTCGTCAAATTCCTTGGGAGAGTCCTTAATAGGGCAGGGTATAAATTTTATGGCGTTTGTATGTGGTGCCGGTAATTATTATCAATATGGTTGGTGGTTTACAAAAAACTATTTTAATTTTAGTGAATACATTGGAGGAATTCAAAAGGAAAACGGTTTAACAAGGAGTATAAACTTTGAATTGCGGAAGGAATTAAAAAGGAAAAAATACTTTATGGATGTTAGATTAGGAACGAGAATTTCACATAACATTAAAATTAACAAAGACAATTCAGCACATAGTGTTGATTCACAAAAAAATAATTTGGATGAAACGGTTTATCGTAACAAGATCCTTGGTTTATTCCAAGAAAACTTGCTTGAATATCCAAAATCCAATTATGGAAAAAGTGAAGATATCCAAAATGAGGAGGAGACAAAAAATGAGATTTGGAAAAAATATTCTTACACATTGACTCAAAAAGAATTAGGGATATTTAGTTCTTTGGAAATTATTGATCGTCCAAAAGGACCGAAATCTTTTACTTTTTTTTCCGATGAATTCAATCCATCAATTGTAAAATCTAGTGTTAATACTTTATATGAAATATTAGGAAATGATGAATCGAACAGAGGTCCATATAGTGCAACTGATGACTGCGAGATTAGTGAACGGAACTTTTGGCTTGGTCGAACGTGGATGGATACCAAAAATAAAAATGGATGGGATATAATGTTGAGTCAAGATAATGATGAAAATAGATTAGAACTGTTTATTAAATGGTGGTAAATCTTGGGCTTATGCTTGTATGCATTGGTTATAAAAAATAACAAATGTAAATGATTCGCTACATTTAGCACCGTTAACTGCAAAAACGAATAAATGAAATGGTTATTACTAAAGAAGAACAAGTAAAAACTGTCGTTGGGGGTCATCGACACATAGTGATACTTGGCGCTGGTTCAAGCATTGCTTCTTGTCTTCACAATCCCGAGGAGAATAACAAATACTTGCCCTCAATGGATAACTGTTTGGATATTTTGGGATTAGAAGATAAATATGCTTCAGAAATTAAAAAGGCTAAGTCAAAAAATCTTGAGGTGGTATTTAGTCAGATATATTCTCATAATCCAAAATCTGATTTATTATCACACTTAGAAAAGACACTTTATGAATATTTTGACAATCTTTATCTTCCACCAACTCCAACCATTTATGACTATTTAGTTTTATCTCTAAGAAAAAAAGATTTGATTGCCACTTTCAATTGGGATCCATTTCTTTGGCAAGCTTATGAAAGAAATCTTAGATTCACTGATAAGCTCCCAACGATTTTATTTTTACATGGAAGTGTTGCTGTTGGGATTTGCGAAAACGACAAAACATTTGGGCCCAAGGGGAAAATTTGCCTAAAATGTAAAACCCCGTTTTCACCTACCAACATTCTCTATCCAATTACAAAAAAGAATTATCATGTTGATTCTTACATTCAAGATCAGTGGAGCATATTACTACATGGTTTAGAAAATCCTGTCAGAGTGACAGTTTTTGGCTATTCTGCACCAAAGTCTGACATAGAAGCAATTTCATTAATGAAAAATGTATATAACAATTCTAAGATAAGGGAGTTTACTCAATTTGAGATGATCGATATTGCAAATAAAGAATTTCTTACAAAATCTTGGAAGGATTTTATTTTTAGTCATCATTATGAAATGCACGACTCTTTTTTTGAATCCTCGATCATGAAATTTCCTAGAAGAAGCGGAGAAGTTTTCAAAGAAAATATATTAGGGGGGCGGTTTTACGAAGAAAACTATCCTCCAAAATTTGATTGTTTAGAAGATATGTGGGTATGGTTTTCAAGATTTTTAGAATATGAAAAGTAAACCATAGGCCTCTTTTTCAAGTGTGTTATTTATGAAATTATAAGGTTGCATTTGAAATACACAGAAGTGGATAAATTGCTTTTTAAGGAGTGTTGTTCTTAGAAACAGTTATTTCATTCACTCCTGTATAGGGACACCACTCCCACCAAAACATTCTTTCCGTTTTGAAATAAGTTATAACAACCGGTTTGTTCCCGCTGCCCCTATTTCTGGATATTAATTCACCTTATTGCCGGATAGTTTCAGTATTTGCAAAATTTTTGTAATTATATGCTTCTTTAGGCTTGACAAATATCCGCTCCTTCCTTAGATTTGAAACAAAATTCTATTAAATTTTTAAGATGAAATTAAACACAACAGCCCCGGTATTTACATTTAGTTCTCCGCGTCCCCGCAGGGGACAATAACATTTCTCTGCGCATTTCCATCTTTTTATATTTTTCAAATTTTTAATAGGACTTTATCATGATCTCAATAGGCATACTTGGCGGAACCGGCTACACGGGAAAAAAACTGATCCAGTTTTGTAGCAATCATCCTTTTGTAAAGGATTTTGAAGTCTATGCAAACACCACGGCAAACGAAAATCTTTCCACGTTATTTCCAGACATCGAAGGTTTGGTCGAAGACAAAAAAGTTCTTTCGGCTAAAGAAGTTTCTTTCGACCACGATCTTTATTTTTTAACTCTCCCGCACGGAGAAGCGTTGAACTTTGTCCCGGCTTTGATCAGCAAAGGGAAAAAAGTGATCGATCTTGGCGGAGATTACCGGTTGGATTTTGAAGAACTCTATATGCAATGGTACCACCTTGAGCATTCATCCTCCTATTTATTAAAATCAAAAGTTTACGGTCTGGCAGATTTTTCAGAGACCGAATACTCCGACGCACAATTGATCGCAAATCCGGGTTGTTACCCCACAGCGGTTTTACTTGCGCTGCTTCCTTTAGTTAAAAATTTCGGCGAAGAGATCATCAGTATAAGTTGTTCCGCATATTCGGGAACCAGCGGTGCCGGAAAATCGCCAAAAACAGAAATGCTTCTTTCCGAGATGGACGGAAACGTTAAAGCTTACAGCGTAAACACTCACAGACACGAACCGGAAATTTTACAAACATTATATAAGAATGGATTTCACTCTCCCTTTGCGTTTACTACCCACTTGCTGCCGGTTGCGGTTGGCATTTATGCAACAAGTTTTATTCATTTTAAAAACAATATTGATGAAGCTTCTCTCGTTAAATTTTATAAAGAAGCGTATGGAGAAAGTCCCTTTGTGCGGATAAGAAATACGCCGCCGGAATTAAAGTGGGTCATCAATTCTAATTTTTGCGACATTAATATTTCGGTAAAAGAAAAGAAAGTTGTTATCACTTCCGCGATTGATAATCTTGTTAAAGGAGCCGCCGGTCAAGCGATCCAGAATATGAACAAACTTTACGGATGGGATGAATCGCTCGGTATTTTGCAGAAGGAGGTTAAACATGCAGCACTTTCATAAAGAAGGTTCCATTACTTCGGTTAAAGGAATTAAAGCCGCCGGAATTTTTGCCGGAATAAAAAAGAAAAGAAAAGATTTAGCGCTCATTTATTCTGAATATCCAGCAACCGCCGTGGGCACATTTACTCTGAACAAAGTTCAAGCCGCGCCGTTGTTGGTTTCAAAAGAAGCTTTGAAAAAATCTTCTCACGTGCAAGCGGTATTAGTTAATTCCGGTAACGCCAACGCGTGTACCGGTGAACAAGGTTACGCAGACGCTTTGGAAATGCAAAAGTATTGCGCGAAAAAATTAAAACTACAGCAAGATGAAGTCCTCATAAGTTCAACCGGAGTTATCGGTGTTAAACTTCCGATTGAAAAAATTAAAACCGGAATTGACGAGATCATTCCGGCGCTTACACACAGCGGCGGATACGATGCAGCCAAAGCTATCATGACCACCGACTTGACGAGTAAGTCTTACGCAAAAACGGTGAAGCTTTCAAGTGGAGAAGTTACTATCGGCGGAATTTGCAAAGGAAGCGGAATGATAATGCCGAACATGGCGACAATGCTGGCTTTTATTGCTACCGATGCTTCAATTGAAAAACATCTTTTGCAGAAACTTTTAAGCGAAGCGGTAAAAAATTCTTTTAACAAAATTACCGTTGACGGCGATACAAGCACAAACGATATGGTTGTTCTGCTTGCTAACGGAGCCGCGAATATTTCAATTAAAAAAGATTCAGAAGATTATAAAACGTTTCTCGCTGCACTTACAAAGTTTTGCATCGTAATGGCAAAATCAATTGTCTCCGACGGTGAAGGAGCTACCAAGCTTGTAACTGTTGCAATTAAAGGTGCAAAGACTGAAGAAGATGCGAACGCAGTTGCAAAAGCTATCTCCAATTCTCCATTAGTTAAAACTGCTTTTTGCGGTGAAGATGCAAACTGGGGAAGAATCCTTTCAGCAGCCGGAAATAGCGGCGCTCATTTTGATCCGGCAAAAGTCTCAATTTATTTTGACGACCTTGCGATTTTAAAACCAAACTATGATATCGTACTTGATGAAAAAGCCGCGAAAGAAATTCTGGTAAAAAAAGAATATTCGGTAACGGTCAACTTAGAAGCGGGTAAGATCGATTCCACCTGGTGGACTTGCGACTTCTCAGAAAATTATATTAAAATAAATGCTAATTACAGAACTTAATAGAATTAGATAGTTAGCAAAAATTCCGCCGCGGCGGACTGTGCAGAATGGCCTGCCCGCCGCAGGCAGGTAGAATAGTTCTCGGACAAATATCTCGCAACGTTCGCAAAGAAGACGCAACGAACGCAAAGGGAAAATCCGTCGCGATCTTTGCGGTTCGTAGCGAACTTTGCGAGAAAAAAAGATGGAACAATTACTAGATTAGAGAAAAATATGGTTCTGTCCCAGTAGCTATCGGGACAGATTATGAGTTAGAAATTAGAGAGTTAGGAAAAATATTCTACGCAGAATGGCGAGAATATTTTCTTGAAATCAAATACCGAACATCGAACAAGGAATAACGAATGCTGAAGTTTTACATTTCTACATTCCATGTTCATTATTCTTTATTATTTTTTCGGTTCTGGTTTACCAGGTTATGAATTAGGAATTGAGAATTAGGAATTAAATAATTATGAAAACTATCATCCTTAAACTAAGCGGGAAAGCTCTTTCAGCTTTTATTCAAGATGAAAAATGGAGCAATACACTTGCCGAATTGTACAAACATTACGACGGAATAATTATCGTGCACGGCGCCGGAACTACCATTTCCGACTGGTCAGCCAAAATGGACTATGATGTAAAATTTGTGAACGGACAGCGGGTCACCTCTGCAGAAATTATGGACATCGTTGCAGCGGTGCAAGCCGGATTATTGAACCAGAAGATCATCAGTTACCTGCATGCAAAAGGGTTGGAAGCGATGGGACTTTCAGGTGTAGATAGAAATCTTTTTGTTGCCGATTATTTGAACAAAGATTTAGGCTTTGTCGGTTACCCGAAATTGAATGGAAATATTTCCTGGATAAAAAATCTATTAAAAGAAAAAGTCATTCCGGTATTTTCAAGCGTTTGTAGAGACCACGAAGGAAATTTGATGAACGTGAACGCCGATGTTTTCTGTGAGGTTTTAGCGGCTTCAATAAAGGCTGATACCGTTCTCTTCCTTTCCGATGTTGCGGGCGTTATGCTTAACGGCGAAGTGAAAAGTTCTCTCGGCGAAAAGGAAATTGATTTTGGAATTGCTGAAGGTGAAATTACCGGTGGTATGATTCCTAAAATGCAAAGCTGCCTTGAACTGCTGCAAAAAGGAATTAATAAAATTTGGATCGGTGATAATGTTGAACTGCAACCGAACACCAAAAATTTTAATACAAAAATGAAAGGAACGTGGATTACAGCCAATGGAACAGCATAATAATTCTTCGCTCTTAAAAAATTATAACCGGTTACCCGTTGAATTCGTAAAAGGAGAAGGCTCTTTTCTTTTTGACACTAACGGGAAAAAGTATCTCGATTTTCTCAGCGGTATTGCCGTTACAAGTTTCGGTCACGCACACCCGCACATTACAAAAGCCGTGCACGATCAAGTTGAAAAAATCTGGCACACTTCAAATCTTTTTGAAATATCGCTGCAAGAAAAAGTTGCTAAAAAACTTACCGATCAATCAAAGCTTGATAAAGTTTTTTTCTGCAATTCGGGAACCGAAGCAAATGAAGCTGCAATAAAGTTTGCAAGAAAATTCGGTCAAGGAAGATCAAACATCATAACCGCTCTTGGCGGATTCCACGGTAGAACGATGGGGAGTCTTTCCGCCTCAGCGCAATACAAATTGTGGCAGGGATTTTTCCCTCTTACTCCCGGATTTATTCATGTTCCTTATAACGATATTGATGCGATCAATGATTCGATCAATGAACATACGGTTGCCGTTATGGTCGAACCGATCCAGGGAGAAAACGGAGTGATCGTTCCTTCCGCAGATTATTTGAAAAAACTTCGCGCAATTTGCGATGCGAATGATCTTCTTTTAATTGTTGATGAAGTACAAACCGGTATCGGCAGAACAGGAAAATATTTCGCGTATCAGTGGGCGGAAATCCAACCGGACATCATTACGATTGCAAAAGGAATCGCGAACGGACTTCCGCTCGGCGCGGTTATTTGTTCTGAAAAAGTTGCCGAAGTAATTCAACCGGGCGATCACGGTTCAACGTTTGGCGGGAATCCGGTTTCACTCGCAGCAGCATTGGCTGTAACGGAATTGCTTACAGAAGATGTGTTGAAGAAAATTCAGAAGTTGGGTGAAAGTTTAATAAATGGAATTAAAAATCTTCAGTTAGAAAAAGTTAAAGACGTCCGCGGCTACGGATTGATGGTCGGCATTGAGCTTGATCCATCGATCAATGTAAAAGATTTTATGAAAGAACTACTTGAAAACGGAGTTGTGACCGGAACTTCCGGAAATAACACGCTTCGTTTGCTTCCTCCGTTTGTAATAACTCAAAAAGAAATTGATTTATTTCTTTTGACTTTGAGTAAAGTTGTTGATAAGTTTCGCCATACCGAAGTTAAGCAACTTCAATCGTCCGCCGTCGGTGGACAATAATTTTATCAATTAAAATAGAGGAACACATCATGGCTTCAAAATTAAAAAGACAAAACCGGATAAAAGAAATTCTTCAGATAAAGCACATTGCTAATCAAGAAGATCTCCTCGTTTATCTAAAGCGCGACGGGTATGAAATTACTCAAGCGACGTTGAGCAGAGACTTTGCCGAACTTGGAGTGGTAAGAATTTTTACCGAGTATGGTGTCCGCTATATTTTAAATGCAGAAGAAAGCGGCAAACAAATTGCACGGCTTGTTGGTTTTGAGATTCTCACGGTTCATCATAATGAATCCGCGGTTATTGTGAGAACACTTGCCGGAAGAGCGCAAGGTGTAGCTCATTACATCGACCGATGGAACAAAGAAGAAATTATCGGAACGATCGGCGGAGATGATACCGTTTTGATCATCCCGAATAAACAAAGCAGTATTCCGAACATCATTTCACTTATCAAAAGAATAATGTCGGAAAACCCCTCACAAAGAATAAAGTAAAATAGGAGAGAGAATGTCATATAAAAAAATTGTTGTTGCTTATTCCGGCGGACTTGATACATCCGTTATGGTTAACTGGCTTAAAAATAAATACGACGCCGAATTAATTACGGCAACCGGAAATCTCGGTCAAAAAGATGAACTTGAAAATTTAGAAGAGAAAGCCAAATTAACCGGCGCATCAAAATCTTACATTCTGGATTTACAAAAAGAATTTATTACGGAATATGTTTGGAAAGCTTTGAAAGCCGGCGCTTTATATGAAGGACAATATCCCATGGCAACAGCTATCGGCAGACCTTTATTAGTTAAGCTTATGGTTGATATCGCTATTGCAGAAGGCGCCGATACTATCGCTCACGGCTGCACGGGAAAAGGAAATGATCAAGTACGGTTTGAAGTTGGTATTCAAACTTTAGCTCCGCATCTGAAAATTTTAGCTCCGTTAAGAATTTGGGAATTCAAAAGCAGAGAAGAAGAAATTGATTACGCGCTCGAACATAAAATTCCGATCAAAATAAAAAAAGATTCGCCTTATTCGATCGATGAAAATCTCTGGGGAATTGCGATTGAATGCGGCGTGTTGGAAGACCCGACAGTTCAACCTCCTGCAGATGCTTACCAAATTACTACTTCCCCTAAAGACGCACCGGACAAAGCAGAATCCGTTTCAATTGAATTTGAAAAAGGTGTTCCTGTTTCGCTGAACGGTAAAAAATTATCCGCCGTTGATCTTGTAAAAGAATTAAATGTAATCGGCGGAAAACACGGCATCGGTAGAATGGACTTGATCGAAAATAGAGTTGTAGGAATTAAATCAAGAGAAGTTTATGAAGCTCCCGCAGCGGTCATTCTCCACACCGCTCATAAAGAATTGGAAAAACTTATTCTCGATAAAGAAACATTCCGTTTTAAACAAGGAGTCTCGGACAAAGTCGCAAATCTTATTTACGACGGATTATGGTTCTCGCCATTGTTTGATGCGTTAATGGCTTTTGTTGATTTAACACAAGAAAACATTACGGGAACTGTTACCGTAGAATTTTACAAAGGAACCATCACGGTTCTTTCGAGAAGTTCAAAGTATAGTCTCTACAATAAAGATTTAGCAACGTACACAATTGAAGATAAATTTGATCACAAAGCGGCGGAAGGATTTTTAGCGTTGTACGGGTTGCCGTATAAAACATTGAGCCTTGTAAAAGCTGCAAACACTCCAAGCGAAACGAAGGCGCACGAGGTAGCGCACTAATGCTCTGGGGCGGAAGATTTTCAAAATCGCTTAGCCAGAAAGCGTTGGAGTTTTCTTCATCGCTTTCATTTGATGTTACGTTGATTGAAGAAGACATTGAAGTAAGTCTTGCTCACTCGGCAATGCTTGCAGAGATTGGAATTCTCACTAAAGAAGAAGCTCAACAAATTCATTCCGGGTTGGAAAAAATCCGGAATGAATTTTTAAATGAAATTTGGAAACCCGACCCGGCACGATTTGAAGATATTCACTCCGCAATTGAATTCCATTTAAAAAAACTTATTGGCGAAACCGCCGATAAACTTCACACCGGAAGAAGCCGGAACGATCAAGTTGCTGCGGATTCGCGGTTGTGGACAAAGAAGCAAGCAGAGCAATTAAAAAACACGATCACCGAATTACAACAGCAATTACTCAAAACTTTGGAAGAACACACCGAAACGATCATTCCCGGTTACACGCACTTACAAAGGGCGCAGCCGATCTCATTTGCGTTTCATCTTCTTGCTTATGTTGAAATGCTGGAGCGCGATAAACAAAGAATGCAATTTGTTTTAGATGAAGCGGACGTTTCACCCCTTGGATGCGGCGCTTTAGCCGGTTCTACACTTCCGCTTGATAGAAAGAGTACAGCGCAAAAGCTTGGCTTCGCGAAAAATTCCGCAAACGCGCTTGACGCAATTTCCGACAGAGATTTCGTTCTTGATTTTCTAAACGCCTGCTCGGTTGGAATGATGCATCTTTCGCGCTTAAGCGAAGAAATTATTTTGTGGACTTCGCAAGAGTGGAAGTTTGTAAGATTGAGCGATGAAGTTACTACCGGTTCCTCTTTAATGCCGCAAAAGAAAAATTCCGATCTTGCAGAACTTATCCGCGGAAAAAGCGGAAGAGTTTTCGGCAACGCGTTTGGATTTCTTTCAACAATGAAAAGTCTGCCGTTAAGTTATAACCGCGATTTTCAAGAAGATAAAGAACCGCTCTTCGATTCTGTTCACACCTATTTTACCTCACTGGAATTGATGCGGCTAATGTTTATCGGAATGGAAATAAATGCAGAAAGGTTTACCGAAGAGTTGAACGGTGATTTTTCACTCGCCACAGATTTAGCAGACTGGCTTGTACTGAAAGGAATTCCTTTTAGACAAGCACATCATCTTGTAGGAGAAGTTGTAAAATTAGCGGAAACAAAAAAGTGCAAACTAAATCAACTTACGTTGGATGAGTTGAATAAGATCAGCGCACTCTTTGATGAATCCGCATTGCAGCTTTTCGATATTTCATCTGCACTTTCACGAAAGAAAACTTTCGGTTCACCGAATCCGGAAATGGTTAGAGAACAGATATTACTTTGGAAGACTAAACTCAGTTAACTTATCTTACAATCTTGCAAATTCAATTAGCTGTTTGTAGTTAAAGTTGTCTGCTTCTCTTAGAGCAAGTAAGTATTGTGTTCGCGCTTCACTTTGTTTAACTAAATTCTTGCTCCCCCAAGTGAAATATGGTTTACCAAAGCCTTTATTTATTAGCACATCGGCGATCAAGCGGGAGTGCCTCCCATTTCCATTTGCAAAAGGATGAATTGCCACCATGCGGTGACTAAACCGGACAGCTATTTCGTCTTCGAGAAATGTTTTGTTCTCTATCCAGAATCTACAATCGGCAAGAAGTTTATTTAATTCAATTCCGATTTCAAATTTATCAACACCGATATTTTTGTTTGTCCTTCTGTATTCACCCGCCCATTTCCAAATATCTCCGAACATTCGTTTATGCAAATCCCGCACAAAATCTTCAGTAAGAATTTTATTCACCATTAATTTTTTACTCAAAAGCCATTGGTTTGCTTTTTCAACTCCAAGTTGTTCAAACTCATCAAGTTCACCACGGGTAGTGATTGTTTTAATCAGCAGTCCAGCTTTCTCATCTTCATCAAGAGGAGTTTGTCCATCTTTATAATCGATGTCTAATCCCATAAATATTTTGGACTTTCGTATTTTATTTTTTCTGCGCGATCCTTAATTGCTTTGTTAATTCGTTCTGTAGAATTCTCCTGATCTTCGAGCTTCATGGTATGCGAGGTTCTTAAGACAATTTCTTTTGCAACTTCATAAGCGCGCTTTTCAATTGTTTTCTCCAGCGATCCTTCTTTGGGAATGAAACCGTAAACAAAACGGCAATTAAGCGCTTCGGCTGCTTCCATCAGCTTTTTAAGGGTAATCCCTTTGTCCACTTCACGCTGCTCAATCTCTTTAACCGAAGCAGAAGTTATTTTCAGTCGTTTTGCAAGTTGAACGAGGGACATATTCAACCCCGTTCGGGTTGCATTTATCCATCCCATGGGTGAAATTTCTAAATCGTTTAATTCAGCCAATTTTGTGAACTTTCTGTCTAATTGTTCGACCATTAGCTTTCTATCTAAATCTGTCATCAGGTTATAACCTTAATTTTGTATCACAAATCTAAGGGTATAGCCTGATTATTCCAAGCAGTAAATTAGGTTATACCCTGGTTTTATTTTTATTGTTATCTGTATTACGACAACCTAATATAATTTGGATTTATTATGCAAAAGTAAAATCTCTCTCTTTATATTTAAGGTAAGAATAATGTGACTTTTTAGATGACATGATAACTACAAGATCATTTACATACTCTTTGCTTTTCTGTTTAGCACTTCTGGCAAACTTAGCTTATGCTGAACAAAAACCATTTACACCAGTTGGTGGTTGGGAGTACCGTTGGGGGGATTCTCCTTCATCTATCGGTGGGAAATTAGACTGGTTATATAAACTAGATAGTGATAAATCCTGGCGCCCAATAGACAAACCTTCCGATATTCCAATCATTCCCGGTAAAAAAGATTTATGGATAAGACTTCATTTAGGAAATCGCAACGAGACCAACTCGGCGATATTTGTCAACCGTATTGAAAAAATTTTTGAAGTTTATCTTGACACAAATAAAATTTACAGCTTCGGCAAATTTACTTCCGATGATAAAATTCCAATGATGGGATTTGCATGGCATCTAATCAAACTTCCGGAGAACTCTAATGGTAAAACACTTTACTTTAGAATCCGTTCCGACTGCAAATATATTGGCGTTTATAGCGAAATAAGATTCGGTTCGGAGGAATCTTTTTTAAGTGAAATAATAAAAACAAACCTCAGCAAAACGATACTTGGGATAATTTTTATTTTTGCCGGATTAGTTTTCAGTATAATTCTTTTATTTATAGGGAAAATAAAACCGTACCTCGGAATAATTATTTTTATGACAACCAGCGGAATCTGGACCCTCGCAAATTCAAACCTGACGCAGATTTTCTTTAATGCACCGAAGGTAATTTACTATGCAGATCATTTGGCTCTCTTTGCGAGCGCAGTTGGTTTCTTCATGCTCGTTGTCGAAATTATTGATCCCAAATACAAAAGAATTTTTACCGCGATTTACCAACTTCTAATAGGTTATTTTTTGGTTGTGCTGTTCTTGGACATTACCGGAATATCGGATAACATAGACACGGTTGCTCCTTTCCTTATTTTCACAACTATCACTGTGTTTGTTCTTATCTATTTTATTTTTCTTAGCGCGAAGAAAGGAAACGATGAAGCAAAAATACTTTTGATCGCGCTTGCAGTTTATGCGGTATTTGTCCTTGCCGATATTGCAAATTATTTTAAAAATGTTGTTATCAATCTGGATACCTACGAAATGCAATTTGCCCATTACGGCGGATTTGCTTTCTTAGTCTTTATTGCGTGGATCTTTATTGCGCGTTACGTTGAAATGAATAAGCAAATGATTGATGCACAAATGAACGAGCGTGTTCGAATTGCGCAAGATATACATGATGAAGTTGGTCCTCGGTTAACAGAAATTAGAATGGTAAGTGAAAGCATAAAGAGCAACACTTGTCTAACGGTTGATGAACAGAAAAAGCTCGAGGAACTTTCCGAAGCTTCCGATAAAGTTATTTCAACTTTTAGCGAAATTATTTGGGCGCTTAATCCTACAAACGATACTCTTGAGGAATTCGCAAGTTATTTAACACAGAATGCAATCAATTTTTTGCAGAAGGCGGATATAAGATGCCGGATAGATATTCCGCCGCTATTTCCAAACAAGAAAATTTCTTATGAGGTCCGGCGCAACATTATTATGGCGGTAAAAGAATCTCTGAACAATATTGTTAAACATGCCGATGCTTCTCTTGTTACCATGCAGCTAACCGTAACAAAAAACGATTTGCTCGTTTTAATTGTTGATGACGGATGCGGCTTTGATATTAATAATACACGCAAATATGGAAACGGTTTGAAAAACATTGAACGACGAATTAAAAGTGTTAATGGTAAATATTCCGTTGAAACAAGGATTGACATCGGCACAAGAACAAAAATGGAAGTTCCGCTTCAGATAAATACAGCATTTACCCAAACGGGCTATTTCCCAAACGATATTTGATAGTTAGATTTGATAAAAAGAAAAAAATGATTCGTGTAGCATTAGTTGAAGACGACGACAAGATTCGCAATAACTTAATTGATTTAATCGAAGGCAGCGAGGGGTTCCGGTGTGTTGGCGCCTATCCAAACGCCGAAAATGCACTTGAAGACATTCCCGATAAAGCGCCGGACATTGTTTTGATGGATATTAATCTACCGGGAATTGACGGCATTGAATGTACACAGCGTTTGAAAACGAAAATGCCCGGACTGCTGATTGTTATGCTTACGGTTTACGAAGATGTCAATAAAATTTTTAATTCGTTGCAAGCCGGCGCGGTTGGATATTTATTAAAGTTAACTCCTCACCGGGAAATATTATCTTCTCTTAAAGATGTTTTGCAAGGCGGCTCGCCAATGTCGGCGCAAATCGCCCGTAAAGTAGTCCAGTCATTTCACCGGGAGCCAAAGCAAAATAAAAACAGTGAACCTTCATTAACTCCGCGCGAAGAACAAATACTGGCGCTTCTTTCCAAAGGATATCTTTATAAAGAAATTGCTTCTGAACTGCTTATCAGCCCCGATACCGTTCACAACCATCTGCGCAAGATTTATGAAAAGCTGCAAGTGCATTCCCGCACAGAAGCTGTTGTAAAGTATCTGAAAAATTAATTTACCACCACTATTTTTTTTTGCTGAAGAAATTCTCCATTCACAATTCTCAGTTCTCCATTCACAATTCTCCGCCCTCCATCACACTTACCCAAACTGGCTATTGTTTATACTGATATCATAAAATAACTTTCTATTAGCGTATTACATTTTTTTGACGAACTATCAAAAGTTGAACCCGAATGAAAATCAAAATATTTTTAGCCGCTCTTATCATTTCTATTTCTCATGTGCTGCTTAACGCGCAAATACACCCAACTTCTAACATCGAAATAATTGCATCATGTGCCATAAATGATAACATTGCAGTTTTTGATCTTATAAACCGCAATTCTTCTTCTGTGACAATTAGTTATACCTCGGGTGAGTCTTTTAAAGGAGATCTGTATCTTGAACCAAATGTCGATAATCAGATTACGATTTACACCACTTCACTGATCTCATTTACCTATAATTCTTTTCTATTCAAGACAATGGCCACAAATAATAATATCTGTGGAACACCACAAACGCCATATTCTAAGATTTTTGCTTATGGTATTGGGCGTTTGGGAGGCATAAATGTAGTTTTGGTCGAGAACAAAAATAGTTTTCCGGACACTCTTACGGGTCAAAGTGGCTTCGGTTCAAAATCTTTTGTAGTACCTGCCAACGGTCAGGTTTATGTTATTGGAGATAATACTGATTTTATATTCTATTGTGATGGAATTCCTTTTGTCTTTATAACTCCTTTTAATGTTGCGATAAAAGAAGCTTCTTTTTTTTCAGTAACACCTGTATCTATGGATGCCACCACAGCCACCTTTGAAATTAAGAATAACGATGGCAATCCTCATGATGCAATTCTACGGATGGCATCGGATACTACCGAACATCGTTACACCATAGCAGCCAATGGTGATTCAATAGTAACTGTAGAAAATTGTGACTGGGACATCTATGTAGCCGTGCCCGGATGGATTGATCTTTGCAACCAGTTGACAGGCGATCATTTCAAAGTGGGAAGCGTAAGTCCGGGCACCGCCGGAATAAGTACAACACAAACAGTTTCGCTGCCTACTTCTGTAACATCAAATTCGATGACGCTGAACGGAACAATCACATCAAATACTGCAAGTTCTCAGCAGGTATCATATCATTTTGCTTATGGAACAGATAAAAGTAATCTTAACCTTGTTACTACAACACAAACGGCGACTGCAGTAGAGGTACCCGGAACGGCAGTAAGTGCAGCATTAACCGGTTTAACAAGCGGAACAACATATTACTACCAGCTTGTTACCGATGGAGGATTGAGCAATGTCAATTCCTTTTTACTAGGGTCTCCAATTCCATCCTCAAATCTCAAACTTCATTTACGTGCAGATGGGGGTGTAATCTCTTCAAGTTCTGCAGTATCTGAGTGGAATGATCTTTCTGGTAACGGCAATAATGCATCGCAGGGCACAGGTGCAAATCAACCGGCGCTGGTTTCAAACTCGCTTAATGGAAATCCGGTTATACGGTTTAATGGTTCAACATCTTCACTTGCATTGCCGGCTTCTTCAACTTTAGGAATACAAAGCAATCCATATGAAATGTTCATAGTTGGCAAATCGAGTTCAAGCAACGTTCAGTTTCTTGTAAGCGGAAATGCAAATGAACAATTTGAATATCATCTGAACGGTGTAGGCGCGAGGTTTATACCGCTTCAAACTTCACCGGGTACTTACCTAGATTTAGGAAGTACAGGAACGTACACAGATGGAAACGCGCATGTGTTTTCTGCAAGAGCTTCGTCAAGCGGCGGCGCTGTTAGAGTTGATGGAACTGATGGTGGAACATCAAGCGCGAATATTCTATCATCAAACAGCGGTGCGCTGCAGCTTGGCGTGCGCAGTGACGGCACTTATTATTTTAACGGAGATATTGCAGAAGTAATTCTTTACAACACCAATTTGAGTGCTTTAGACAGAAGCACTGTAGAACATTACCTTGCTTCCCGGTATGGAATAACATCAGGTGCTTTACCGGTGGAGTTAACTTCATTCACTGCAAACTTTGTTGATGGAAAAGTTTCACTGAATTGGCAGACAGCAACAGAAGTGAAAAATTACGGGTTTGAGGTTGAACGGACCTCACCCCGTCCCTCTCCTTACCAAGGAGAGGGTGTCCCGATTGATCGGGACGGGAGAGGTTGGGAGGTTGTTGGTTTTGTTCAAGGCAACGGTAATTCCAATTCACCAAAGAGTTATTTGTTTACAGATAAACCAACCGGTGGAACAGAGTTCAAGTATCGATTAAAGCAAATCGATTTTGACGGGAAGTATGAATACAGCAGTGTTGTTGAAGTAAAAGTAGAAACACCAACACAATTTAGCTTAGCACAGAATTATCCTAATCCATTTAATCCCGAAACAACAATAAGCTATCAACTGCCTACCAGCGGCCATGTAACATTAAAAGTATTTGATATGCTGGGAAGGGAAGTGGTAACACTTGTTGATGAACAAAAAGCCCCCGGTAATTATGAAGTTAAATTTAATGTAAAGACGTTGCATGCAACGTCTCTACCAAGCGGTGTTTATTTCTACACACTTCACTGTGGCAATTTTAGAGAAACAAAAAAACTTTTACTCACAAAGTAATTTGACATAAAACATAAATAGATGACATCATGAAAAAAATATTATTTCTTTTAATCGTAATTCTTGTGCAGCAGCTTAATGCTCAAACGCCTCTTGTTAAAACACTTTCACCTCACTCCTTGTATTTAGGCGGTTGGCTTACTTATACGGAAAAAATATTACGAGGCTCTATCAATCCGCAGGGTGGAACCTATACCATTTATTTTGAATTCGGTACCGATGAACACTATGGTTCTACAGCGGCTGCCAGCATAACAAGTGTGAGCGGAACAAATGACATAGAAGTAAATACTGTTTCCAATCCGGTTGGTTCCATAATTGCCATGTGGCATTACCGCTTAGTGGCTGTAAATACCGCCGGAGAAAAATTCTATGGAAAAGATGTTGTTTTTCATACTACGCTGTTATATCACATTACAAGAGTAGAGATTGAAGCAGTATGTTATAACAATCCTTATAATGCTATTTTTGAATTAAGAAGCTTATCCCCGGATCCTGTCACAATTGACTACATCGACAATGACACAAAAGGTAGTGTAATTTTATATTACGGTTATATGTCATCTATCCAACTTCCAAAATATTCAATTTGTTCTTTCCTTTATAATTCAAAACTTATTAAAGATATTGGAACCAATAACCAGTACTGCAGCGAAGACCCGAATCCAATTTTTAATATTCGCTGTTATGCAGTAGGAAAATTAGATGGGAATAACGGGCAGGTTTTTCTAATTGAAAATAGAAATACTTTTGATTTTCCACTTCAGTTAACTAGTGGTGTCACTCAAATTTCCATTACTATACCCATAAATAGTCGTGCCGAAGTGATTACTTCCGAAAACGATCTTGAACTTGCACATAATGACGAACAATTTATGACTGTTGGAAGGAATTACGATTTTGATTATATTAAAAAAAGTTTGATACAGGTTATCCCGCTTAATTCTGATGCTTCAAATGCCGAATTTGAGCTGCAAAACAACGATAATATCGCGCATGAGTTCCTCTTACACAATGCCCTCGGAACGGACTCTACATACTCCATGGCAGCCAACAGTTTTCGAACCATCACACTGCCCACAAGCAATTACGATTTGTATATCAACAATGGCGATCTTACCCCAATTATAGATTATCGCGCAATTGGCAATCATTATTTTCTTTATTCTGTTAGTCCGGGTACTGCGGTGTTACAGGTTACACCATCAGTTTCATTGCCAACTTCAGTAACATCAAGTTCAATGACGCTGAATGGAAAGATTACATCAACTATCGCAAGAGAGCAGCAGGTGCCATATCATTTTGCTTATGGAACAGATAAAAACAATCTTAATTTAAGCACGTCTGTTCAAACTGCAACCGCAGTAGAAGGACCCGGAACGGCAGTAAGTGCAGCACTAACCGGTTTAACAAGCGGATTAACTTATTACTACCAGCTTGTTACAGATGGAGGTTCGAGCAGCGTCTATTCCTTTTTATTGGATTCTCCTATTCCATCATCAAATCTCAAACTTCATCTTCGTGCAGATGGGGGAGTAATCTCTTCAAGCTCTGCAGTATCTGAGTGGAATGATCTTTCCGGTAACGGCAATAATGCAACACAAAGCACAAGTGCAAATCAGCCGGCGCTAGTTTCAAACTCGCTGAATGGAAATCCGGTTATACGGTTTATTGGTTCAACATCTTCACTTACATTGCCGGCTTCCTCAACTTTAGGAATACAAAGCAATCCATATGAAATGTTTATGGTTGCAAAATCAAGTTCAAGCAATGTTCAATTTCTAATTGCCGGCGGATATGAAAATTTTGAATATCATTTAAATGGTGATGCCGGAGCGAGATTTATTCCTATTGCCTCTACCTGGATTGATTTAGGAACGGCTGGAAGTTATACCGATGGAAACGCACATGTATTTTCAGCACGTGCAAGTTCGAGTGGCGGTGCTGTTCGTGCTGATGGAATTGACGGAGGAACATCGAGTGCAGATATTCTTTCATCAAATTCCGGTGCTCTTCAGCTTGGCGTGCGAAGCGATGGAACCTATTATTTTAATGGAGATTTAGCGGAAGTAATTCTTTACAACACCAATTTGAGTGCTTCAGACAGAAGCACTGTAGAACATTATCTTGCTTCCCGGTATGGAATAACATCAGGGGCTTTACCGGTTGAGTTAACTTCATTCACTGCAAACGTGATAGATGGAAAAGTTTTGCTTAATTGGCAGACTGCAACAGAAGTAAACAATTACGGGTTTGAAATAGAAAGGACCTCACCCCGTCGCTCTCCTTACCAAGGAGAGGGTGTCCCGATTGATCGGGACAGGAGAGGTTGGGAGGTTGTTGGTTTTGTACAAGGCAACGGAAATTCAAATTCTCCCAAAAGTTATTCATTCACAGATAAACCGACCGGTGGAACAGAGTTCAAGTATCGATTAAAGCAAATAGACTTTGACGGCAAGTATGAGTACAGCAAAGAAGTTGAAGTAAAAATAGAAACGCCAACACAATTTAAGTTAGCACAGAATTATCCTAATCCATTCAATCCGGAAACAGTTATCAGTTATGAGTTACCGGTTAATGGGAAAGTTGAGTTAAGAGTATTCGATCCTCTTGGAAGAGAAGTTGCTGAATTGGTGAATGAAGAAAAAGCTGCAGGAAGATATGATGTAAAATTTTCCGCTAAAGACGGAGAAAGTAATCTTTCGAGTGGCGTTTATTATTATCAATTAAGAGCAGGAACGTTTATAGATACGAAGAAGCTTATAATGCTCAAATAAATATTTTTTAAAGAGTCTGTAAGAAATTTTTTTTCTCATGCCTCATTATGAAACGAAAAACACTCGGCTCACCAAATCAGGAATAGGTTAGAGAACAAATCTCGGTTTGGAAGAAGAAACTCGGTTAAGTCATCCGATCGTTGAAGAATTGTCGTTAACAGCAATAGGAAGAATCATTTAAATAGAATTAAGAATATCTTGAGACATAATAATCCAGTAAACTCCTTATTAGAAGCTGATATTGGCTGTTGTTGGTCTTCGCTTTTTCTTTAAAGAAATCGATACTGGATTTTTTAAGGTTAAGGGTAACCTTTACTGTTTTTTCCTTGAAGATTAAATCATCGGGTGGAGGTAATAAATCTTTTATTATTTCAATATCACCAATTGGTTCGTCAGTATATTTTATTTTCTTTTTCATAGATCTTTTTTCCTTTACGCCAGTAACTGGCGCCGTAAATTCTAATTTTATTTCCACGCATAGTAAATCTAACGGTTATGATTTCATTCCTCACTTTGCCAAAGCAAAAATATCTTTTCTCCTTCTGATTGCCATGTTCTTTATCTATAGCAATAATTCTTTTGTTATCTGCAAATGCATATTGAGCATCTTCAAATGGAACGCCATGCTTTTGTTGACTAAGAATATTTTTCTTTTCGTCCCATTCAAAGTTCATTTTTTCTTATATCTTAAAAATACTTGTTCAAAAGATACATATAATTATATGGCTTGTCAAGATTTTAACTTTTTTCTTACTTCTCAGTTAAAAGAGAACATCTACAACCTCTTGATGAATAAATTCGTCAGCATAACTAATCCCTCGTTGTATCTGTGGGACAAGTCCAAACATTCCATATCTCTTTCCAATTTTCTGTTTCATAAAGATGGATTTGCCCTTCTTTTTCAAATGCCAAATATTTTCCGTCTTTGGTAATTGTAATTGGGCATATTTCTGGTTCTAAATAATATTCAAATTTTCCAAATGATTTTTCGATTTCAAGATCAGGATAGTTCAAAACACAAATATTATTCCTTTTATCGGCAAGAACTATCTTCTTTTCTGACGAGGTTATAAAATTTGCCCAACCTTCAATTTCTTTGATCAATCTATTCTCTTTTATCGACCATAACCTAATCACTTTATCCGAAATGGAAATAATGAGATTATTCTCATCATAAGAAAAAGCAACGTCGTTTATTGCACCACCTTGTTTTTTAATTCTAACCACTTCTTTGTTTTCAATAACATCCCAGACCAATAAATAATCACGTTCTTTTGGATAAGTCCATGAAGGGAGTACACCACCTCGAAATTGATTCCAAATAACAAGATATCTCCCATTTCTACTTACTTTGATAAATCGATTAACTGCTTCACCGGCTGAACCAATATCCTGCAAACATGATTCTTTTTTATCAAGTATTTGTCCGTTTTTTTTATCAACGTAGTAAATATAATCATCGTCTAAAAGTATAATTCTATTTGTGTTTTCTAAAAAAAATATTTCACAAAAATAATTAACACTAAAATTTTCATTGATATTCATCTTCCACAACCATTGGTTTTGGACTAAACTGTAACAGCCAATAATGGGTGCTGGCTTTGATTTAATTCCTGTATACGAGGTAACAACTATATTTTCTTCATCCCGACTAATTGCTATATGGTTAGTACTTTCACCTTTTCTCCACTCTATTAATCTTCGTTCAGTATTGTTTTCAATTTCCCATAATTTAAGTACCGCGCTACAATTTGGAGTTGAAGAAAAGTCATCGATATCTCCGATTAATGCTTTTCTTTTATCAAGGAAATAAAGTCGATTTAGTTTAGTGACTATTTTGGGGGATTCAACTTTCTGTCCTTTTTGAGAGTCAAATTTCTTGATTCCAGACAAGTTGCTTGCCACGTTATTGTTGAAGAGAATAATACAAATTAAACAAAGAATAAATCTGCCGGTTGAATTCATTTTAAGGACCTCAAATAAAAGTTTTGAATTAGTGATCAAAGAGAGAAAAAATTAAATCTTCAGATTTCTTAACCCCAAAATAGGCGGTGAGATCTTATCTGCAAAGAAAGTTTTATGAAGATCAACTACTCCCCTCTGACCACGAATGAGTAAACTCACTCAATAATTTCCCCAATTCAGCGATAATTAAAGTGATTTGAATTCTTTTAAGAAAGTTTTAACTTGCAATGGATACAAATGCAGTTTATATTTTCATTGTAGATAAATTTAATAATCAACGGAACATGATATGTTTTTACTTGGTGTAGTTGTTATACTTTCATATTTGATTGGTTCTATCCCAACAAGTTTGATAGTTAGCCGCGCGGCAAAAGGAATTGATATCCGCCAACACGGAAGCGGAAATGCCGGCGGTACAAATGTTTGGCGTATTCTCGGTTGGAAGTTCGGTCTTTTAGTTATCGTTTTGGATGCTTTAAAAGGCGTTCTTGCGGTTGTATTAATCTCCCGCATTTATTATGGAAATTTTCCTTTCAACAATCTGACTCCGTTTGATGATTTTACACTTGTACAATTAATTGCCGGAATTACGGCGGTGCTTGGTCACGTCTGGTCTGTATTTGCAAGCTTTAAAGGCGGCAAAGGAATTGCAACCGGGATGGGAATTTTGGTTTCCCTTGCAACGGTTGATCTTTTAGTAGGCGTTGGAATTTTCTTCCTCGCTATCCTCATTTCAAGATATGTTTCACTTGGTTCAATTTTAGCGGCTATCTCAATTCCCTTAACGATGATCATTAGAGAAAATGTTTTTCATGCACATGTTGAAGGTTACGGAACGCTTCTTCCGTTTCTTATCGGATTAGCCGTACTCGTTGTCTATACACACCGGAAGAATATTTCAAGAATTTCTCTCGGAATAGAAAATAAAATTAGTTTCGCAAAAAGGAAAAGTTAAACTGCAATGAATATAGCAGTATTAGGAGCAGGCGCATGGGGAACCACTTTAGCAATTCTGCTTCATTATAATGGGCATAAAGTTACTCTTTGGGAGTATAAGAAAGAGATAGCCGAAGAGATAAATAAAAACCGTGAAAATAAAACCTTCCTACCCGGGACTCCAATCCCGGAAGACTTAAAAATTTCATATCGATTACAAGAATCAATCACCGACAAAGAGTTAATAGTCCTTGCCGTTCCTTCTCAATTTCTTCGTGGCGTGATGCAGCAGATTGCCTATACCGATATTAAAAACACAATTTTCGTAAATGTTGCTAAAGGAATTGAAAACAAAACATTGATGACAATGTCTAATATGTTGAAAGATGTTTTTCCAAATATTAAGGAAGAGCAGTTGGGAATTCTTTCGGGACCCAGTCATGCGGAAGAAGTTTGTAAAAGAATTCCAACCGCGGTTGTCTCGGCATCAACAGTGAACGAAACCGCTAAAACAATTCAAGTAGCATTTATGAATTCGTACTTCCGGGTTTATTCTTCAACCGATTTATTAGGTGTTGAACTCGGCGGAGCATTTAAAAATGTTATGGCGATTGGCGCAGGAATTATTGACGGCGCAAAATTCGGAGACAACACAAAAGCGGCAATCATGACCCGCGGGATTGCCGAAATTTCGCGCATGGGAATTGCGATGGGAGCAAAACCGGAAACCTTCTCAGGCTTATCAGGCATAGGCGATCTTATTGTAACCTGTATGAGTCAGCACAGCAGAAACCGTTACGTTGGAGAAAAATTAGGAAGCGGATTAAAATTGAATGAAATTTTAGAAAGTATGTACGCGGTTGCCGAAGGCGTTGAAACAAGCCGCTCTGCGTCTCAACTTGCAAAAAAAGTTGGAGTCGACGCCCCGATCACCAACGAAGTTTATAAAATACTTTTTGAAGATAAAGACCCGATTAAAGCAACTTCGGATTTGATGACACGCGAGATGAAAGCGGAATAATTTCTTTTAATCCATTAGTTGATTTCTTTAAATACAATTCAAGTTTAACTTCTTTCACCAAAATTTTTTATATTTCCACACAAAAAAATATCTTTGTTGAGCAACAAGAAAAGGAGTTGTTATGGATAGAAGAAAATTTATTAAAGCAAGTCTGGTTACTTCCGGTGCGGTTGCCTTCGGCGGATATGCCAGTGTGTATCCATTTATCTCATCCTCTTTTGCTTCTCCCTACGATCTTGTTGCAATTAAAGGTGGTGAGCCTGAAGCGATGTTTGATAAAGCGATCGCTTCGCTTGGCGGGATGAAAAACTTTGTAAAGAAAAATCAAAAAGTGGTTATTAAACCAAACATCGGATGGGATGTAGTTCCCGAATTAGCCGCAAACACAAATCCAAAATTAGTTGCGAGGATCATTAAACACTGCTTTGATGCCGGTGCGAAAGATGTGTACGTCTTCGATCATACCTGTGATAATTGGAACCGCTGCTACACAAACAGCGGGATTGAGAAAGCCGTAAAAGATGCCGGCGGCAAAATTGTTAGCGGAGAAAGTGAAAGTTATTATCACCAAGTTGATGTGAAAAAAGGAAAGAGGTTGACAAGTTCTAAAGTGCATGAACTTATTCTTGAGTCCGATGTTTTTATTAATGTTCCGATTTTAAAACATCATGGCGGTGGAAAAATAACCGCAGGAATGAAAAATTTAATGGGAGTGGTTTGGGACCGCAGATATTGGCATCAAAACGATCTTCATCAATGTATCGCCGATTTTGCTACTTTCAAAAAACCGGATTTAAATATTGTTGATGCGTATCTTGTGATGAAGAGAAATGGTCCGCGCGGAGTTTCGAAAGACGACCTGCTTACTTTAAAATCACAAATTATTTCAACCGATATTGTTGCCGCCGATGCCGCCGCAGCTAAATTATTCGGTATTGATTTGGCTGACGTTCCGTATATCAACTACGCGGATGAATTGAAAGCCGGAAGAAAAGATTTGAGCAAATTGAACATTAACCGAATTATAATGTAATATTGTTATTGATGAAGGTAACTGCTTTTAAGAAAATTCGTGTAGCTGTTTCGCTTTCATTTTTTCTTTTAACATTAAGCCTTTTTCTTGATTATCGAAATATCCTTCCGCCGTCAATCTATGCAAAGGTATTGTTTTTACAATTCATTCCTTCTTTTATAAAATTTATAAGTGTTATCGGGATCGGCGCTGCCGGTTTCATCGTTATTCTTCTGTTTACACTTTTTTCGGGAAGAGTTTATTGCTCATCAATTTGTCCGCTCGGAACTTTTCAAGATATTGTTTCTTTTTTGTCGAGAAAATTGAAAAAGAAAAAAAGGAAGAGAGAGTTTCTTCGATATGAAAAAGAGAAAAAATGGTGGCGGTATTCTTTTCTTGCATTAGCCGTTGTTCCATTTCTTGGCGGAACAATATTTTTTATTAACCTCCTCGATCCATACAGCAGTTTCGGCAAAATATCTTCGCATCTATTTCGCCCTTTATTAATAATAGCGAATAACCTCATCGCTTTTCTTTTTGAAAAGATGAACATGTACCTGGTTTATCCTTTTGAATTCAAAGGGGTGGAAATATTCTCGTTTTCACTTGCGCTTATAATTTTTCTTGTTGTTGTTTATTTATCATTTACAAAAGGAAGATTGTACTGCAACACCGTTTGTCCGGTTGGGACGCTGCTCGGGTTCGTTTCAAAATTTGCTTTTGTTAAAATTGCCATTGATGAGAAGAAATGTAAATCATGCGGAATTTGTGAACGGGTCTGCAAATCAAACTGCATCGATAAAATAAATAAAACAGTCGATTTTGACCGGTGCGTTTCTTGCTTCAATTGCTTTGATGTTTGTCCAACCGATGGAATGAAGTTCGAATATGGATTTTTCTCTTCGCCTAAAAATGATAAGGTGAAAATAGAAGCGACACCATCTTGTGAATTGAACGAGCACGATGAAAAAGTACTATATTCAAAAAGAAATTTTTTGTTTAACACGTTTGTCTACGCTGTTGGATTAACGGGCATAACATTAAGCCAAGTTAAAATTACTCCGAAGACGAAGAGCAAAGTTGCGGTGTTTAGAAAGAATCCCGTAACACCGCCGGGTTCAAAAAGCAGAACTAATTTTACACAAAACTGCACTGCGTGTCATCTGTGCGTAAGCGTTTGTCCTACGCAGGTTTTACAACCTGCTTATTTGGAATACGGACTGCTTGGAATGTTCCAGCCGCGGATGGATTTCCAAACCGGCTTCTGCAATTTTGAATGCAAACTGTGCGGAGACGTTTGCCCGACAAGCGCAATTTCTCCGATCTCTCTTGCAGAAAAGAAATTAAAGCAGCTTGGCAAAGCAAAATTTGTAAAGGATAACTGCATCGTTAATACTGAAAATACTGACTGCGGCGCATGCTCGGAACATTGTCCCACAAAAGCGGTAAACATGGTTCCTTACAAAAACAAACTTGTCATTCCAGAAGTGAAAGAGGAATTTTGTATCGGCTGCGGCGCATGCGAGTTTGCGTGTCCCACAAAACCATACAAAGCAATTTATGTTGAAGGAAATCCGAAACACTTAACCGCCAAAATTAACAAAGAAAAAAAGATTGAGCAGAAAGTTGATTACAAAGAAGAATTTCCGTTTTAAGAAAAACGAATAGCTTTTTTCTTAATTTTTAATAAATTAAATTAGAAACACATTTGGGTGAAGTTTGTGATGATTAAATTTATTGCTGATGTAAACATTGAAAAACTGATTGTCGTAGAATTAAGAAAAGCAGGCTATGACGTTACTTGGATTCTAGAAACGGATAAGTATTTAGAAGATGTTCAAATTCTTTTACAAGCAAATATTGAAAAGAGAATACTTCTAACAAACGATAAAGATTTCGGCGAACTTGTTTATCGCCAGAAGTTGCTCTCATCAGGAATCATACTGTTTCGAGTGAAAGAGCAAGACGAAAAAATTAAATTCTCTTTGTTGAAAGATTTTTTACTAAGGAACAAAGAAAGTATTTACCATAATTTTACTGTGATTACCAAAGATAAAATCAGAATAATAAAATTGTAATAAGAGAAGAAAATGAATAACGAACAATTATTAAAACGGATAGAAACAAATCCCAAAGTTATGATGGGAAAACCGGTTGTTAAAAATTCCAGGTTAACTGTAGAAATTATTCTCGAAAAGTTAGCAAACGGACAAACCGAGGATGAAATAATGAACGCATATCCTTTTCTACAAAAGGAAGATATTAGAGCTTGTTTACTTTATGCCGCCAAAGTAATTTCCTTGGAACATTTAATAGCAGCTTAATTTTCCTCTTTACCTAATCCGTCATTCCCGGTATCTAAAACAAATTTCCATTTTCCGTTTTTATCTTTTCTCCAAAAGGTAGTATAAGTCCCGTAACTCGGTTTGTCATCGCCGGTTTTTGTTTTAAATTCCCAGGTGCCGTAAGTATAACCCATATCGCCGGAGGAAGAAACATCCGCGAATAATGGTTTCCAAGTTAGAATGTAAGAAGAATCGCTGCTTTTTGAGTAGAGTTCTTCAATCGCTTTTCTTCCTTCAAACGGATAGCTGTTCGGACGAAGCAAAACGCCGTCACCAGCAACATAAGCTAGAAACGCTTTGTGAAATCCTTCTTTAACAGACAGATTAGAAAACTCAATATCGGTTTGTTTAATCGCTTCTTTTTCTTTCTCAACATTTACTTGCGCATAAGAAACTGAAACGAAAAGATAAAAGAGGAACAAACCATTTTTTATCATCTTATTTATTTTTCCTTTAACACATTGATTGTGAAAGTAGATGGATATTTTTCCGAATGATAAACCCGATGGGTAGCTTTTTGAAAATCTTTTTCATCTGCATTATAAATGTCACAAAATGTTTGCGGATTGCGGTCGAAGAAGGGGAACCAACTGCTTTGTATTTGCACCATAATTTTGTGACCTTTAAGAAACGTATGAGCGACATCCTGCAAAGTTAATTTTACTTTTGTTACTTCTCCCGGCTTGAAAGGTTCTGGATGCTCATAACTATTTCTAAATTTTCCACGCATGATTTCTCCGCGTATTAATTGCTGGAAAGCTCCCATTTCATATTGCTGCGGATTCGGTTTTGGATTTTCCGCACTATCGGGAAAAACATCAATTACTTTTACAACCCAATCGGCATCTGTTCCTGTTGTTGAAACGTAAAGTTCTGCTTCAATCGGTCCGATGATGGTAAGACTATCTTTTAAAACTTCAGTTTGATAAACTAATACATCCGGACGTGTGGCTGCAAATCGCTGATCTTCAATCATATATTCACGATTATAAAATGCGCGCGAGTCCAACTGCTTTGCGGTGTAAGGAACCGGTTTATTCGGATCACTTACAAATTCATCAAAAGTATTTTTCGTTGATTTTTCAAATGACAATTTGTTCCCTTGGGTGATAAATAAATTTTTCGCCACGGAATTTTTGGGAGGCCAGGTGTCAAATTTTCTCCATTCATTTGAACCGGTGATAAAAATTAAGGCTTCCGGTAAAGCGAGAGAACTTTTTCCTTTTAAATAATAGTTGAAGAAGGGGAATTCAATACTGTCTTGATAATACTCGCTCGTATTGCTGTTGAAAGAAATTGCGTTAAGTTCATTTCCTTTGGTTCTATTCCAACCTCCATGAATCCACGGACCAACTACAATCTTGTTAAAAGCTTCGGGATTTTTTTCTTCAATCGATTGATAGGTGTGAAAAGTTCCGTACAAATCTTCGGCATCGTACCAACCACCAACAGTTAACACAGCCGGTTTTATTTTATTGAAATGGGGAAACGTGTTTCTCTTTTGCCAAAACTTATCGTACGTTCCGTGTTGAGTAACTTCATTCCAAAAGGAAATATTTTTCTTAAAATATTTTTCGTTTACATTTTTTAGCGGACCCAAATTCAAAAAGAAATTGTACGCATCGGGTGAAGGCGCATCAAATCCGTTTCCCCAATCGGTTGTTGGTTCAGGACGCGGCAACCCAAAAACAGTAAAGAAATCAAACGTCATCAGCAATGATAACGCGCCGTTGTGGTGCATGTCATCGCCAACAAACCAATTCACTATCGGCGCTTGCGGAGAGACGGCGACTAAATTCGGATGAGCGTTTATCGTTCCCATCGCAGCATAAAATCCCGGGTAGGAAATTCCCCACATGCCAACTTTACCATTGTGATGTCTTAAATTTTTTATCAGCCAGTCAATCGTATCGAACGTGTCGCTTGATTCATCAACATCGGTTGAAGATTTTTTTTCGGGAATGAAGGGACGCATATTCACATACTCGCCTTCCGACATAAATTTTCCGCGAACATCCTGATAAACGAAAATATATCCATCAGTGATAAATGATTTTGATGGTCCGAGATATCTATTAAGATTATTTGCGCCGTAAGGAGCAATTGTGTACGGCGTGCGAAGAAATAAGATCGGGTAATCTTGTGTAGTATCTTTCGGTGCGTAAATCGCGGTGAACAATTTTACTCCGTCGCGCATTGGAATTTGATATTCGTGTTTTGTATAATGTTCGGCAATGTATGATGAATCTTGCGGGAAAAGATTTTCAACAAAACAAACAAAGAAAAACACCAGAAATAATTTCCTCATAAGATGAATTCCTTTTACTGAAGAATTTTTTTAATCATAATTTAAAATCGGACGAAGCCACTTTTCAACCTCTTCAATGCTCATTCCTTTGCGTTTGTGGTAATCAAGCACTTGATCTTTGCTGATCTTTCCAACGTTAAAATATTTCGCATCCGGATGAGCAAAGTACAAACCGCTTACAGCAGCAGTAGGATACATTGCCAAGCTTTCTGTTAATTGAATGCCGGTGTTTTTTTCGGCTTGAAGTAAATCGAAAATAATTTTCTTCTCCGTATGATCGGGTTGAGCCGGATAACCTGGAGCCGGACGAATGCTGCGGTATTTTTCTTTCACTAATTCCTCACTTGATAGATTTTCGTTCTGCGCATATCCCCAAAATTCTTTTCTAACTTTTTCATGGAGGTGTTCTGCGAATGCTTCGGCTAATCTATCGGCGAGAGCTTTAACCATAATGCTGTTGTAATCATCATGGTCTTTTTCAAATTTCTCAATCAGTTTTTCTATCCCAATTCCCGTAGTAACTGCAAATGCGCCGACGTAATCATTAACACCGCTTTCCTTCGGAGCAATAAAATCAGCCAAGGCGAGATTGTTTGCAGTTTCAGCTTTTGTGTTTTGATTCCGCAACGTGTGAAGTGAATGTCGAATTCCGCTTCGCGATTCATCCGCATAAACTTCAATATCATCACCATCACTGTTAGCAGGGAACAAACCAATAACTCCGTTTGCCTGCAAAAGTTTTTCAGAAATTATTTTATCGAGAAGTTTATTTGCGTCATCAAAAAGCTTTTTTGCTTCAGCGCCAACGGATTTATCATCAAATATTTTCGGATATTTCCCCTTTAATTCCCATGTCTGGAAGAACGGGGTCCAATCAATATAATTTCGCAAAATAGCGAGTGGATAATTTTCTAATTTAGTCACTCCAAGTTTTTGGGGAATTGAAATTTGCGCGTTCTTCCAGTCACAACTGTATTTGTTTTTTCTCGCGGCATCAATTGAAAGATAATTTTTTTCTTCTCTTTTCTTTAAGTGATCTTCGCGAAGTTTGGCGTATTCTTTTTTTATTTGTTCTTTAAAAGCCATACGAATTTTTTTATCCTGATTGACCAAATTGCTAACCACCGGAACACTTCGGGATGCATCGAGCACATGAATAACCGCTCCGCTGTAGTGTGGTGCAATTTTAACAGCGGTGTGAATACGCGAGGTTGTTGCACCACCGATCATCAAAGGAAGTTTCATTCCTCTTCGTTCCATTTCTTTTGCAACTTCAACCATTACTTCAAGCGAAGGAGTGATCAATCCGCTCAAACCAATAACATCAACTTTTTCTTGAATAGCGGTGTCAAGAATTTTTTCAGTTGGAACCATAACGCCAAGATCAATTACGTTGTAGCTGTTGCAGCCAAGTACAACGCCAACAATATTTTTGCCGATGTCGTGAACATCGCCTTTAACGGTTGCCATTAAAACTTTTCCAACCTGGCTCAAATCTTTTGCTTCTGCTTTTTCAGTCTCGATGAATGGAATGAGATAAGCCACCGCTTTTTTCATCACGCGCGCACTTTTAACAACTTGCGGAAGGAACATTTTCCCGGCGCCGAACAGATCACCAACGGCGTTCATTCCAGCCATAAGCGGACCTTCGATAACGCCAATCGCTTGCGGATAAATCTTACGGGCTTCTTCGGTATCTTCATCAATATAATCGACAACACCTTTTATTAGCGCGTGTTTTAACCGTTCTTCAACGGGAGCTTTACGCCACTCATCTACAACAACGGCTTCTTTTCCTTTTTGTTTTACATTTTCTGCAAATGCAATTAAACGTTCGGTTGCATCCGGTTTGCGGTTTAACAAAACATCTTCAACAAGTTCGAGTAAATCTTTTGGAATTTCTTCATACACTTCAAGCTGTCCGGCGTTCACGATTCCCATATCCATTCCGGCTTTGATCGCATGATACAAAAAAGCGGAGTGCATTGCTTCGCGCACAAGATTATTTCCGCGGAACGAAAATGAAACGTTACTAACACCACCGCTAACTTTTGCGTGCGGAAGATGCTGCTTAATCCATCGGGTTGCTTCAATGTAATCAACGGCATAATTATTATGCTCTTCGATTCCGGTTGCAACGGTAAGAATGTTAGGATCGAAAATAATATCATACGGCGGAAATCCGATTTCATCAACAAGAATTTTATAAGCGCGTTCGCAAATTGCAATTCTCCGTTCAAAAGAATCAGCTTGACCTTGTTCATCGAACGCCATAACAATTACCGCAGCGCCATATTCCAAAACTTTCCGGGCATGCTCGCGGAAGGCTTCTTCGCCTTCTTTCATGCTGATGGAGTTGACGATGCTTTTTCCTTGTATGCATTTCAAACCTGATTCGATCACGCTCCATTTTGATGAATCAAGCATGATCGGAATTCGTGCAATATCCGGTTCCGCTTGAAGAAGATTTACGAATTTCTTCATCGCTTCTTCGGAGTTAAGCATTCCTTCATCCATATTGATATCAATAACTTGAGCGCCGTTTTCCACTTGCTGGCGCGCTACTGAAAGCGCTGCTTCATAATCGCCGTTCAAAATCATTTTTGCAAAGGCTTTTGAACCGGCTACGTTTGTTCGTTCGCCAACATTAACAAAATTTGTTTCGGGACGAATGACAAGCGGCTCTAGTCCGCTTAAACTCAAGTAAAAATCTTTCTGCAGAATTTGACGCGGAGAAAAATCTTTTACCATTTCCGCAATGGCTTTAATATGTTCGGGAGTTGTGCCGCAGCATCCGCCAACGATGTTGAAAAGATTTTCCGAAGCAAAATCTTTTAAAGTTGAAGACATCATTTCGGCAGTCTCATCATACTCGCCAAAGTGATTTGGCAAACCGGCATTCGGGTAAACGCTGACATTGCAAGTGGCAACCCGCGAAAGTTCTTTTAAGAAAGGACGCATTTGTGTTGCGCCGAGTGAGCAGTTCAAGCCAACGCTTAAAAGATTTTTTGTGTGGGAAATTGAAATCCAGAACGCTTCTGTGGTTTGTCCGGAGAGAGTTCTTCCGCTTTGGTCAACAACGGTTCCGGAAATCATAACGGGAATTTCTTTGCCAATCTTTCTTGTGTATTCACTAATTGCATAGATTGCCGCTTTTGCATTGAGCGTGTCGAAAACAGTTTCGACAAGAAGAATATCCACTCCGCCGTCAATCAATCCGCGGAGCTGTTCCGTATAACTTGCAACAACTTCATCAAACGTTACTGCGCGGAAACCGGGATCGTTTACGTCAGGCGAAAGAGAGAGCGTTTTGTTTAGCGGACCTAAAGCGCCGGCAACAAAGCGAGGCTTGTTGGGATTTTGTTTTGTGAATTCTTCCGCCGCTTCCTTTGCAAGTTTAGCAGAGTTGAAGTTCAGATCATAAACAAGCACCTCCATTTTGTAATCTGCTTGAGAAATTGAAGTTGAATTAAAAGTATTCGTTTCAATTATATCAGCGCCTGCTTTGAGATATTCGCGGTGAATATTTTTTATTATTTCCGGCTGTGTAAGAGAGAGGAGATCATTATTTCCTTTCAGATCGTGCGGATGATCTTTAAATCGTTCCCCACGGAAATCTTCTTCAGTTAAATTATGACGTTGGATCATCGTTCCCATTGCGCCGTCGAGCACAAGGATTCTTTGTTTTAGCATGTCTTGTAATATTTTAAACTTTGTATTCATACTTCTCTAAATATAAAAAAGCCCCCTTCAATTCCCCCGAAGGGGGAAGGCTTGTTCCCTTTCCTTCGGAAAGGGTTAGGGAAGGGCTTTCATTGTTAAACAACTTTAATTAAATTTCGTTCAAATATAATAAAAGTTACAGGAAGAAAATGATTGTAGTTACAGGCGGCGCAGGATTTATCGGCTCGGCTTTGGTATGGAGATTAAATCAACTTGGTAAGAAGAATATCATAATAGTTGACAGACTTGGAAGCGATGAAAAATGGAAAAATCTGGTTCCGCTTAGTTATGCCGATTATTTCGACAAAGGAGAATTCATCGACAAAATTGTAAATGATGAGATCGATTTTGAAATTGAAGCCATCATCCACATGGGGGCGAATTCCGCAACAACGGAAAAAGATGCCGACCATCTTATGGAAAATAATTATAAATACACGCAAGCCCTTGCAAAGTATTGTCTCGAAAAGGATATCCGTTTTATTTATGCTTCTTCCGCAGCTACGTACGGTGATGGTTCGTTAGGCTTTGATGATGCAGATGAAAACTGTCTAAAACTTCATCCGTTAAATATGTACGGCTATTCAAAAAATATTTTTGATGTCTACGCCTACAACAATGGAATGTTAAACAATATCGTCGGGATAAAATATTTTAATGTTTACGGTCCGAACGAAAGTCATAAGGGTGAAATGCGCAGTGTTGTTCACAAGGCGTTTGAGCAAGTCCGCGATTATGGAAAAGTAAATCTTTTTAAATCACTTCATCCTGATTATAAAGACGGCGAACAGAAACGTGATTTTGTTTATGTGAAAGATGCTGTTGAGATGACTCTCTTTTTTCTTGAACACAATGACAAAAACGGATTATACAACGTCGGCGGCGGCAAAGCAAGAACATGGAATGATCTGGTTACAGCCTTATTTCATGCGGTCGGGAAACCGGTGAACATTGAATACGTTGATATGCCGGAACATCTTGCAGAGAAATATCAATATTTTACGGAAGCGAATCTTAACAAAATAAAAAAAGCCGGTTATCTGAATCCTCTTTATGTTTTAGAGGATGGAGTAACCGACTATGTTAAAAATTATTTATTAAAAAAGAAATATCTAGGCGAAGAGTAACCTACAAAGGTTCTGCATCCAAATCGTCATCAAGGTCTTCCTCGTCATCGTCAAAGTCAAAATCTTCTTCATAGAATTTTTCTTCCAACTCTTCGTCGTCTAAGGAAACCTCTGCTTCCTCTTCCTCTTCCTCAAGGTCCAAGTCGTCATCCAGGTCATCATCAAAATCTTCATCATCATCAAAGTCGTCATCGTCATCAAAAGATTTTGCGAGGCGAATATTTAACGCTTCGTTATAGGGATCTTGAATAATCGTTTGCGCGAACGGACTTCTTTGTTTCTTTTCTTCGAGTACTTCAGTTATTTCTTCGTTAGTGTCAAGTCTTACAAATGACATAAAGCGAAATCTCCTTACCAGTTTCTTTAGTTTTAGTGTTTGAAAAAGTATATGCGAAAATTAGAAAATATTTCTTTGAAACAAACGGTGAAAAAAAATATATTTAAAGAAATATTTCTTTTTTTTTAATTGATTTTGTTTAAAGCATGGAGAAATATTTTTACGCGAGAGGTTCTGTTTTTGTGGGGAAAAATTAATCGCTTTTGTCAAAATTCTAATTCGTGAAAATTTTTCACTCTGTTTCTCATTAATGAGACGGAAAGGTGTTTCAAAGAGGAAACTATAAACATTTAGCAAGCTATTCTTGGCACTGCATTTGTTAAAAAAGAGAGCTAAACAAAAAAGGAATTTATTTTGAAAACCGTTATTTTGTACATGCTTTTTGTTTTTACACTTGTTGCCCTTTATGGGTTCGCATTCAGCGTTTAGAAGCGCGTCTGTAACGACACGATGAAATCTTCCTCTCGTGCCGGTTATTATCTTTCAAATTGTCTATAAGGAAAATCGATGGTTAAATTTTTAGTAAAGGGTTGTTTCTATTTTGGTCTGTTTTTTCTCTTTTCAAGGGGAATTCCTTTATATGCACAATCAAACGCAGATTGCCTTTCGTGCCATAGCGATGAAACTTTAACCAAAGAACAGAACGGGAAACAGATTTCGCTTTTTGTTAAGGAAGATGTTCTTAAAAGTTCTCCCCACGCTAAACTACAGTGTATTGCATGCCATACCGGTTTTGAAATGGATAATATTCCCCATAAGGAGAAAATTGAACCGATCAATTGCGTTACTTGTCATAAAGATGCACCGGTAAAACATTCGTTTCACCCTCAAATGCTTAAAGCCAAACAGCCCGCAACGTCTCCTGATCTAAATTGTAAAGGCTGCCACGGAACGCATAATATTGTACCGAAAAAATCACCAGCATTTCCATTTACAAATTCAAAAATAGTTTCCGCTTGCGGAAAATGCCATGGCGCTATCGAAAAAACATTTTTAGGTTCAACACATGATGAAGAATTGCAGAAGGGAAATCCTGCGGCGCCGAACTGTTTAACTTGTCATCACGGAACCATTTCAAATAAAAACGGGAACAGAGATACGCTTGAAATCAAAATATCTCAAGAACGGCTTTGCTTCTCTTGTCATGTTGATAATCCGAATGTTCGAAGCAAAATAGCTCCAACAGTAAAGTTCATTAAATCGTATGAAAACAGCGTGCACAGCACCGCGCTTCATAAAAAGGGAAATGCAAAAGCGGCAACATGCATTGATTGCCATACCGCGCATGGAATTTTAAAAGGAACAGATTCAAAATCAACCGTATTTAAATTGAACGTACCGCAAACCTGTTCAAAATGTCACGGCGGAATTGTAGCTGAATATAATGAAAGCGCTCACGGAAAAGCTGTAGCAAACAGAAATATGGATGCGCCGGTTTGTACTAATTGCCATGGCGAACACAACATTCTCAAGCACAACGATCCTTCTTCACCCGTTGCATATAAAAATTTATCATCTCAAGTCTGCTCACCTTGTCATAGTTCCGTAAAATTAACAGACCGCTACGGAATGGCTTCAAATAAGGTTAGCTCTTATGTTACAAGCTATCATGGACTCGCATTAAAAGGCGGTTCAAGAGAAGTTGCAAACTGTGCAAGCTGCCATGGCGCTCATAATATTAAAGCCGCGAGCGACCCGACTTCTTCCGTAAATAAAGCGAATTTAAAACATACATGCGGAAGATGTCATCCGGGAGCGAACGAAAATTTTGCCATCGGAAAAATTCACAGCACAGCGGTTGAAAAAGAAGAACCGCTTCTTTATTGGATCTCAACAACGTATTTACTTCTTATCTTTACAGTTATAGGGGGAATGTTCATTCACAATTTCGTTGATCTTTTTAGAAAATCGAAAAACAAACTTCTTATTCGAAGAGGAAGAATGGATGAGAAGGATCACGGACACGGTTTGTATTTGAGAATGACGTTGAGTGAAAGAATACAGCACGCAACTTTGGTAATCAGTTTCTTCACTTTGGTTCTTACCGGATTTGCGCTCCGTTTCCCGGATGCATGGTGGGTAGCCGGTTTCAGAAATATTTTGCCGAACGCTTTCGAGATGAGAAGCATTATCCATAGAACAGCCGCGGTGATTATGGTTGGCGCAAGTCTTTATCATTTATATTATTTACTCTTTACTGCGCGCGGAAGGAAGTTAGCCTACGATCTTTTTCCTCGTCTGCAAGACGCAAAAGATATGGTTGACGTATTAAAGTATAATTTCGGTTTCTCGAAAGATAAACCAAAATTCGGCAGATTCAGTTACATTGAAAAGAGTGAATATTGGGCGCTCGTTTGGGGAACGATCGTAATGTCGGTCACTGGAATTTTCTTATGGTTTGATAATACATTCATCGGTATTTTAACCAAACTTGGTTGGGATGTTGCCAGAACAATTCACTATTACGAAGCCTGGCTTGCATTCCTGGCGATTGTTGTTTGGCATTTTTACTTTATCATTTTCAATCCGGACGTATATCCGATGAACCTTGCATGGCTCAAAGGATCAATAACCGAAGAAGAAATGGAAGACGAACATCCGTTGGAATTAGAAGAAATAAAAAAGAAATCCTATCAGCAGGAAATTGAAAACATGGATGACGACAAGATTTAAATTTTAATTGAGAATTATTTGATGCTAAAAAAAAATCCTTCTGAAAAACTTAATAACAGACAAATATTAAGAGGAAGCTCTGCAGTTCTTCTTTTCTTATTGTTTGTTTCAGTGCCGGCAAATACGTTTAGCCAAGATAATAGCGATTGTTTTGGCTGTCACGATGATAAAAGTTTAACCGGAACGAAGAACGGGAAAACATTTTCCGTTTATGTAAGTGAAAAAAACTTTACCAAGTTTGTACATGGTTCGGTTCCCTGTATCGGCTGCCATGTTGATTTGAAAGATTCCGAGTTTCCGCACAACGAAGATTTGAAACCCGCAAAATGCGGCGGCTGTCATCAGTCAGAGCAGGAACTTCATGCAAAATCTTTACACGGAAAAGCAATTGCACGCGGTGATAATTTGGCTCCGACTTGCAAAACATGTCACGGTGGGCATGAAATCCTTCCGGTAAAAGATCCAAAGTCTTCCGTCTATCCGATGAAAATTCCCTTTTTATGCGGAAGATGTCATCAAGAGGGAACAAAAGTTCAAACACAAAGAACTATTCATCAGGATCATATTTTAGAAAATTTTTCGGAAAGTATTCATGGACAGGGATTACTAAAAAAGGGATTAATCGTAGCTCCAAACTGCGCTTCGTGCCACACACCTCATTCAATTTTGCCTCATACAGATCCAACTTCATCAATTGCAAGAAAAAACATTGCTGCAACTTGTACAAAATGCCATGTGATGATCGAGGCGGTTCACCGTAAAATTATTAAAGGTGAACTGTGGGAGAAGAAAGCGCATATTTTACCTGCATGCATCGATTGTCATCAACCGCACAAAATCAGAAATGTTTTTTATGAACTTGGAATGGCGAATCAGGATTGCATGACCTGCCATAAAGTGGAAAGTTTAAAATCTTCAAAAGACAATCGTTCACTTTATGTTGATATTAAAGAGTACGAAGCATCTATCCATAACAAGACCGCTTGCAGTCAATGCCACTCGGAAGTTAATGCTTCTCATGTTCGTCCCTGTGAAACAATAACAAAAAAAGTTGATTGCTCTTCTTGCCATTCAGAAGTGGGTGAGGAATATAAACAAAGTACCCATGGGATGCTCGCCGCGAAAAACGATCCGAACGCACCGGTTTGTGCAGAATGCCATGGAACGCACAAAATATTAAGCAAGAAAAATCCCGAATCAAGAACTTTTCCAACCAACATTCCCGGTTTGTGTGCAACCTGCCATAGAGAAGGCGAGCAAGCCGCCGTTCGTTATAAGGGAAAAGAACATTCAATTATTGAAAGTTACACGGAAAGTATTCACGGAAAAGGTTTGATGAAAAGCGGGTTGACTGTTACTGCAACGTGTACCGGCTGCCATACAGCGCATCGGGAACTACCTCATGCTAATCCGAATTCAAGTATTAATCCAAAGAATGTTGCCGGCACTTGTGGTACGTGTCATCATGGGATCCAAGAACAATTTGAAAAGAGCATTCACTCTTCAAAAATTTCAAATGCGAAAAATTTACCGTCGTGCAACGACTGCCACAGCGCGCATAAAATTAAACGTGCTGATTCTGAAGGATTTAAACTTCACATAATGGATCAATGCGGAAGATGCCATGTTGAAATTGCAAAAACATATTTCGATACTTACCACGGGAAAGTTTCTCAATTGGGTTACACAAAAACCGCAAAATGTTATGATTGCCACGGTGCGCATGATATTCTTGCTATTTCAAATCCTGAATCTCATTTAAGCAGAAAAAATGTTTTGAAGACGTGTCAAAAATGTCATGAAGGAGCCACGCGAAAATTTGCGGGATATTTTACGCACGCAACACACCACGATCCGCAAAAATATCCGATTTTATTTATTACTTTTTGGGGAATGACCGGGTTGCTTGTTGGAACTTTTTTGCTCGCCGGTATTCATACGTTGCTGTGGCTGCCCCGTTCTTTGCAATGGAAACGCGAACTGGCAAAGAGAATAAAAGATAAAGAAAAATTAATTGATGAAACAAAAGAACCGGAAACAAAGAAGGAAGATGAACTCGATGCATAAAGAAGAAGAACAAGTTTTAAGATTTTCGCGGTTAAACCGGGGACTTCATATTGTAATGATAATCAGTTTTATTAGTTTATCACTTACAGGAATGTCGCTAAAATTTTCCTATACAAGCTGGGCAGTTGCACTTTCGCATTTCTTCGGCGGGTTTGAAGCAACCGGGTCAATTCATCGCTTCGCAGCTTCTGTAATGGTGATAGTTTTTATAACTCATATTGTTGATCTGACCCGCTTAAAAAGAAAAGAACTTGGTTCATGGAAGGAGTTGATCTTCGGAAAGGACTCAATGCTTTTTAACAGAAAAGATTGGGAAGATTTCATCGGTTCTATGAAATGGTTTTTGGGAAAAGGGGAACGACCGGAATATGGAAGATGGACGTATTGGGAAAAGTTTGATTACTTCGCTGTCTTCTGGGGAGTTTTTGTTATCGGTTCAACCGGATTTACCCTTTGGTTCCCGGAATTTTTTACACGGTTTTTGCCCGGTTGGTTTATTAATGTTGCAACCATAATCCATAGTGATGAAGCGCTTCTTGCAACCGGGTTCATTTTTACGGTTCACTTTTTTAATACACATCTTCGTCCGGAAAAATTCCCGATGGATATAGTTATTTTCACGGGAAGAATGCCTCTTGAAGAATTCAAAATTGATAGACCGCAAGAGTACAAAGAACTTGTGGAAAAAGGTGAATTGGAGAATTATTTAGTTGAAGCTTACCCTCCAATTGTAACTCGTACTATTAAAATTTTTGGATGGACGGCTTTATCTCTTGGATTTTTCATTGTAATATGGATAATCTACGCCATGATTTTTTCTTATAGATAAAAGCTTTAATAAAGGATTTAAATGAAACGTAAATACCCTGATTCTTTTTATAACCCGACAACTTTAGTCGGAGTTTCTCTTGCTGCAGTAAGTTTTGGGTTAGTTATTTTTTTAATGGTCTTGGAAGCCTTTCAGAAAAACCCAAAACCTTATATGGGCATTATTGCATTTGTTATTCTCCCTACCTTTTTACTCTTTGGGATAGCACTGATGATTTTCGGAATTCTGAAAGAGAGAAAACGGTTAGCTTCAGGCAAAGAAACAAGACACATGCCGGTGATCGATCTGAACAACCCGCGCCACAGATTTTCTACCTTAGTTATTTCGATAGGAACAATTCTTCTCTTAATTTTTTCGACTTTCGGAAGCTTTAAAGTTTATGAATACACCGACTCTGATGAGTTTTGCGGAACAATATGCCATAAGGTGATGTCACCCGAATATACCGCGTACCAATACTCTCCACATGCCAGAGTGGGATGCGTTCAATGCCATATTGGTTCTGGTGTTAGTTGGTTTGTTAAAGCAAAAATTACCGGCTCTTATCAAGTGTATTCCGTTCTTTTTAACAAATATTCCAGACCGATCCCGACACCGATAGAAAATTTACGACCGGCGCAACAAACTTGCGAACAATGCCATTGGCCGAAACATTTTTTCAGCGAAAAGAAACTTGTTTCAACGTATTATTTATCGGATGAACAGAATTCTAAGTTTTCTCTCAATCTTTTAGTAAAGATCGGCGGAGGCAATATTGAAGCCGGACCAACCAATGGAATTCACTGGCACATGAATATCGGAAACGAAGTAACGTATATAACAACCGATCCTTCAAGAGAAAATATTCCGTGGGTAAAATCAAAATCAGCGGATGGCAAAGAGGTTATTTATGAAAACACCGAAAATCCTTTAACTAAAGAAGCCAGAAGTAAAGCCGAACCGCGGAGAATGGATTGTATCGATTGCCACAACCGACCTTCACATATTTATCATGATCCTTTCACCTCGGTCAATCATTTAATGTCGCTAAATTGGGTTGATCCTACAATACCGAACATTAAAAGCGTTGCTGTTGATGCTTTGGAAAATTCATATACAACAAAAGAAAAAGCGTTGGATAGTATTAAGTTGCTGGTCAATCAGTTTTATCAGAATAACTATCCTCAGATCGCCTCTTCCAAAAAATCAGAACTAAATAGAGCCGTTCTGGAAATTCAGAAAATTTATTCTCGCAATTATTTCCCGGAGATGAATGTTAGCTGGAAGAAATTCCCAAATCATATCGGACACATGTATTCTCCCGGTTGTTTCCGCTGCCACGACGGCAAACATAAAAGCAAAGAAGGGAAAGTCCTTTCACGCGATTGTAATGTTTGTCATACTATTCTTTCTCAACAATTTGGAAATGATTCGCTCAGATTATCGTTGGGTGGAGTCGAATACTATCACCCTGTTGATATTGGAAATTCATGGAAAGAACAAAACTGCAGCGATTGCCACGCAAAAAGATAAAGAACCTCTCTTTTTTCAAAAAAGTATAAAACAGCCCTTCCCGTGGGAAGGGTTGGGGGCTGGCAAATATTTACATAAAAAAACACAATTCCTTTTTTTATTTTCCAAATAGCATTAATTTCAAATCAGCATATTTTTTCTTCTTTAAGAAAGGTGTTTCTATGAGTGATTTGGATAGCAACCAAAACCGGAGATCTTTTTTAAAATATCTCCTTTCCACAAGTGTAGTCGGATTCTTAGCATCCGTCCTCTATCCTATTGTGTCATATTTAAATCCTCCCAAGCAAAACGAAGTAGAAGTTTCAAGCGTTCTTGCAGGAAAAATTTCAGATTTCGAAAAAGACAGCGGCAAAATTGTACGGTTTGGAAATAAACCCGTTCTCGTAATTCGAACTGAAAAAGATGAGTTTAAAGCTCTCTCTGCTGTTTGTACTCATCTTGATTGTACGGTTCAGTATAAGAAAGAAATGGGCTTGATCTGGTGCGCCTGCCATAACGGTAAGTATGATCTGAACGGGAAAAATGTCTCCGGACCGCCGCCCCGTCCGTTAGACATCTATCAAGTTAACTTACAAGGCGAAAATATTTTTGTCTCGAAAAAAGCGTGAGGATATAAATGAAAAAGTTATTTAAAGACGCTTATGATTATCTCGACGAACGGTTTCATCTTGAAGACCTCGTTCACTTTATGGGGAAAAAATATGTGCCGGTGCATTCACATTCTATCTGGTATTATTTCGGCGGAGTTTCGCTCTTCTTTTTTATTGTTCAGGTTGTTACCGGAATTTTACTTCTCTTCTATTATAAAGCGGGACCGGATTTAGCTTTCGAAAGTATTCAATACATCATGTCCAAAGTACAGTTTGGCTGGCTCATTCGTTCAATTCACGGCTGGGCGGCGAATTTATTTATTTTAGCCGCTGTTATTCACATGTTCAGCGTCTATTTTGAAAAAGCGTACCGGAAACCACGCGAACTTACCTGGATTACCGGAATGCTGATGTTATTTCTTGGAATGGGATTTGGTTTCAGCGGATATTTACTTCCATGGAATGAACTCGCTTTCTTTGCGACTAAAGTTGGTTCCGATATCGCCGGCGCGGTTCCGATAGTTGGCGAGCCGATAAAAATTCTTATGCGCGGCGGACCGGATGTTACCGGTGCAACGTTATCACGTTTATTTGGTTTTCACGTAGCGCTCTTTCCCGGAATTTTCACTGTGATGTTAGGTATTCATCTATTGCTTATTCAACGACAGGGAATTAGCGAGCCGATGCATTTTGCACATCTCCCGCAAAAAGAAAAAAAGACGATGCCCTTCTTCCCGAATTTTATTTTAAGAGATTTGCTTTTGTGGTTAATGATGTTGAATCTCCTTGCCATTCTTGCGGTATTTTTTCCGGCTGAGCTTGGACATAAAGCCGATGCGTTCGGTTCAGCGCCTGCAGGCATAAAACCGGAATGGTATTTTCTTTTTATGTTTCAAAGCTTAAAATATTTACCGGCTCATATCTTATTTATCGAAGGAGAAGTTTTAGGAATACTTCTTTTCGGTGCAGCATTTGCTTTGTGGTTGATCGTTCCATTTTGGGATAGAAAAACCGCCCGCGGAGAACAAAACAAACTCATTACATACATTGGCATTTTTGTCATAATGTTTATCATCGTTTTAACAATTTTAGGATGGGTAGTATGAAAAAAATAATCTTTTTCACCTTTACCATTTTTCTCTTAGCCGGATATTCTCTTCTTAACGGAAAAACTCCCGAAAGTTCAGATCAATGTTTTGTTTGCCACGAACAACTCGGCGGAGTAGCAGATCAATTTAAAAAAGATATTCACTTTCAAAAAGGTGTCTCATGCGCGGGCTGCCACGGCGGTGATAGCAGATCCGACGATATGGAAAAGGCGATGAGCAAGTCTGCCGGATTTTTAGGAATTCCCAAAGGAGACGACATTTCTTTACGCTGCGCCAATTGCCACGAAAAAAAAGAGATGATGCAAAAATATGGTTCGCATCTTCCCACCAATCAATTAGAATTATTGAAAGCCAGCGTTCACGGAAAACTTTCTACAAACGGGAAAGAAAAAATTATTCAGTGTATAACTTGTCATAACGCGCATGGAATTGTTTCAGTAAAAAATCCGGCTTCTCCGGTTTATCCGCTAAATATTCCAAACACTTGCGGAAAATGTCATAGCAACGCAAAGTTCATGCAGACATACAATCCTTCTCTTGCAGTTGATCAAGTTGCAAAATATAGAACAAGCGTTCATGGTATGCGGAATGCGAAAGGCGATCCAAAACCTGCTGAATGCGCGAGCTGCCACGGCAGTCATGGAATTCGCGCGACTAAAGATACTAAGTCTCAAGTCTATGCTCTTAACATTCCCGAAACTTGTTCAAAATGCCACAGCGATGCACAGTATATGGCAGGTTATAAAATACCTACCGACCAATACGCGAAGTATGCCATTAGTGTTCATGGAAAAGCTTTGTTAGAAAAACACGATGTCGGAGCTCCGGCTTGCAATAGCTGCCACGGAAATCATGGCGCTACACCTCCGGGAGTTGAATCAATTTCTAAAGTGTGCGGAACTTGCCATGCTCTAAATGCTGATTTGTTTTCTTCAAGTCCGCACAAACAGGCATTCGATAAAGAAAAATTACCGGAATGCGAAACGTGCCATAGCAATCACGGAATAATGCCGGCGACAAAGGCGATGCTTGGAGTTGGCAAAGATGCGGTTTGCAGCAAGTGCCATACTGAAACGAAATCAACTAAAGGATATTTTGTTGCAAAAAAAATGCGCAGTTATATTGATAGTTTAGATACATCTGAAGAGTTAGCGCTAAAACTTATCAACGATGCCGAACAAAAAGGAATGGAAATCTCGGAAACGAAGTTTAAACTCCGCGATGCGCATCAGGCAAAGCTTGAAGCGCGTACAATGGTTCATTCCTTTAGCGAACAAAAATTTAAAGATGTTGTTGTCGGAAAAGGATTGTCTGTAACTTCTGCTTCAATTGTAGAAGCTAAAGAAGCTGTTGATAATTATTTCTTTCGTCGATACGGTTTGTTGGTTTCGGTGCTTATTATCAGCTTACTATCGTTTGCTCTCTACTTATATATTAAGCAAATAGAAAAGAAACAAGCGGAAAAACAGTCGTAAAAGTTTAACACTTCTATCAGGTTTTGTGTTTTTAAATTTCATTTTGTAGTAATGGAGCTGGATTAACTTCGGCTCCATTTCTTCGGATTTTCCATCCTTTTTCTTTCTTGTTTTTGATGCACGAAGAGTTTAATCTTTTAACAAGTTCTAAGGAGACGTTATGAATAATCTTTCTGATTTATCAACTCACGGGGAAATTGTTGAATTTTTAAAGCGTATTGATTTACGACTGACTGCGGTGGAAAACGCTCTTCATCTTGCACCACAAAAAGAGCCTGAAATTTTTTCTTCCATTGAGCCGGTGGTTGAATATGAAATTGTTAATGAAGTTTTGGAACCACAAGATGACGAACAATTGGAGAATCGCATCGGGCAATTCTGGTTTGCAAAAACAGGAATTATTGTTTTGGCAATCGGCATCGGATTTTTGCTAACCTTCCCTTACGAAAATCTTCCTTCATTTCTCCCGAGTCTCTTTGGTTATTTTTTAGCATCTGCGATAGGCGCTTTTTCGATTTACATGCAAAGGAATTATGAATTTATCGCCGGTTATTTTCTTGGCGGAAGTTTGGTTCTCCTTTATTTTACCACACTTCGTTTATACTTTTTCAGCCCGCAGCAAACCGTTTCTGATACCGCTTTGGAAGTTGGTTTGCTGTCGTTGGTCGTTCTCCTTTGTTTTTTTATTTCGCTCAAACGTGAATTAATTTACATCACGGGAATAACATTCGCTCTCGGTTTTACAACTGCTTTAGTCAGCGACAACGCGATTGCAATTTTATTTTTTGAAACTGCGCTGGTTGTTGTTTCTATTGTTATCTCTTATAAGAAGAAATGGATTAACCTTGTTATTTACACGGCTGTGCTTACTTACCTCACGCATCTTTTATGGTTCTTTAACAATCCGGTTGTCGGCAAACCTCTTGCATTCAGCTCTTTGCCGGAGATCAATCTACTCTTTCTTCTTTTGTTTGTGATACTTTTTTCACTCGGTGTCTTTTTAAGAGAAGTAATAACACCGGAATCAACAGAAGAAATTATTTCATCAGTTGGAAACACAACTCTCGGTTATGGATTGTTTTTGCTGATCACAGTAACCCGACCTTCGGCGCTGAATCCACTTTTCCATTTTGTGGCGTTTCTTGTTTTTATCGTTCTTTCAACTTTTTTCTGGACAAAAAGGCATAGCAAATTCTCAACCTTTTTTTATGTGATGACGGCATACCTTGCATTAAGTGTTGCAATCGTTACGCAGTTTAAGATTCCCGATTATTTTATCTGGCTTTGCTGGCAGAGTATTGTAGTTGTTTCCACCGCGGTTTGGTTCCGCTCCAAATTTATTATTGTGGCAAATTTTGGAATTTATCTCGCGATATTTTTTGCCTTCCTTGCTTTTGGCGGCAAAGTTGATCTGGTGAGTATTAGTTTTGGTTTGGTCGCCCTCATCAGCGCAAGAATATTGAACTGGAAAAAAGAACGGCTTGAATTAAAGACCGAACAAATGAGGAACGCCTATCTCGTTACAGCGTTGTTGATTATTCCTTACGCTTTATATAATGCGGTTCCAAGCGGATTTGTGAGTTTATCGTGGATCGCGGTTTCAATTCTTTACTACCTTTTCAGTCTTCTTCTTAAAATTGAAAAATACCGGTGGATGTCTCTCGCAACATTACTCTTAACCGTTGTTTATGTTTTTATTATCGGGATAACAAGCTCGGATTGGCTTTATAAGATAGTTTCCTTTATCGTTTTAGGAATTGTATTGCTTAGTCTTTCGATAATTTATTCAAAGAAAAAAAGTAAACACGCATAATCGGCTGGTCGAAATACGGGGAATATTTCCGCTCATCATTTTAAGGGAAAACTTTTTCGGGTTTTCCCTAAATTTTTTCATCAAAACTTAATTACAAAACCTGTAACTTTGATCATTAAAAAAATACATCAGAGGTATTGATGAGAACCTTTTCTTTAATTTTTGTAATTCTTTCAACCATGCTTATGTCGCAGCCAAAACACGCATTAACATTCGATGATTTATGGGGAATGAAACGCATCGGAAACGTCCAAATTTCTTCCGATGGAAACACAATTGCCTTCACTGTTACCACTTATTCCGTCGAAGAGAATAAGGGGAACACAGATATTTATCTCATTGATAGAGACGGGAAGAATCTCCGTCCTTTTAAAAACAGTTTAAAGAGTGAAACCAATCCCATTTTTTCTCCCGACGGCAAAAGAATCGCGTATGTATTCGAAAGCCAAATCTGGGCAGCAAACCCGGATGGTTCTGATGAACAAAAACTGACCGATCTTTCAACCGGGGCTTCGGGAATAGTCTGGTCGGATGACGGTAAAAAAATGTTGTTTGTTTCTTCTGTTTATCCCGATTGCACAACCGATGAATGCAACAAAGCAAAAGACAAAGCAAAAGAAGAAAGTAAAGTAAAAGCAAGCATCTTTACCGAGCTTATGTATCGCCATTGGGACGAATGGCGCGGAGAAAAACGAAGCCATCTTTTTTTACTTGATGTTTCAAGTAAAGAAGTTGTTGATCTTACTTTGAACAGCACAAGCGATGTTCCGCCAATCGCGCTTGGCAGCAGTCATGATTATTCGTTTTCGCCTGACGGAAGTGAAGCAGCATTCACGATGAACCTTGATAAAGTGGTTGCCACAAGTACCAACAACGATATTTTTATTATGCAGTTAAAGGATGTTGATAAATCAAAACCAACTCCATTCAAAAAGATTTCGAAAAGTAAGGGGAATGATTGTCAGCCGGTCTATTCGCCCGACGGAAAATTTATCGCTTACACTTCAATGGAACGTGCAGGATTTGAGGCTGATAAAGCAAGGCTGATGCTCTATGATCGCAGTACCGGAACAACCAAAATATTAACGAATGATATTGCTCTTTCTGTAAATGAAATTGTTTGGTCAACCGATTCAAAAGCAATTTGTTTTTTAGCAGAGAATGAGATTTATACCTCGCTTTATAAACTTGATGTTGCGACTTCAAAACTTACTCTTCTACAAAAAGAAGGAGACAACACAAATCTTCTTCTTTCAAATGACAGTAAGAAACTTTTTTTCAAGCAGCAGAGAACAAACCTTCCGTATGAAATTTTTTCAATTTCAACCGAAGGAAAAGAGTTACAGCAAATTACTTTTCTAAATCAGGATCGATTAGCTTCAATTGAAATGAATCCGCTTGAGACATTTTGGAGCAAAGGCGCGAATGGAACAAAGGTTCAATCAATTTTAGTTAAACCGCCATTTTTCGATGCAAAGAAAAAATATCCGATGATCTTTCTTGTTCACGGTGGACCGCAAGGGCATTGGTCGGATGATTTTCATTACCGCTGGAATCTGCAAATGTTCGCATCAAAAGGTTACGTTGTTATTGCAACTAATCCCCGCGGCAGTACCGGATACGGACAAAAATTTGTCGATGAGATCAGCGGCGATTGGGGCGGCAAACCTTACGTTGATCTGATGAACGCTTACGATTATGCAATTAAAAATTTCTCTTTTATTGATGCAAAAAACACTTTTGCCGCAGGCGCTTCCTACGGCGGTTACATGATCAACTGGATTGCCGGACACACCGATCGCTTTAAAGCTTTGGTTTCGCACGACGGAATGTATAACACAGAAAGCGCTTGGGGAACAACTGAAGAACTTTGGTTCAATGAATGGGAATTCAAAGGAACTCCAATTCATAACAGAAAATTATATGAAAAATTCTCGCCAAGTAGATTCATCCAGAATTGTAAAACTCCGATGTTAGTCATTCATAGTGCAAATGATTTTCGTCTTGCCGAAGAGCAGGCTTTCCAGTTGTTTACTGCGCTGCAACGACTTGGTGTGGAAAGCAAATTTTTATACTTCCCCGACGAGTCGCATTGGGTAACGAAACCGCAAAACGCAAAACTCTGGTGGAACACAGTATTAGATTGGTTTAATAGTCATAAAAAATAATTTAAAGAAAGCTGAGCCGAAATATGGACGAGCAAAAAATTAAATGGCACGACATTCATTATGAAGATGAGGATCAAGTTTATAATGAAGACAAAGTTAAAAGTGATATGAAATATGTCGATGAAAATCTTTGGGTGAAAGTTGAACGCATCGGCAAAAAAATTTCTTTCGCAAAAGATATCATGGCTCTTTATCGCTACATGAAAGACAAATATGTTTCCTGGCATCGCAAAGCAATTGTGGTAGCGGCGCTTTTTTATTTCATCTCTCCGATTGACGCTATTCCCGATATTGCTCCTCTAGTTGGTTACCTTGATGATCTTGGAGTAATTACTGCGTTGCTAAAATATCTTGGCAGTGAATTGATTCCGTATTACGAAAAATAAAAAGAGAGCGATAACATGGAAGAAACAATCTTAAAAGAAATTCTTCAAGAAATGAAAGGATTTCGTGAAGATAATAAAGGACTCAAATCAGAAATTGAGAAACTGCGAAAGGAAACGAGTTTAGAGTCTCAAAAGTTACGAAGCGAAATGAGTTTGGGGTTTGAAACTTTGCGGAGTGAAACGATTTCGGAATCTCAAAAATTACGAAGCGAAATGAGTTCGAGTTTTGAGAACTTGCGAAGTGAAACGAACGCTGGTCTTGGTAATTTAAAGTCAACTTTTGATGACCGATTAAATGAAACTAATAGTCAACTTAACGAATTAAAAACTGAATTTAAAGAATTCAACAGACATCAAAAAGGATTGAAAACCTCCGTCGAAGTAATGCTATCTGTTTTTAATGATACTCGCTACGACCTAATTAAAATAAAAGAATATTTGGCGACCCGTGTTATTTGGGATAATGACTCCATAAATATTGTTGCCGAAAGCGGGAATGTTATTTACGGAACAATTAAAAAAGCTGAGAAGAAAGCAGAATGAATTTCACAATTACAAAAAGCGAAATTGTTTTTAAAGGAAGGGTTTTTGATCTTCAAGTTGACGAGATTGAATACAACAGCGGAAATAAAAGCGTACGCGAGACTGCACTCCACAATGGCGGAGCGGTAATTGTAGCGTTGACAAATGAGTATAAAATAGTTTTCGTAAATCAATTTCGGTATCCGCTTCAAAAATATTTGCTCGAACTTCCCGCCGGAAAGTTAAATGAAAATGAAGACCCACAGACATGTGCGGTTCGTGAATTGGAAGAGGAAACTGGCTATCGTGCAAAGAAAATTTCTAAACTGGGAGCAATTGCAACCACTCCCGGTTTTTGTACGGAGATACTTCATATTTATTTAGCCGAAGAACTCACAGCGGGAGATCATAACCGTGAAGAGGGAGAATCCGGAATGGAGGTTCACGAATTCACTTTAAAAGAAATTGAAGAAAAAATTAAAAGCGGAGAAATTTACGATGCAAAAACTATTTCCGGAATTATGCTCGCTAAACTTCGATTAATAAATGAATAGTTTAAGAACTAACTGACATTCATGCTCAAAACATTATACATAAAAGATTACGCGCTGCTTGAACAAATTTCAATAGAATTTGAAAGGGGTTTGAACATCATAACCGGAGAGACCGGCGCCGGTAAATCTATTTTGATAGATGCAATGAGTTTGCTGCTCGGTGAACGCGCTTCGAATGAGGTGATTCGCAAAGGAGCGGATAAGGCGGTTGTTGAAGGAATTTTTTCTGCCGACAATAACAAAAAAATTGACCGGTTACTTGAACAAAACGAAATTGAAAAAAGTGATGAACTGATCGTTCGCCGTGAGTTGTCTGTTAAAGGCTCAAATCGATGTTTTTTGAATGACACACCCGTCGCGTTGAATGTGGTTAAAGAAGTAGGCAACCTCTTGGTTGATCTGCACGGACAACACGAGCATCAATCACTGCTGCGGACAGAGACACACATAGAATTTCTCGATGAGTTCGGAAGTTTGGAGCAACCGCTGTCCGATTATAAAAAAGAATACGAACACTTTAACGCATTGCAAAGAGATTTAGCTGAATTTCGTTCTAAAGAAAATCTTTTGAAAGAAAAAAAAGATTTGTATGAGTTCCAGCGGAAGGAAATAGAGACTATTTCTCCTGTTGAGAACGAAGACGAAACCCTTGCTGCGGAGTTGCACATTCTTGAAAATTCAGAAAAACTGCTTGAGCTGACGACCAATGTTTATCAACAGCTTTATGATTCTGAAAAATCAATTTACGACTCGTTAATTAATGTACAGCAAAATATAAATGTGCTTGCGAAAATTGATAAAACTTTTGCTGAAACTTCAGGAGAACTTCAGTCTGTAATTGCAGTAATAAATGACGTTACAAACGTTGTCCGCAAGTATAACGACCAAATTGAACTTGAGCCGCAAAAGCTTGAAGAATTACGTTCGCGGTTTCAGTCGATCAATCTCCTAAAGAAAAAATATGGAGGAACATTAGAAGCATTGTTAGCGCATTATGAAAAAATTGTTGGTGAAATAAAACTGGCTGAATCGTTTGAAGATGAAATTGAAAAATTAGAAAAGGGAATTCATCAGCAAAAAGAAACGCTCGTAAAACTTGCTTCAACATTATCTCAAAAGCGAAATGAGTTGGCAAAAAAAATATCGAAAGAAGTAAAAGAAGTTTTAAAAGAACTCGGCATTCCTCAATCAATCTTTGAAGTTAAAATCACACAAACGATTGGAGAGCAGAATTCACACAAGAACGGTATTCCGTTTCGGTTTAATGCGCGCGGTTATGACGAAGTTGAATTTTTCATTTCAACAAACATGGGTGAAGATGCAAAACCGCTAAGTAAGGTTGCTTCAGGCGGGGAAGTTTCGCGGATTATGCTTGCGTTGAAAACTATTTTAGCAAAGAATGACAAGCTTCCGCTTCTCATCTTTGATGAAATTGATACCGGAATTAGCGGAAGAATATCTCAGAAGGTCGGGCAGGCGTTAAAAAATTTAGCTGCTTTTCATCAGATTATTTCAATCACTCATCAGCCGCAGATTGCTGCACTGGCAGAAACTCATTTTTCTGTTGAGAAAAAAAATGTTGATGGAAGAGTTGTCAGCTCAATTAAAAAATTAATAAATGAAGAACGAATCCGCGAAGTAGCAAAACTGTTAAGCGGTGAAGTTGTTACAGAAACAAGTTTACAAACAGCAAAAGAACTAATGAGCATTCAAAAGTAGAAAGGGAGACTAATGAAAGCTTACGAATATCAGATTAAAGTTGACCAAAACGGTAAATTGGTTTTGCCGGATCAAATAAAACATGTGCTTCCGAAGAACGGGATCGTTCGCGTTTTGTTTTTAATAGATGAAGCAAAAGATAAAAAAATAAAAGCGATGACAAGCGATCCGAACTCGCAGGAATTTTCTTACTCGCTTCTGCAAAATGATGAAGCCGTGTACGATGATTTCTAACGAACTAAAAAGTTTTTGATTCTTAATCTTTTTCTTAATCATAATCTTAATCCATGCGGAACAAAGATTACGATTAAGTTTATGATTACGATAAAGATGAGCTATGAAAGAATCTTCTATTTACATCCATATTCCGTTCTGTGATCATAAGTGCATTTACTGTGATTTTTATTCCATCATTACGCATGAGAATATTCAATCATATCTTAACGCGCTAAAAGAAGAGATAAAATATTTTGCAAACATCTATTCCGAAGGAAGAAAATTCACAACCATCTTTTTTGGTGGTGGAACGCCCTCCCTTTTAGCGCCACATCAGATAGAAGAAATTATTCTGCATCTAAAAAACAATTTTTTTGTTTCAGATGACGCTGAAATTACTCTCGAGACGAATCCCGGAGCCGTTGATAAAAATAAATTAAAAGAATTCGTTAACGCCGGGATCAACCGCATCAGTATTGGCATTCAAACGTTTGACGATGAAGAGCTAAAATTTCTCACACGTATTCACAACAAAAAAACTGCAATTGAAACTGTGTGGTTTGCAAAAGAGGCAGGGTTTAAAAATATCAGCGTTGATTTGATATTTAATCTACCTAAACAGACAAGAGAAAAATGGCTGTACAACTTGCAAACCGCGATCGAACTGCCGATAACACATCTTTCAACTTACAGTTTAATATTGGAGCGGGGAACAATTTTAAACAAGCTTGTGCTTGATAAAAAAGTTGTGCTGCAAGATGAAGATTACGATGCGGAACTTTATGAACTTACAATTGAGTTCTTAACTCGAAATAATTTCAGTCAATATGAGGTATCCAACTTTGCGTTGAATGGTTTTGAGTGCATGCATAACCTCGCCTATTGGCAGTACAAAGATTATCTCGGATTTGGAACATCGGCGCACTCATTTATAAATAGTAAACGGTGGTGGAATTATTCTTCTCTCAATTTTTATATCGAGTCAATATCAAAAAATGGGAACGCAATTATTGGAGAAGAAGTTTTAACTCTCCAACAGAGGAGAGAAGAATATCTGATGCTGGCTTTGCGAAGTAATGGGTTAAATGTGGACGAGTTCAAAAAATTATTTGGTGGGGAATGGCTGGAACAAAGAAGGAATTTGCTTAACGTTTATTCTGCAGAGGGATTAATTGTACAAAATGAAAAAGCAATTACACTTTCTCCAAAAGGTTATTTGGTTTGCGATGAAATTATTGCGAACCTTATTGCTTAGACCAAACCAAATCTTTTTTTGAACTCTTCGACACGAACATTTCAATTACTGCTAACAACAAAGCAAGGATAATAAAATATTTCCACAGTTCGGTTCCAAAGCGGGCTTGCTTAATAGTCTGTTCGGGATTCTCATCCTTATTTATGAAAGTTAATTTGGCGTTTGATTTTATTTTTGAAAAGTACTCTGAAATCTCTGCTTGTTCGGCGGATTCCATTTTTGATTCAAGCGGATTAGCATTTACTGCAACAGCGCGAATAATTTTATCCACCGAAGAAAAATAAAAGATGCCAAACCGACCGCTGTTTTCATAACGGAAATCTTTTGCATTTTCATCAAGCGTAAAAAATTCTTTCTCATTGCCCGGTTTCGTAACTTCAATCTTACGAGAAGCATTCTCCGAAATGGCAACAGCAAGATTATCTCCAGCTAAATTCTCAACATTATCTTTTTGAATTGATGAGAGATAGAGAATCGACTCGTATAAAAGCGGAGCAAATATTCCTTTTAATGGAAAGTTGGTTTGTGTTAACACCGGCGCGGTTGAAGCGACAAATATTTTCCCGGCATCAATTTTATATTCACTTAAAAAGGAAATATTATTTGAAAGAGAAATAAGTGATTTTCCCTGTCCTTCGGTTCGCTGAAGAAACGCAGCATAAATCTCCGGTGATTCAATTGATTTTTTTTGCTTGTCCTCAAACAACCGCGAAAATAAAGGATGTTGATAATCGATTGAAGAAAATTTTTGAGGAATACCCCCCGCGATAACATTTTTTGCCGCCGGAATTTGAAAGGATTTGCAAATACTTTGATAGTTTGTAAGTGAAGTTGTGCTTCCGGGAAAAAAGAAGAGTCCGTTTCCTCTTTTTACAAATTGAATAAGAGGTGAAATATTCTCTCCTGAAAACCCGATTAAAATAGCTGAGTTATATTTCTTTAAATCAATTGATGCAAGTTGTTTTAAAGGTTTCACATCTATCTGCAATTGTTGATTCGCATTTGCTGCTTGCAATCCGTAATGAACAAATATTGCATCGCTTAACTCTTCAGCAAGAATTAAAAGGGGAATTTTTTCGGGAACAAAAATTTGTGCAAATCTTTTATTGTCATGCACTATCTCGTCATCCTCAATTGCAGCAGAAATATCCTGATAGCCGGATTTTTTTATTATTCCTTCCAAAAGAATTTCTTTTGTTTCACTTGCTTTGAGCGAAAAACTTTTCTGCGATGCCCGTTCCCCATTGATAAACAAAGAGATAACGCTATTCTCAACATTTTGTTTTGAATAGTTCGATATAAAAGCTGAGATTTTAACCGGCTTATCTTTTTCAAATATTTGCGAATTGACCGCGATCTTTTCAATTCCAACATTGAAAACTTCTTTACCACCGAGAGGAAAAGCGTAGACTCGTATTCCTTCTTTCATTGCTTCACTCAAGTCCGGTAGCCGATCACCGTCCATCACTCTACTTTTTTGAAAATCGGAAAGAAGATATAGCTCTTTATTGTAATTGGTCGATTCGTCCAATATTGCAGCCGCTTTTATTAAAGCGCTCTGCAGCGAACCGCTGATATTCGAAAGAGGTAATGATTCAATATTTTTTTTCAGGAGAGAAAAATCGGTTGTAAGAATAGGTCGCTTTTTAGTATTCTTCTCTGATACTAAAATTAACGCAGCTTCATCCCCATCATGCAGTTGAGCAAGCAAGCGGAGAGCCGTTTCTTTTTCTTGATTAAGATAAGACCCTTTTGCATCAACAACACTCATACTAAAAGTGTCATCAAGAATAAAAACCGCTGTGGTTTTTGCAGTGGAAGAATTTCCGATGAATGTACTTTTTAGTGTCGGGCGTGCAAAACCGAGAACTAAAAACAAAATAATAAGTGTTCGGAGCAGCAGCAGCAGCCACTGCTTCAATTTCACTTTTCTGATCTTATTTTTTTGCAGTTCTTTTAAAAAGATGAGTGTACTGAATTCAATCTTTTTCAATTTCCGCAAATTGAAAAGATGTATCAGCACCGGAATAGATGCGGCTAGAAGTCCGAATAAAACAGCAGGATTAAGAAAAGTCATGCGCTAAACGGGTCGAATTGATTAGCTTTTTGCAGAATTATTTCCACATCCACAAAACCACTCAAAATACTATGGGAGCAGAAAGAAGTTAAAATTCTATGCAACATATTTTAAAATTTCTAATTCAGCAGTGACACTAACTTTTGATAACTTTTCTTCTACCTTTTTCATTACGATATCTTCGAGTAAATATTCTTGACAATTTGGGCATTGTAAAACCGGTAATCGTTTGATAATGACTACCGATTCATTAGATACTTTAAAAGGCATATCTGAAAAAATTTTTTCTAAATTTTCACCGCAATTGTAACATCTCATCTTCTTCTCCTTGTTTTAAAATCATTTCCCCATTTTTCTAATGTCGGTTTATATGCAGTTACAACTGTAATGCAATTGTTTGTTTCGTCAACAGCAACCACAAGATGAAAAACGAAATCTGAATCTTTAGCATAAATCAAATAGCTTTGTAAATATTTATCATCGGGATATTCTTCAATAATTTCAAAACTATCTATAGAATTAATTACATTAAAACTTGTTATTGATCTTTGACTTAATCTCATATTAACATGATAAGTCCAAAGAATTCTTTCTTGCTTTACACATTCTTTAATAAAACTTAAAATGTTTTTAGTCATAGCTATTCTATTACACTTCTCTTGCAATCAAGTTAAGTGCGCTGCCCGCTTTGAACCAATCAAACTGCCGTTCGTTGAATGTATGATTCAAAGAGCATTCTTCTGCTGTTCCGTCACTGTGCTTAATCACCATTGTCAGAGGTTTTCCTACTGCAAATTCAGTAAGTCCCGTAAGACTAATTTTATCGTCTTCGCGAATTTTATCATAGTCAGAAGGATTAGCAAATGTAAGTGGTAGCATTCCTTGTTTCTTCAAATTAGTTTCGTGGATGCGTGCAAAGCTTTTTACGATGATCGCTCTTCCGCCAAGATGACGCGGCTCCAACGCAGCATGTTCGCGGCTTGAACCTTCGCCATAATTTTCATCACCGATTACAACCCATCCGTGTCCATGTTTTTTATATTCGCGTGCAACTTCGGGAGTTGATTTCGTTTCACCAGTATAAATATTTTTTACTTTACCGGCTTCTCCGGTAAAAGCATTTATTGCACCTATAAACATGTTATTGGAAATGTTGTCAAGATGTCCGCGATACTTTAACCATGGTCCGGCCATAGAAATATGATCGGTTGTACATTTCCCTTTAGCTTTTAAAAGAATTTGTAAATCTTTTAGATCATTTCCGTCCCATGCCGAGAAAGGTTCAAGCAATTGTAAGCGGTCGCTTGTCGGACTGACTTTCACTTCAATGCTATTTCCGTTTGTACTTGGAGCGATAAATACATTTGCTCCTTTATCAAAGCCTCGCAAAGGCAACTCGTCTCCAACCGGAGGATCGAGTTTTACTTTTTCTCCAGCGTCATTTACAAGTTCATCTGTCATCGGATTAAAAGTAATTGTTCCGGCAATGGTAAGTGCAGTGGTTAATTCCGAACTTGCAACAAAGGCTAATGTTTGCGGGTTGCCGTCGTTTCGTTTAGCAAAATTTCTATTAAACGAAGTTACAATAGAATTTTTCTCTCCGGTTGGATTATCCATTCTTTTCCACATTCCGATGCACGGACCGCATGCGTTGGCAAGCACTACACCACCGAAATCTTCAAATGTTTTTAATTGTCCGTCTCGTGCGATTGTTGCGCGGACTTGTTCGCTTCCCGGTGTAATTGTGAATTGCGATTTTGCTTTTAATCCTTTGGCAAGAGCTTGTTTTGCAAGGCTGGCAGAACGGTCGATGTCTTCGTAACTGGAGTTTGTACAACTTCCGATCAAACCAACGCTTAATTTTTCAGGGTAACCTTTTTCTTTTGCTACTTCTTTCATTTTAGAAATCGGTACAGCTAAATCGGGAGTAAACGGACCATTCAACATCGGTTCAAGTTCGCTTAAATTAATTTCGATTACTTGATCAAAATATTTTGATGGTTCTTGATAAATTTCCGGATCGTCAGTTAAAAGATTTTTAATAGATTCTGCAAGTTCCGCTACATCCGAACGATCTGTTGAGCGTAAATATCTGCTCATGCTTTCATCAAAAGGAAAGAGAGAAGTTGTTGCACCGATCTCTGCGCCCATGTTGCAAATTGTTCCTTTGCCTGTACACGAAAGAGAGGTTGCGCCTTCACCAAAATATTGAACTATTGCGCCGGTTCCTCCTTTAACGGTAAGGATTCCCGCAACTTTTAAAATCACATCTTTTGCAGAAACCCAGCCTGATAATTTTCCTGTTAAATGAATTCCGATAAGTTTCGGCCATTTTAATTCCCACGGCATTCCAGCCATAACATCAACCGCATCCGCGCCGCCAACGCCAATTGCAATCATGCCCAAACCGCCGGCGTTTGGTGTATGGGAATCAGTGCCAATCATCATTCCGCCGGGGAACGCATAATTTTCTAAAACAACTTGATGAATAATTCCGGCGCCCGGTTTCCAAAAACCTATTCCATATTTTTGCGAAACGCTCTGGAGGAAATCATAAACTTCTTTATTATCTGTTGTCGCGCGGCTTAAATCTTCTTTTGCCCCAATCTGCGCTTGAATTAAGTGATCGCAATGAACAGTTGAAGGAACCGCGGTTGTCTTTTTCCCGGCAGACATAAATTGAAGCAATGCCATTTGAGCGGTTGCATCCTGCATAGCAACTCTATCCGGTGCAAAATCGGCAAAATCTTTTCCTCGTGCTAAAATGTGGGTCGGTTGTTCCCAAAGATGGGTGTAAAGAATTTTTTCGGCATATGTTAGTGGTCTTCCAACAATTTTTCGGGTCACTTCAATTTTATCGAGAAAATCACCGTAAACTTTTTTAATCATAGCAATATTGGCGGTCATAACATTCCTCTTAAGTTTTTGTAATTAATTGATTCAAAATTACAAAATAATTTCAATATTTGTGGAGTAGATTTTTATGGTAATGAAATTATACCATGAAAAAAATCTATCAGTCTTAATCTTATGCTTAAACATAATCTTAATCTCTTATTTAAGGTTAAAAAGATTAAGATTAAGAACATGATTAAGATTAAGAAATGATTTTTTAGAGAAAGGAAATATTGAGTGATAGTTAAAACAATTCAAGACGAAATCCAGAGTTTTTTAGTTGATGCTTCCAACTTTCGTGGGAATTGCGATGCGGTTTATCTCCCCGAACATGCTGAAGAAGTAATTGAAATTCTGAAGACAGCAAACGAGTCGAATACAAAGGTAACTATAGCGGGGAATCATACGGGACTTACGGGAAGCGGTATTCCTCAAGATGGAGTAGTAATATCAACTGAAAAACTGAACCGGATTCTTGAAATAAACACAAAAGAAAATTATGCAATAGTTAAACCGGCTGTTTTGTTGAGTGATTTTCAAAATGAATTGAAGCGGGTGGGATTTTTCTATCCACCAGATCCAACCGAGACAAACTGCTTTCTCGGCGGAACAATTGCCACCAACGCCAGCGGTGCAAAAACATTTAAATACGGTGCAACAAGAAATTTTGTTTTAGAACTTGAAATTGTTTTGGCTGATGGCGATAAACTTTTGTTAAAAAGAGGCGAAGTGTTTGCCGAAAAAAACGTTTTGTCTTTGCAAACAGAAAACGGTAATATTTTGTCGCTACAACTCCCCAATTACAAAATGCCGAAAGTAAAAAATGCATCCGGCTATTTTGTTGATGAAAACATGGACGCAATTGATCTTTTTATCGGTTCGGAAGGAACGCTTGGAGTGATTACAAAAGCGAAATTAAAAATTCTTCCGCTTCCATCGGATGTACTTTCTTGTGTTGCATTTTTCCCGGAGGAAATGGACGGATTAGCATTTGTAGAAGAGGCCCGGACGCTTTCCTATTCTTCAAGAATCATGAACTCTACGGGAAATATTGACGCGCGGGCTTTGGAATTTTTCGATTCGCATGCATTAGATTTTTTGCGCAAAGATTATTCGCAAATTGATGATAATGTTTTTTGCGCAGTCTGGTTTGAGCAAGAATTGACAGCGCAAAACGAAGATTCGGTTACAGAGAATTGGTTAGAATTGATTACAAAACATCACGCTGATGTTGACAAAGTATGGATCGGCATTGATGATAAAGACAAAGCATTGCTTCACGAATTCCGCCACGCTATTTCTTCCAAAGTGAACGAATACATTTCAAAAAATAATTTTAGAAAGTTGGGAACCGACGTTGCTGTTTCAGATGAAGTTTTTTCAAATTTTTATTCTTTTTGCAAATCATTAGTTGAGAAAGAAAACATCGATTACGTTGCTTACGGGCATTTCGGTAACTCACATTTACATTTAAATATGCTTCCGAAAAATGAAGATGACTTTCAAAAAGGGAAAATGATTTACAAAATGATCTGTCAAAAAGCGGTAGAACTTGGCGGAACAGTTTCTGCCGAACATGGAATCGGAAAAATCAAGCACGAGTATTTGTTGCTGATGTATGGAGAAGAAGCAATTAATGAAATGATCGAATTGAAAAAAGTATTTGATCCGGAAATGATTTTGGGAAGCGGGAATCTCTTTGAAATTCCAGTAATCAATTAACAAATTCCAAACAAGCAGCAATTAAAATATAAACTGGAATTTGTGTTTTGGAATTTCACTTCCAGTATTTCAACAGATTAGCTTTCGTAAACAACGGCGGTTCTTCAATAAGTACTACTACTTCATTTTTATCCCAGGCTTTTTCTTTGGCATCTTCGTATTTGTGGAACGCTAAATTTACAAAGCGGACTTCTTGCATAACATTATCGCTTGAAAAAATTACGTAGCAGATAAAAACGGGAATTGAAAATTTCTTCCCCCACTTTTGATAGGATACTGCCGCCCGTTTATTCATTAACCATTTATCTGAATGCTTTCCTTTCCAATCGAGCAACGCTTCTTTTCCTTGAAAAGAAATAAGCACATCCGGTTTGTCTGTTCCTTTTTCCCAAACGCGGGTAAAGCGGTTATCTTCGCCGAAAGGTTTAAAATCAATTCCCCATTGCACAAGTAAATTTTTTCCGACAACTTCGGCTAAATCATGCAGCTTATAGTTGGATCGAAAACTCTCTTTTGATTTATAGGGTTTGAAATCTAATTCTTCCATAAAAAGTTTAAAGTGTTATCTGTAAAAATGATGTTCAAATTTATTTGGCAAAAAGCAAAGTATCGCTATTTTATAAAGCAAAAGTAAAGAGTTTATTTCAAAATCTAAAGAATTTAATCCTTGAACAGGAATCATTTGAAAACAGCGCTACTGTTAATAATTTTTATAGCTCAATTCCAAACCTTTGGAAGCGGTGATAAAGAGAGAATAGATTCAATCAACAGTCGGCAACGCAGTTTTGTTGTATCTAATCTTCAAGAATCAATTAAACTGTTTGAGAAAAATATTGAAGATGCTCGTTCCATCAAATACAAGAAGGGAGAGGCAACGGCGCTTTTTAATTTAGGAATCGTAACGTATCTAAACGGAAAGTATGAAGAAAGCGCCGAAATATTTCTAAAGGCAATTACCTTGTTTGAACAATTGGGTTTGGATAAAGAATTAGCTTTGGCTTACTCTGAATTTGGATATCAGATTAAAAGAAGAAATCTGAAAAAAGCTATGGAATATATGCGGACCGGAATTAGCATTGCCGAAGTTCATGATTATAAGTTTGAGCTATCTTCTATGTACAATAATTTTGGTGTCTTGCATGAGATGAACAACAATTTTGACAGCGCAGCTTTTTATTATCGAAAAGCGCTTAAGTTAAAAATTGAAGTAAATGATGCAGAGGGAATTCCCTACTGTTTAAACGATTTATCGGGAATTGAAGCGATGAGGGGAAACTTTAGCGAAGCGTTCAAACTCCTTCGACAGTCAGATGAATACAGAAACAAAGAGAAAGCTGAATACGGCAGGTTGGATAATTTGATTCGCTGGGGAGATACTTATTTTCAAAAAGGAGATATTGATTCTGCAATAACAAAATATTCCCGCGCCATCATTTCCCCCGTTGCAAGCGAGCACAACTATCTTGTTCGTTATTGTTTGGAAGCATTAACTGCTTGTTATGAAATGAAAAAAGATTTTCGAAATGCTTTTCTGAATCAAAAAAAGTTATCAGCTTTAAAAGATTCGGTTTTAAATTTTGAAACTAACTCCAAAATCGCCGAACTTGAAATAAAGTTTGATACCGAGAAGAAAGACCATAAAATTTCTGAAAGCAATTTGGAGCTTCAAAGAAAGTCCAACCAGCTTTTAATTTTACTCGGTTTTGTGGTAACACTTACGTTCATCGCGTTCGGAATTTATTTTCATCAAAAACAGAAACGGGAAAGAATAAAAAGAGAATTGGAACTTAAGAATCAGCTTAACAAAGCCGAACTTGAGCGCAAAGCAACTGAAGAAAAATTAAGGATAGCGCGGGAACTGCATGATAATATTGGTTCACATTTAACTTTTATAATTAGTTCGCTTGATAATGTTACTTATGGAGCAAAAGAGGATAAGGTTCTTGAAAAATTGACCGGCTTGTGCTCGTTCAGCAGAGAAACGCTTAATGAATTGCGGAATACTATCTGGGCTATGAAGGAAGAAGATTCTACTTTGCATCAATTAATTTTAAAGCTAAGCGATCTAAAACACCGGCTTAATAACCAGATGGATAATCTGAATTTGCAGATTCACAGCAATCTTGACGGAACCACTCATCTGACTTCCGCACAACTGCTAAACTTGTACCGGATAGTTCAGGAAGCTGTGCAGAATAGCATCAAACACGCAAAAGCAAAAAAAATAGTTGTTACTTTTGAGGAACAAGGGGATGGATTTCTTATGAAAATAAAAGATGACGGGAGAGGATTTGATCTGCAAAATTGCGAGCGGGGAAATGGATTAACAAATATGGAACTTCGTTGTAAAGAAGCCGGGGGCGGTTTTTCGATACAAACCAATGAGAACGGAACCACTATTGAGTGTATGATAAAGACAAAATAAGACATCTGCCTTATTTTTTACTAAGGTGATTCACGATAAATTTCACTATGAAAATAAAAGTAGCAACCGCTGAAGATAATAATTTACTTGCCAACTCAATCCGCGAGAAATTGGGTTTGTTTCCCGATGACCTTGAGTTTAAATACCGTGCTGTTAACGGAGCCGACCTCTTAAAAAAATTAAATATTGATTCTTCGGTTGATACCATTTTAATGGATATCGAAATGCCGGAAATGGACGGCATAGAAGCTACACAGCAAGTAACCCGATTGTATCCACAGATAAAAATTATCATGCTTACGGTTTTTGATGATGAAGATAAAATTTTTCGGTCAATACAAGCCGGAGCGATGGGCTATTTATTGAAAGACGAGAGACCTGATAAAATCTGTGAAGGCATTAAAGAAGTTATGGAAGGAGGCGCACCGATGTCTCCCGCAATTGCCGCTAAATCTTTACGGTTGTTGAGAAATCCGGATAAGTTAATTCAAGAAGAAAGCAGCGAAGAATTTTATCTTACCAAAAGAGAAACGGAAGTTTTAAACAAACTAAGCCTGGGGTTAGACTATCTTGAGATTTCCGACGCACTTTTTATCTCACCTTTCACCGTAAGAAAACACATCGAAAATATCTACCGGAAACTGCAAGTGCACAACAAAATGACGGCGGTAAAAAAAGCGATCCAGCATAAAATTATTTGAGCACAGTTCTAATTTTTAAATAATCCTCCTTTCAAAATACGGCATTCGTCTTATTGCTGTTTTTATTAGCAAGCGGTATGTTTAATTCTGAGAGTTCAGAGTTATTTTAAAAAGTACAACGGACGATTTGATAATCTTGAATTCAGATTTATTGTTCTAAGCAAACACAAAAATTTTAGTTTTAGCGAAATAAAAATTCACTTAGTTAATAGCTATAAAAACCTGGAGAATATTATGAAAAAATGTTCTTGGTTCTTTTTGTCATTGTTCTTGTTCGCTACATCAAACTACTGCCAACAGAATTTCTATTGGCAAAATCCTCACCCCAACGGAAACGATTACAACAGTGTCGTATTCCTTAACTCAACTACCGGTTTTGCCGTTACAAATGGCGGAATAGTTTTGAAGACAACGGATGCCGGTTCTACCTGGAGCTCAACCGATCTATCCACCGCTTCAGGGTGGGTCTTCCAAAAAATCTTCTTTCTTAACGACCAAGAAGGATGGATTGTTGGAAGTGTTTCTGCTACGGGATTGGCTTTTAAGACAACCGATGGTGGAAAAACGTGGACTAAATACTCAAGTTCTTCACTTACTTCGTTACGTTCGGTATTTTTCAGAAATAACAATCTTGGCTGGACAGTTGCTGCCGACGGCAAGATAGCGAAGACAACCGACGGAGGAACAACCTGGGCGAATAAAACCGGCGGAGTAAGCACTCAACTAAATGTAGTTTATTTTACTTCAGACCTTGCCGGCTTTGTGTTTGGAGCTGGAGGAATAATTAAGAAAACAACCGACGGTGGTGAAACATGGAGTAGTGTTACGTCGAATGTTTCTGATATCGCTTCTGTTCAATTTTTATCTGCTACTCTTGGATATTGCGCCGGTGCGTCAAATTCAATTGCTAAAACAACTGATGGAGGAAATACCTGGACAGCCCAAACAAGTCCCTCAAGCTCAGCTAATTATACAGATATATTTTTTGCTAATGAAAATGTCGGTTTTCTTTATCGCGACGCTGCAACAAGTTCTGCAAGTGTTTATAAAACCACAGACGGAGGCGCTACATGGACTAAACCATATACGACAAGTCCCCAAATTGGAGCAACCTGCTTCTGGTTTTTTTCAGAAAATGACGGATTGGCTTTTGGCAGAAAAGGGGGGATATGCAAAACCACAGACGGTGCTATTAATTGGAGTAGAATATCCTCAGACAAATTAAATACTGTTAAAGATATTTTCTTTCTGAACGAGAATCTTGGATGGGTAGTAGCTTTTGATAACGCAGGTAGTTTTTACGGTAAAACCACAAATGGTGGAATGACCTGGACAATTACTTCAAATACTCTTTTCAAACCGTATGCAATATATTTCATTAATGAAAATTACGGCTGGGTTTCGGGTGATGGCGGCGGTGTATATAAAACAACTGACGGAGGAAACTCTTGGACAGGTGTTATTGCAAGTTCGTATGGAGATCACATGTATGACGTTTTTTTTGTTGATTCACTTTATGGATGGACTGTAGGAAGTGACCGCACATTCCTCTCAACCGACGGAGGAACAACCTGGACATTGTCTCTTGGCGGCGTACAATATGCCGGAGGAAACAAGATTTATTTCATGGATAGAAATAGAGGGTTTAAAGATTCATATCAAAAAAACTACACAACTGATGGTGGAATTACCTGGCAAACAAACGCTACATTTACACTGCCACAGGCATCCTTTGCATTTGCAAATAATAAAATAGGGTGGGCGGTTGGCAACAATAGCGTAGCCAAAACAACAGACGGAGGAATTACTTGGACAAATTCAAATATGTCCGGCGGATATATGGTTGCTGCAGCTTGTTCCGACACATCAAATTGCTGGGTGGTTGGCGGCTCTGGAGTTCTTTATCGAACGACCGATGGAGGATCAACGTGGGGAAGAGTACCGGCTCATTTCAACGGTGATTTGAATGCTGTTGCTGCAAAAGGTAATAATGTCTGGTTCGGAGGGGCGAATGGTTCGATTTTATCAACTATCTCTGTTCCTACTTCTGTAAAAGATAATAATCCGGTTACGTTGAATAATCAATCTTATTTACTTTTACAGAACTATCCCAATCCGTTTAATCCTGCAACAAAAATCAACTACCAACTTTCCACCAACAGTTTTGTAACTCTAAAGGTCTATGATATGTTGGGAAAAGAAGTAACAACGCTTGTTAACGGTGAACAACAAATTGGAACGTATTCGGTTAATTTTGATGCATCACATCTTTCAAGCGGAATTTCCTCCAAAGGCGGATACGCCTCCGGCGTATATTTCTACACATTAAAAACAGGAAGTTTCATTCAAAGCAAGAAAATGATTTTACTTAAATAGGAGAGCGTTTATGAAGGTCGAGATGAATGTCTCGACCTTCAATTTGACAAGGGTGGAAGTAAACGAACTCTATTTAGCTTGGCAAAACATTCTTAATCAGGTAAACTTTATCGCGGGTTCTTACCAACGATGCACAATTGAAAGTAACTTTATCGCCTTTCTGCGCTTCGTTTACTTCAACTTCTTCATTTAAGATTTTTACAACGGTTGATTCAATCACTCCCGTGCTTTCTCCAATAAACAGAACGTTGTCCCCGACCTTCAAATTACCGGTTTCTATCGCTACGTGAACTATCTGTGGAGTTTTATAATAGTTTAAAACTTTTCCAACATATTCTTTTCTTGTTGTCGCAACACTTCCGTGAACGTTGATAATGTCTTTTCCATCAGGTTTATCAAAATAAAATCCGGAAGAAAAACCACGGTTGTAAACGGAAGTTAGTTCGGTTAAGAATTTTTGCTTTACTTCATCGGTTAGTTTCTTTTCAAAATAAAGATCGATTGCCTGACGGTAAACGGAAACTACTTTGGCAACATATTCGGGACTTCTTTTCCGTCCTTCTATTTTAAAAGAATTTATTCCCGATTCGATCAGCTTATCTAAGAATTCAATTGTGCAAAGGTCTTTGGCGGACATCACGTAATCTTCACCGAGAAGTAGCGAAGCATCTTTTGTCCCGTCGTAAATTTCATATTCCCGTCGGCAAGGCTGAACGCATTCGCCCCGGTTTGCGCTTTGTCTAAAAATCTCGTGACTCATAAAACATCTTCCGCTAACGGCAACACACATTGCTCCGTGCACAAACGCTTCAATTTCAAGATCGGTATTTGCTCTAATCTTTTTTATTTCTTCAAGAGAACATTCGCGGGCAAGTACAATTCTTTTTGCGCCGAGTCTTTCAAAAGTTTTTGCGGATGAGGAATTGGAAATAGAGGCTTGAGTAGAAACCGCAAAAGGCATTTCGTATTGATTACATTTTTCAATAATTCCAAAGTCCCAGCAGATTACCATATCAACCCCGGCATTTTTAACAGCAGGAATTATCTCATCAAGCTCTTCAAGTTCTTCTTCAAATAAAATGGTGTTTAACGTAATGTAAGTTTTTACGTTGTGTTCTTTACAGAAAGAAACAATTTCAATTAATTCATCAAGGATAAAGTTTTTTGCTTTAGCCCGCATGTTCAATTTATCAATACCGAAGTAAATAGCATTCGCGCCGTTATGAACGGCGGCTCGCAACATAGTCCAATCACCGGCGGGAGCCATAAGTTCAGGTTTATTCATTCTTCGTTTTTGTTAATCTTAATAAAATTACAATTTCAATGGTAAAAAGTCATTGGTCAGTTGTCATTAGTCATTTCAATTTTGGCTATTGACCATTGACTTCTGACCAATGACCTTTCTCAGATCATTTCGCTTAATAATTCTTGTCTTGGTTGTGCAATAACAACTTTGTTTACAAGTAATCCTCTTTCAGAGACTACTTTCGCACCTGCATCAACTGCTGCGGTTACTGCGGCAACTTCTCCCGTGCAAGTAAAAAATGCTTTTCCGCCGAGAGCCATTGCAAGTCTTACTTCAATCAATTTTACATTTGCTGATTTTACCGCCGCATCTGCAGCTTCAATTAAAGAGGCAACAGAAAACGATTCTACAATTCCAAGCGCTTCTAAAAGCTGTACATTCGTATGTCCCGAAATTGCCGGGAAAATATCGCGGTGTACATTCGGAATAACAAAATGATCTATTACTCCAAATCCAACAGTTTCTATAGCCGCTTCAACAGCGGCTGAAACAGCAGCTACTTCACCACCGATCAAGGTCATATATTTTCCTGAACAGATCGTGCGGGATAATATTAATTCAACGTGAGAAGTTTTAAGCATAATATCGGCGGCTTGCATACCGGCGGCAATACTGCTCATTTCAATTAATCCGAGTGAGTTCATGTGTATCATAGTTTTCAGTTCTCAGTCTTCAGTTTAACAACTTATTTTAATATATTCATCAGTTACGTGCGTAACCATACCTGTAATTGATGCGTGAATATTTGCACCGAGTTTTCCTTCCGGCACTCTTGCAACCAGTTGATCTTTTTTCACACGATCTCCTGTTGCAACAACCGGTTCAGCTTTTTCTCCTACATGCTGCTTTAACAAAATTTTTACTTGTTCAGTTTCAAGTTTGTTCGGATTGAACGGAGTATGCACATCGTAATCTTTTAGCTGAAGTTTCTGCATCAATTGTTTTAGCTGAACATGTCTTCCATCTTTCATCGGGTGAACTTTTACCGGTTTTGTCTGAGTAAATTTTGTTCCTTGCAGTCTCATTTCTTTTTTAGAATTATCGCAAGCTTCCTTCGGAAACAAATCTTCGGGACAAGAATAAAGCGTACACAATCCGCAAGCGCAGCAAAGTTCCGCCATTTGATTCCATACTTCCGCGCCGGTTTTTGTAAATTGTAGCGATCTCATTACTTTGTGCGGCTGCACATCATAACCAAGTAAATAGCGGGGACAAAACTCCGTGCAGTAACTGCATTGGTCGCAAGCAGATTTTCCGATGCGTGCAAAATTTTCTTCCGGTTGATTTTTCCTTTTAATGAGATAATGATTCTTTGGAAGAATTATTAATCCTGCAGTTGTTTTGGTTACTACTTCATCAAGATCAAAAGTTAATTTTCCCATCATTACTCCGCCGACATAGACGGCGAAATCGTTCGCGGTGGTTCCTCCGGCATGTTTTATCAATTCACGAAACGTTGTACCGATAGGCGCAAAAAATGTAGATGGATGCTTAACGGCTCCGGCAATACATACAAATTTTTCGGTAACGGGAATTCCTTCATTCGCTTTTGAAATGTTGTAGAGTGATTCAACATTATTCACAACACACCCAACATTTAGCGGAAGTCCTGCAGGTGGAATCAATCTTTTTGTTGCAGCATATACCAATTCATATTCATCTCCGGCAGGATAAAAATCGCCAAGCTGAGTCATCTCGATCGAACTATCTTTAATTTCATTTTGAATTAGCTCAATCGCAGCGGCATTTTTTTCTTTTATTCCGAAGTAACCTTTTTTTGCAGAGGTACTTTCGATTAAAAGTTTCATCCCGCGAATTATTTCTGCTGAAAAGTGAAGCATCAATTCATAATCTTTATGAATAAGCGGTTCGCACTCGGCTCCGTTAGCCAAAACAAATTCAACCTTTGAGTTTGCTTTAATATGGGTTGGAAATCCAGCACCGCCGGCGCCGACTACTCCAGCCAATTTAATTTTTTCTGAAATCATATACCAAAATTTTTTGTTGTCATGTAGCAAATCTAACGAATAGAATAAGAAAAATTAAATAGAGAATGACTTCCCGTGAATAAATAATTAAACAAATTAAGGATAATTGCAACTTGGACATAATTAAATAATGTTTTTCTTGATTTTAAACTTACTAAAGATTAATTTGAGCTCAGAAAAACCTTAGTTAATAAGGATAAACATCGAAATAAACTTAATAAGTAAATAATCAAAGAGGAATCCTAATGAAAAAAATAGAAGCAATCATCAGACCTCATAAATTAGATGAGGTTCACAGCGCTCTACAAGAAGCTGGATTTAACGGGCTTACCGTAAGTGAAGTTCGTGGATACGGCAGACAAAAAGGTCATAAAGAAATCTATCGCGGATCGGAGTACAATATCGAATTTGTACCGAAACTTAAATTGGAATTGGTCTGCGACGATGATAAACTGGAATCAGCCATCTCGATTGTAATCAATACTGCCAAAACCGGACAAGTTGGCGATGGAAAAATTTTCGTTATGAACGTTGAAGAAACAATCAGAATACGAACAGAAGAATCAGGCACAACTGCTTTATAATTTTTACTAACAATAATTGGAAAAACAAAATGAAAAAAAATATATTATTACTTTCGATCATTCTCTTATATAGTTTCAGTTCTTTCGCGCAGCTTAAATTCGGAACTGATATTTACAGCCGATACCTCTGGAGAGGTTTGGATTTTGGCGACGCCCCGGCATTTCAGCCAAGTTTGTCTTATACTGTTGGCGGTTTAACCGTTGGAGCTTGGGCATCCTACGCCTTTCCAACTTCAGGAACAACGTACTCCGAAAATGATTTGTATGCGTCCTACACATTCTCTACAGAAAGCGCCGGATCGTTTTCAGCGATCTTTACTGATTATTACTTACCATCTGTAGGAATTCCTTTTGGTTATTACAAACCGACCGACAGTAATCCCGTTGCGGCACATACATTAGAAGGCGGATTAAGTTACTCAGGCGCCGCAAAATTCCCTATTTCGCTTTCAATCTATAGTAACCTCTCAAACGATCCGGATAACTCGGTTTACATTCAAGCATCTTATCCTTTCACTATTGATGATGCAACGCTAACGCTGACAACCGGAATTGTTCCAAGCAAAAGCGCTTATTACGCAACTGCTGATGGAGGAATCATAAATCTCAGTGTCACTGCTTCTAAAACGGTTGCTCTTTCAGATAAATTTTCATTGCCATTGAATGTCTCTTACATTAACAATCCAACACAAGACAAAACTTACATGGTATTTGGTATGAGTCTGGTTTATTAAATTAATTAAAGTCTTAAGCGGAATCAGCAAATGATCAAGAAATCATTTGCACCAACTAAGGCACAGAGTTAATAACCCTACCGTTGTTTCTCTAAATGCATTAGTTGCGGATTCCTTTAAATAAAAACAAGGAGAAATAATTATGATGAAGATAAAAAATAGCTTATTAGCTTTAGTGATGTTCTTTGTTCTACTAACATCTCTTGCGCCTATTAATTTATACGCGCAAGCTGATCCAACCGGAGTAAAAACAGGAACAATTAAAGATGTACCGGCAGTTAAACCGGGTGAACCGACTCTTACCGAAATTGGCGAAGCGGTCGGGCATAATAAAATTGCAACAAACATTGTGTGGACACTTATCACAGCATTTCTGGTAATGTTTATGCAAGCCGGATTTGCAATGGTTGAAACCGGTTTTACCCAGGCCAAAAACGTTGCGCATACTATGGGAATGAACTTCCTTGTTTATGCGATCGGACTAATTGGTTTTTGGATTTCCGGATTTGCGATAATGTTCGGAGGTGTTGGCGCTGTTGCCGCTCTTGGCGGAACTCCCGGATTAACAAGTGAAGTAGCTATCACTTTGTTTGGTAAATCATTCGGATTATTCGGAACTTCAGGATTCTTCCTAAACCATGTTTACGATGTCGGCGTTTTCACATTATTCTTATTCCAAATGGTATTTATGGATACCACCGCAACAATCCCAACCGGAGCGATGGCAGAACGCTGGAAATTTAGTTCGTTCATCTTCTACGCTTTCTTTATTTCCATGTTCGTTTATCCTATTTATGGAAATTGGGTGTGGGGTGGCGGTTGGTTGGCAACACTTGGAGTCAACTTTGGATTAGGACATGGGCATGTAGACTTCGCCGGTTCCTCTGTTGTTCATATGGTGGGTGGAATTGCAGCGTTAGCCGGTGCAATTGTAATTGGTCCACGAATTGGAAAATATGGAAAAGACGGTTCTGTAAACGCTATCCCTGGACATAATATCCCGATGGCAATTATCGGTACATTTATTTTAGCTTTCGGATGGTTCGGATTTAATCCAGGCTCTACTTTATCAGGTAATGATTTACGAATCAGTGTTGTGGCTGTGAATACTTTAATAGCTTCAGGCGCCGGGGCATTATTTGCAACATTTTATATGATGTGGAAATTCGGCAAACCCGATCCGAGTATGATGGCAAACGGATTACTTGCAGGATTAGTAGCTATCACTGCTCCATGCGCTTTTGTTCCCTCTTGGGCAGCGTTTTTAATTGGTGCAGTAGCCGGGGTTTTGGTTATCCTTGCTGTATTTTTTATCGATCAAAAACTTAAAATTGATGATCCGGTTGGTGCGATTGCTGTTCACGGGATAAATGGTTTTTGGGGAATAATTGCCCTCGGACTCTTTGCCGACGGAACTTACGGCGACGGCTGGAATGGCGTTCCCGGAACAGTAAAAGGATTATTTTATGGTGATGGCAGTCAGTTAGTTGCCCAACTAATTGGTTCTGCTGCTGCGATAATCTTTGTCTTCGGTGCAATGTATGGATTTTTCAAACTCCAACACAAAATCTTTGGAATACGTGTTGAGGCGAAAGATGAAATCGACGGTCTGGATATGCCCGAAATGGGAGTTATCGGTTATGTTGATGATTCAGCGTTTGGTAAAGACAGATAAACCGATATTAGTGCTCATGTTATGTAGTTACAAAAAGCCCGGTGTAAAAGCCGGGATTTTTGTTTTTGTCCGTTCAATTTTTAATTCAAGATAAACGGGGGGCGTTTGTTTCTCGCAGATAAAACGATTTTTCTTTCAAATACCACATTGTTTAAACGAACCCGGTTGGTAAAGTTAACCCAATTACTAAATTTTTGCCTCAGGTAATAGTTTCATTATCTACTAAAATCTCATTATAAAACAGAAGACATTCTTTGTCTTTCTCCAATTTCTTTGAAATTTCCATAAAAACGAGATTTCCGTCTTTGGTATGAAAGTCGTATGTCGTGATTCACTAAAATTAAACTATTTTCAAAGGTGTATCATGAAAAAAAATATTCTTGTAACATTACTCAGTCTGATTGTTTTAACAACAACCGGAATTCCTCAACCGAACAATAATTGTAATTTAAATGGATTTATGACCTTTACACAAGGCGGCTGGGGAGGTCCCTCCAACAGTACACCCGGTGGAATTAGAGACCAGTATTTCAATCAAGTTTTCCCCGCTGGATTAATTATCGGTTCGGGATCAAAAACAATAACTTTAACTTCTGCACAAGCAGTCAAAAATTTTCTCCCACAAGGCAGCGACCCATTAGCATTAACTCAAAGTTATGTTGATCCCACAGATAGTCACATTTCAGTTTTTGCAGGGCAAGCGGCTGCATTAACAATGAATGTTTTTTTCGATTTAAACGGTTCCATTGGTTCTAACACAACCAATTTAAGTGATCTGATAATTGTTTCCGGTATATTTTCAGGCAAAACGGTAAGTCAGCTTTTGTCACTTGTTAATAACGCTCTTGGCGGAGCGAATACCGGATTTTCGCTTAGCGATTTGAATGACGCCGCAACAGCAATTAATGAAAATTTTGATAATGGAACGGCAAACGACAATTATCTTACTTGTCCCATCATTATACAAAATGGTTCTCTTGGCGATAAAGTCTGGAATGATGCAAACTATAACGGAATACAAGACGCAGGCGAAGCCGGTATCTCGAATGTAATAGTCAAATTATACTCATGCGATAATGTATTAAAAAGTACAACCACCACAGATGCCGGTGGTGTTTACCATTTCACAAACCTATTACCTGGTGATTACTATGTGAAATTTTTACTTCCATCAGGATACACATTTTCTCCGGTCGATCAAAGCGGAAATGATGCAACTGATTCGGACGCTAATACTACTACAGGAAAAACAATATGCGCCACATTAACTTCAGGTGAAACAGATAACACGTGGGATGCGGGAATGTACCAAATACCCCCGGCGGTTGGAAGCATTGGTGATTTCGTATGGAACGATATAAATTATAATGGAATTCAAGATGCAGGTGAATTTGGAATAGCCAATGTAAATGTTGAACTTCATAAATGTAGCGATAACAGTCTAGTAACTTCCACAACAACTAACTCAAGCGGCGCTTATTTATTCAGCAATTTAAACGCCGGTGATTATTATGTGAAATTTGTTGTTCCAGGTGGTTACACGGTAAGTCCTTCATTGCAAGGCGGAAACACTTCAATGGATTCAAATCCGGATGCAACCGGGAAAACAGCTTGTATCACTTTAGCTTCCGGAGAAAACAATTTAACAGTGGATGCGGGGATGTATGTTACTCCGGTACCACCTGCCAACCTTGGCAATAAAGTATGGAATGATGCAAACCATAATGGTATCCAGGACGCTGGCGAAGTTGGCGTAGCTAACGTAACAATTAAACTATACTCATGTGATAATGTATTACAAAGTACAACCACAACAGATGCTACTGGTGTTTACCATTTTGCAAATCTATTACCCGGTGATTATTATGTTGAATTTGTACTTCCGTCAGGCTATACATTCTCCCCGGCAGATCAAGGTGGAAATGATGCAACCGATTCGGATGCAAATATTACAACAGGTAAATCTATCTGTACAACACTAATCGCAGGTGAAACAGATAACACCTGGGATGCCGGTATTTATCAAATACCACAATCCGATGCAGACATTAAAGTTGAAAAATTTGCCAGTAACTCTAACCCGAATTGCGGAGATAATGTAACCTTCTCAATAAAGGTAACAAATTTAGGACCCGGTTCATCAACAGGTATCGTAGTTGGTGATTTATTACCGGCTGGATTAAATTACATTTCTGCAACAGCGTCTCAGGGAACATATAATCAAGTTGCCGGAGAATGGAGTGTTGGTTCTTTAGCAGCGAACGAAAATGCAACACTAAGCATTTCTACATTAGTTGATTGTACTGTTTTCAATTCGTCATCAATTAATTTCGGCGCAGCAACAGGGTACAATTTATTTGTACTTCAAGATTTATTGCAGCCATCCGCAGATACGGAAGGTAAAATAGCGGTTGGTAACAATGCAGACCTAACCCATTATTCAGTTGCTGATTTGCTTCCATCAGGAAGCGGCGATGTTTTAATCGTTGGTAATAATCTCACTTACAATAGCGGATCTATCCATGGTGGAAATGTTGTATATGGAAATACTACCAATCTACCGATAGATGCGGTTACGATTACCGACGGAACGCTCCGTAAAGATGCTAACGTAATTGATTTTGCGGCAGCTACATCATACTTACAGAATTTATCTGCCACACTATCAATCTATACAGTAAATGGCACAACAACAATGCAATGGGGAACCCTCACCTTAACCGGTACAGACGCTTTTCTGAACGTATTCAGCATAACCGGTTCAGACCTTGGAAACGCGCATACAGTTGATATTACAGCTCCAAACGGATCAGTAGTAATTGTTAATATTTCCGGAAGCAACGTTACATGGAAAGGCGGTTTAATTATCAATGGTGTTTCTAAAAACAAAGTGTTGTATAACTTCTTCCAGGCGACAAACCTTACAGTAACGGGTATTAACATTCTGGGCTCAGTACTTGCACCGCTGGCTCATTTAGATTATCCGGCTGGATTAATTACCGGTCAGGTTATAGTAAAATCGATGAGCGGTTCAGGTCAGTTTAACTTGAACTTATTTAACGGCAACATTCCGGGAGACAGAAAAATAACGAATACCGCAGCTCTGTTAAATAGTATTCCAACTGATCAGAATTCAGCTAATAATAGTTCGAACGTCCTTCTCACAATTGGTCAAACAAATGGTGGCGACAACGGCGATACCGGATCAAATCTTGTTGTACCAACACCATCATGGCCGGTTGAAAATGCAACACAGTATAATAATCCGCCTGCATTAAATTGGTATTTGGGTTCATCTACTGTAGGATTAACCTATGAAATTCAATGTATAGCAGCAAGTGAAGAATGGCCTGCTGATAATGTGTATGCAACTTCCTCATCGCTGTCATTTACGATGCCGAATGCATTGGTTAATGGAGTTCAATACGCTTGGAGAGTAAGATCAACGAATGGTTCAGCAAAGTCAACCTGGTCATCAACCGCGCTATTTACGATGGTTGCTAATGCATCCGTCGCACCGGTTGTTCCAACAGCCTCATGGCCGATTGGAAATGCAACTGAGTATAATAATATGCCGACACTAAATTGGTATCTTGCCTCTTACTCGCCTGGTTTATCATATGAAATCCAATGTGTAGCAGCAAGTGAAGAATGGCCTGCAGACAATGTATATGCAACCTCTTCTTCATTGTCATTTACAATGCCGAATGTTTTGGCCGATGGAGTTCAATATGCATGGAGAGTAAGATCAACAAATGGTTCAGCAAAATCAGCCTGGTCATCAACCGCATTATTTACAATGGTTGCCCATACATCCGGATTACCGGTTGTTCCTACTACCTCATGGCCAATAGGAAATGCAACAGTGTACACCAACCAGCCTGCATTAAATTGGTATTTGGGTTCATCCACAGTAGGACTAACCTACGAAATTCAATGTGTTGCGGCAAGTGATGAATGGCCTGCTGATAATGTGTATGCAACTTCCTCCTCATTGTCATTTACAATGCCGTATGCATTAGTTAATGGAATTCAATATGCTTGGAGAGTAAGATCAACGAATGGTTCAGCAAAATCAACCTGGTCATCAACCGCATTATTTACAACGGCAGCCAATGCTGATAATGGACCGGTTGTTCCAACAGCTTCTTGGCCTATCGGAAATGCAACAGAGTACAATAGTCTGCCAACACTCAATTGGTATTTGTCTTCATCCGTATCGGGATTGACTTATGAAATTCAATGTGCAGCGGCAAGTGAAGAATTGCCTGCAGATAATGTATTTGCAACTTCATCCACAACTTCCTTTACACTGCCGGGTGCTTTAGTTAGTGGAGTTCAATATGCCTGGAGAGTAAGATCAACGAATGGTTCAGCAAAATCAGCCTGGTCATCAACTGCATTGTTTACGATGGCAGCTAATAATTGTGTTGTACAGCCGATAACCGGTTCTCCGGCAAACGATGTTACCGTAAATACCGAAGCGCCTCAATTATACTGGTATTTGCCGACAGCGACAACTGCAATATCTACGTATGAAGTTCAAGTAGCGGATAATGCCGATTTCCAAGATGCAAAATCATTTAGTTCAACTAACGCCAATGTTCAAGTTAATGGTTTGGAAAATGGAAAAGATTACTTCTGGAAAGTCCGTTCAAAAGATGCAACCGGAAATCTCTCTTATTATTCTGGTACCGGTAAATTCAAAGTAAACAACAGCGCAACAGGCGTTGAAGAGAGTAAAGAAATCCCGACAGAATTTTCGTTAAGTCAGAATTATCCTAATCCTTTTAACCCGACTACAACAATTCAGTTTACGGTTGTAAAACAAGAAGTTATAAAATTAGTTATCTATAACACTCTTGGAGAAGAAGTAAAAACGTTGATCAACGCAAACTACGCTCCGGGTAAATACACTGTAGCATTTGATGCAAGTGAATTTGCTAGCGGACTTTATATCTACCGGATATCTAATGCAAGTACGATGATAACAAAGAAAATGATGCTGTTGAGATAAACAGCAAAAGAACCCCCGCCAAAGTCTCCTTCTCTGAAATGGGAGGCAAAATGGTCCAAGCCCGACAACTGATGCCGGGCTTTTTTTTATTTAGCCGCTCTATCTACCGGCAAAGGATACTTTTTAACCCTTTTTAAGCTTAAAACGCACTTTGATGACAAAACTGATCTGAATTAGTAGGGATATCCCTACTGGTAGTAGGGGTTTCCCTACTCGCAATAGGGATTTCCCTACTCATTTTTAGGGATATCCCTACTCATTATTAGGGATTTCCCTACTGTTTTTTATCTGTTCGTTCCATTATATTGCCCCCGTAAATAAACTAAGATGTTTTTATTGTTATAGCTTAGCTTTTTTGCAATGTGTTTAACCGAGCAAAAAAAGGAAACTTATATGAAAAATTTTCCACTATCCGGTTTTTCTTCTTCTTTAGTCCGTTATATTAGTGAAAAAACATACACAAGCGCACTATATATAATTTCCCAAACCGCATCAAAGTTGTTCTGCCTCAGCATCTTGATACTACTACTTATAAGTGAGACATACAGCCAAACCTTTACTGTTAATGGAAATATTACTACTACTGACTCGACTCCCGTAAAGTATGCTTCTATAACTTTTATTGATCAGAGCGATTCAACAAAAAAATACTTTACAAATACAGATACTTCCGGCAATTACCAACTGAGCGTAATAACAAATCTAAAAGATGAAACCCCATCTTTACCGCAAAGTTTTGAATTGATGCAGAACTACCCCAATCCCTTCTCAGAAGAAACAAATATTCCATATAAGTTGAACGAAGAAACGAATGCCAGTGTAACAATCTATAATATTCTCGGACAGGCAGTAAAATCATTTAAGTCTTTAGAACAAGCAGGCGGGATGCACGGGGTAACCTGGGACGGTAGAGATGAGTTTGGAAAGAAAGTAAGCACGGGTGTCTATTTTTACCGGTTGTTAGCGCGAGGTGAAACGCAGGTAAAGAAAATGATCTATACTGTTGGCGGTGGGACAAATGCAAAACTTGCCGGCGGAGTGTTTTCCTATCAAGGACTAAAGAAAGAGAGAATGGGACAACCCGCTTCCGGAATGTATACTATTCAAATTGCGAACACCGAAACTACGCGCCCTAAAATTCTTTTCTCTGAAACATCGAATGTTATCCTACAACAAGACACAACGATAGATTTTCAAATTGAAAAAGGAATTATGGCATTTTCACTATGTTATGAAAAATGGGATTCTTCCACAGTTGATGGAGACTGGCATCATGGTTGGGATATCTATCTTAACAATATAACGGGAACAAATATCAAAGATATTACAGTTGCAAACTGGAACGATGATGATTATAATCCCACATGGTCGCCTGACGGAAAGTATATTGCCTATAGACGGGATCAACCCTCCGGAGTGGCAAATTTATATCTCTACGATACTGCAAACGATACATGTGTGGGATTGATAGTATCCGATTTGATTCATTCAGACGGACCTAACTGGACACCTGACAGTAAAAAGGTAATCTATCAGTATCGAATGATACCAAACTTGCCTGAAACCCATATTATAAATGTAGATGGAACTAATGACCGGTCGCTTGGACATAGTCCTGCAGCTTTCTACCTTGATAATCAGACATACTTATATGTTGATGACAGTGGGAAAGTATATAAAACCAATATTGACAACTCATTTGATGAATTTATTATTGATACACGCTTGTATGGAAATATCGGTACCGTAATAATGGATTTTAATACGAATAGTGAGGAAATCCTCTTTTCGGCTTCAGTGAATGGGTTAAAAATGATAAGGAGTTACAGTACAAAAACGAAAACGATGAAAGACTTGCTGGTGGAAGAAGGGAGTTACATATTTCGAAGAGCGCGTTGGTCTAATGACTTTTCAAAAATCGTAATAATAGAAGCGGATACGACAAATGACAGTACGCATACTGAGCATCTAGCAGTTCTTGAAAATGGAATTAAGCGAAGACTGGTAAAAATTTCTCTTTATGAACAAGAGGGAGGGTTCTCATACTTTTTTTGGAATGATCCTTTATTTTCACCAGATGGGAAATACATTGCATATGCTAAACTTTTTATGGAAAGCGCTCCCTGGGTTATTCTCCATTTTAATGTGCATGTAGTTGAAGTTGAAACGGGAAATATACAAATGATTGATAAAGGGGATCATTACAATTGGAACCCGATGAAACCACATTAATAAAAAAGTAGAGAAAGGAGTTGATGAACTTTTGATTGTCTTATATGGAATAAAAGCCTGAGCAGTGGTGTTTGCACCACCACCGCCCAGTAGAAAAGCAAACGAACGGGTCTTTGGTAAACAAACACAACCGGTTTATAACCGGCGGTGTGCCGTTTTTGTTTGCGATGTGCAACATATTAAAAAAAATATTAATTACAATCAACTTTATATAAAAAATGGAGTTAGTTATGAGAAAATTATCAAAAACATTCATGATAGTAATTGGGTTCATTGTTCTTTTTTCAGAGCAGTTCCTTGCACAGCAGAATAACAGAGGGAAATCATTCTATACAAACGAAGAAGTAATAAAAATGTGTGGTGTCCCTATGGATTCGTCAAAAATACCAATACTGGAGGCTAAACAGGATAGTATGTACAAGGATTATAAGTCAAAGAAAGGCAGACTTCAAAAAACATTAACAGCCCCAAATTGGAAGTGGGCAATGAGTGATGTACAATTTCAAGAAGGTGGTAGTTGCTGGGTTCATGCAGCAACCGGAGTTGCCGAGGGGCAATTACAAATTTTGTATGGTTCGAGGATTGGTTATAACGGAATAAATATGAACGAGTTGGAAGTTCCTGGTGCACTTTATGGAGGTTCACCATATGTAGCACTTAATTATATTCAAAGTAACAAGATTAGTTCTGAAGTAGGTGCGTATCCAAATTATCAGAATGCAAAGTGGACAATCCTTACGCATAATGATACAATCGAAGGAATTACCGAAATTAAAAATGCTTTAACCAATGGACCTGTTTCAACATCTATTGGTATGTACAGTGATTTTAGTCTGTTCTTTCAAAATCAACCAACAGCAGTTTATCACAAGGATAGTAATGCTACATTTTTAGGTGGCCACTCTTTAGTAATAGTAAGCTATGATGATGCCGGTGAATACTGGCTCTGTAAAAATAGTTGGGGATTTGGCTGGGCTGATAGCGGTTATTGTAGAATCGGTTATGGAGAAGTCTTTATAGAAGTCTATGAGAATAGTTCTGTTACCGTAAACCAAGACTGTTACGCTAAACTTGTGCCTGATCTTCAGTCGTTTTCAAATGCTATGAATTCATCATGGGCAAGCAATGAGTGGGCATACGTTCTTAGCAACACAACAATAAATAGCGGTGTATCGGTTACTGTACCTTCTAACGGAGATATTGTTTTTGCCAACAACACTTCACTCACGGTTAACGGAACCCTTACAGCCACCGGCACAAGCCCAAATCACATTATGTTTGATAGAAGCGGAACCAGTGGAACTTGGAATGGAATAGTTTTTAATTCCGGCTCAAGCGGAAGCATTGAATATTGCGATATATCACATGCAACAACTGGTATCACAAGTAGTTATACACTCCCGATGATACGGTATAATACTATTACAAATAATGCAACCGGCATTTATGTTTCTAATGTTGGAACGCCATCTAACGAAATTTCTTATAACACAATCCAATCCAATACTTACCAGGGGATTTCTCTTTATTACGCTTCACCCAAAATTTATAGCAATACAATTAGCGGCAATGCATATTATGGAATAAGTTGTCGTTATTACTCAAGCCCGTACCTTTACGGTAATACGATAACCGGACATCCATCGAGCGCTTTAAGTTGTTACTACTATAGTTCAGCCAAACTTGTACCCTGGAATGCTTATGGTTATTATTGGGGAAGGGGGAATAATAAAATAAAAAACAACACCGGTACCGGCATTACGGCTTCTTACTGGAGTAATTTGTTTTTGGGAAGTTCTCCTTACGGCGGGTACAATAGTATTTGCAATAATACCGGTTATGAACTGAGCGCTTATTATGGTTGTACGGTAACGGCGCAATTAAATTGGTGGGGAGCTTATCCACCGAACAGTTCTGAGTTTTATGCTTATCAATCAACTATTGACTATACGAATGCGCTTCAAACAGACCCGAATCCTGATCCTGAACAAGGTATGGTCAGAGGACCAAACGGCATTTCTAATTCATCCACGATAAATTCAGCAAAGTCGGATTTAGATAAAGCGTACGGTTTACAATCGGAAGGGAAATTTGACGAAGCAATAGCTGTATACGATAGCTATATAAATGCAAATCCTACCGATTCAAAATCCGCTTATGCGCTGATAAGAATAGATGAATGTTACAAATTGTCCGGCAAAGAAGGCGCTGCTACTTATCTTGATAACACGATAAAAACCAAAGCAAATAAGAACAACGAATTAAATGCTGTGAGTCTTGAATTGAAGAACCAATATTTAATACAAGATAAACGATTTGAAGAAGCGGTAAATAATTTAAATAAACTTGCTGAAACATATAATACCAACAAAGAAGTAGAGAAACATTCCCTCTTCAATGCAGGTTATGTATATCTTAAATAT